>JAQQAR010000059.1 GCA_028532765.1 Sphaerochaetaceae bacterium | reverse complement strand
CATATGACCTCCAGAACCCTACCATTATCCTACAATATACTACGATATAAAGTCAATGAAAAAGTGTAAAAAAATGACGCAATTTCTTATCGTTAAAAAATTACGCCCTACTGGCTTCTTTTACTCGCTGCGGAACCATGGCGAAAAATGGGAAAATCTTTTTTAGCTATGTTGACAAAAATACAGGGATAGTGTAGTTTCACTCTTGCTATGAGGGTGTAGCGAAGCTGGTTATCGCGACGGCCTGTCACGCCGTAGATCGCGGGTTCGAGTCCCGTCACTCTCGCTTGAAGAAACCGCCTTGGATTCCAGGGCGGTTTCGTTCTATTATATGGTCTGATTAATTTTCGGAGGGACGATGAAGGTACTGGTAGGAATGAGTGGAGGAATAGATTCTTCCGTTGCAGCATATCTGCTGAAGCAGCAGGGACATGAGGTTACAGGGGTCACTATGACCATCTGGAACAAACGTGCCCACTTGGCTCGTCCCCTCGGTTCAACCAGTTGTTTCGCTCCCGACAAGAGCGAAGATATCAAGGCGATCAAGCGAATCTGTGAGAAGATAGGTATAGAGCATCATGTGCTTGAGTTGAGTGATCAATTTGAGGAAGTGGTGCTTGCAAACTTCAAAGACGAATACATGGATGGGCGTACACCGAACCCCTGTGTATGGTGCAATGCCAAGATCAAGTTCGGAGCCATGGTGGATTATGCCAGGGAGAGCGGCCTTGTATTTGACAAGTTTGCCACCGGACACTATGCCCGCATTACAGAAGAAAACGGTCGCTATGCGATAACCAGGGCTGTTGATCTTAAGAAAGATCAGTCTTACTTCCTCTATCGTCTCAGCCAAGCTCAACTTGCCGCTACACTGTTTCCCCTTGGTTCCATGACCAAGGAAGAAGCACGCACTATTGATGTGGAACAGGGATTCCATAAGGTCTACCAGGAAGAGAGTCAGGATTTCTATGATGGGGATTATACCGATCTTCTGGAAGTGGAGAACAAGCGGGGAAATATTGTCACCCAGGATGGAAAGATTCTTGGAACCCATGACGGTATCTGGCACTACACCATTGGACAGAGAAAGGGGTTGGGTATAGCGGCTGAACGGCCACTCTATGTATTGCAGCTTGACGCACAAAAAAATGAAGTGGTAGTCGGCTATGTAGAGGAGACTCTGCAAAGTACCGTAACAGCTGATGACGTTGTGTGGAGCAGCAAGCCTTCATTGGAGGGAGAAGTGGAGGTGCAGGCCAAAATCCGCTCCACTGGGTATCCCACAGAAGCCAGAGCCCACATGAATGATGATGGTACCATTACAGCTGTGTTCTCGGACTCTGTAAAGGCTGCTACTGTTGGACAATCACTGGTTCTCTATGATGGGGAGAGAATCCTCGCCGGGGGAATCATCAAGGAAGCCTTCTGATAGTTGTCTCATACTGTCTTTCCGTTTATGATGGAGAGACAAGGAGAGCACAATGCGAGTCATCATCCAAAACGATTATGAAAATCTTTCTCTCTGGGCTGCTCGGTATATTGCAAGCAGGATCAGGGAGTTCGAACCAAATGAGAACCGTCCTTTCGTACTGGGACTGCCAACCGGATCTTCTCCGCTTGGAACGTATGCTGAGTTGATCAGGCTGAATAGGGAAGGGTATGTCTCATTTGCCAACGTCGTCACCTTCAACATGGACGAATATGTTGGTCTTCCAAAAGACCATGAGCAGAGTTACTACACATTCATGTGGAAAAACTTCTTCAACCATATCGACATCAAGAAAGAGAATGTCCACATCCTTGACGGAAATGCAAAAGATCTGGAGGCAGAGTGTGCTGCCTACGAGGATGCAATCGCTGCATTCGGCGGGATTGAGCTTTTTCTGGGGGGCATAGGTTCTGATGGTCATATTGCATTCAACGAGCCATTCTCTTCCCTCTCCAGCAAGACCAGGATCAAATCACTCACCTACGATACCAAGGTGATGAACAGCAGATTCTTCGACAACGACATGAACAAGGTACCATCCCAAGCTCTTACCGTTGGGGTGAAGACCGTAACAGACAGCAAGGAAGTCATCATCCTGGTGAATGGTCATGCAAAGGCACGTGCCTTGCAGGCAACCATTGAGGGTGGTGTAAGCCAGAACTGGACCTGTAGTGCTCTCCAACTACACCCGAAGGCAGTACTCGTCTGTGATGAAGCAGCCTGTGGGGAATTGAAGCTGAATACCTACAAGTACTTCAAGGATATTGAGGGTGATAATCTTTCAGTAGAGAATATGCTCTCGTAAAGAAGATCGAGTGAACCAAGAAAACAGGCCCGAAACCATGAAGGTATCGGGCCTGTGTTAGAGTGTTTCCTAATCAGTAAGCTAACGAGATTCCTACATAGGGTGCCAAGGTGAAGCCGTCAATTGAATAATCATAGGACATTGTAATACCCCCACCACTACCTTCAATCGTTCCAAAGAGAGGAATGAGACCTTGAACACCAATATTTAAAAATGTAGTTGGATCCAAAGCGTAGTTTATCTCAGCCAATAATGATAGTGAAAACAAAGTAATTGTAGTTTCTACTGGAATAGATCCAGAGTTATCGGTTTCGGAATCAAGGCTCATTACCATACCTCCCCCAAATTCAATGAAGGAATCCATATCCAATGGTTGTTGGATAGCTAAGCCAAGCATGAAATCCCATCCTAGGGGTTCCTCAGATGTATCGACAGAGGTTCCGCTTATTTCCATTGAAGTGACTTTCCCAAACCTCGCCATATAGTTGATACCTAATGAACTTGTTGGAGAAAAGAAGGATGTTCCTTTTATATAGCCACCAAGAGTGTTTGCTTTCGCATCAGTAGCGGTCTCAGTACTATCAATAGTAATTGAGTCAATTGTTTCAAAGGAATAAAATCCTCCAAAGGACATTTTGTTGGTTTGAGCAAACAACTGAATAGTCGCAAGTATCAAAACGGCTAAGATTAATGCAATACGTTTTTTCATTGGTTTCTCCATTAATAGTGATAAATATATACAGATAGTCATAGTATACCATAGTTATGAGCGATTTGTTATTGCATATATGTAAAAAGTATCCTATTTATGCACAAATTGCATATGAAATGGGTTTTTAGAAAGTCTGCTAATCATATACTTTTTCTAATTCTGAAGAAGGAAATATCATGATACGAATTATCCATTGAGATACTAGCAGAATAACTTAGAAAGCTAATTAATATCTGATAGAGGGGGTACTGGCAAAAACTGTCATGCCAATTTCAGTCTCTATAGATATATTGCTTCCAGAAAGTGTGACTATATCACCGATAAGGATGAGGACCTTTGCTCCGATATTCAGGAATTTCATGGTATTGAGAGCACGGTTTTTCGTTGCATAGCCACCAACATATACAGTGAAGATTTCCATGATTGATTATCCGGACCATCCTCTGATGATTCATTTTAATTCCTAAATTGGATTCATGCACCCATTTCAAGAAAAGTACCGCAAGAATAGTTTTTAAAAAAACAAGCCGAGATATAGACTCAGCCTGAATACCTAGCTTCTTTTTATGGTTACTTCACCTCAAACAATTCATACTCCATATTTCCCAATCCCAGTCTCTCCCCATGCTCCAGGGCTACTTTCCAGCTAGTGGTAGGGTGGGTGTCTGTGAAGTGGTCATGATGACAGTGCTCTCTCTCGCCAAGGGCAGAGGAAGGAATGAACGGTTGCTTGTTCACTGCATCCGCACAGGCCTTATCCAGTGCAATAGGGTCAAAGGATGCGAAAAAGCCTACATCCTGTACAATGGCCAGGTCATTTTCTCCATGGCAGTCACAATTCGGTGAGACCTCAATGACGATGTTGATATGAAAGGTTGGTCTACCATGACAGATTGCATGGGTGTACTCAGCAATCTTGCAGTTCAACTTGTCATTGGAGCTACTGTCATTGTTTGAGATTGCATCAGTGGGGCAGACCGCAATACAACGTCCACAACCAACACACTTGTCCTGGTCTATCCAAGAAAGGCCATCGGTGATGTGCGGAGCATCGTGGGCACAGATATCGATACAGGCACCACAACCGATGCAAAGACTCTGGTCAACCTGTGGTTTTCCATCACAGTGCATCTCCATCTTCCCTGCACGGGAACCTCCGCCCATTCCGATATTCTTGAGGGCACCACCAAAACCGGTGGCCTCATGACCCTTGAAGTGGGCTAGGCTGATAAGGATATCGGCGTCCATCAAGGCACGTCCTACCTTTGCTTCCTTGACATACTCCCCTCCAGGAACGGGGACCAATGTCTCATCTGTTCCCTTCAGTCCATCACCAATGATGATATGGCACCCGGTAGCATAGGGCATAAACCCGTTTTTATAGGCACTCTCCATATGATCAAGTGCATGCTTTCTTCCCCCTACATAGAGGGTGTTGCAATCGGTAAGGAATGGCCTTCCTCCCAACTCCTTGACCAGATCAACCACTGTGGCGGCATAGTTTGGTCTCAAGAAAGCCAAATTGCCCGGTTCACCGAAATGAATCTTGATGGCAGTGAACTTGTTCTTGAAGTCGATGGTCTCAATTCCTGCTCGCTTGATCAGCCTGGTGAGCTTATGTAAGCGGGAGTCTCCATTTTCGCAGCGTAAGTTTGTGTAGTAGACTTTGGAAGCTTCCAAAATATACCTCTCTTTATTGTTGTTTTTTTGCTTGCTTATCGTAGTCCCAGCTCTGAAGCAACCTTGATGGCTAAAGCTGGTTTATCGGTCATTACAGAATCTACCCCCATCTGGTAGAGACGCTTCATTTCAGATTCTTCATTGATGGTCCAGACTTGAATGATGCTTCCCCTGTTATGCATGGTTTTTACAAAAGAAGGAGTGACCACCTCGATGCCCCACTGACGGGTGGGAACCTGGAAAATAATAGAGTGCTTTTTCCCAGAGAGTAAGTGGAGCTTCTGGAGTGCCAAGAGGGGTACCACCTCAAGGGTGGTAACACTTGTCAGTATATCGGGAGCTTTTTTCCTCAGTAGTTTGAGGTTTGAGAGGTGAAAAGAAGCAGCAACGATTCGCTTTGTGGCCTGCACTGAGTGGATCACTTCGATGAATGTGTCGACGATAGCTGGATCCTTGCTTTTTAGGTCAATATTGAATCGCTGGCTTGGACACGCCTCCAAGGCCTCTCTCAATGTACACAGTTGCACCCCTTTTCCCCTGAAGGGAAATGTTTTTCCGTTGTCTGGAGTGAAGGTATATCCTGCATCGTAGGTTTTCAGTTCAGATAGGGTATGATCTTCTACCCGGCCGGAACCATCGGTATTGCGGTCCAAGGTCTCATCATGCCAGATGACAAGCTGTCTGTCCTTACTCAGATGTACATCGGTCTCGATGACATCAACACCCAATGTACATGCACTCAGGAAGGCACTGAGTGTGTTCTCTGGGAAGTGTGCACTATCCCCTCGGTGGGCTACCACCCGAGGCATTGGGTCGAAAAAAGAATCAGTCATCTTGCTCCTTGTTCTTATGGGCCTTGATCCTGGCAGATTTCACAAAGACCTTTTCCATCTTCTGTATTTCACTTTCAGTGAGAGCAGAGCGTACAAATACATCGCGAAGGAAGCGGAAGGTCCAGAGTTTCTCCTGGCCTAGTTTGAAGTACCCGATCTCATCGAGTGCATCACACGCTTTAAGAGCTGCCTCCTCACAACGGCCTTGGGTTACCGGGTTTGCCCCCTCAGGGTATGTCTTGATGGTATCGTAAAGACAGTAGGTGATGATTTGGACCGCTTGAGATAGATTAAGAGAGGGAAACTGGTCGCTGGTTGGTATGGTTACCACCTGACTGCACATTGCCACCTCATCATCAGTAAGTCCGTCGGACTCTCGTCCGAAGACGATTGAGATAAGACCGTCACCGGTCTTCTGTATCACCTCAGCCAATTGGGTGGGGTTGAGCGAACTATGCTTACGAAACTTTCCTCTTCTTCTTGTAGCAGCAACACTGAGCACACTTCCTGAAAGTGCCTCCTTGAGTGAAGAGAATCGTTTCGCTTGCTCCCAGACATCGCTGGCATGTAATGCAAGCGTTCTTACACGGTTCTCATCGTATTCACGATCACTCACCAAGACCAAATGGGTAATGCCCATGGTCTTCATGGCTCGACAGGTTGAGCCAATATTGGCTCCATCCTGTGTATCAACCAGTACGATCTGAATCCTATCCAAATTGGTTTGTTGGTCCATAGAACCAGTAATAACAGATATTGCAGGTTTTTCCAAGCTAGTCTATAGTTGTCCTATGACAGAAAAACCGTTCTCAGGAAATAAGTACATCCAAATATTCCTTGGAGTCATTGTAACATTGGCAGTGTTTGCTGCTCTAAAGATGTCGAAAGATGTAATGATTCCTCTCGTTCTTTCGTTTTTCTGTTATCTGTTATTCAGCCCATTACTTCGTAGGCTCGATAGACTCCACGTACCTAAAATCATCTCAGTCATCTTCGTTATGGCCCTGTTGCTTTTCCTGTTTCTTGCTACAGGCTGGTTCATAATCATCACAGTCGACACCTTGGTTGATCTGGTACCCTTCTATGTAGAGAAAGTGGTCTCACTGGACCGACTGCTCACCAGCAGGGCAAGTTCCTTCATTGATCTCCCTGAAGGGGCTTCCTTCTTATCTATACTGCCCGTGAACTGGTCGAATATTGCCATCAGCAGCCTGACCTCCATCAGCAACAAGTTCCTCTCGATTACCAAGGTTGCGCTGTTGGTCTATATTTTTGTGCTTTTCCTGTTGCTGGAACGGCAGAGTGTGATTCCCAAGTTGCTGGCAGCCATTCCTAGAAGCAAGGGTATGAAAGTTGCGGTCATGTTTGAACGCATTACCCGCCAGACCTCCAAGTACCTGTTGCTGAAAGTGGTGATCAGCTTATGTACTGGTGCACTTTTCTTTCTCACCGCAGTGGTCACTGGGCTCGATCTTCCCATTCTCTGGGGAGTCCTGGCATTCATATTCAACTTCATTCCTTCCATTGGGTCAGTCATCGTGACAACCATTGTCATCTTTATGTCCTTGATCCAGTTTGCACCTGATTGGACCAATGTCTTTTACGTGGCAATTCTTGCAATAAGCACCCAGATGATCCTGGGGAACATCATTGACCCTCGCCTGCAAGGAGGGCAACTCAATCTGTCGCCCTTTGTAATTCTTGTCTCGCTTTCGCTCTGGGGCTTCATCTGGGGACTTCCCGGAATGTTTATCTCTGTACCCCTGACCAGTGTGTTGCAGATTCTCTGTGCAAATATCAAGAGTCTCAGACCGATTGCCATCCTGATAAGCAGTGGTAAGAGCTATCAGCGGGAGACGGCAAAGCAGAAAGCGTTGGAGCGTTATCTGCGAAAGCAGGATAAGCTCAAAAGGGGAGAGCATCCAACCGCTGAGCACATCAATGAAGCACAGGAGAAGGAAGCCCATGAGAACTACCACAGGGGTGACTTCGTTCTTCCGGAGAATTTCGGCGACAAGAAATGATTGATTTTCCTACACTTTCAACTGAAGAAGCAGCACACTATCTGAATTTACCTTTCAGCCAGAGTCAAGAAGGGTATGAAGCATTTGCACAGACAATCCTTGGCTTTTATGAAAACCATGGGAGAGCGTTTGTCTGGAGAGAGACCAGTGACCCCTATCGGATCCTGCTTTCCGAGGTAATGCTGCAACAGACCCAAACCAGTCGCGTCATTCCCAAGTATGAGTTGTTTCTCTCCCTGTGGCCCACAATCAAGGACTTGGCTGGGGTGGAGCTGGATGAGTTGCTGTACCACTGGAAGGGATTGGGCTATAACCGCAGGGCTCTGAATCTCCGTAAGAGTGCCATTGCATGTGAAAAGTGGGATTGGAACCTACCCAAGCAGCAGGCTGAACTGCTCTCCTTGCCTGGGGTGGGGAAAGCTACAGCAGCTGCCATTGGCGCATTCAGTTACCATGAGAAAACCATCTATCTTGAGACGAACATACGCAGGGTCCTGCTTCATTGCTTTTTTCCTGACCAGGAAGGCGTGAAGGACAAGGAGTTGGAATTGTTGCTTGCTCGTTTAGTGCAGCTGGTTGAGGACCCAAAGGCGTGGTACTACGCACTGATGGATTTCGGTGTCTTGCTTAAACATCTTCTTCCCAATGCCAATGTGAGGAGTGCTCACTATACAAAACAGGCAAAATTCGAGAACTCCAACCGACAGATTCGTGGACAGTTGATCCACCTGCTCTCTGATACCGGTGCAAAAGACCAGGAACAGGTCACCAAATTGCTCTCCCACTTTGAAGAGGAGCGCGTACTGTACTGTCTTGGGCAGTTGGAAAAAGAGGGATTTGTTGAGGAAACAGAAGGTACCTATCGGATAGCTAAGGCCTAGGTTTCCTATCAGCAGCCAGATTCCCTGCCATACCCAGCAGCATCAAGAGTGCTCCTATGAGAAGCGGTAGGCTGAAACTATCAAAGAAGAGGTAATCGATCAGTAGGCTCATCAGGATCTGGGCAGATGAAAGCAGGAGTGCAGAGTAAACAGCAGGAATCTTCACGATGACATAACTGGTACTTACCACAACAAAAACTGCCAGTATTCCTCCACCAAAAACAAGCAGCAGCGGGATCTGGGGTATGGTTTGAATCCCAACGATTGTTGCCTCCTTCTGGAAAAGGAAATAGAAGACCAAGCCTGCCAACAGTCCGCCGATGAAATTCCTATGTGAGGCACGTATAGGCCCCTCATAGAGTGCAAGTGTACTGTTGAGTACCATCTGTGTCATGGTAAGTGCGCCTGCAAGGATGCCTAGCATAACATACAGGAAAGCAAAGTTTGCTGTACCTCCGCTGGCCATGATGATGATTCCTATTGCACTGACACTTAAGCTGAAAATCTTTGTTCGGTTAAGACTGCGCTTTTGCATTCCCATCCAACCAGTGAGGTCGAACACCAGTGAACAGAAACTCTGTCCGAATACGGTGGAAGCCATCGCAAGCGATGCTCCGGTATGAACGACGGTCGTGTAGTTCAGGTTCAGGATGGCGAGGCCGAACAGGCCATTGAACATGAGATACCAGGGGACTCTTCTTCCTGGACCATTGATGGCTGGCCTCTTCCTGCCAAGGAGCAGGATAAGGGAGAGTATGACCAATCCGATCAGATGATTGACAATTAATGAGACACCCATGGTGGTAGCCTGCCCCAGGAGGGTGTTAGAGACCACCATGATGGAGATGATCATACCGGTCATCATGTCGAGGAAGAGATACAGTGCCTGATTCATAGACGCATTGTATCGGTTTCTGCCTTGTAACGCCAGAGCTTCCTCCTCTACAATGAGCTCATGTCAATCAAAGCAATCGACTTCAGCCGGCAAGCTGTGTATGAAACCCAGTTGCTTGCAAAGGCAATGCCCCCAAACAGTCTCGGAAGGCTTGGATCCCTTGCGCTCAAGCTGGCGCTTATCAAGGAGGGCCCCCTTGACTCCCTTTCTCTCTTGCTGTTTGCAGCCGACCATGGGGTGGTGGAGGAGGGGGTAACCCATAGCCCTCAGCAGATCACCTACCAACAGTGTTGCAATTTTGCCTCCGGTGGCGGTGCGTGCAGTCTCTTCGCTTCCTTGAACCATGCAACAATTTCGGTAATCGATGTTGGGGTGAACCATTCATTTTCTGAACATGAAGCTGTAGTCGATTGCAAAATTGATTATGGGACAAGAAATTTCTTACAAGGTCCTGCAATGAAACGTGAGCAATGCCTTCAGGCAATGGAAGCAGGCAGAGAACGGGTTCGCTATGCAATTGGAGAAGGGGCCCATGCTATTGCATTTGGAGAGATGGGGGTGGGGAATACCACCAGTGCCTCGGCTGTAGCCGCTGCCCTTACCAATCTTCCAGTCTCGGCGATAACAGGAAAAGGATCTGGTCTTAGTGACGCCGAACTAGAGCATAAGATCGCAGTTATTGAACATGCCTTGGCCCTCCACCCAGAAAGGGATCCACTTACTGTGCTCTGTAATCTTGGAGGGTATGAAATAGCTGCCATCTGTGGTGGAATGCTGGAAGCTGCAGAGGCCTCTTTGCCCATACTTCTTGATGGCTTTGTCGTAACCAGTGCTGCCTTGGTAGCGAATGCCATGGACAAGCACTTTCAAGAGTATCTCATCCCCTGCCATCAGTCAGGAATGCAGGGACATAGAAGAATGCTGGAATCTCTTGGTTGTGGCCAGCCTCTCTTGGACCTACAGATGCAACTCGGGGAGGGGACCGGTGCATTGGCGGCCTGGCCCTTGGTACGTCTGGCAAGCCATTTGCTTACCGATATGACCAGCTTCTCTGATGCGCAGGTAACTGATAGCACGAAGCTGTTGCAATCAATGGGGTTGGTATGAAACCTATGCGAATTGGAACAACAAGCTACATCATCCCAGATGATATCCTGCCAAATGTACGGTATCTTGCCGACAAGGTGGATGATATTGAACTGGTACTCTTTGAAAGTGAAGAAATGAGCAATCTACCTGATGAGAAGACCATCAGGGAACTTTCACGATTGGGTGAATCACACGATTTAAGCTACACCGTGCATTTCCCCTTGGATATCTATCCCGGTTCAGCCAATCTGGATGAAAGAATGAGATTCATGCGAACCGTTGAGAGGATCATCTCCCTTACTGAGCCTCTTGATCCCTTCGGTTATGTATTGCACCTCACCCCAGAGTCCTATGGACCGGTGCCATCCGAGGATATTGAGCGCTGGACAACATGCCTTGATATGAGTCTTGAGATGATGGTGTCAAAGTATGAGGCTATGAGAAGGATGTTTTGTGTTGAGACCTTGAGCTATCCATTCTCGCATGTGTATCCTCTGGTGGAGCGCTATGACCTCTCTGTTACGCTCGATATCGGGCATGTCTGGCTGATGGGGTACCCCATGCAGGATAATCTTGACTTACTCTTGCCGAGAACCCGCATTGCACACCTTCATGGCGTTCATGACGATAAGGATCATCTGGGTCTGGATAAGGGAGACCCAGCCCAGATAAGCCAGTTCCTCTCTGCCTTCTTGAAGCAAACCAATAAAGACAACAGAGAGAGGGTGCTTACCTTGGAGGTTTTTTCTGAGGCAGAGTTGGACGCTTCCCTCTCCCTCTTGGAGAAAAGCCATGATATGATGGGAAAAGACTGGGGAGGTAGATATGGCAACCATTGATATGAAGAAGACTCTCGTAAAGGGATATCCGCTGCGGCCGGCAAAAGGCACGATGGTCTCCACCGCTGGGTCCATGAGAATCCACACAAAGATCAAGAGTGGGGTTACGCTGGTTATCGGGGGAGGCCGAAGCGGAAAGAGTTCCTATGCCCAGGACTATGCCTTGGGAGTATGTGACGGTACCCAGTCACGCGCCTATATTGCCACCGCCGAACCGATTGATGAGGAGATGAAGGCACGGATTGCAGCCCACCAGAGGGATCGCGCTGATCGATTCATTACCGTTGAGGAACCCCTTAACCTTGCAAAGGCCATACAGGATCTCCCTCCATCAGTCGAGGTCTGTATTGTTGACTGTCTTACTGTTTGGTTGGGAAACCTCCTTCATCATAAAGGAATCCCTGAGAAAAGATTCCCTGAGGAAGATGCTCTCTATGAGGTTCTCAAGCATCCCCCTTGTGAAATTCTCCTTATAACCAATGAAACAGGTCTTGGGCTTATTCCTGCAGATGCAGAGAGTCGCTCCTTCAGGGACTTGAGTGGATGGATGAACCAGGACCTAGCAGAGATTTCCACAAATGTAATTTTGATGGTTGCAGGCCTTCCCCTTGCCCTTAAGGGAAAGATCCTGTGATTACACTCGGTCTTGGAGGAGCCCTGCGTACCCTCACTCGTTTTCCGCTTCCTTACCGGGCCTTGGAGAAGGAACAACGAATCTTGTTCTGGTTTCCTCTTGTCGGGTCTCTCTTTGGTCTTTTTTTTGTAGCAACCTCCCTGCTTCCTTTTTCACCCCAGATTCGCTCAGCGCTCATTATTGCACTCTCTGCTTACCTTTCAAGGGGTTTCCACCTCGATGGACTCTGTGACTTTGCAGATGGGCTTGGAGGTGGATGGGACAAGGAACGTAGCTTGGCCATCATGAAGGACAGCCACAGCGGAGCCTTCGCCCTGATCACCCTGTTCTGTGTGCTCTTGATACAATACGCTGCCTTGCAGCAACTTGCCGATATTCCTTTGGCATTGATGCTGGTACCGGTTCTAGGCAGACTGAACCAGGTCATAGCAGCCTCCTTGATGAACTATGCAAGGGAAGGAGAGGGGACAGCCTCCCGCCTGGTACGTGCAGCAAAACCTTACCATCTTGTCCTCCCTCTCCTGCAGGTCCTTATCGCTCTAGCCCTATTGTTTATTTTTTCGAGTGAGTATGCACTGAATGCTGTATCTTCATTCCTTGCTACACTCCTCGTTTGTTTCTTCCTGATGCTGGTCAGCAAAAAGCGACTGGGAGGAGTAACCGGTGATGTATTGGGTGCTGTGGAGGTGCTCACTGAGACTGCTGCCATGCTTGGATTCCTTCTCCCTCTTGCATCGGGGGCCCTCCCTCGGTAATACTAGGTGGTACAATCTGGGAGGTAGCGGATGGATATTGTGTGTCTTGATATGGAAGGGGTCTTGGTTCCGGAGATTTGGATCAACGTAGCAGAGCGAACAGGTATCGAGGAGCTGAAGATTACCACCCGCGATGAGCCGGATTATGACAAGCTAATGGCTGGACGGATCAAAATTCTTGAGGAACATAACCTGAAGCTGAAGGATATCCAGGATGTCATCGCCCAGATGGGTCCCATGGAAGGTGCACTCTCTTTTCTCGATTCACTGCGATCGATGACCCAGGTTGTTATTCTCAGCGATACGTTCAGCGAGTTTGCCAATCCTCTCATGCGTCAGCTCAATTGGCCTACCATCTGGTGTAATAGCCTGGAAGTTGATGAGGATAACCGCATCATCCGACACAGAATGCGCCTACATGACGGCAAGAAGAAAGCCATCCAAGCGTTGAAGGCCCTCAACTACCGTACCTTTGCGGCTGGAGATTCCTACAACGACCTTACCATGATCCAGGAAGCGGATGGTGGTTGCTTGTTCCGTGCCCCCAAGAACATACTGGAGCAGTATCCCCATCTGCAGATAGCCGAGACCTATGATGAGTTCCTGGAGATCATCAAGGAGTTCTTGGACTGATGAAACAGGGTAGGCTTACTCCCTCCATTATTGTTCTCATTCTCTCCCTGTTTGTAGGCTTTTCTTTGCTTGCAATTGCCTACAAGCCTTCTGTTATCCTTGTGGTCATGCTAGCATTGGTCTTGATGGTACTATCTGTACTGTTGATCAGGTATGCAATGATTTTTGACCGCCAAATGCGAGAGAAGCAGGAGAGACAGCATGAAAAGGAAACTGCGCGATAGCTTGGTAGCCTTACAGGCTTGGAAGGAGCGGAAGACAGTCGTATTTCTCAGTGATTTCGGCATGTCAGACGGAGCAGTAAGTGCCATGCATGGGGTGGCCAACGGGGTGTCCAATCTCCTAAGATTGGAGGATCTTACCCATGAAATTCCTCAATTCAACATCTGGGAGGCCTCCTACCGACTGGTACAAGCACTTCCCTATTGGGCCAAGGGCACAGTCTTTGTCTGTGTGGTCGATCCTGGGGTAGGATCGGACCGAAAAAGCGTTGTCGCCTTGAGTGAGAGTGGGCATCTGATCGTCACCCCTGACAACGGAACGCTGACCCATGTAGCAGACAACATCGGGATTCTGGAGGTGAGGATGATCAATGTTGATACCCATCGTCTCTCAGGCAGCCAGAAAAGCCACACATTCCATGGAAGAGATGTATATGCATATACCGGGGCACGTTTGGCCTCTGGTGATCTGGACTACGAAGAAATTGGTCCATTGGTTCCAAAAACCGTCAAACTGAAAATGGAACGTTCCAGAATTGAAGGGTCCTCATTGGTAGGTTCGGTGGATATCCTCGATGCCCGCTATGGTTCTCTCTGGACCAATATCAGTGCTGACTTTTTGGATGAGCTTTCTCTGGGCAATGGGGATATGCTGCAGACAACCATCTCCTACAATGGCCGTATCGTCTATGGATACAAGCTTCCCATCTGCAAATCCTTCACAGAAGTGGGGAAGGGTGAGCCTCTTATCTACATCAACAGTCTCCTCAATCTTGCAGTTGCCCTGAATCAGGGGAATTTTGCTACAACCTACGGAATTGGTACAGGTGAGGGGTGGAAAATCAGTTTTTCGGTGATAGAATGATTGGTAATTGCCCGTAAGGAGGTAACAAATATGGAACAGAACAAAGGAATGCAACCGGTACGCATTGTTGTGATCATTGCCATCGGTGCAGCTCTCTATGGAGTGGGGGGACTGGTAAGTATCCCGGTCTTCGCCAACACCACCATCAAGCCTGCCATGGCTATTCTTGCCTTGTTTGCAGCTGTCTTTGGACCAATCGTTGGTTTCTTGGTAGGATTCCTCGGTCACTGGCTGACCGACCTGTTTGCAGGATGGGGTGTTTGGCCTACGTGGATGCTTGGTAGTGGCATAGTGGGAATTGCGATCGGATTGTTTCCTGCTATGAGCAAGAACTGTGTTGAAAAAGGAGATCTTCCCCGTTCCTCAATCGGTTTGTTCATCCTGCTCGCTTTCCTGGGAAATTTCATCGGCTACATGATCAGCGCACTACTTGATTTCCTCTTCTTCGCTGAGCCGATGGACAAGGTTATCACCCAGCAGTTGATCATTGCCTTCTCCAATACGGTTGTCATCGCCATACTTGGTACTCTCTTACTGCTGTTGGTTGTGAAACGCAACAAGAGCAGAGAAGGACTTGCCAGGGACGAAGAAGCCTAAAGGAGAATAACTGCAGCTTGTTCTGCAGTCTGGTACATGCAAGCACCTCAGATTGTTTTCAAGGATTTCAGTTTTACATACCAAGGTCAGACGGAACCCACGCTTAAGCATATCAACCTCACCATTAGTGAGGGAGAGAAAGTCTTGATCGTGGGGCCTTCTGGCAGTGGTAAAAGTACCCTGGGGTACTGCATCAATGCGCTCATTCCCCACGCCTTCAGTGGTGTCATTGTGGGAACTGCATCCATCTGTTCGATGAATCTTGAGGATGGAGACATCTATGCAGTGAACAAGAAGGTGGGCACGGTGCTTCAGGATACTGATGCCCAATTTGTTGGATTGACTGTCGCTGAGGATATTGCATTTTCCTTGGAAAACCAGTGTATGGACCGTAAGAAAATGGAAAATCTGGTGTCCAAAATGGCTGGGATTGTGGGGATGCAGGATTTCTTGCAGCAGAGTCCACAGGAAATTTCAGGAGGCCAGAAACAGCGGGTGTCACTTGCCGGTGTATTGGTGGATGATGTGGAGGTTCTGCTCTTTGATGAGCCACTTGCCAATCTCGACCCAGCTACCGGCCTGAAGGCAATGGGTCTTATTGATCAGCTTTCCAGGGAGACTGGAAAGACTGTCTTGATCATAGAACATCGGCTCGAGGATGTGCTCTCCCATCCCGTTGACCGAATCCTGGTGATGCAGGAAGGTTCTTTGGTTGCCGATACCACCCCACAGGCACTGCTGGGAACAGCCTTGTTGAGTGGGCTGGGTTTGCGAGATCCCTTGTATCTGGCGGCTCTACGGATGGCAGGATGTGACCTCTCCACGCTTGGTGATGTAAGCAGCCTGAATACCATACATCTTAGGGGATGCATGGATAGGGTCAAGGCATGGCATAAAAAGGAACAGCGGTCCATAAATACACAGGAGAAGCCTGTCCAACTGGAACTGGAACATATCAGTTATTCCTATGATGGCCTGAAGACTGTGCTGGAGGATATTAGTGCGACCATTCATGAAGGGGAGATGGTCAGCATCCTAGGGAACAATGGGGCAGGGAAGTCCACCCTCGCAAAGATCCTGATGGGAGTAATCCATCAGGATGCCGGTCATATCCGGTATGAAGGAACCTTGCTGGATGACTACTCAGCCAGCCAACGTTCCACAAAAATCGGGTTTGTTATGCAGAACCCGAACCATATGATCAGCTGTGACCTCGTCTATGATGAGGTTGCCTTTGCACTCAGGCAACAAGGCTATGGGGAGGAGCAAATCAAGGACCGTGTTATGGACGTGCTTGGGCTCTGTGCACTCCGTCCTTACCATCACTGGCCCATCTCAGCACTCAGCTACGGACAGAAGAAGCGGGTGACCATTGCCTCCATCCTTGTGACCAATCCAAAGTTGCTCATCCTTGACGAGCCAACCAGTGGGCAGGACTACCAGAGGTATACAGCATTGATGGAGTTTCTCTCAGAACTGAATAGGAATACCGGTCTGACCATTCTATTCATCACCCATGATATGCACCTCGCTCTCGAATATACCCATCGTTCCTTGGTATTGCATGATGGACATCTGCTCTGTGATAAGCCAACCAGCGAAGTCTTTGCTGATGAAGAAGTACTCCACAAGGCAAACCTGAAGGAGACCAGTCTTTCCTTACTTGCAAAACGGTGTGGTGTTGACGATATCTCTTCATTCATTGATACGTTTGTCCGTACAGAACAAGAGACCCGCTCACGAGCGACCAAGGTTTCCCAAATTCCTGCCTTGGAGAAACCTCTCTCTGCAATGAAGCCGAAACGAAAGAGGATGGAACGAGCCAAGAAGGAGGGGAGAAAGTTTGGGTTTGCGCTTACCTACGAAGAGACAGATTCACCTTTGCACCGTCTCAATGGTGTTACAAAGTTTATCCTTTTCCTGACGTGGATTGTGTTCTGCCTTACCACGTTCGATATACGTTTCCTAATGGTAAGCACGATTATCTCTTTCTCCTTGCTCTTCCTGACAAAGATCCCCCTTCGCAAGTTCTCTCCCTACATCATAGGTATGTTGACGGTCATTGCCCTCAATGCACTGTTTATCTATCTCTTTTCCCCTGATCAAGGCACCCGGTATCTCGGCAGCAGAACCATCATCCTTGGCCCTGAGCATGCCAGGTATTCCCTGAGTGCGGAAACCTTGTTCTACCTGGTGGTGGTCTGTCTGAAATATTTCTCCATCTTTCCGATGGCTTTACTCTTTGTCAGCATCACCCATCCCTCACAGTTTGCTTCTTCATTGAATCGCTTGGGGATCTCTTATCGTATCAGCTACGCAGTTGCACTTGCACTGAGGTATCTCCCTGAGGTGACAAAGAGCTATATGCATATTCTGCATGCGCAGATGGCAAGGGGCGTTGACTTCTCTTCCCAGACACCACTTAAGAAACGAATATCTTCACTCGGGCGTGTGATTACTCCCTTGGTTTTCAGCAGTCTTGACCGGATCGATGTTATCACCAATGCCATGGTTCTTAGAGGATTTGCTCGTTCCAGGAGCCGTACCTGGTACATGCAACGAAAACTAAAATCGGTGGATTTCATCGTATTGGCTCTCATTATAGCACTGCTTGCAGCCAGCCTTTATTCACGTTTTATCGGAAAGGTTATGTTTTGGTACCCTTTTTAGACAAAACACTCTGAATATGCTAAAAATGAGGTAAGGAGCTTGACAACAACGCATCTTATCCCCATCTTATATGGATAAAATCCAAGGGGTACAGATACTGTCCCTTGTAGGAGGCGTATAATGTCCGAGGCATTTGTGCATGAGATGGAAGAGCTTCTCGTTTCCATGAGAAATGAACTATTGGAGAAACTCACTGAGGATAACAGTGATTTCCGGGAAATGGTGAATTCAATGGGAATCAAGGACAGCATCGATGTTGCGGCTGATGATATTGCGTTCAAGAAGATGGAAGCGATCAACAAACATGAGGCAAACCGCCTCCGTTCCATCGAGAATGCCATCGCCCGTATCCATAATGGAAAATATGGATCCTGTCTGAGATGTGGAAAGAAAATTCCAGAGGAAAGGCTCAGAGCTATTCCCTATGCAGTACTTTGCATCGATTGCAAAAACGCAGAAGAGGTCCCAGGGAGAAGATAGTCTCCTGGCTGGGCTAAAAAACCAGATGGAACTCCTCGTAGGGGACCATCTGGATTTTTTTTACAGAAATGGATTGTTGTATTCGTTTTTGATAGTACTGGTAGGTCCATGCCCGGGAAGTATTTGCACTTCCCCAGGGAGATCGAGCAATCGTTTGCAGCTTGCTATGATCTCGGTGTAGGAACCACCTTCCAGATCAGTCCGGCCTATACTGCCGGCAAACAGCGTATCACCGGTAAACATAAACTGTCCTTCCTCATGATACAAGCATACACCTCCCTTGGTATGACCCGGGGTATGTATCACCAGCAGGTGGCTGTCTTGCAAATACTGGCCATCAGAGAGAAACCCTGTTGGCCTGGGAAGCTTTTGCAGCTCCTTGTCATACATTTGAAGGAAACTCTTATCAAAACAAACCTGTTTGACATGCTCATATGATAGAGCAGAGGCTTCCTCTTCAGCTACAAGCAGCTCAAGATCAGGGCATCTCTCTATAAGGGTGCCTATGGCAGTAATATGGTCCCAATGAGTGTGGGTCAACAGAATGGCGACAGGGGTGAGATTTCGTTGGGTGATGCGGTCAATGATAAGCTGACCATCAGCCCCTGGATCGATGATCCAGGCACTGGAGGTCTCTTCATTACCCATGATGTAACAGTTCGTCTGGTAGGGCCCCACCACAAGTCGTTCCACAATCATATCCTACTCCTTGTTGGAATAGCTGATGGAAGCCGTCCTTCCTCTGATATCCATTCCATTAAGCTTCTCAATAGCTTTCTCACAGTTCTCTTCACTCATGCTGATAAAAGAGTACTTGTCATGGATACGGATGCTGTAAATGTCCTCTCTTTCGATACCAAGCTCTGTCTGGAGGATTTGGCTCAGTTCCTTGGTGTACAATCTCTTCATCTTGCCAATGTTCAAGTACAGTGTTCTTGCTCCCTCTGGAAGGGTCCTGGGAGCTTTCTTACGGGGTTGTTGGCTCTCTTTCTCGTTCTTAGGCTCCTCTTTCTTTGCAGGAGCTTCTCGCTTTGCCTTCGGTGCTGGTCTTGAGCCAGCTTTTTTCGGGGTATTTGCCTGCAGGACTTCTCTGAGCAAATAGGCCATAAAATAGCCACGAAGTGTGAATGGGACATTCTTTTTGATCAGACGCTTGAGTTGTTCCAATTCATCAGGGTTTGGGTCGGCCTTGGTTTTACCAGCAAGCAGCTGGATGGTGTCAATTACCAGGTCGTCGGTCGGGGTGCTCTTGTTGTCAATAGCCATGAGCAATTCTCCTTGGTTCGTAGAGCCTCTTGGTCCGTGCCAGCGGAAGGGCTGAATGTTTAAATTTTTTTTGGGAACATGCTCCCCCCGTCCCCCCGCCTCATAGGGGGTGTGGGAAACGTGGCGGGCATAGCTTCTGCTCTTTTGAGACAGAAGTAAGTGGATACCGTTGTGGTCACACTCAAAGAAGAGGGTACATGCTGGCACATGTACGCAAACGCTCTCCAAATCTGTCGAGGAAAAGAGTATGGTAGCATGAATAAACCATTCCCATCCCAAGGCAGTTTGCAATCAGAATACCGAACCTCTTCTCCCTTTGTCAAGGAACGATGAAAAGGATGAATGCTGGTTCTTCTCTCTTTGCCTAGTGGCCCCCCTCTATGATACTATCAACTATGGGCTCATTGCAGGCAGATATCCAGGAAAAACAGAAAGCGATTGAACAACACCATGAGGATGTGCTCGCTTTATACATGGATTTGGCAAAAAGCGTTTCTCTTATAGAGGAAAACGTCAGTCTTGGGTATGCCCGCAGTGAATATGAGCAATATAGGGACACCCTCCAGAAATGGGAAGAAGCAAAACAATCATTCGAGCAGGTACGGATATATATTCAACAAATGCAAGATCGTTCGAGAAAAGTGAAGGAGATTGCTTCCGACATCAAAGCCTTAGCACAACCAAAGCGCAAGATTCATGCCCAAATCGGCGCCATTGCCTATGAGGCTTATGGTTCAGAGTCCCTCCCTGAGTACATCGAGGAGGTTTGCCAACCCCTGTTTGAAGAACACCAGAGAAAGACCCGGAAGCTTGAGGAGCGCCTTGAGTCCTACAACGGGAAGCTGGGAAGACAGATCCTGCATCTTCGTCTCAACGCCGCAAGAAGACAGATGGTGGGGTTGCTGTCAAAAGCAGGGGAGGCCCTGGTCACTATCGGTTGTGAAGCTGACCTTCCGCTCAGCCGCCATCCTGAAGTTGGCAAGCAGCTTGAACGGCTGAGAAAAGAGGAGTCTGCTCTCCAGCAAGAGATGGAGTTGCACCAAAGTGCAATTGCGCGACTTCGTAGTGAAGAGGTGCCAAGCCCCAAATCTCGGTTGGAAGAACTCTCTCAGGCTATGAAAAAGGAAGAGAAAACGTATCAAAGAGCAGCGCACTTGTATGGGAAAGCTCTCTATGAATCCCTTCCAGATTCAGTACATGCAGGGATGGTCGGGCAGAAAGCAATCTCCTTGATGGATCAGATTACCCTTCATCGGTCCCGGATAAGAACTTTGGAAGAGGAAATCAAGAATCTGCAAAACTTGATCAAGGTACAGGAATTTGAAGCACAGATTGAACTGGAAAAACAAAAGATCGACCACTTACAGACGCAAATTGAGACATATAATCGACAGATTGCCCAGGTGCATGCATCCATCCAGCTAAAGCAGAACAAGATCAACGAGTTGTTGCCTATGAAGGAACCTGAGAGCGATGGCTGAGAAACCCAAACCCCCAAAACAGCTCACCCTTGACCTTGAGGGAAAGGAAGAGAAGCCAAAGCAAAAGAAGAGTACCTCATCCCACAAGGTAGTCCTCGATGCTTCCACCCCGCCAAAAAAAACCAGTACACCAAGAAAGAAGCCTACCGTCACCACACGCAGCATGACGGTCAAGATCCCTTCTGACAAGCAACCAGTGGTAAAGAGCGAGACCAAGGTTCCTCCTGCAAAGAAAAAGCCAACTCCCCGTACTGCTGATCAACCGAACCCTCATGTGGTACAGACAAGGACCCGCAAGCATCCTACAACCAAGACAGCCAAACCCAAGAAACAGCAGGTGGTACCTCCCAAGATAGGAAAGCGTACCTCCTACCGTCCTCCTCTCTCTAGGCGCCTTTTGCTTCCTCTGCTTATCGCATTGCTTGCATGTACCGCTCTTATCCTCCTTTATGCCCACTTTAAGAGGCCTGCTATCCTTGTTTCTTCTTCATCTGTGGTTGAGGAGCGCGATGTTGTTGCACTGACCATTGAGAGCGGGATGACCGCACGTACCGTCAGCCTCTTACTCGAACAGTTGGGGGTAGTTGAGGATGCACAGGCGTTTCTTGCCTATTTGGTGGATGAAGAACTTGCTACGGTGATTCAGACTGGTACCTATGTAATGGGACGTAATCTGGCGTTCAGTGAAGTTGCCTCCATGCTTGCAAACACTGAGAAAACCATGGATGTGACCATTCCCCCTGGTTTCACAATCTCTGAGATTGATGAATATCTGGCAAATAGGCTGGAAGGGGAAGCTGGACTGTTCACTGAAGCAGTCAATGATTTGGCATCTGCCTACCAGCTCAGCTTCACTGAGGGGTGGCTGCTGAGTGGAACCTATACGGTTCATCGTAATCGTGCTGGAGAGGAGTTGGCTCTGGCAATGTATCAGAAGATGCTGCGTGAATTGCAAGGGCTTTTGGACTCACCTCTGCTGGAACGCTATAGCGTTGAGGAGCTCTTGATCGTAGCCTCCATGATCCAAGCTGAGACACAGAATGTGACACAAATGGAGGGGATTTCCTCGGTTATCCATAATCGGATGGAGAATGGTGAACCATTGGGAATTGATGCAACCACCCGCTATGAGATCGGTGATTGGGAAAACCCAATACCAACTGAGGCCTTGGAGACAAAGAGTCCGTATAATACACGAAGAAAGGCTGGCTTGCCACCATCTGGAATTTGCAGCCCTGGAGTTGATGCTCTTGAGGCAGCTTTCTTCCCGAAGGACTCTCCCTATTTCTACTATCTACATGGATATGACAAGGCAATCCATTATGCTGTGACCTACGAAGAGCATAAGGAGAACATTAGTCTGTATCGTTAGTCAGTTGTCTCTGTGCCAAGAGAAAAGAGTAAACCAATGGGAATGTCACCATCACCGCGATGCCCAAAAAGAAAATCCAGACTACATAGAAATCGAGGAGGATGACCAAGATGAAGAGAAGGCTGAAGAATGTCCAGATCCAGCCGGCAAGTCGATGGGTCTTCTTCCAGTTCTCCTCGTTGGCCAAGGTCCATGGCAGCTTTATGCCGATGGTATAGTTCTGCTTGATCTTGGGCAGATAGTTCCCTACTACCAGAAGCAATACACTTACCGCCAAAGGTACAACCTTTTCTACCCGAAACGGTTGTCCAAGTGCGATAAGGAGAGAGAAGGGAACAATGAACAGTGTCAGCATGGCGATGGTCCATCGAGCAATGTGATAGAGCTTGCTGGACGTATCCCGCTTTGGGTCGGTTTTCACTGCAAGTTGCACAAAAATATTGAGTAGTGCCAACAACAATGGCATACCGAATGCTCCAAACGCCTTGCTTGCATAATTATCGGGCTGCCCCGCTGCATTGAAGTGTATGGGGACCTGGTCCGGCAACTGGTCATAGACAGCAATCGAGAAGAGAATTGGGACCAAGCAGATAATGGTCGTGATTATGAGGGTCTTGTCTATGAGATGATTACGGCTTTTCATCGATACCTCCGGTAAACTGGGCACACCAAAGCATGATTTCCTCAAATACTGAGGCATTGAGTTCATAGTAGATGAAGTTCTTGTATTTCGTTTCTGTGATCAGGGAAGCTTTTTTCAACAAGGAGAGATGATAGGAGACGGTAGCTGCAGAGAGGTTGGGAAACTGCGTAGCAATTTCGCCAGCACTCAGGCGTTGTTTCTTGACAAGGGAGAGCATCTCCCTTCTCTGGGGGTCGGCTATCGCTTTCATGGTCTCTGAAAACCCCATGGTAACTCCTATTTCGAAATAATTCTAAATAGATAGTATCCTTCTCCTCATCATTGGTCAAGCGCATTCCTGTATCTGTCCCCTACGGATATACGTTTTTCCTCCAAAGCGAAATTTCTTCAGCACTTCTTGTACTACTGGAAGGTAATGGTGTAGGTTCAATCCAGAGAGTCTTCGTATGAATAATCAAACACAAAGGAACGAGAGATGAGCCCAATAATCGTTGATGATGTGGTCAAGCATATCCTTACCAGCAAGGTCTATGATGTTGCAGTTGAAACCCCGCTTACCTATGCTTCTCGCTTAAGCAAGGAGAAAGGCTGCTCTGTGTATCTGAAACGGGAGGACATGCAGAGTGTCCATAGCTTCAAGCTTAGGGGAGCCTACAACAAGATTGCCCATCTCACTGGTGAGGAGAAGAGCCGCGGAGTCATTGCCGCAAGCGCGGGCAACCATGCACAGGGAGTTGCCCTATCAGCGCAGAAGCTTGGCATTGATGCCTTGATCATCATGCCCAAGACTACTCCAACCATCAAGGTTGATGCAGTCCAGGGCTATGGGGCAAAGATTGAACTGTACGGTGATAGTTACTCCGAGACCTATGAGTACTGCAGAAAGCGGGTCGTGGAAACTGGGAGGACCTTCATCCATCCCTTTGATGATCCCTTGGTGATTGCTGGCCAGGGTACTATCGGTAAGGAGATCATGGAACAGCTCAGTGAGGTCACCCATATATTTGTAGGGGTAGGGGGAGGCGGCCTTATCAGTGGGATTGCCAGCTATGTGAAAGCACTCAGACCCCATGTGCAGATCATTAGTGTAGAACCCCAGGACAGTAACTGCCTCGCTGCGAGTATTTCCAGTGGCCAGCGGGTAATTCTTCCTCACGTTGGTATCTTTGCAGATGGTGTTGCCGTTAAACAGGTTGGCTCACTTCCCTTCAGCTTTGCTTCCCGTCTTGTTGATGATTTCATGACGGTCAGTACCGACCAGATCTGTTACGCGATGAAAGGGGTTTTTGAGGAGACGAGAAGTATCCTGGAACCTGCAGGTGCCTTGGCCCTTGCAGGGCTGCAACAGTATGACCTTCCTTCCGATGCACATGCGGTAGCCATCTGTTCAGGGGCGAATATTACATTCGAAAAGCTTCAGCAGGTAGCTGAAAGAACCCTTCTGGGTTCAGGAAAGGAGGCTTTGCTCTCAGTACATATGCCAGAGAAGCCAGGAGCCCTGCATGCCTTCTGCAGGGAAGTGGTCAAGGATAGGGGTATTACGGAGTTCTCATATCGATTGCAGCGTCGATCAATGGCACATGTATTGGTTGGCCTGACTGTTGCAGGAAACGAGGACAAGCATTTCTTGTTAGAACGCATCAAGGAAGCAGGCTTTGCCTGTACTGATTTCTCGGATAATGACATTGCCAAGGAACATCTTCGTCATATGATAGGAGGGGAGGCCACCGAAGCAGAGCACCAGGTCTTCTACCAGATTGAATTTCCTGAGAGAACCAATGCACTAGGAGACTTCCTAAGTGCTCTGGATAACCGATGGAATATCTGTCTTTTTCACTACCGAAATGCTGCAAGTGATACAGGAAATGTCCTCATTGGATTTGAGACCAAAACGCTAGAAGCATTGGAACTAGCCTTGAGTGAGGCAGGATACACTTGGTCTTGTGTGTCCGATGACCTGGTTGTGAGAACCTATCTCGGGGACTCCTGACTACTATCAGGTGAGGTTAAACCATCCAGAAAACAACAAAGGTGCACGTCTGTGCACCTTTAATCGTTATATTGTAATGATTTATTTACCGGCGATCGGCATAAATTAATTTCTTTGAATTATGAGAAGGTAGTTACTCCATAAAATATCTGAATTTGTATAAACATTTGATAACTACTATCAATAATAGAATCTCAAAATTTTGCATGCACGGTGTACCTTTTGTGTACACTGTTTTCTCGTTACTTCCAATCATGCAAGAGGGCTTTTCTCTACCTACACTCTAGGTGGAGGATACAGTGAGTACCGTTGTTGACGACAGGCTTGGAAAGACAATCTATGCAGATGATATTAAGCTGATTAATGGCAAGGTTCAGAAGAGGCCGATAGACTCTTTGAGCAAGGCCGGACTCAAGCTGCTGTCTGTAGACAAGTCTGCTCTCTACGAAAAGCTCAAGGATATGGGAGCGGACAACATCATCACTCCCATTGAGAAACGCTCCCTTGAAAGGGAATGGGACAACCTCACCTCCTCCAAAAATTTCACCCTACAGAAAGTCACAGAGTATGGCATTGGTGAATCCGATGTGGTAGCCGCTGTCCTTACCGCTTATGACGAATTGGAGAACTATCTCAATATCGTACTCGATCCCACACAGATGTCGGAGAACACTGATATCACAGGGATGGGGAATATCACCACGCTCTTTGAAACCTACTACACAGCAAAGGCAACCCTTGATGAAACCCTGTTCAGACTGGAGACAGGAATGCTCAACGGTATGGATTACCGTACTAAATTCAATGTGACGGTGCTTAGCTCTACCGGTATCACTGTTCCCCTTGATGGCTCACCCTCCACCTTGCGAGTGGTCTTGTACCAAGAAGGCGTTGAGGTTACTGATGATTATCAGGAGACAGACTTCACGTGGAGCAGGGTATCAGAGGACAGGGTAGCTGATGGTACGTGGAGAGGCGACAACTCAATCATAGGCAAGTCAATCGTTGTA
>JAQQAR010000058.1 GCA_028532765.1 Sphaerochaetaceae bacterium | reverse complement strand
CCCAGTTCCATCTGGTCAAAATGGTTCCTCTGGCAGAGCAGCTGCGCAAAGGCTTTAAGCCGTTCCTCGTTTTCCTGATAAATTTTCTGGGCTCCCTGGTGCATGGTGGAAAGAGCCCCTGCTGTTGTCTCATCAAGCTTGTATGTTTCACCCAGAGCACCATGGATCCTCGTATAGGTAAGGTCTGGGATGGTTGGTGCTATCTGGTCAACCACTTGCATCTGGCTTGTGGCATAGATCTTCTGGATCGGGGCACCCTTTGCAGGATCTATCCAGCCGATGACTCCCGTTCCTGCTCCACTGATAGTGAAAGTAAAATCACTGCTTGCTGTTGAAAGGGAAAGGATATGGAACCGTTTCGCATCCGGATAGAGTTCCTTTGCTTGTTGGTAAGCATAGAGGGTTGGGTTGTTTGCAACGACACCTCCATCTATTAAGGTCTGCATGGTTTTCTCTTCCCGGTCGTAGAGATATGCGGGCTTGAAGAATGTAGGCGCAGCGCTGGTTGCCCGAGCTGCTTCCCAGAACAGGAAGCCGTGTGAGTCATGACTGCTCATGATAAAGGGCCTTCCATGTGCTGCATCATAGGTCATCACCATGGTAGGAATGACTGCTTCACGTAGTGGAATGTCTCCAAACATATGTTGTAAAAGTCGCTGCAACGGTTGCACATCATACTTATCTGTAAAGATCTGGCTGAAAAACCGACCCTGGCTTCTGGGGAATATCTGCCGGCCATTCTGCAGATAGAGTGATTCAAGCGTAGTGGTATCGACACCAAAAGGAAGGGTTCCCCGTAGTGTTTTGTCACCAGGCTTTCCCATCAATTTCTGCATCAAGGTTCGTTGCTGTTCATCATATATGTAGCTTATATATCTGGTATCAGGTTGGAGGTTTGTTTGCATCACAGGGGCCCCAAGAGCCAATGCCAACAGCCCCCCGGTGGAGGTTCCTGCCAATAAATCAAAATGCGAGTACAGTGGGCGATTGTCTCCCATGGACTCCAAAAGAGATGATAGTTTTGCAAGCATCACAGCAGGTATGAGACCACGCATCCCGCCTCCGTCTATAGAGAGGATGTATCGATCGTCTTGGGGTAATGATGGTTCCTTATGATTCCAGAAATCCCGTAATGCCATGCTAGTAGAGTGATGAATTTGTACCAGAGGGTCAAGCATCCTCTCTTCTTCGTTATAAATAAATCAATTATACATTAATATAACATACCGAATAAAGAATAAAAGAAATACTATAATATAAGATTCCAAATAGAGAGCTATGCAAAGACAGCGTATTTTCGCTAGACTTGTGCCATGGATGAACATGGAATGAATGCCTATGGCAAGTGTAGGTTATGTCCCAATTACTGCGCTGTGAACAGGATGGAAGGCAAGCTTGGAAGGTGTGGTGAGACTGATACGGTTCGTATTGCTTTCTCTGGACTTCATCGCGGTGAAGAGCCTCCTGTAACCGGTGAACATGGATCAGGAATGATCTTTTTCAGTGGCTGTCCATTGCACTGCGCCTACTGCCAGAACCATCAGATCTCTGGAAGAGGGGAGTCAGGCGCCATGGCTGTGGGAATTGAAGTGAGTACCAATGAACTCTCCAATATCATGCTTGAACTCCAAAGGCTTGGGGCAGCCAATTTGAATCTGGTGACCGGAACGCATTTCATACCATCAATTGTTGCCGCATTGGATCTTGCAAAGACGCAAGGTTTTTCCTTGGATGTAGTGTGGAACAGTTCAGGATTTGAGTCCTCGGAAGGACTCTCCTTGATCGATCCTTACATTGACCTGTATCTCATCGATGTAAAGACATTGAGAGAGGATGTGAGTGCTGAGTTCTGTGGGTTGGCGCTCTATGCAAGAATCATCCGATCTGTGATGACGTATATTCTACGTAATGGGAGAACCACCTTTGTTGATGATGAAGGGCAACTCAAGGGAGTACTGGTTAGGCACCTGGTATTTCCTGGTACACTTGATGCCTCCAAAGAAGTTCTTCGTTATTTTGCCCAGGAGTTGAAGGATTCTTGCTACCTCTCGCTGATGGTGCAGTTTGAACCACCCAAGGGTGATGTACGGTTTCCTGCAATCAGTGAAGAGGAATATGATGATCTGCTCCTTACATTGGAGGAGTTGGATATCGAGGATGGATTTGTGCAGGAATTGGGGGAGAATGTCTCCTGGATTCCTGATTTCACCCAGGAGAATCCGTTCCCCGAGGGGTTTGCAACCCCACTTCCTTATTTTATCAACCTAGCGAAACGCTCTAGCTGATGAGGGTTCCCTCATACTTTCTGCCATAGAGGATATTCATGGTGTTTTCGATGTTTCGTCCATCGGCACACACTACCTCCATATGCATTTTTGCAGCTCTCTTGCTTGCAATGGGGTCAAAGGGAGAGTTCTTTCCGGGAGTCCAGTTCTCTCCAACCATGGTTCGATAGTCTGCCCAACTTATGGAATCCAACGGCTTTGCTTCAGGATTCTTTTTTGGATCATCGGTATACACCTTGGCAATGTTGCTGAGGTTGATAATCAGTCTTCCTTCGAATCTTTCGGCGAGTATGACGGCATCATTATCAGTAGAGAAACCAGGCTTCCAGCCAGCGGCAACCAAAACCTGTCCCTGGAAGTTGATATGACCGGTGGGGTCAGTGATCAGGTTATCGGTGCAGAATTCGTTGAACATTGCCTTGAGGAGTTGCCCATTGATATGGGTGGCCCTGATTCCAAGCCAGTCAAGTTCTTCACTATCCACATCTGGATTGATCTCTCGCATAGCATTCTGGTAGACACGGGCCGGGGCACCGCCTCCACAGACCAGGATGATTTTTCTACTTTTATCTTCTTTCAAATAGGATTTGAGAGCACTGTTGAGTTCTTTAAGAAAAGCGTGGTCAACCTTATCCGGTGCAATGATTGATCCGCCCAATGAAATAACTGCCAAATTATTATACATGGAGTCCTCCGCCGGCCATGGTACCAGATTTCTCAACTCCCCTCAATATTGAAGTAGGGAGAAGTTGGATTTATCGGAAGGTTATTCCTTTATTGCATGGTTTTGAAACCAATGAAAATACGTTTGTCCATTTTCCTATATGTTTACGTAGGGGGAACACTCCGAAGAATCTTCTCCATGGGTTTTCCTTTGGCCAATTCATCGATGAGTTTGTCCAGGTATCGTATCTCTCGCATCAGTGGGTCCTCAATCGTATCGACCTGCACACCACAGACTTTACCAGTTATAAGACTTCTTAGAGGATTTTTCCTAGGGCTTTCCTCTATAAAATCTTCGAAGCTTTTTTCTTTGTCCAATGCTTCCTGCAGTGTCGTCTCATCATACCCAAACAGCCAACTGATGATCTCATCAACCTCAGCCTTGGTGCGTCCTTTCTTTTCAGCTTTTGCAATATACAAAGGATAGATGGTCCCAAAACTCATGGAATAGATACGGTGTTTTGCCATAGTAAATACTCTCCTTCTCTCACAACCAGTATACAGATAGAAACAGTACTTGGTTAACTTATCAAGGTATCTAGTTTGCTGGTTCTTTTGAAATGCGTAACAAACGTGCATTGACAGCAACTATCACGGTAGAGAGTGTCATCAAGATTGCTCCTACCTCTGGCTGAAGGATAAATCCCACAGAGTGAAGAACCCCAGCTGCCAGAGGAATGGCCAGTATATTGTACGCAGTTGCCCACACCAAGTTTTGGATCATCTTCCGGTAAGTTGCCTTCCCGAACTGGATAAGCGTGACAATATCCTGTGGATTGGAGTGTACGAGTATGATGTCCGCTGTAGAAGCCGCCACATCGGTTCCAGAACCGATTGCAATACCCACATCAGCTTGGGCAAGAGCGGGGGAATCATTGACCCCATCACCAGTCATTGCAACGAACAAGCCCTTATTTTGAAGCTCTTTGATTTTCGTTTGCTTTTCGTCGGGTAGTACCTCTGCAAAATAGCCATCCATGCCCAGTTCTTTAGAAACAGCTTGCGCTGTTGCCTCATTATCCCCTGTGAGCATCCAGCATGTAATCCCCATCTTCTGCAAGGACGAAATAGCTTGATACGATTGCTCACGGATCGTGTCACTGAGAATGATGGAACCAATGAGCACGTCATCAGAAACAACAAATATGCGGGTAACAGCTTTTTCCTCACTGCTTGGGGGAATTTCAAAACCGAGCTCACGGACATGTGATGGACTGGCTACCAGGATGGTGCTTCCGTGGATTGTGCCGCTGATACCTTTTCCCTTGATCGCCTTCGCATCCTCTACAGGAACAAGCTCGATCGATTGCTCTTGGGCATATGCTACAATGCTTTTCCCGATAGGATGTTCCGAATAGGTCTCCAGAGACGCCGCAAGCTGTACTAACTCCTCTTTCCCGATCTGGGAACTATCGAATCTGCTGACTTCGGTAACCGTAAAGGTTCCTTCAGTAAGGGTTCCCGTCTTGTCGAATACGATGGCATTGATCTTCCGTGCCTGTTCGAAGGCTGTCCTGTTCTGTATAAGCAGTCCGTTCTGTGCTGACTTTGCAGTAGATACCGATACAACCAAGGGTATGGCAAGGCCAAGAGCGTGAGGGCAGGTGATGATCATGACAGTAGCCATTCGTGTAATGGCGAATTGCAGGTCAAAGCCAACATTCAACCATGCGGCCAGGGTGGCAAAGCCAACAGTCAGGGCGGAGATGGTCAAATACTTTGCAGCACGGTCGCTGAGTTTCTGTGTTTTTGATTTTGCTTCCTGTGCATTTTGTACCATCTGGATAATCTTAGACAGGTAAGCATCTTCTCCAACCCCTTCAACTTCCAGGGTAAGGCTTCCTTCTCCATTGATCGACCCTCCGATCAATGTATCTCCTTCTTTGCGATGTACAGGACGAGATTCACCGGTAATCATCGACTCATTCACATAGCTCTCACCTTCGGTTATGTGTCCATCAGCTGGTATTTTTTCTCCAGGTTTTACCACCAGGATATCGCCATCCTGTATCTGTTGTGAAGGAATATCCTGTATGGTTTCACCTTCCTTCTTGTGCGCTGTTGCAGGCATAAGGCGAGCCAATTTTTCAAGCGCAGCAGAAGCTCCAACTACACTGCTCATCTCGATCCAGTGGCCAGCCAGCATAATGGCTATCAAGGTCGCCAGCTCCCAATAAAAAGCTGTTCCCGATAGGCCAAAGGTAACTGCGGTACTGTACCCATAGGCGACGGTAATGGCCATACCAATGAGTGTCATCATACCGGGGGATTTCTCTTTCAGTTCTTCAACCATCCCCGAAAGAAAGGGCCATCCTCCGACAATATAAAGGATCGTGGCCAGAGAAAAAACTACATAGTCTGCACCAGGAAAGGTCCACTCGAATCCCATGGTATTTTGCACCAAGGGCGTCAATGCAAGGATAGGCAGGGTGAGTGCCAAGCTGAAATAAAACCGGGTTCGAAAATCCTTGATCATCATCTTATGATGCTCTCTGTGATCCATGTTCCCTCCTTCTCGGTAGAACTGCGAATTATCCCATCGCTACAGTGGTTGCTGCCGGGTAGCCTGTACAATTAGCATTGGCAGTACATCCAAAAGAGCATGCATCCATTTTCGGAATCCTTGTACATCTGGGATATCCTGTCTATATATAGAATACCCCCTAGGGGTATATGCGTCAAGGTGGGGCAGGAGCTCCATAACGATCTACCAATGAAAACCGGTTCTTGAAAGTGGTGTTTGAGGTGTTCGAAACCTGCAGGAGTAGGGTTTCCTGCAGTGTAGGATAAAGGTGATCTGTGTGTGAGGGCAATCACAAGCTAGGCTGAATATACCCTGCTTTGCTTGATCAGTTTCTCATAGATGAAGAGCAGGGAAGTTGCAAATGTCTGCGAGTCAAAGGGTCTGCTGGTACGTAATGCTTGTTCGCTGAGTCTGAGACGAAGTGGTTCATCATTGCTCAGAAGGTCAAGATAGTGTTGAAACTCCTCATTTGTGTTATATTGCCATCCATTCTCACCATCACGTACCACTTCTGTAAGGCAATCATCAGCACGGCAGAGCACAGGGAGTCCTGAGGCCAAGGCTTCAATATACGTCAATCCCTGTGCCTCGCTTGTTGATGCGCTGCAAAAGACATTCCCCAAATGATAACAGGCAGGAATATCGGCTTGTTTCTGCATGCCTGCAAAAATCACCTGCTTTTGTAATCCACGTGCAGCTACCATTTGCTCCAGGGTTTGTCTCTGTGGTCCATCTCCAACCAACAACAACGTACGATTTGGTTTCTCCAGAGAGAAGTTAGCGATCAGCTCCTCTATACGTTTCTCTACAGCCAGACGACCTACATACACCAGTACGAAATTATCCTTTGGTATTCCTAGGAAAGCCCGTAATGTTTCACTCTCTTTGTCCTCATTGGCCGGAGAAAAGCGTGCAAGGTCGATTCCGCTTGGAACAACATCAATCGGGCCATCCACCCCATAGGAGCGTAATAAGCGTTTTGTCTTCGCTGTAGGGGCAATGACATAGTCAACCTTGGAGAGGATTCTCTTTGAGAACCGCTGGGCCATGATATGCCCTAATCGCTCACTGGGAGAGAAGTAGTCCGTATAGTCCTCATACAGCGTATGGTAGGTATGGACCAAAGGGGCTCCTGATGCATAGGCAATACGCTTGGCAAGGGAAAAGGTGCTGAACTCACATTGGGAGTGCACTACATCAGGACTCCACCTGATGATTTCCCGTACAATCTTCTTTGCAAAAGTTCCACGGATACGGGTACCGGGATAGAGCCGGTCAGAGCTCAATGATCCGAGGTACCAGACTCCATCTTGGTAATAGGATGTATGTGCATGGGCAAGGGTAAGGATGTGAACTTCATGTCCTGCCTGGGTGAGCCCCTGCCTGAGGTTGACTATAGAGGTGACAACCCCGTTTGTGGTTGGAGTAAAAGCGTCCGTTGTAAGCAAAATTCTCATGAGCGTCCTCCTCTGATACCAGGTCCTGGTATACTGCCGTCTCAATTACTCATATTCCATGCATCTATCATGCCAAATTTGCTGCATCAGCATTTCCTGCAGTGAATATGTATTTTCTCATGAGAAATCCTATAGATTGGATACTGAAACTTTCGCTGTTTGCCTATGGATGGACCAACATTGGTATTTTTGACCAATGCTTCACTCTTATTACCCTGAGAGAGAGCATGCCTTGATACAAAAAAACGAGAGTAGTACAGGTCGTACCACTCTCACGGTATAACTCCTGGGCAACGTGGTTATAAACCACGACTTGTAATGTTTGAAGCTATTCTTCGACTACTGGTACCTCCAGTACCGTAATCAACTCTTCCGGTTCCAGGCGGAAGGGAGATCCTTTTCCTTCATAGAACCCATGATCACCAATAAAGTGTATGTGCAGATCAGTAAAGACAACACTCTTGTCCAGTCTCTTGTTCCTTACGGTGGTGTTGGCTTTTCCATACATGCCCTTTCCACCAAAAGGCGAGGGGAGCATTCCTCTTACTGTCTCAACCTTCACTTCAAAGTTTTCATCAACAGTGATGAATTCTCCCAAACCTTCGGTTCCACTCTTACGAAAATACTCCATACGATCAGCAATCGCCTCATGGGTTCTCCTGAGGTTTTTCACGGTAAGATTATCACTTTCCAGAATGTCGACAAGCTTTCGCTTATCATCCCCAAGGAATCCATTAAGGGTGATGACACCTTTCTGCATTTGCTGCTGTATCTTGTCAAATTCAACGGTTTGTTTCATCATCAGCTCCTATTATGAGAATTTATCGTAGAAGATATTTTCCGGGAGGACGCCCACTTCATCCAATACCTTGATACAAGCATCGATCATTCCTGGGCTGCCACAAAGATACGCTTCACTATTGGCACCTTCGCTTACCATCCTTCTCACCACATCAGTGATAAGGCCGACCTCCCCATCCCAATTATCTTCCTCCTGCGGTTCGCTGAGTGCGGGGATGAAGGTGAAGTTCGGCATCTTCTCTTCCAAAGCCCGCATCTCATCAAGCAAGAACAGGTCTCGTTTTGAGCGAGCACCAAAGAAGTAAGAGGCTTTTCGTGTAATACCTTTTTTCTCCATGTCAAGCAACATCGATTTGATCGGGGCCATTCCTGAACCGCCAGCGATGAAGATGATATGCTTATCGGTCTCGCGTAGGAAGAAGTCACCGTATGGTCCATTGATGATGATCTCATCACCTTCCTTGAGATGTTGATGCACGTAGGTGGTACAGATACCGTTTGGCACCAGGCGTATCTCCAGCTCCACATGATTTTTGTCATCTGGAGAAGAGGCCATGGAGTAGGCACGGTAGACTCTCTCATCGGTCAGTTCATATTCAGGAACCTCAAACTGGATATACTGTCCAGCTTTTGCAGAAATCTCGGCTGGTTCTTTCAAGCGAAGTCTTACTTCCTTGATATCATGGGTTAGGTCCCTGATACTCTCTACGGTCGTCTTGAATTCCTTGACCAGGAAGAGTTCCTCAGGGATGACGATGGCTACATCCTGCTTCACTTTGAACTGGCAGGAGAGTCTTACGTTCTTTTCCTTTTCCTCATCGGATATCCAGGGTAGCTCAGTGGGGAGATAGTCTCCTCCTCCACTGACAACCCTTACCTTGCACATTCCACAAGAGCCACGTCCTCCGCATGCTGATGGGATAAAAACCCCCTCCTGGTTGAGGGCTTTAAGCAATGGCTGGCCTCCTTGGACTTCCAACTCCTTCGAGCCATCATTGATTGAGATTTTCACCACACCATAGTTTCCTATGGTAGCATCTGCAATGACCATCAAGATGGCCAGGAAGACTGAGATGAGACTGATGATTCCGATACTGATCAGTAGTGTTACAACCATCTCTTCCCCCTTAGGATATGGCGATCATGCCGGAGAATCCCATGAATGCCATGGCCATGAATCCGGCAATTACCAAGGTGATTCCAGGGCCTTCCAGTCCTGGGGGAATCTTGGTGTTCTTGAGTTTCTGCCTAATCCCTGCCATTGCGATAATGGCGATGAACCATCCAATTCCGCTTCCCAGTCCAAAGAAGAAGGAGGTAAGCAGGGTATACTCCCTGATAACCATGAAAAGACTCACGCCCAGGATTGCACAGTTGACCGTTATCAGCGGGAGGAATATACCCAGTGATTGGTATAGCGGTTCACTGTATCGCTCCAGTGTCATCTCCGTAAGCTGTACAAATGCAGCAATAACAATGATAAACACAATAAACCTGAGATACTCCAGATTGTATGGAATAAGCAGGTACTGATACACAATCCAGTTCAGGGGAGTGGTCGTTGCCATGACAAAGATGACTGCCATCCCCAGCCCGGTAGAAGTCTTCAGTTCCTTTGAGACTGAGAGGAAGGAACACATCCCTAGGTAATTGGTAAGGAGGATATTCCCGGTAAAAATTGAGGCGAAGAAAACAGCAAAGGGCATCAATGAATCAGTCATTCTTGGCCTCCTTCATGATTTTTTCTCGAATAATCCAGATAATGATTGCCAAAACGAAGAAACCGCCGGGTGGCATGATCATGATGGACCAGTTTGTCCACCAGGAGCCAAGAATCTGGAAACCCCAAAGGCTTCCCGTTCCCAGCAACTCTCTCACGAATGCGATAGCCAGCAACACATAGGCATAGCCCAAACCGGAGGCTAATCCATCAACCAAAGAGAGCATGGGTTTGTTCTGCAAGGCAAAGGCCTCGATCCTACCCATGATGATACAGTTGGTGATGATCAACCCAACATAGGGACCAAGTTGCTTCCACATCTCCGGGTAAAAGGCTTTAAGGACGATATCCACAATAATGACGAAGGTTGCAATTACCATGGTCTCCACCATCATTCGGATTCGTGATGGAATATAGTTTCTCAGTATTGAAATGGTCAGACTGGAGAGGGCTGTGGTGAACATCACCCCCAAGGTCATGACCATGGTATTCTGCAACTTGTTCGTTACTGCAAGTGTGGAGCAGATGCCAAGGATCTGGACAAACACAGGGTTGTTCTTTCCCAGTGGTTCCATAAACGTTTTTCGTAGCAGTTTACTGGCCATTCTACTCACCTCCAATGATTCGTTTTGCATCATTTGCAGCACGGTTTGTGATATTCTTGAAGTACTCTGAAGTGCGGGTAGCCCCGGTAATGGCGTCCACCTCAGTTGGCGCATCGGCTGTACCTTCTTCAACCAACGTGAAGGGGGCTTGCTTTCCTCTGAACTGTTCAGTAAACCAAGGTTCCTCGATACGAGCCCCGAGTCCTGGGGTTTCATTTTGGCTTACAATGGCGATTCCGGAGAAAGTGCTCAGATCTTCCTCAAATCCTGCCATGATGGTAATGGCTCCCCACAGTCCTGGTCCTTCCACGGGGATGATATAGCGTTTTCCACTATCGCTGTCTGCGACGTAGTACCCATCCTGTTCATCTATCTTGCTCTTGAACGCTTCCTCAATTCCTTCGGTAGTGTTCTCAAATGCAACACCACCGGCATTCAGGATCGCCCTTCTGGTGAATGCAAGTTCGTTCGCTGTTGCCCTATCCTGGGTAGCAAGTTGCAGGCCGGAGGTTATAAGGATGCAGAAGAATGTAACTGCGAACATGAAGAGGATCGGGTAGATACGCTCGCTGTAGAACGTTCTTTTTGCTTTCATGCTTTCCCTCCTTCTGCCTTCTTAAGCTTTTTCTTTGCCTTGGCCCCTTTAAGCAGGGTATCGAGCAAGGGAGCAAACATATTTGCGAGAAGGATGGCAAAAGTGACCCCTTCAACCCAGTTCGCGAAAATACGAATCAAAACAGTGAGTATGCCAAATACAGCACCATATATCCATCTTCCTGCATCTGTTGTCTGGGAAGAAGAGACAGGGTCGGTGATCATAAAGAATGCAGCAAAGAGAAAGCTACCACCGAGAAGGGCTGTAAGGGGATCAGCGACGCCTTTCATCCCACTCTCTGTAGCTAGTTGGAGCCCACTGGCCCAAAATACACTCTGCAGTAGCAGGAATGAGGTAAGTGAAGCAACAACGATTTTCCAGTTGGCAGCTTTCTTGAACACAATATACAGTCCACCAAGCAGTATAAGGATGGCACTGGTTTCCCCAAAGCTTCCGCTGGTGAACCCAAGGATTAGTTCAAGCAATGAAGCATCCCCTGTTGCCAGTGGGGTAGCAGCGGAAACGCTATCTGCTTGGCTTATCCAAGAGCCAAGACCGGCAGGGAAGAATCCCTTCTGTGTTGCATTGCCGACAAACGCTGCTGTCATCGGAACCCCGAAACTGATATACACGAATGCACGCGCTGTGATTGCGGGATTGAAGATATTTCTTCCAAAACCACCGAAGATCATCTTTCCGAAGATGATTCCAAATGCGATACCTACCGCTGCGATCCAGAGAGGGATGGTAGGCGGTAGTGAGAGCGCAAAGAGCGTGCATGAGACAAACAGGGACTCAGTAATCTTAAAGCCATAGCGGCGTGCCATGAGCCATTCGCATAACAGTCCCGTTGCCCCTACAACTACCAAGATAGCGATAAAACGCCAGCCGAAAAAATAAATTGCAGCAAGGCAGAGTGGCGCAAGCGCATAAAGTACGGTGCGCATTGCTTGTTGTTTTTGAATTTTCACGGTTCCTCCCCTATAATGAGCCCATTATAAGCCATAATGAGCAGAAAGTAAAAATTTTTACGCATCAGATTCCTAGGCATATCTTTCTTCGTGGCTAAAAATAGCAATTGCCAAGGAGAAAACTGCGTAGTAAGATGAGGTCACAAAATGATGCTCTATGCGATAATTGCAAGTGTTGCATGTGTGACCTATACCTATCTAGGGATCCTCATTTTGCTATTTGGGAGCAATCCGAACTTCACTACCATTCCCGTTTTATGGATAGTCGCGATTTACTATGCAATCATACGGTTGGACTGAAGCTGTAAACCCCAGCGCTTCATACCAAAGTATGATTTTGCGCGGTTAGAGGGATGTTTTTTCAGAATCCTGCTATTGGTAGCATCTATTCCCCAAGTGTTACAGCTCATACCTCAGGCAGAGTTCCAGGGGTTTGTGAATGAGCTATAGATCTTGGATACTGAATAGAAAAATATGATACAACTCTTGTTTTTATAACACGTTATGGTTATAGATCCCGATTCCGCCCTTGCCGTGTTTCTTGATTTCATACAATGCAGCGTCAGCGTTCCTCAGCAATGCCTCCCCGTTATCTCCAGCCTCAGGATAGATGGAGATGCCGATGGAAGCGTTTATACTACAGGTTATGGTATCGATTGCTATGGGTTCTTGCAGAACGGAATGCACTCTCATGGCGAATTGTTTTGCCTGATTAGTGTCTTCGATATCCTGCATGATGATTGCAAATTCATCACCAGCCAATCGTGCCACGAAATCAGTTTCACGGACACAGTTCAGTAGTCGTCTCCCCACGGTAACAAGCACCCTATCACCAACTTCGTGGCCATAGGTGTCATTGATGACTTTGAAGGAGTCAAGGTCTATATAGAGGAGTGCACATTTTATTGCGTTTGTTTTGGCTTTTGAAACGATTGTTTCCAATTTCGTAAAGAATATCCTTCTATTGGGGAGGCCTGTAAGTGCGTCATAGTTGGCATAGACTTCCAGTTTTGCAGCAACTTTTTGGAGTATTTCTGTCTCATTATGGATTTTTATATTTTCATTCTCCAAGTCGAGCATGGCCAGGAATCTTCTGAAAGAGAAGAATACCGTGCCATAAGCGGACAAGGAGAGGGCAACCAAGAGGAGCATCGGCCATCGATTGATAGCCAAAGTTTCCATAATATCGTCTGTAACAAAGAAGAAGTAGGATAGGTTCAAAAAGATGCAGATCATCAATCCAGAGAAGACGGGCCAGTCGCTCACAACCGTTTGATAGGTCCTCAGGAAGTGTTTCCTGAACATGGTAATAACGAATAGGTAGAGGAAAAACCGGAAGACGGTATTGGCATATTGTGGATAGGGGAACAGTCTACCAAGATGAAAGCTGAGGATGATCATCATCGCAATATTGATGGTGGTGAGAAAGGTGAAACTCCATTGCATGAAACTCATTTTGGTAAATGACTTGATAAGAAGGCCAACCACGATGAACATCAATACAGTAAATCGGGACAACCCTGTGAGGTCTCCCTTGAAGTAAAACCAAAGGGTGCTGGTCATATTGATGACAAACACAAAGATTGCAATGCTGATAATACGCTTACGGTCGAATCTGGACTTTGTAAGGGTCATTAATAACATACATAACCGATGAGACACTGCCTCGTAGTATGTTGCTGATCAGTTCAGTCATCGAGCATGCTTCTTAAAATGTTTCCAGCTGCCCAGACTTGCCTTACTGTTCGTAGAGATTGTCTTTTCTGTACAGAAATCCGACTTCTACAAGCAGGACATTTTCACTGTAAAGTCTACCATACATTGCTAAATTGGCCTATTGCTTTTGCCAATATACGTATTGGATGAAGCCAAGAGCAGTACATGAGCAAATACTGGCAAGAGTTTAACCTCCTTGGTGATACCGAAAACAAGTTGCCTCATGGTCATTGATGATGCCCGCAGCTTGCAGGTGGGCATAGATGGTGATGGAACCAAGAAAGGTGAATCCCCGCTTCTTGAGGTCCTTGCTGATTATATCGGAGAGTTCATTCCTGGCTATAACGATACCCCCGTCTGCATGACCTGGATATTCCATTGTCTTGTTCCCGGTAAACCCCCAGAGATATGATGAGAATGAACCGAATTCCTCCTGGATCGGTAGGAATGCTTTTGCATTGGTAATGATTGCCCGGATTTTTCTTGGGGAGTGAATCATTCTCTCCATTTTCATAATCTCATCGACGCGTTCATCGCCATAGCCAGCAACCTTGGAGACATTGAAATCATCAAATGCCGAGCGGAGGGCTTCCCGTCTTTTCAATACCGTGAGCCAGCTCAGTCCACACTGCATAACTTCCATGCTCAGATACTCAAACTGTCTCTGGTCATCATGGAGCGGTACGCCCCACTCTTTGTCATGGTATTCTACCAAGAGAGGATTCTCGCCTGTCCAGCTACATCGGTTCATACAAATTTCCTTAACTTTCATTAGATGGTATTCACAGTGATTCTAGCATGGGAATATTCTTCAGTGATGAATAATGTGCCAATCTTCGATTGTAACTATGAGGAAAAGAGTTCTTGATGTACCTATTCTGAGGACATCAAGATAAATCTGTACGTATGCATTGAGGAGGATGTATGAGTTTCCAAGGAATACTGATCGGGGCAGCTGCATTTCTTATCATTGGGGTATTCCATCCAATAGTCATCAAAGGGGAGTATTATTTTGGCAAAAGGGTATGGCCGGTTTTTTTGGTAGTCGGAATCCTGTTGGTTATTCTCTCCCTTTGGATTGAGAACGCCACGTTATCAGCGGTGGTCAGTATTACCGGGTTCTCATCCCTATGGAGTATCCACGAGTTGTTCGAGCAAGAAGAGCGGGTTGCAAAAGGTTGGTTTCCTCGTAATCCAAAGAGATAAACCAGCGATAGGCTTTGGTTTTCTAGGTGATTGAGGGTTCTCTTTTGACTGAAAATACCAAGTGTTGCATATCCAATCCGCGGTAGTGCTTAATGAAGCTACCTCTGGCAAGCATGCCGTTTCGGATAGCAACATTCATTGAAGCAACATTACAGTCGCGTATGATGGAGTAGACTTCACTGCTGTTCAGCGTGCTGAAGGCATACTCCTTGCATGCTCTTGCTGCTTCAATTGCATATCCTTTCCCCCAGTAGCTGCGATTGAACAGATACCCAACTTCCAGCACATCTGATGACCCTCCTATGGATTGCCATGTCAGGCCAGCCTGCCCTATCATGGTACCAGTATCTTTCAGGATAACAGCCCATAGCCCAAATCCATCTGTTCTGTACCTGGCAAGATTCCTATCCAGCCAAGCCTGTGTTTCCTCTGCACTGAATGGAGATTCATATGCGTACATCGTCTGCTCATCCTGAAGAATTGCAGCAAGGGAGGGGTAGTCCTCCTGGGTCATCTCTCGTAGGAGTAATCGTTCCGTTTCAATCATTGTGTATCGTTCCTCACTCCACATTATATGCCCTAGAGCAGTTTCTTGTTCCCCTTGGTGAGATTAACCACTGCAAAAATGGAAGTGCCAAGAATGAGCAGGAATGAGATGGCATTGATCACCGGGGTGGATCCATCACGTACTTGCATGTACATGTTTATAGGTAGTGTTGCCTGTGAACCTACGAGAAATATGGTGGTGTTGAAGTTCTCAAAGGACATAAGGAAAGCCATCGCTGCCCCACCAATAATTGAAGGCCTCAGGTACTTGAGGGTGATGAACCAAAGCACTTCCGCCTTGTTTGCTCCCAGGTTGTAGGCGGCTTCTTCCAAGGTGTGGTCGAACTTCTTCAATCGGGCAGAGACGACCAACGCAACAATAGTAGAGATGAACGAGGACTGGCCGAGTACCACCAAAGGAAATCCAGGACCAAGAAATGAAACATAGATGCCCAGGTGGTTCTCGATGAACAGCCCTATGGTGTTGGAGAACATCAGGATGGAGATACCGAGGATGACTCCAGGAATAACCAAGGGGGCTATCATGAGAAAGTAGAGTGCGTTCTTGAACCGGAAGTTCTCCTGTTCAAAGAGAAATGCCGCACAAGTTCCGAGGAATGTTGAAACGATCATGACTGCTATGGCTACCTTGAATGAGGTGAATAGGCTTCTCAGGTTGGTTTGGTCGTGAAAGATGCCATATTTATCCGGTCCATTGCCAAAGAACCAGTCAAGGGTGAATCCCTGCCAGGGAAGGGAAGGGTACATGGAGTCATTGAATGCAAGAATCATTGTTACTAACAGCGGTGCAAAGAGGAAAGTAAAATAGAGGATGATGAAGATGGTGAATCCTCCACGATATTTCTTTGAGGAAGGTAAGGTTCTGATCATTTTACCACCTCCTTCAGGTTTTGTTTGGTGAGCTTGAGAAGAACCCAAATGATCAGCGATGAGAGGGCCAAGAGCAGGAACCCAAAGGCTGCTCCCTGGTTCCAGTTGAAATAGAGGATTATCTGGTTGTAAATCTGTTCAGTAAACCAGAGGGAGTTCTTGCCTCCCATCAGGTTAGGGGTCAGGTAGCTTCCTAGGACCAACATGAATACAATGATTCCTCCATTGACGAGCCCGGAAGCACAGTGGGGAATAATGATGGTCCTCCAGATGGATATCTTCGATGCCCCTAGGTCATAGGCTGCCTCGATAAGAGAATTATCCAAGTCATCCATTACACCCAAAACAGGGACCACCATGAAGAGCATGCTGGTATATACCAAGCCCATGATCATGGTGATGTCATTGTAGAGCATCTCAACAGGCTCTTTGAACAGACCTATTGAGACAAGGAAATGATTGAGGATTCCACTCTCCCTGAGGAGAATCATCCAGCCATAGACACGGATAAGTTCACTGACCCAGAAGGGTACCAGAATGAGGATCATCAGTGCTCCGGTCATTCGCCCTCTCGCTATCTTCGAGATATAGAATGAGACTGGGAGGGAAATGACCATTACCAGGAAGGTAACAATAATCGAATATCCTGCGGTACGTACAAAGGTGAGCCAGTAGATGGGCTCCTTAAAGAAGGCTAGATAGTTGTCCAAGGTGAATTTACCAGTATTTGCCTTGGAGAAAGAGAGCCTCAGCAACTCAAGGTGGGGGAGTACAATCAAGAGAAAGAGCCAGAGTACGACGGGCAGGAAAAAGAAGAGAAAACCCCATTTGATATGTTGTCTATTCTTCATCATATAACTTCCAATCACTGCGCTTGAAGCAGACAGTCTTATTCAGGTCCCAACCAACCTGTATGCGATCCTTTGAGCGGATATGGTCGTATTCCCTTGTCTGGGGAAGTGCAATCACTAATTCCTCCTCAGTTCCCAAAGGCTTGACCAAAAGACGGCTATTTCCTCCATCAAAGAGGATTGAGGTAACTTCTACAGGAAGGCTTTGGAAATTCTCTCTCCCTTCTCCGGGATTGATGATCACAGCCTCTGGGCGTATGAAGAGATCATATTCCTCACTATCAGTTGCGGTTTCAAATCTCTGGGCCAGACGAAAGTCATACCTATCAGCATATCTGGCTATGGTGTTGCCGCTTTGATCACTGTGAAGTTTTACCCGTAGTTTGTTGTTGTTTCCTACAAACTGGGCAACAAATGAGGACTTTGGTTCGTGGTAGAGCTGTTGGGGTGTCCCTATCTGTTCAAAATGTCCGTTGTTCATGACTGCAACCATATCACTCATTACCATGGCTTCACTCTGGTCATGGGTGATATACACAAAGGTTGTTCCAACCTGGGATTGCAGTGTCTTAAGTTCCACTTTCATATGTTCACGCAACTTGGCATCGAGAGCACCCAAGGGTTCATCGAGCAAGAGCACCGTTGGTTCCATGATCAGGCAGCGTGCAATGGCGATGCGTTGTTTTTGCCCACCCGAGAGTTGGTTGATCTGTTTTTTTCCTGATTCCGGCAGACCGACCCGCTCCAGTAATTCCCGGACCTTCTTGTCTACACCAGGTCCTTTCTCTCCTCTTCGCCGTAGCCCGAATGCAATATTCTCATGCACATTCATCATGGGAAAAAGTGCAAGATTCTGAAACACCAGGTTTACAGGCCGCTTATTGGGGGCAACCCCATCCATGTTTTTTCCGTTGAAGAGGATGGTTCCTCCGTCAGGCTTGTAAAACCCTGCAATCATTCGCAGGAGTGTAGTCTTTCCACAGCCCGACGGCCCTAGAATAGAAAAGAACTTTCCGTCCTCTACTTCAAATGAGACCTGGTCAACTGCAGTGAAATCACCAAATCGTTTGGTGATGTTTTGTACTGAGAGTGCACTATCCATACTGTTCTTTACCTTGATGAGATGCCAATAGCTGTAATGAAACAGCTATTGGCAATACGTTGATTATTTCTGCTAGCGAGCAGCCTTTACCTTGTCGAGGGTCTTGCCTTCCATCTCTTCAATTCCTGCTGGGACGGTCGGATACCAGTTGATGTTTGCCAGTACCTCAGGCGGTAGGCCACGGGTAAAGTTTGCCTTGATCTCGGGATCAAGATAATTCACAGCATCCTTGGAAGCTGTTCCATAGGTCTCCCGGTTGGTGAAGAATGCAGCATTCTCAGGTTCCAGCATGAAGTTGATGTATGCATATGCTGCATCAAGGTTTTCACTCTTTGCCGGGATGGCGAAGGTGTCGACCCAGGCAAGTGCTCCACTGGTTGGTGCGAAATAGTCAATGTTTGGGTTCTCAGTGTGAAGCTTCCATCCAGCCTGTTCCCATGCTGATGCTGCCCAAACCTCTTCAGAGCGGAGCGACTGCAACAGCTGGTCTCCGTTGTCCCAATAGGTTTTTACTGAAGGCTTGCCAGCGATGAGGACTTTCTCCATCTCATCAAGGAAGTCTTGATATGCCTCTGGGTCATTATAGAGCTCGAATGGATCGTAGCCGAGAGAGAATCCCATGCCTATAAGGGTAGGTCTCTTCAGGCGGTAGGATACTCTTCCTGCATACTTGGGATCGAGAAGATCCTTGAAATCCTTAACATCCGGTGCCAAGGCCTTGTTAACCACCAAGCCTTCAGTTCCATACACGTGTGGAACAGCGTAGGATTCTCCATCCACCGAGGTGTTTTTCTTCACTGCCTCAAGCAGGGAAGCATCAATCTGTTCGGTCTCGATCCTTGCATAGTCGATCGGCTGGTAGATGCCATACTGCTCAACGACAGAGGAGATGCGGTCCTGTGAGGGCTGGGCAAGGTCAAAACCACCGCCACGGGTTGCTCTGAGCTTGCTGATCATCTCTTCGTTGTTGCTGAGGGTCACCTCAACCTTGTAGCCGGTTTCCTCTGTGAACTTATCAAGCAGTTCCTGCGGGGCATACCCTGACCAGGTGATGATACGTAGCACTGGGTTTTTCGTTTCGGCTGATGCTTGGGCAAAGATTACACTGCCCATAACCATTAGGACCATGAGAACAAGAATGACTTTTTTCATACAGAATTCCTCCTTCAGGAATGTAAGATGCCTTCTCCTAACTCTGATTACGTCTATCTCCTTTTGTAACCAGCACCTTATAGGTATCGTAGGTCTTGACAACTCCAAAGTCAATTCTAATCTAGGAAAGATAAATTTGTTATGTATGAAAGATTTGTTTTGATTTCATGAAAGAGTGTGGTTTTGTGAGTTTTCTGTAAATCTGATGTGAGGTTACAGGAAAAATATTTTGGTGCAGCCAAGGAGCGTTTACTCGAGAGTGCGAATATAGCAACGCCTTCGTTTGTGTTGTTCGGTCTTGAAGCTCTTCCACTGCGTTTGCACATTCTCGTTGTACTCCAACTCAGGGCCGGTCTCAGCGTAACGGACCCCGTTTGCGAGTGCTGTCTTGATACCTTCCTGGAGGATGATGGCATTCACCCCTCTTCCCATATATTCAGGTTTGACTGCGATAAGGTACATATCCAGCACTTCGTGCTTCTTGAGTGACCTGAGAATCCGGACAAAACCAAGCGGAAACAGACGCCCACGCGATTTCTGCATTGCCAAGGAGAGGGAAGGGACCATGATTCCAAACCCTATGACCTTCTCTGTGGCATCCACAACGACGTAGATGTATTCAAGACTTACCAGGCTTAGAAACTGTTTGATTGCTAGGTTGATCTGTCCATCGGTAAGCGGGCAGAATCCATAGAGCTCGGCAAATGCTTCATTGTACATATGGAACATCTGGTGGGCGTAGGGAAGTACCTTTTTCTTGCTGGTAAAGGAGAGTAGGCGGTATCCATGACGTTTTTGTGCGATTTCACTGATTCGCTCGATTCTTGGATCGATTTTTTCAGGTACAAAGACCTTATATTCAACCCAGTCCACATCTTTGGTAAATCCCAGTTGTTGCAGGTGTTCATGGTAGTAGGGATGGTTGTACAAGGTGATAAACATGCTCAGCTGGTCGAATCCTTCAACCAAGAGTCCTTGTTTGTCGAGGTCTGAGAAACCAATGGGGCCGATGATGGTATCCATTCCCTTTTCCTTGGCCCACGAGAAGACTTTTTCAAAAAGGAGTTTGCTGACTGCAATATCATCAATTACATCATAGCGGGTAAATCGAATATACTTTTTCTGTTGGGCCTTGTTCAGCTTGTGGTTGATCAAGGCAGCAATACGCCCAACTACCCTCCCATCCTTCCTTGCAAGAAAAGCTGCAACATCAATATATTCGAATGCTGGGTTCTTCTTTGGATTGAAGTTCCATTTCTCATCGAGGATCAAGGTAGGTACGTAGTAAGGGTTGTCTTTATAGAGTTGGTTTGGAAATGCAAAGAATTGGTTCCATTCACGTTTAGAGGAGACAGAATGGATAGTAATCATGTTGCACTCCTCCTAGTATTTTTGCCTATTGTACTGCATTTTGGGTGGGGAGTAACTATAATTGAGCGTATTATTATTACATTTCTCATAAAAATGTATTTATGCTCTGTCCTTACCGCGAAATATTTCTGCTTCAATCTCCTGTTTGCCATACTTTAAAGGATGTCTCTTGATGGTGTATGTTGTACTATGTCTAGGAAGATCTCTACCAAAAGGACAATGAGAATGAAAACACCCGTTACTGATACCTATGACAAGAACTTTCTCCTGAAGACGATGATGGGACCGAATGCGATGAGGATCACCGAGGAACTGGCAAGCTCGCTTCCCATTGCTCGAGGTATGCGTATTCTTGATCTCGGATGTGGTATGGGGATTTCGTCCATTCTGCTTGCAGAGAAATATGATGTGACCGTGTTTGCCGCTGACCTGTGGATATCTCCCACCGATAATGCCAAACGCTTTGCCGAACGTGGGCTTGATGCAAAGATATTTCCTTTCTTGGTGGATGCAACGAAAGAGATTCCCTTTGCTCATGAATATTTCGATATGATCATCAGCGTGGATTCCTATCATTACTTTGGCACGGATGAAAATATGCTCTCGAAACTTCTGCCCTTCGTGAGAAAGGATGGCTATATTGCGGTTGCAGTTCCTGGGTTTACTCAAGATTTCCCTGATGGCAAGTTACCAGAAGAGATACAACCTTTCTGGACTCCAGAGTGGTATTTCTATTCCCTTACCTGGTGGAAAGCCCTCTGGGAAAAAGAACCTGATATTGAGATAACCGAGTTCCGTGAAATGACCTCATGCAAACAAGCCTGGGATGATTGGCTGCAATCACCCAACCCCTATGCCAAAGAGGATCTTGTCATGATGGAAGCAGGGGTAGGGAAGTATTTCAATATTATCCAGATGGTAGGTAAGAAACGGTGACAAGATTTTTCAGGAAAGGACTACAATCACTGTACTCATAGATGAAGCAGAAGACTCCATACCCTCTCTTAGGTAATACATACCCCGTTTGGACACCAAGCCTGTGCTTGGAGGGGAAGTTGACCAATGAGGTCTGGAGGAACTATGAATAATTTGAACTCAGTACTGTTGGA
>JAQQAR010000057.1 GCA_028532765.1 Sphaerochaetaceae bacterium | reverse complement strand
CCCCATAGCATGAGGGACACGGTTCAGTTCAAAAAAATTATCCATGACCAGCCAAAGTGAGCTGAAAGCCCTTCGCCTGGGCTCTTCACCTGTGGCAACTTTTTAGTTGGCTGATCATGATAATTTACTATTCATTTTGTGGAAAATGTGACAATTCTTCCTGGTACCGATATACTCTGTCAAGTTCCAATTTTTACCGGATTATTACTCAACCTTTCCTGATTAACCACCTGCATTAGTTCTTTTATTGTTTCTCTTGTTAAAGAGAACCTCTCACTCTGCAATCCAAGTCGCTTATTCATTTTCTGAAAATAAAGTGTAATATCTTCATCACTTTCTATTTTCAGTATTTGTTTTATTTCGACAAGTCTCTCTCTAACAAATACGGAACCTCTTGGGTCATTGCAGTTGTCATCTATAACCTTAAAATTTTCCTGAAATACCCAACCTATCAACAAGCCAACTGCTTGACCATGTGGAATACCATATTTTGATGTCAAATGATATGAGAATGCATGAGCAGCAGTTGTCTTTGAAATGTTAATAGCTTTCCCTGAATAGAAAGCTGCCAACTGCATTCCCTCTCTATTCTTCGGATTGGGTTCCGAATATGCTTGTAGCAGAAATTCAGTCGAAAATTCTATTGCTTTTCGAGCAAATTGCCTTGATTCTTCAGTAGAGTTAACAGACCAATATGATTCAATACCTTGGCATAGAGCATCCATCCCAGTTGCTGCAGTCTGGAAGGAAGGTAGGCTATATGTAAGGCTAGGGTCTAAGATCACATGATTTGGGAGCATAGCTTCATGAGCAACTGAATACTTCTTACCATCTACATAAGCAACTGCAAAATGTGTAGCTTCACTTCCTGTTCCAGAAGTTGTAGGTACCACAATAAGAGGTAAAACTATTGATTCAATAGCTCTTTCTCCTTGAATATATGGTTTTATATCATAATCAAGGGTATAAAATGCATTCACTAACTTAGCGATATCAATTACCGTCCCTCCACCGATGCTAACAATCACAGTAGGTTTAAAAGACTTCGCCTCCTGTAAAGCTGAAACAATATCCTCATACTTTGGAGAAAAATGAAACCCTTTTATTCTATGAACAACGCTCCCTTCAAACAATTTCTCATAAACAGCAGCATCTATAATGCTTCCAAAGGATTCTCCTCCGGTAATTAGAAGAACTCGTGAATGATTGTCATTTCTAAGGATTAAAGGTAATTCCTTAAGAGAACCAACTCCTTGTATTACATTCTGTAACTTCATAATACGCTTTTTATTGCAACTGACAAATCATCAAGGGTATCAACTTCCATACAGAAGTCACCGGAAATATCAAAGATTTCAAGATTCATTGTATCAGAAATTGTATTGAACGCGTTTTCTGCATATACTTTGGTTTTTCCTTCTGAAACAAAACGTTCAATTTCCTTCAACCAATCAAGCATAAACTTCTTCGACAGTTTATATACAGGTAATAAGAAAACTTGAGGACTTTGAACAGTGAGACTAACTCCAATCTCTTGAACAAATTCATTATGTATCGCGCACTTGAAATCTTTCTCAGGAAGAACAGCACTCTTATCAACAACGACTAGATTTTCCCTCGAATCCTCCAATATATCAACCAGCACACCTTTTTCCATTACAATGTCACCATGCAGTAAAATGAGCTCTTCTTGAATAGAATCTCTTGCCAAATACATGGAATAAATATAATTGGTTTCAGCATATAAATTATTTCGAATATAGATTACTGAAATATCTGGATAGACTTCCTGGATATAGTTTGGAATCAAATCGCCAAATGGACCAATGGTAATCACAAAATCTGAAACTCCGACCTCAAGCAATTGTTTAATCTGCCTTGACAGGATAGTCTCTGATTCACTCAATGGAACCATGCATTTCGGTTTATCACTCGTAAGAGAACCCATTCTTGAACCAATTCCGGAATTCAATATCAGCGCTTTCATACTTTATCCATAAACTTCTGTTTGCATTCTTGAGGAGTAACAGTAGGCCGTCCTAAATCTTTTCTCGCCCCTTTCTTCACTCGCACCTCTAAAAATTGTAATTTCCCAGAAATCATATCTTTAACTGCTTGTATTAGAGTAACAGAAGAATCGACAGTTAAGGCAGTCTGGTAACCACAAGCAGATGCAATACCAGAGAGAGAAACCGAACTGGCAACAGTTGGTTGACCTCCGACGGAATCATGTGCTGCATTGTTGAGAATAATATGTTTAAAATTATCGCAGTGCAGTGACTGATTTACAACTGAACTTCCCATGTGCATCAAGAAAGAACCATCACCATCCAAACAAAAAACTTGCTTATCAGGCCTACTCAAGGCTATTCCTATAGCTATCTGTGAAGTATGTCCCATTGAACCAACAGTTAGGAAATCTGAAGCATGGTCCTGACCAAGCTCTTCTCTAATCTCAAAGAGCTCTCTGCTGATCATCCCAGTTGTTGAAACTATTAAAGCGTCTCGTGAAACTACCTTTACAATCTCTCTTATCGCATCTTCCCTACTGAGTGTTGATATATTATCAATCTTCTTTTCCAGAACGTAGGGGGCGAATACCCCTTTCCTGACGACAAGGGCATATGGTTTATTTACAAGGAGATTCTTTTCGACTTCCTTCCATATAACAGATAAATCAGATTGTTCATCAAGAATCGAATACTCCACTCCCATTGTTTCAAGAAGTGAGGTTGTGACTTTCCCTTGTTTCACATGCTGTGGTTCATCATGAACACCAGGCTCCCCTCTCCAACCTATAATCATCAAAACAGGTATTCCATATACATCAGTATCCATTAGGGAAAGCAAGGGATTGATTGCATTGCCAAGCCCAGAATTTTGCATATATACACATGCAGGCTTCCCCGTGGCCAAGTAGTGCCCAGCCGCCAAGGCTATAGCATTTCCTTCGTTAGCTGTGATGATATTCTTTTCTGCATGATCTGTAACATACGCACAGAAAGATTTCAGAAGCGAATCCGGTACTCCTGCATACATACTAATGCCAAAGGCTTCAAGGAGAGAATAGAGGTTGGAAGGATGTAACATCAGTTACCTCCTGGAATGAGGTTTAAAATCTGTTTGATTGGCATACAATACTCATCAGCTTCTTTAGATCGATGATTATGCAGGATTGATTCAGCTGTCTTAACCATTGCAGGATAAGCACTCCTGAGCATATGGTTTGCATATATTACTATCGAAGCTCCTGCATTAATCAGTTCTTCCTCTGTGATTGTATTATAACTTGAAGGGACCACTACAACTGGAACCTTGGTTTCAAAACCATCATAAATCTTTAAAAATTCTAATACTTCATCTGGGTTTTTCTCTTTACTATGAATCATAATACCATCTGCACCAGCCAAAATATATGCTTTTGCGCGTTTAATAGCATCATCCATTCCAGCTTTTAGGATTAGGCTTTCAATTCTTGCAATAATCATGAAATCCTTGGTGCATTGTGCCTTCTTTCCAACGGAGAGTTTCTCACAGAACTCTTCAATGGTACTTCTTGTCTGCTCAACTTCAGTACCAAATAAGGAATTCTTCTTTAAGCCTTTCTTATCTTCAATGATTACAGCAGAAACACCTAACCGTTCAAGGGTACGAACCATGTAAGGAAAATGCTCTACTTGGCCACCAGTATCTCCATCAAGGATGATTGGTTTCGTAGTAACCTCAAGAACATCGTTGATTGTTTGCAATCGAGAAGTTAGATCAACCAATTCAATATCAGGCTTTCCCTTTGATGTAGAATCAGTAAGGCTACTTATCCACATCCCATGGAATTCCCGGTCTTCCTTCCCATTGGATACTTTCACTTTTTCTGCTATCAACCCAGATAATCCACTATGAACTTCAAGAATTCGAACAATATCTTGAGCTTCCAGCAAACGATGAAGCATTGATCTCCTAATATCAGGAGTATTTAGATATTCAGTAAGTGCTTCATTCATCGACCTCGCCGAAAGCCCATCGGAATAGGGAATCTCAACTAATTGTCCACCCCATTTTGATAGAGTTTGTATCACATTATCTCGAACATGTTTTTGGATACCGGACTTCCAGTCATCTCCATGTACAACAAAGTCAGGTTTGAGTTTGATAAGATTATCTGTATAATCAAGTGTCTCTTGTGGGATTACATCCACAACACCTTTTATATTTTCTACAATTGCTTTACGTTGCTCGTACGTAAGAAATGGCAATCTCTTATAACTAGCCATGGCGTGATCTGTGAGTAATCCAACTACTACAGATCCCAATTCCGATCCCTTCTTCAATACGGCCATGTGGCCAGAGTGAAGAAAATCTGCACTGAGTGCGATGTAGATAATTTTATTCATTATAATATTTCCTAGTAAGCTAGCTATTGACTAATGATTACATTACAGACAGCTTTTGAAGCTCTCCCTGTTTCATGAGTCCCATAAAATTCAAGAATTCTATTACAGTAATCCTCATAGTCATAATATGGCAGATCTGACAATAAAGCCTCCAGTTCAACTTGATTTTTTGCAATTAAATAAGGAGAAGAATGAATGTCAAAATAAAAAGTTCGATCGTATTTTACATAATCCTCATAGTCATCTTGAAAGAGGAAACAAGGCCTTTTCATTAAAGCATAATCCCCAATGCTTGTAGAATAATCAGTAATTAGAATATCTGAGATCAATAATAAATCAGCCATATCCTCATAACCAGTAACATCATAAACAGAAGGGTTGTCTTGGAACCCTTTTAACCCACTTGAAGCAGCGTGCGCTCTAACCAGCATCACCCATTCTTTACCTGAAATTTCGTTCAATTTCTCCAATGTACTAGAAATGTTGATACCTTGTATTTCCTGTAATTCCTTTGATACAGAAGTTTTTTGACGAAATGTTGGAGCATATAACAATATATGTTTTTCTGAAGAGATATTTAATCTACTTTTGATTGAATCAATTTCTATCGGATCATTTCGTAACAATTTATCGCATCGAGGACTACCTGTTTTAATAAATTGGCCATTATAATGCATTGCAGTTTTAAAAGTCGATTCTCCGTATTCTGATCCGACTACTGCATAGTCACAAATCTTTCCTTCAAGTACAGGACAAGGCCTTCTACCATTCGGCCATGCATCATATAGCACTTTTTTAAAACCTCTGTCCCCATGAAAAGTCTGGATGTATATTTGCTTGTTTGATTTATAAGTCCACAATGATTTATTAAAATTATCAACCCAAATTCCTGCAGTTGCCAATTCATAAAAGGTACTAATAGAATTATTTTTAACGCATTTCACATATTTGGGTACAATGGCTTCCTTACTTTTTGGATCATTAAAAAGCCAAACAATTTCATAGCTAGGGGCCATATCATGTAACTTCTCAGAAATCGCTCGAGGATTATCTGAGTATGATTTTCCGCTGAAACTCTTAAATACAACTTTCTTTTTCTTAACGCCACAAATTCTCTGAATAACCCATTGGAAACATTTGATTCCAGTATAAAGTATTTTCCGTAGTAAGCATTTTAGCATTTCTGTTTCTTATTTCTCCATTGCTCAATTATTTTATATATGACTGATTTATACTGAATTAACAGAATAGATAAATAAACACCTACAATCCCACACTTATACAAAAAATTACCCCAGTTAAAAACAGTATCGTATTTTACATAACTAAATATTATGCCTATTCCAATTAACACAATACTAGGAAGAATAGTCCGTATCATTCCAAGCACATCAAACATACCTTGATTATACTTCCTACAAAGCAACACTACAAATACCACTATACAAACCTTTGCAATAAGAAAGGACAATGCAGCACCATACATCCCAAACTGTGGAATTAATATTGCTGCGAGTGAAATATCAAGAAAACTTCCCGTCAAAGATGCATAGAATATTTTTCTTGCTGCTTCTTGGTGGTAAAAAAGAATATTAACATAGAAGTAATAAATAGACTTAACAGAGAAAGCAACTACAAGAATTGGAACGACTTTCCAAGCTAGAACGTAGCGACTATGCATCATTAGAAGGATAACTTCCTGAGAAAAGAGACCAATTCCTAAATAGATGATTGAATAAAACGATAAAAGTATTTTTACAAATTCCATATGGTTAATAACAGAACTCCCCTTTCCATCATGTAACACATTGAAAAACCAAGGAGTGAAAGCTTTATTAACAGAAGTCTGAAATAGGTCGATCAAGCTTCCAAATTGCATTGCTATACCATATAAACCAACAGATGCAAGAGTAGCAGAGTTATTGAGAAAAATCTTTGAAATAAAGGACGCAACATGAGTCGATAAATTATGGGGAATAATTGGGATTGAATAGGATAGCGCATGTTTAAGAAGCTTCCAATCAAAGGAGAACGAAAGTAAACTTCGTTTTCTTAAATCAAATATCATAAAAATGCTATATAAAAGGCTTATAATAGCTTGTGAAAGAAGTATTCCAACAGGTCCTAATCTCAAAATTACAACAAATACTATAGTAATACCTGTCTGTAGAAGAAAGACTATTACGCTCAGTGTAGCAAGGAATTTTCCTTTCTGTATAGCTTTCAAAATATTTTCATGAATTGTATGAAGACTTTGAAATAGTAGCGTAATCAGTGCAATTAGCACATAGGGATAGAAAGGAATGCCCTTAAAGAGGAACCTTACAATTACCTTGGAAAACAAGATATTTACACCTAAAAATAAAAGACCCATGATGAAAGTAAAGATTATTATTGATCCAAAAAAAGATTTTACTCTCGCTTGGTCTTCTTGATATTCCACATAGAAACGGGGAATAGCTGCATATAGGGAAAAAGAGACGATAAAAGTAGCAACATTTAAAAAGGACTGAACAAGATTAGTAATACCAAAGTCAACTGGTGAAAGATAAACTGTATAGACAGGAAGAAGAAAAAAACCAAAAGCTTTTACCAAAAAAGAACTAAAAGTATAAAAGACAGAATTAACCAAGACGGTTCTCTTACTATTCATTATTATTCTCGTCTAGTTTGTTTACAGTTTGATCATGAACTTGTCCATAATTATTACCTGATATGTAATAAAAAATTGATAACAGGATTAAGTAAAATTCTGTATAGTATGTTACTACACCATATTCAACAATAATTAGGGGAACAAACAAAGAAAAAGCTAAAATAGCAATTGGGTATAATTTAATTTTAAAGAATAATCTTCTAATAACTAAAAAATAAATTGAATAATAAATAGTAAATCCTAACAAGCCCATTCCCACAAGTATCTCAATAAAATTGTTGTGCGCATAAGAAGAGTTATTCAATATTCCAAATGTGCCTATACCATATCCAAATAACGGCCTTTTATAAAAAAGAAGTTTCCCTTGATCTATCAAGAATAATCTGGTTGCGGTACTAGAATCAATATCATTCTTTCCTAAAACCAATGCATTTAGAAGTTGATAAAACCTGTATCCAATAATCTCATAGAAAAATTCTGTTTCCATTACCAGAAGTGCAACAACTAAAATGAACATGAAACTAATGATTGAAAATCGTATAAATTTCCCGATCTCTGTTATAGAAAAAAAGGTTACAATTATGACACCTACAGTTATAAAAATTAAAACCTTGCGAGATCCTGTCAACAATGAGAATAATAGGAATATTACTGTTAAAACTAGATAGAAACCTTTCTTTTTTATTAAACCATAAAAATATGTAATAATAACAGCCACAGCCAATTTCATTCCTAAATCATTTGGATTGAGTCGTATAACACTTCCTAATCGGCTAGTTCCATACTGATTTATTGGTGTTCTGATAACTACAACTAACACCGTTATCAGTGCTGATATTATGATATATCTTAATACACGATCTATATTTTCTTTATTATCCATTAGAAATACTTGCAAACAAATAGCAATGAGTAGTCCTTTTAATAAATTGATACTTAATTTGAGTGATTCAAATACATCAACCGAATAGACTGTAGAACACAAACTCAAAATAAACAACGCTATTGCCCATCCCCAAAAAATATTCATTGGGGATTTGGTTCTAATTGCGAAGGACAACATCATCCCGATATAGACAACTTCCAATGAATATAATACTATCCTATAATTTTTTAACAAAAATGCAACAAGAATCATGAGAAAAGTAAATATTGACTGCATCGAGTATTTTTGTTTATTTTGAATACTTCTCAATTCACCCTTCCCTATAGTTACTAGATAGAAAAATTTATTAATTGCTTAAAACACTTCATAGTCATCAATAAACAAATTTTAGAAAGATAGAACGAATTGTTCTCCTAGAATCAAATCCCACTCTCCTGGCTCAAACGGTTGATTACCAGAAAAATGGAAAAAAGTCATCTCACCGAAATATATTTTTCCCTTTTCGTAATAGAAGTCTATTCGTACCTGTGGAAAAGGCTTTGAAAGAATTGAAGCATATTTTAGCATTTCTTTAAATTTCTCAGGTTTTTTAATTATTTGATTGCTATTTGGGTAGTGATTTCTAACTGGAAGATGATTCCATTGCAAATCAAAGAAATCAAATTTTGTTGTATTCTTTCCTCTGTCGGAAGCAACAAAAAGAAAAGCTGGTTTTCCATTAAAACAAAAAATCTTATAATCATTTGGAGGGGCCAAGTGATCCGTCTTAATGAACTCTTCAATCAGAATAGAAGGCCTTTTTGTTTCATAAATCCATTCTAAAGAGTCAACATAATGACTTTCTTTTATCCACTTTTGTAGTTTTCTCTTGATTTCCAAAACACCTGAATGACCCTTAATATAATGAATGTTTTGCCCACATCCATGTGACACTTTAATCATACATTCATCAGGGAGTAAAGAGAAATCAATATCATCTGGATGATGAAAAATTCCATAAGATTTCAAAAGAATATCTGACAATCCTTGGTCTGCAACATATTTTCTAACCATAGACTTATCAGCACATTGTTTTGCAAGGTCATCTCTCCAATTCAACTTCAACCACGTCAACTTTTCATTAAGTGTTTGGGGATTCCGTAAATTTGGCCAATATTTCGCATTTCTATAAAATTCCAATTTTATTATACTAATAGGGAATGCTTTAAATAAGAAAAATCTTACATACTGAATTATCTTCAATTCGGTTGCTCCAAAATTTGAACTTATCAAGTGCTGACGGTATGCTGATAGGATTAATAAAATTCGAAAAAATCAACATGTTATTTCATACCAATGCTTATAGATATTATTTACTCCTAGATGACTTACTGAGTTTGCTGCATTCTTTTCAATTTGATTACGAAAATCTGTATTATCTAATAGCTTCTTCAAAGCCATGATTAATGCCTCTTCATCTTTAATAGGAATTAATAACCCATTTTCACCATCGGTGATATACTCATCAGCTCCTGCACATCTTGTTGAAATACATGCAAGCCCCATCATCATGGCTTCTAATAAAGCATTTGACAAACCTTCATAGTCAGATGATAAAACAAAGATTTCAGCATCAGATATTCGTTCATGTATATTTTGGACAACGCCATTGAACATAACGCTATTCTGAATACCAAGCTCTTTTGAATACGCAATTAACTCATTTCTAAGCTCACCATCACCAAATATTTCGAGTTGATAGTCTTTATAAGCCGGCAAAATCTTCGCAAATGCGGCGATTAGCATTTTTTGGTTTTTTTGCTGAGTTAATCGCCCAATAGTCACTATTTTCTTTTTTTTAACTGGACTAGCTAAGCAACTTACATATATTGGATTAGGAATAATACAACTTTTATTCTTTATCCTCTCACTAAAATATTCTTGAGCTTTCTTTGTTTGAAAGACCAGGCATTGAGCTTTCGGATACAGTAACTTAGTTAGAAAATCTACAAGTCGTCCTCTACCATCAAATCTAGGGTCATTTCTTTCAGAAATAATGATTCTTGCATCTAGCCCAATGCAAGCCAAAATTACAAGTAAATTGATTCGTGCAGTAAACGCAATAATATAATCAGGTTTCTCTACTTTTACGAATTGTCTTATTGCTTTTAACCAATAAGGGATACGTAGAGTTCTAGAAGTAGTGCTTCCAGAAAAATCAATTACATCGGTAGACTCATCCAAAGGATACTGTATTTTATATGAAAGAAGCAGGCATATTTCAGTTATCCATCCATTTCTGGCGTAGTCTTGAGATAAATTACTTATTACTCGTTCAGCTCCACCTCGTGCAAGACTACCCAGAAAAAAAGCAATTTTCTTATCATTACTTTCTACCACAGAATCCAAATCCCTTTGTCATAAAATCTCTCTTTATAAAAATACAGTGCTTAATTTATTACTACTGTATTAAACATACTGGCAATCAACTAGGATTGTTCTTTAATACCTCATAATCGCCCTATACTTGTTTCTCCGAAGATCAAATGCTCGTTCTCCACCTTCGAGTATTTCGCAGATATGAGACGGAATGCCCTTCTGATTTAGAACTCCCTTCATAATCACTTGGTTAGCATCGCGAACTGGCTCATTGTTTTCAATAGCACCACCTCGATACTCAAACCTGTGTGAATTATTAGGGGTACTGTTTCCATCTTGGTTTGCAACAATAACCAATTCGGCATCTGCACCTAGAACAATGTTAGCATTATGAGTAACCACGATAATCTGACGATCAATCTTCTTGGTCTTTATGAATTGAATCAACTCATCATAAATCGATCGATTATCTAAATCATCTTCTGGCTGATCGATAAGAATCGGACATTGACTTTCAGCAAGGCTAACCAGCAATTTAAGAAGAACCAAAGCCTTCTTTCCTGGAGACATATCTTCGATACCATCATTCCCCATTTTTACAATATAGTGAATGTTGTACCAGTCATTGAATAGGTCTCTTAGAATCGACTCTTTCGTATACCCTGCTTTAATAGGTAATGATAGATCAACAATTGCCTTTATCAACTCACAGATATTCTTTTGATTGAGAAAATTCTCTTCTTTGATATCTGAGAGAGAGAAGGGTTGGAATCTATTTATGCTTCGGTTATCAAACAACTCAAGAATTTTTTTTGAGAACTGACTCTTTCGAAAAACTGATTCAACAAGGAATACCAAATCTTCGTCATTGGTTTCAATAAGTTCGTTTACTTCTCGAACAAAATCGGAGTAGACTTGGTGATAATCATTAAAGACATTCTCCAAAATGGATCGATTATGTTGGAAAGAGTCTTTTGCTTCACTTAGTTTTTTTATGAGCCCTTCTATTTTTACAAGCTTCTCTTTTTCAGCTAATATTCGTTTAGAAATCACTCCAATTTCATGATTACTTTCAACAATTGGTTTCAGCTGAATTAATTTTTCGTCACATTCTACCAATCTCTTAGATACTTCATCTTGCCTCTGTGTTATTGAGCTTAAGAGAGGTTCTTTCTGTTTAGACCATTCTTTATTAGCAACATCTATAACTTGCAAGACAGATTCGTTTAACTGCTTGGTTAGTTCAGAATCACCTAGAACAGGAAACCTAATTCCTTTTACAACGGTCTCGATTGCTTGAATAGCCTCTTTATCTTGTTGAAGTATTTTCTGGAGTTCTTGATGGGTTTGCTTTTGTTCAACATGTTTCTGGTATTCAAGAATTACATCGTCAGTTATTTCCGAATCAGAAGAAAGGATCTCAAAACGCTGAGTCAAACTTCCGATTTCAGTGTTGATACCTTTAGAATCACCTATCTCTTTAATGGCAGCGTTTATCTCTTTATACTCTTCATAGAAATGTATTAACTCAGTAATTGCGTTCAGCACTGTCTGACGAAGTTGCTTAAGTTTTTCTGTTTTCTTTGTAAAGAGTGTAGCTATTGCATCTTTCTGCATGACAATTTCTTGAACAATAGCATCTATTTCTGTAGTCTCTTCTTCCTGATCGCTTAATCTATTCAAGTATGTCTGAGGTATATACACAATTTTTCGAGAATTTGATGTATCTTCACTGCATTCCCCATCTTTCCAATATACGGTCAGTCCAGGAACGTGCTTTACATTAGTTGTGGCCTTTTCAGTCTTCTCTTCCACTTGTTTCGCATCTACAGCAAGAGCAATATTGTGAAGCAGTAATGATTTACCAGTTGATTTCCCACCAATAATACAGGTAAGCTTGTCGTTTAGATAAATGGGTGTATCAGAAAAGAGTTCATTGCCTTCAATCACTACTTTATCAATAACATGATAACTCTGTTTCAAATCGGGACATGCTGAACTAATTCGAACTCTTTCTTTTGGTTCATAGAGAACTTGCTTTAATCCTTCAAATGTGGGATCAGCCTTAATCCAACAATATCGTTTTTGATCAGGTTCAAAAACCTTAGAATTAGTATGTGCATCACAGCCATGTATGCAAGGCTTTAATGTCCTCAATTTCTTTTTGACAGTTTTTTCATCATCACTCTTCATTCCTAAGAAGTATTCAAAATCAGATGGATTTCCAGAAAAAATCATATCACAAACCTGATAGATTTGTTGTCTGGTTGCATCTAATTGTGAGCAATCTCCTTCAAAATAGCTATAATGATGAGCCAATCCAGAAGCTCCATCACCACTACTATTTGATACTACAAGAATAGTGTTATCTCGAAGATCTTTATTGTCCTTAAAAATCTTGGTAAGTGAGTCGAGTGATATCACATACTGCGATAATCCTTCACGATAAGCAGTGTCTTCATCAAGAGTGGTGTCTAATTTATATGAACGCCCAAGTCGAATCAATTCTGACCTTGTAGCACTATATACATTGCCGTTCCATTCAAACTTGAGTCTTGAAAAAAATCGATCCTGTAATTGGTCCACTATTGTAGGGGCAAATATGCAATGCAGATTAATTGGTGCCTTGCTTGAGATTGGCTGGATTCTTAACTCTACATTAGGGAGCACTAGCTTAACGCATTCAGGAAGCCGTTTCTCTTTTTCAACTAACTTATAATTATCAATTGAGAGATAGTCCGTAATTGCGATAGCACAGATTGCTTTTGTAGGGTCTGTGCCATCTCCAACATACTCTTGTATTGTCTGATAGAAATTATCCCATTTCTCTTCTGGAGTTTTTCCAAGATACTTATCTTCTTTCTTCGTGTGAGGAGTGTGTAGATGCAATTCCCATCTCCTCCATTCTGAACCTCGATATTCTTGATACACTGGAAACTCCTTTGAAATAGCTTAAACGGAAATGGTTAGTCCGCAATTGGCTCAATAAGAAGTGAATCTAAGTTATCCCATTCGATAATTATCTGAATAGAATTACTCCTTTCATGCACGATAAACTTTTTATCTAGACTATCAATTCCTATTAACTCGTAAGTAAGATCATAATTTACAGACCCACTTTTATGCTCAATCAAAGACTTAAGTATCTCCTCAGTATTATTGATAATCAACTCTTGGCAATTAGCTAACTTACGCTGCAATTTCAATAAGTATGTAATTGCTTCAGTAGGCGATCCATCAGTAGAAGAGCCCCCTCCAATCGGCAGGAGCCCTTTACCAGGATTGATTTCTGTAATCACATTAATATTATGCTTTCTCATTTCATTAATAGCAGAATCTGAAAAAGTATGAATTGCTTTCCCAGAAAATTCATATCGTGAAATCAAATTTGGCCAGTTACAACTAATTATTCTCAACATATCAGTTTTTGCAAAAACATCACTTTCACTATGAGGATAAATTTGAATAAGATAGGCTGCATCAGAATTAATATACGCAAAAAGAAGATAGCCACTTCTTCTGGCTTTTCCATCTGAGTCATACTGATCAGATAAATGAAAATGATAAATATGCCAATCATTAAAAAGATAATCTGAAAATGAAGGATCATCATATCTTCGTGAAAAAAAAGGAGACAAATCTTCACCTTCCGCAATTTTTCTGCAGACAGTATTGAATGCATTCTCATATCCTGACGGACAGGTAAATTCCTTCGATTGAAATAGCATCTTGGGGTTGGATGAGATTTCTCGAAAGGAGTAACTTACAAATTGGACAGATGCCTCTTTACTAATATCTCTTGTAATCCCGAATTCATTAAGCCTTGCTTCAGCAAGCTTTTCTAAATCAGCGAGAAGATCAATCTCAGCACTCCAACTGATTGAATTTATGTCTTTTGATTCAATGTACATAGACCATACTAATCAAATGATAACGTTCTAACGATTTCATCTCTATTGCAAACACTTATATATCTCACCTAGCTCTTGCACAACAGATGAAACATCATATCTTAAAATTCTTTTGCTATTTTCGGTACCCATCGCATCTCGCCGATTTGTATCTTTTACCAACATGCTAATAGCATTAGCATAATCATCTGCTTTCTTAGGATCACACAGGTAGCCATTGAAATTATGCTCAATCAAATCAACATTCCCACGAATGTTTGATACAACACAAGGCAGTCCACATGCCATTGCTTCCATTAGAGATCGTGGCAACCCTTCTTGTAAGGAGGAAAGAATAAATATATCTGATTGCTTCAGCAAACTGACTATATCAGTTCGGAATCCCAAGAAATGTATCCGATTTTGAATACCCAGTGACTTAGCTAATTCTTGAAGATTTTTCAACTCAGGACCCTTGCCACAAATTAAATAATGGACATTATCGGGTAGCTTCTTAAAAGCTATAATTGCAATTTGGTAGTTTTTTCTCTTTATCAAGTCTCCCATTGATATACATAGCACACTTTCATTTTCAATCTTTAATTCGTCTTTGATATCATTAAGAATGGAAGCATCTTGAATTTTTTTTAAATCTATCCCGACTCCTGGTACTTTATAAATCATTCCACTTCTATGCAACTTAAACTTTTTAGCTCTCCGAAAATCCTCTTCGTTCATTATAAGAAGGGCGTCTGTCCATCGCGCTAAAAACCTCTCTATAGGATAGAATACCAACCAGTTTATAAGCGGAGCGCCTTTATAGAAATGAAACCCATGTGCTGTATAGACTACTTTTTTAACTTTACATCGCTTACCACAGACTCTTCCTAAGAATCCACCTATGGGTGTATTGCAATGAATATATTCGATTTGTAATTCCTTGATGTGTCTATTAATTATTTTATAAGCAATTAAGATATTTTTAACATCAAAAATATTTCTGAATATTGGTATATTCAGAAATTTAATTGGTGCATTTGTGCATTCTATGGAAGTAGCATACTTTCGGCTAATCCCCATATACTGTTCAATTCCCATATCTCTGAGAACCATAGAATTTGGATATACAAAATTTGAAACCAAAATTGGAGCTTCTGCAAGATACTTGTTTCTATCTGGTGGGCTTTCATTAAGTAAAAAAAGAATTTTATTCATTATTTCTACCATAAAAATTTTGCATAATGATTCATCCTTCTCCCCTCAGGAGTTTCAGAAACTTTCTCTACTTGAAAACCATTCTTCTGATAGAAATCATTTACATCATCGTTATTATCGGCATCAGTTTCTAGCCGAATTACTTGAAATTCTGAGTCTCTGAACATCTCACAAATTTGATTGATAAGACCAGACCCGATCCCCTTAGTTTGCACGGTTGGGGCAACTGCAATCGAACTAATCTCCACATACTTCTCATCAGTTTTGGCCTCACTTGGATACTTCAAGGCTCTGATAATTCTCACTAGACTCTTCGGACTTCGTAAACCTCCAAGAAATCCATACCATGCAAATGGAAAGAAATATCGTTTGATCAAGAATGAGTAAAATCCCGAAAGATCCGTAGAATAAGCAAGAAATCCAATAATTCGCATTTCATCTTTGGCTATAAGAATACCAGAATTAGGATGCAGAATGAAGCCTTTATATAAGTATCGGAGAAATCCTCTCCCTAGAAAAGTAAGAAAGAAACCAGGGAATGAAGTCAAATGAATTTTTACGACTTCCCTGATATCGCGAGTATTCGTTGTATTAATTATTTCCATCTAGAGTACCGCAGCACATGTTCTGAGAAGTAACAATAAATCAGAAAAGAAGGAAAAGCTTCTAATCGCTTCACAATTTATCCTCATCTTCTCCACCAATATCTTCTCCACATACACTTCATCAGTATTATCTGCTTCCTTTAGGATCTTCTCTTCATCCTTGTATTCAATACTAGCCTTAGAAGTCACTCCTGCTGGAAGCAACAATGTAGCTTTCATTTCATCAGTATAATAACCCACATACTTAGGTACTTCAGGCCTGGTTCCTACAAAAGTCATATCGCCTGCAAAAATGTTTAGTAGCTGAGGAATCTCATCCAATCGATACTTACGCAACCTCTGACCGACCTTTGTTACCCTAACATCATTATTGATGGTTACTAGTGTTCCAATCTTATCGGCATCTTGTACCATGGTACGAAACTTGAAAATCTTGAAAACTCTGCCGTATTGGGTAACACGTTCCTGTCTATAAAACACAGGACCTTTAGAATCAAATCTTATAAGAACAGCAACAATTAAAAAGACAGGAGAAAGAACAATGAGTAATACTATCGACATGACTATGTCGAAGATTCTTTTAACCAGTAATGAACCTACCTTTTTCCTAAGTAATTCATAATATGGCCTTACTGCATCATTCTGCATATCAGCAGGAAGCTTATCCCATCGTTTAACAAACATACGGTCTTACCGGGAGAGCAGGGTTCGAATACTCTGTAGAAGGTAGCTAATATCTTCATCCTCCAAACAAGTATGCAACGGCAGCGTCACTTCATTTTCAAATTGATTATAGGTATTTGGATAGTCATCTATGTCGAAACCAAGCTTCTTATACCCAGTGTGCATAGGTAAAGGCTTGTAATGCACATTAGTAGAAATTCCAGCTTCCGCCATCTTCTGAATGAATTCATTACGCTGTTGTTCAGAATAACCTTCGATTCTCATAAGGTATAAATGTCCGCTTGATTCAGAGATATCAGTATAGTGGACAAGGGAGGAAACTGGTAAGTCTCTCAGCCCTTCATTATACATCTCAATAATCTGTTTTCTTCTTTTGAGAATCTCAGGATATCTTTTAAGTTGCACTAATCCTAAAGCAGCCATAATGTCGGTCATATTGCATTTATAAAAAGGACCAACAATATCATATTCCCAAGCGCCTATTTTGGTTTTTGCAAGCGCATCTTTGCTCTGGCCATGCAATGACAGTAGTTGGAGGTGGTGGTACAACGCATCATTATCTAATCCAGGACGGTCTTTCCAAGTAAGAGCTCCGCCTTCTGCCGTTGTGAGATTCTTCACTGCATGAAAAGAAAAAGCTGTGAAGTCTGCGACTTCGCCAGCCTTTTTACCTTTATAGGTTGCACCAATTGCATGAGCACTATCAGCAAGAACCATTACTCTATCAAAAACAGCTTGAACATCCGTCTTTGGTGAGTAGAGAGCTTTCTTCTCTTCTAGAACTTGGAAGAGAAGATCATAATCACACATCACTCCACCGAGATCGACAGGAATTATCGCCTTGGTCTTATTGGTGATTGCCCGTCCAACTGCTTCGTAGTCTATATGGAAGGATCCTGGTGATACATCAACAAGTACAGGTGTAGCACCAACATGGACAATAGGACTACAAGAAGCAGTATAGGTGTAAGCAGTGGTAATAACTTCATCTCCAGGACCAATGCCCATAAGGATAAGAGCCAGTTCAAGCGCAGCCGTTGCAGAGTTCAAGCAACATACAGTGCTGGTGTTACAGAATTCAGCAAGCTGTTTCTCAAATAGCTTTGTTCTTGGTCCTGTAGTAATCCACCCAGACCGTAAAGCTGCTACAACCTCATCTACCTCTTCTTGGGTAATATCAGGAGGAGAAAATGGAATAGTCTTAGGTGAATTCAAACTTAACTCCTATCTCTTACTTTCTGGGGTATTGAAGAAATTTTAACTCTTTCAAGTCTTCCGTATTTTGTCTGCCTCATTTTATAAAGCATCACCTTGGGATTGCCTATAGAGTCCATCACCTTTATAAAATCGGAATCAGCAACATCTTTGCCAAAAATTACTTCAGCTATTATTTCTAAAGAAGCCAATTCGACTTGAGAGGGATCTGCTGCACTGATTAACGATCGATATTCAGATTCATAAGCATATTGTGTCCTCTTAGTAGTAAGAAACTTCTGCAATTTTGTTAGATTCGTATGATCTTTGAAATAATGCCACGGTTCTAAAGCTTGATTGCAATATTCCACATGAATTAAGGGCAGATACCCATTATGTTCCTTATTATACGTCCCTAAAAGATTGGATGGTATACATAATGAATTGCCATAAATCAACACTTTAAATCCAATACATATACCACGATGCTTATCCCCGTACACTTCCCACATTCTTTCGTTGTCATACTCAGTCGTAAAACACGATATTTTAAAAAACATATCAGATATTTCTTGGGGCGAAGCCTCTTTATGCAATTGTTCTAAATGTGCAATAACAGATTCAATCTGGGCATTGCCTTTGGAAATAGGAGTATTCATCGCGGTTGGCTTGATTCTTAGGAGTGTTTCTTGAACATCCTTAATTGTAGTATCTTTTCTAAACTCAATTGATGGAGCAGTGTCTAAAGGGTCATTTTGAGCAAAACTACTCGGCTGCGCAAAATATATCATTCCTCTAGTAATAATATCTTCAACCCTATCAAAGGATTTTTTGTCAGCCAAGCTCCTGTATTTGTAAACTACTTTTCTATTTTCATCCCCAAACTTTAAAGACATTTTAAATTAGTCCAACCTTTGCCCAAACTAAAATTCGTATTCCCATACACCAAAAAAACCTGATTCGGTATATCTATCCAATTTAAAGTGCTGATTTATATATATTTATATAAAACATCTATTGCAACCCAATGCAGGATTTGTAATTCATGTTTGAAAGACTAAGGGTTCTTCAGTAGGAATTGATGAATCATTGTCTGCCAGCAGTGCTTTGAACAATTTTTACTAGGCCACAGCTCTATGATGAAAATATTGGTTTGTTCAGTGCCACAGTATTGAACAAGCTACTTGGCAAACTCGTAAATCTTTACCGCCTGGCCCTTCCTCTCTCCGCCCTTGACCATTGAACCACCTAGAATGCTAGGTCTACAATTGCTTAGATTGACCAAACAGCAACTTCCCACTCCCACCCTATGTTCATAAGTTCCCCACCACCAATTTCAGCTCTGCGCCGAAATCTCGGTGTGACTAACTTCTTCCTTGCTCAATTTCACCCAGCTTCAACTCAACCAGCCCAATACCCCAAAACCTCTCGATTCCTGCATATTTATTCTGCTTTCGAAGTTAAGTGGCGACATGTATCTTTTTTGATTAGAATGATTAAACTTGCTAAAGAAGGAGCAAGGTATAGGAAACCTGGCACCGATATCCCCTTAGACATCCAACGATTGCATAATATTCATCCACGAATAACCAGAACCTTCCAATGCTTCGGCGTATTCATGGTCCCAAATAAGAATGGGAACTTTCTTCGAATACTCCAGAAGATCTTTCTCTTCATGAACAATCTTGATTGCTGGACCTTCGCTACTATTCAGCCTGATAAAGGCAGAAAGCATGGCAGCAAACTCATCGTTGGGACCAAAGAAGTATACGGTTTCTACCGTATGCTTCTTGGCAATCTGCTGAGCTACCATGCCAACTCTTTCTTTATATGTCTCGAGCTCCCTATACGTCCTCACGATATACCCATAAGTCCTCTCTAACTTACTGGCAATACCCTGTGGAGTGAGAAAGTATTTTACTGAGTTGGGTTGAAGTCGCTCTATCTTTACCAAGCCCTTCTTAACCAAACGCTTTAACAAAATGTTGATCATCCCCAAGGACACACCAACATGCTCAGATAACTCTCGTTGAGTGGCATCTGAGTTTTGCTCAATGTAGGATAGGATGGAGAATTCCTTGGTTGTTGGTTCGCTTTGCATACAGTTATGTCAGAACAATTTGTTCATTTTTTGAACGTAGGAAACAGGTAGCTCTGTTTCGAAGGGGAAACCCTTCGAAGAAAGGCTTTGATTATATTGCCTTGTGTTAGGAAGAAAGAGCAGGGAACAGGATGCACAGCTTCGCCACAACATACCACGTAAGGGTAATGCAGAAACCACTAATACCATCCCGTTATATACCGGCTGCCGGAACATACTCGGTATATATCTTCGAGCCAGGAAGAAAAACTTCCTTCAAGAAGAAAAACCTGCTAGGGAAGTAGTACGTTACAGCTATGACACAAGAAGTCTCTAGTTGTTACTACTTCACATGCTGAAATCCATACTACCACTACTTTATATTGCCATCAACTCAGATTTAGGATTTTCTTTACAATTTTGACGTAAATTTGTCAGATTCTTCTGCTTATAAGACAGAGAATCTTGCCATAAGCAAAGACATGTCAGTTTTTTCTTACAAATTCCATACAAAATGTAAATTTACTGAAAACTGGAGAAAAAACCATTTCACCTCTACCGTTATAAAGAAAATCATTTTCCAAATTCCCTGAAGCAATACCAAACCTTATTCCCCTTAGGAGGTATCTAACATAATTGGAGGTTACGTATATGCAATTCCAAGCAGCCCTGGTATGGGCAATGCAAGAGAGCAAAGTAGACGAAACATTGCTATCCGCGCGAACCGGATCGAATCCCAGGTGGATAACCGAAATCACCACAAATCCCGACTGGCGACCAAAGCTGGATACGATCCTACGACTCTGTCATGCACTGAAATTCAACGTGCTGACCTTTCTGGACTACGCAGAGGTCGGTTCGCGCGGCCAACACCCAACACCCAACACCCAACAGAAAACAGAAAGCAAAAGCCAGCATTAGGTAAGATTTACGGCATTTCTGTTGAACAGCAGATGAAGTTAATCTTGGAGATGATGCCGTCTCATGTGGCCTGGACGCTTAAGATACTGCGTAAGGAGTGTGGGATAAGCCAAGATAGACTGGTAGAGATAACACCATTCAGCAAGAGTACGATCAGCTTACGAGAGGGACGGAGAAACCATAACTACCCGACGACCACGACGCTGGGCATCTATTGCCAGGCGTATGGGATTCGACTTACTGAGTTTGTTGCTCGGTTGTTTCAGGAAGTACAATTGGACACGTTGCCGGTTAAGCAACGCTGCGTTGAAACATCACTCTACTATTATTGATAGTAATGTCCCAGCCGAAAAGACGGCTGGGCCGATACTCCTGCGCTTGCTTCTACGAAGTAGAATCTTTTTTAGTGCCAAGCAAGGAAGCTTGCAGCATTGTCTGCAGTGACCATCTCACAATCAGTGTAGATGACTGGGTCAATTGAATCCCCACTCATGTACTTGATAATGTAGTCAACAGCAGTCTTGCCCATAAGTCTGGGCTGCTGCGCGACAGTAGCATCCATAATACCGTCAATGATTGCCTGTGCTCCGTCGGGTGAACCGTCGAAACCACAGACAGTCACAGAAGAGCTAAGGTTCCGAGCCTTTACAGCCTGTCCAGCGCCCTGAGCCATCTGGTCGTCACAGGCAAAGATACCTGAGAGACCTGGGTAGGCAGTCAAGAAGTTCTCAGCAACAGTCATGGAAGTTCCCATGTCTCCATTACCGTAATCAGCTGTTACAACTTCAATTTCAGGATAGTCACCGATTGTGTCCATGAACCCATTGAATCGTGCAGTGGTTGCAGCATTTCCTGCAGCACCATCGATAATGGCAACCTGCCCGGTTACATTCTCACCGAACCATTCAGCAGCCAAGACACCACCAGCGTAGTTGTCAGTACCAATGTAAGAAACATAGTCTGACTCATCTGCACCGGAGTCTACCAAGAATACACCAATGTCCTGCTTTGCAGCATCATTGATGACATTCACAAGTGCCGTTGCGTCGTTGGGGATCAAGACCAGGAAGTCGACACCCTGGGCAATGAAAGCCTCAACAATACCAATCTGCTTGTCTACCTCAATGGAGGAGTCAGGGGCATTTGCCTTGAACTCAAATCCATTAGCCAGAGAAGCCTCTTCCACTGCATCCTTTACGGCAACAAAGTACGGATTGCCAAGCTGCTTGGGTACAAAAGCAATAGTCTTACCAGCGCCTACGCCATCCCCTGCTACGGCCTGTTCCTTGCTTCCCTGTGCAAACACAGAAGAGCCTACGATCATCAAGATGATCAACAACACTACCACCACGTTCGTTTTCTTCATACAAATTCTCCTTTTTTTGGGACAACGTCCCGTTTTCTTTCTATCCCTATCTGTTACTTGAGAATCGTCTTCTCATAACATCCAGGGTTACGGCTAACACAATGATCAGTCCGACAACAATCTTCGTGAAATAACTACCCACACCGATGATTACCAAGCCATTCCTGATGACGGCGATGATCACAGCACCTATCAAGGTACCAAGCACACCACCTTCTCCACCGGCAAGACTCGTACCTCCAACAACAGCTGCAGCAATTGACTCCAGCTCATAGCCTTCCCCTGCGGTAGGCTGAGCAGCGGTAAGACGAGCAAGATAGACAACACCTGCAAGGGCTACACAGACGGAGGAGAGAATATAGGCAACCACCAGTGTCTTCTCCACCTTCACGCCAGAGAGACGCGCGGAGACCACGTTGGAACCAACTGCAAAGATATGACGGCCTGTTGAGGTATAAGAGAGGAAGATAACAGCCAGGATTCCGATCCCGATGAACAGATACACAGGGAATGGGATACCAAGCAGGAAGCCCTGTCCGATAAAAGAGAACAGCTCTGCTCCTTTCACGTTGACCTGAGTAGAGTTGGTAATGTAGAGCGTTATACCCCTGACCATATAGAGAGAACCCAAGGTCATGATAAATGCAGGGAGCCTGACGTAGGCGATCATAACACCGTTAATGCCGCCAATAACAACACCGACTGCAACCGCAGAGAGAATGCCAAGCCACATATTTCCCGTGGCATTGATGACCTTCGCACAGACAACTGCAGCGAGGGCGAGCACTGAACCCTGCCCAAGGTCGATACCACCGGTAAGGATGACGAAGGTCATACCGGTAGCCATGATGGCGTAGACGGAGGCTTGCCTGAGAATGTTCATCACATTGTAGGAGTTTAGAAAATTATCAGACATAACGGTGAAAAAGATTACCACAATCGCCAAGGGCAGGAGTGCACTCACTCCCTGAGCTCTTGAGAGCTCCTTGTAGACCTTGATCACCTTCGAATTATTATCAAGCAATTTCATTACTATCTCCCCCCATTGCGTAATACATGATTTTCTCTTGTGTCGCTTTTTCTCGATTCAAGGTGGTGGCAATCGTCCCCTCATGGAACACGGCAATACGGTCGCATACTCCCAACACCTCTGGGAGCTCAGAGGAGATGACTATAATGGCATTCCCCTGCTCTGCGAGGGTGTTGATCAGCTTGTACACCTCCGTCTTCGCTCCCACATCAATACCCCGAGTCGGCTCATCAAAGATGTACACATCCGAACCGGCGCAGAGCCACTTAGCAAAGACCACCTTCTGCTGGTTCCCACCAGAGAGGTATTTAACCGCCCTGTGTATCCCAGGGAGCTTGATCCTCAGCTTCGTCACATACTCATTGACCAAGTCAGTCTCAATTTTCTTATTCAAGAACCCATGTTTCTTCAGTTTCTCAATAGATGCAGAAACCACATTCCATGAAACAGCCTTTGAAAGGAAAAGACCTTCCTCTTTCCTGTTCTCTGTAAGCAACCCAATACCTGCTTTGATTGCATCATTGGGATTGCGTATGACAATCTCTTTCCCGTCCTTATAGATTTTGCCAGAAGACCGTCTGAGCTCTCCGAAGATGGCCTTGGCTGTCTCGGTTCTTCCAGAACCAACAAGCCCGGAGAACCCAAGTACTTCCCCACGACGTACAAACAGATCGATATCATGCACAAGATTCGGAACCGATATACCCACCGCTTCCAGCAACACGTCCCCGATCTCGGCTTTCCGCTCAGGGAAGATCTGAAGCAGAGGTCTCCCTACGACATAGGAGATGATGTCATTGATATCAACCTGCTTCACATCTTCTATGTTGGTGATGAACTTGCCGTCACGAAGGACGGAACCACCGTTGCCGATCTCCTTGATCTCTTCCATGCGGTGGGAGATGTAGATGAAGGTCACACCCTTCTTCTGCATCGTCTTGATGATGGTAAAAAGCTTCTTGATCTCATTCCCTGAAAGGGATGAGGTTGGCTCATCGAGGATCACGAACTTCGGGTTCTGGCTGAACATCTTCACGATCTCGACAATCTGCTGTTCAGCAACGGAGAGATGTTTCACCAGTGCCTTGGGATCGAGGTCGATACCAAGCTCTTTCCCTCGTCGGACAGTCTCAGCTTCCATCTGCTTGAAATCGAGAAACTTGCTCTTTCCCCGTAATTCCCTGGTCAAGAAGACATTTTCAGCGACGCTCAGGTGAGGAACCAAGCTGTTCTCTTGGAACACCGTCCCAATTCCTTTCTCTCTTGCCTGCCAAATATCCTTGTTGTGGATCTTCTCTCCATTGAAATAGATTTCTCCGGAATCTTCCTTCTCCACCCCTGTCAGGATCTTGATCAAGGTCGACTTTCCAGCTCCATTCTCACCAAGAAGACAGTGCACTTCCCCACGCTTAATGGAGAAGGAGACATCATCGAGCGCCTTGACTCCAGAGAATGCTTTACTGATATTTCTAAATTCAACAATCGGAATCTCTTGTTCGTCATGTTCCATGACCTCTCCTCCTTTGGCCTAGAAATTATTTTCCAAACCAGACTTTGTCAGCAGTCTTTCCTACCAGATTCTCCACCTCATCATCAGAGAGGAAATCGATGTAGTTCACCACTGCATCCACATGCTGTTTATAGGTACAGGCAACCAAGACGGTGGGAGCATCGGAGCCCCACATGACACGGTCGATGGCACCCATCTGTTTTGCTACCTTCAGGGCATCAGTCATGACCGGCCAGGGATACTCCTGCCCTGCCTTGGTAGCGAGCATGGGAATACCGGAACAGTCAAAGTAGACATTGGTGTTATGTTCAAGAATTGAGAGGGTCTTCTTCAAACTGTTCAGCGTCTTTGTTTCCTCCGGGTCCCACATCTTGCTGATGCCAAGGTGAGGAAGCACGATGGTAAGCTCTGGATAGCGTTTTGCAATCTCGATCAAATCGTCGATGGGGTAATCATGAGGACCGTCACCCCAGCCGAGGTCGATGACAAAGTACGCATCTCGCTTCAGGATCTCCTCAAAGACAAACTGATTCTCAGTTGCAAGCATGTCGAAGGGGATATCAGGTGACTCAAACTTCAAACCTTTGTACTTATATCGGTCCAGGCAGAGAGCAGCAGTTTCAATATAGGACTGCTTGTCCTGGGGGTTGGGAATACCCACAGTGACATACCGATCGGGTTCCTTGCTCATGAACGAGTTGATGTATTCGTATTGCTCCCCATAACACGGGGTCTGCAGTACCACGACCTTGTCGAAACCCAAGAGCTGCTCATAGGTCTTCAATACTTCAATAGGGAATACGTCATCCCTGACTTCAGGAGGAAGGAATTGGATTACCTTCTCGCCGATCTGTACCTTCCCATTCTCTAGTGGGATCACACGGTCTGTGTCGAACCGTCTTCCGTGCAGCTTCTCCCAAACATGGCCATGGGCCTCAATGAACAACATATCCTTACCGCGCAGATGTATCATATAAATTCGTTCTCCTTACAATTTATTCTGTTAATTAATCGGAACTGAAATGACCTAGACGACTCGTGTTGACTCACGAGCGACATACTCAAATGGAAGCAATATCTTCCTTTCCTCAAGTTCTTCATTTTTCATCATCTTGTAGAGCAACTTCATGGCTGCTTCTCCCATCTCGAACTTTGGCTGCCTGATGGTAGTCAGGGAGGGTTTGATGATATTGGAGATGTAGATGTCATCGAACCCAGCAATACTCAGATCACCAGGGACATCAATCTTCAGTGTGGAGGCAGTCTTGATGCACTCGATGGCATCCATGTCACCACCAGGGGTAAAGAGAGCGGTATGCCCCTCCCCAGACTCCCAGATGCTTTGCATGGTCTGGTACAGGGAGCCAAACTCTTTTGCATCGAATGAGTAGCAGGAGCTTTCAAGCCCATGTTTCTCCATGGCACTCAAATAGCCCTTGCGCCGCTCAGATACAATGTAAACAGGGTTCTTTGGCGCGAGACAACAGATTTTCTTATGTCCTGCCTTGATGAACTTTTCGGTAATGTAGTAGCCGGCATGGTAATTATCAATGCCGACAAACGGGCAGGTTTCATTGGCATTATATCGGTCAAAACGAACGACCGGAATGTCCATAGAGTTTAATCGTTTTATCACTTCCAATTCCCGTTCATCGGTGGAGTACACACCACACATAGCGACCCCTGCAACCCGCATCCTGATCAAGGCATCTGCAAACACCTGTTCCTGGTCAATGCTGTTTTCCGAGTTCAAAAGGATAACATTATAGCCGAGTGCATTGGCTTGTTTGGAGAACCCAGTGGTTACCTCAGGGTAGAAATGGTTCATGAGGTCAGGGATAATTAATCCTATTACTGAAAGATGTTTACCTTTCATCTGCTGGGCGAACAATGCAGGCTGGTACTGCAAGGCTTCTGCAGCAGCCAGGACTTTTTTAATGGTCTTGTCTGAGAACCTATTGTTCTTCGGGTCTTTCAGGATAATCGAAACAGTTGCAACAGAAACCTTCGCATATTCTGCCACATCTGTGATTTTAGCCCGTTGGTTCTTTTTCTCCTCTGGTAGCATAATTCCCCCACAAAAGTTAAAACGTTTAACTAACTGAATTATAGCACGCCTTTTTTTGCTGTCAATAAAAAGTTGAAAATATTCAGCTAGAGGGAATTGAAGAGCTAATCAACCTACAGGGTATCAATCCACCCTACTCCACCGGCTCCACAAACACATAGACCGTGGAGGAATATAACCCCATGGGAGGATTCTGGTAGCTGGGTAGATAAGCTTTGACCCCACCTTCCAGGACATGCAACTGGTGGGTAGAGTTGCCATCAATGGGAGAAGTCACTGACTGCACTGCTGTCTCAAACGTCTGGGACGAGGTAATGGGCACTACCGTTCGATTGGGCTTTGAGGCATCAAAGGCCAAGGAGAACGGAAAGACATCCCCATACTGGTTCCTGAAGAAGAACTGCGATTGGTAACCTACAGCATCAGAAGCAAAGCGAATGGAAGCAGCAGAATCCTCTGCACGGTAGATTACCTTGGCAATCTCCAAGGCATTGTACATGGTGCTGGTCTGCTGCAACCAGGAGAAGGGGAACCCATCCTCCACAGTCTTCTCGATACTGAAGGAAAAGGAATCAAGCATCTGCCCCCAACCCCATCCCCTGCTGTCCTCTCCCGAGAGCGTAAGGAGAACTGAAGCCTCTTCATCCGACTGGATGCAGAGCGCAGACTCATAGTACGTTATCCAGCGATTCCTGTTGGCAGTACGTGTGCGAATAATGGTCAGGTCAATCCAGATATGACTATAGGGATACCGGTACTGGTAACCGTTGTTTCCAGTATACTGACCATATTGCCCCTGGGTATTATACCCCCATTGGCCGACTGTAACCAACGCATCCCCTGCCCCATAGGGGATGTCAATCACCTGCCCTGGGCCGGTAATAACCGTATTGGACTGTGAGAAATCATGTTGTGTTCTGGAAGGACCATGACGAAGGCCTTTGGCCCTCGCCACCAGAAAGAACTCCCTGTAGTAACTGGTATTGCTCTGAGCTGACCAATCGGTACCGGTAAAGTAAAAGCGAGAACCGCCGGTAGTTGGGCCATGATTGAAAACCGTAAGCTGGGTTGGCTCTCCCGTGTAGATCAGACGACCAAGGAAACCCGGGTGGTCCCAAACCGGTGTACCATTCATATAGGCAGAAGGATCTTCAGGATTATCGTTGTAGTTTATAGCAAAATCCGTCAACGTACCCGTTGCTATGTCATAGGTTATTGCATTCCCCAAGAGAGAAAATGTGGAAGATATCATAAAAATTAGGCAAAAGACCCATATTTTTTGGTAGATGCGCATAGTAGCCTCTAACAGTATTGTAAATTTACCTGATTCTTATGACATATCTCTGGAATTGAGTCAAGCCATACACCTGTCTATTTTTTCTATTGACGTTTTTCTCTCTCAACTACCATATTATCTCTATGTCCAACTCCCAGATTACCACACATGCCTTAGCTGTCTCCCTGAAGCAGATCATGCAGCACACCCCGTTTGAGAAAATCACCATCAAAGATATCTGCGAGAGCTGTGATCTGAACCGCAAAAGCTTCTACTACCACTTCCTGAACAAGTATGAACTGGTTATCTGGATCTTCGAGGAAGAGATCGGCAAACCGATCAAGCAGAAAGTAGAGAACCAGAGGCTTTCAATCCCCCTGGCTCTTGAACTCTGTGAGGCACTCGCCTCAGAGCGAGACTTCTATGCAAATGCATTACATGCAACCGGCCCAGGGTCCTTCCGGGAATACCTAGCCCATCAGATGCAACCAATGGTTCTACGATCCCTATCCATGGAGCATGGATCCTCGCTTGACCTGGATGAGACGACCTACCTGGTCAGTGAATTTTTTCTCTCCTCACTGTACAAATGGCTGGAGCGCACCCCTCCAACAAGCGCTGAGACATTTCTTCAAAGCTTCTGCTCAGCTTCACTGGCACTGACGAAGCGTATCCAACACCTGTTGGAAAAACCGACAGATTAATGCATATGTCCAACTTTGGGACAAGTTCTAGATTTTGACCATACCCAATGAGATAAGCCCTATGCATCTTCTAGTGTATGACAAACTTACTGAAACGTCGTGGAACTGAGATGATCGCCCAGATGGCTTGGCGCTACCTGGAAGGAGACCCGGAAGAAAACCTGCCTAAACTCCTGAAGTTCATTGAATCAGTTGATATATCTGAATCCTCGAAGGAACTACGGGAGAAAGTACAGGGTATTCTCGATACCAAGGAATCTCCTTGGTGTCAATACCTGCTCTCTTTCTGGCAGGACATCGACACCTCAGTTTTCAGGCGGTTCTTCAATACCTGTATCCTGAATGCATATCTGGCAAGAAAGAAGAAAGAAGCAGAACAGGATTGCACCATTCCCTGGTTGATCAGAATGGACAATATCTGTGACGATGCCATCAGGCAGGGGAAGCTAGCCGGCACGTATGTATACTGCTTAACAGAAAAGCCAACTAACCAGAAACCCAAAAATATGAAAATAGACAAAAGAGCGCTCATCGCGCTGTGCTTAGAACACCCCGACTGCGCATTCTTCGCTCCTTTTCCTGATGGTGTCATTGATGAAGCATTTGCTTCCGAGCTTCTCAGCGTACAGAACCTCTACCCCGTAGTTAAAGCAGATGATGAGCGTACACAGAAGCTCCTAAGAGAGAAGAGACTGCTCTTTGGATTGCAGGATGCACCAGAGATGGGAGCCTTGGTAGAAACAGGGGCAAAGTTCATCTGGTCATGCTCTGAGAATACCCGCCCCTGCCACCCCTTGGATATGGGAGGAGAGAAGGCTCTGAGTGTAGGATAATTTTACACCTATAGTCCCCCTGCTTCAGCAATCATGGCTTTAAGCAGGTAGGAAGTCCTCTGGGAGTGTGTATAATAGAAAGAGTATCACGCACTATCGGAGGGGATGACGATCCATGAGAGAACACTACCTTCACAGAGAGCTATACGCACTGGTTAAATCAGATACCAGCATTTTTGAGTTCATTCAATCAGGATCACTGGACGGTATGTGGTACTGGGACTTGGAGCATATGGAAAATGAGTGGATGAGTCCCAAGTTCTGGGAAACTCTTGGCTATGACCCAGCAGAGAAGCAGCACCTTGCTGCTGAGTGGCAGGACATCATTAACCCAGAAGACCTGGCACTGGCAAAAGAGAACATCACCAAACACCTTGCCGACCCTCAGTACCCCTATGATCAGGTGGTACGCTATACCCATAAAAACGGTTCCACAGTCTGGATTCGTTGTAGAGGTCTTGCGATCAGGGACAAGAACGGAAAACCCTTGAGAATGCTCGGAGCACACACAGACATCACTGCCTTGAAGCAAACAGAGCAGGAACTCATGCGACTGGCAGATGAGTATGAGAAGGTGTTCAATGGCACGCAAGATGCCATGTTCCTTATGCGTGTCACAGAGGACGGCATTTTCCGCTTCATCCGTAACAACAGTGCTCACCAGATCAAGACAGGTATTACGCAGGAGGCAATCAGGGATAAGAGCCCCCAAGATCTCCTTGGCAAGGAGATGGGGGACGTGGTAGCAAGCAACTACCAGAAGTGCGTCAATGCTGAACACTCCATCACCTATGAGGAAACTTTGGTGCTCCCAGAAGGAAAACGGTTCTGGTTGACCACCCTTACCCCGATCATGAAGGAAGGACGAGTAGCCTATATCGTAGGATCGGCAAGGGACCTGACCAAGCGAAAGACCCTGGAGCTGCAGCTACAGCAGTACGCAAACTATGATACGCTCACAGGGTTGCCCAACCGAAGGGTGTTCTACGAACGGCTGGAACAGTTGGTAACAGAGCGAGCAGAGGGAGGCCCCTCCATTGCCCTACTCTACATTGATCTGGATGGGTTCAAGGAGATAAACGATACCTACGGTCATGAGGCCGGGGACGCGGTCCTCACCACCGTAGGGAATCGTTTGGTGAAGTTCATCGGTCCCTTAGATTTCGTTGCCCGCCTCGGTGGTGATGAGTTTGCCCTGGTCCTTTCAGAAGTAAAAGAAAGAACCGATGTCGATTGGCTTGCTGCATCCATTCACACATCCCTCCAGGAGGCTATGAGTATCAAAGGCGGAACCTATCAGGTAGGGGCAAGCATTGGGATTGCCCTCTACCCTGAGAGTTGCAGCGACAGTGAAACCTTGGTACGAAATGCCGATAGTGCGATGTATGAAGTAAAGAGGAATGGAAAAGGTGGGATGAGGATGTACCGGATCACTCCATAGCATCCTTCATGCCCAAGTATGCATTCATGAAAGAAGTTCCCTCCTGTTTATATGGTCTCATCCTTAGGTAAGGGCAGTGTTATTCCCTTGTCATCACGCTATGGTGTGTTTCACTACTGGACAAGCTTCCCAGAACCAAGCACCATAGAGGGACGAGGAGGTGCCGATGCACAAGCACAAAGGTTCATGTCTCTGTAGAAAAGTAACATTTGAGGTAGAAGGCGACTTTGAGTCTTTCTTTCTGTGTCACTGTAACCTATGCCGCAAAGACACTGGTTCAGCCCATGCAGCCAATCTGTTCTCCTCTTCCGCTCATCTCAGGTGGCTATCCGGAGAGAACCTGGTGAAAACCTTTGACTTCCAGGGAAGCGGGCATATCAAGAGTTTCTGCAGTGAATGTGGTTCAGCACTTCCCAATCTCCAGATGGAAGGAAAGTTGCTGGTAGTACCAGCCGGATCGCTCGACAGCGAGCTATCCCTTCGTCCCAATGCCCATATCTTCAACTCCGATAAGGCCTCCTGGGATCATGATCTGGAGCATATCCACCGTTTTGAAGGGCTGCCGGAATAGGAAAAACAACACCATGATATCAAACAGATCTCTTGGATGCTGTCGATCCAAACCTGCACAGAGCTTACCCCCATATAAATCAGGCAATGACATGACAGGGAGAGACGCAAATCCGAGAGAGGAGGCAGCCTTACATATTCTCATGCTCACAGGTTCATACACATATCCTCGTAATGTATAATTTGGTTCTATCTTTATCTGTGAACTACCATCACTACAAATCACCTTACGGCCATTATCACGATAATTTCTGATCACCGCCTTGATCCCAAGTTTCTGCACCCCCGACATAATACTATCCAAAGAAGCGTTAATATTGTGAATAGCCACATCACGATCTTCAAAACCAACGTACGTCAGATCGATATCCACAGAGAGACGCGGAAGATCCCGCACGAATAGGTTAATAGCGGTTCCCCCTTTCAAAGCAAAACATGATTCCTTACTTATGATCGGTAACACCTTAACCAGCAACTTGACCTGGTCCAAATACGCTTCCTTAAACATTCTCAACATCCCTCAAGCTGATTCTATACTTGGAATCATATACCCCATTAGGCTCAATGACTCTTTTCCCTTGCCCAAGATCAAACCTTGTTACATCAAGATAGTCAAACCAAGCATGCCCGAGCTTCTCGGCCATGTATAAGAACAATCTCTTCACCTTTACAGAAGAGCAATGCTCAAGCAATGCTTGGAGGCTATCAGGCCTCAGGCCAACCATCATCTCAAGCATCTGATATGCCACTTTCAGGCTACCTCTTTCTGGACAAAGAAACAGGTATTCGAGAATAGCCCTTTCAGCAGAAGCAATTGGATAGGTAAAATCGCGGTGCTTCTGTTTTTCCAAGGCTAATCCACCACTCAGAAACGAAGTAGAGACTATCTCCATGTTTCTCTGCAGATTTGACGTATTAAACCAAGCAGGCAGCCGATCCTGACTGGGTTTATACACATATTCAACAATGCGGCTTTCATCAGGTTGTATGAAATGAAGGTATCCATGTAACCTTAAGGCAGATAATCCACCCAAATGCATTTCAAGATTACTTTGGTTAGAAAGACATGACAAAGCTCCTTCAAGCGTGGGCTCATCTGAGAAAACCATGAAAACACCTCTGTCTATGCGTTTCAACCAGCCATTTTTAACATACGCTTGCTGAAGATCATTTGAAATCCCCAGGTCTTTGAGATACGAAGAGAGGATAAGGGCTCCTCTGGGAATGCTCTCTAATAGACGGTTTATTTTTGTACTATTTATCGTATTCATACTACGATAAATATACTTTTTTTAAACCATAATTACAAGAGATCGCATTACTTTATAGTTATCCGGGTTCAATCATACAACTTGTGGGATTCCCTCAGCTGAAGACTTCCTTTGGAGATTGGCAAAATCACATTCCTCTTAAATTGAACTTTATACGTTTTTCTGTTTCAAATTGCCATATTATAATGCAATAATACGTATGTAATAGTATTTTTAACCGTATTTATGTCTAAAAAAGGAATGAAACGTATCAATACCCCAGGGCAAGCTTTGGACTCAGGAGGCGTTGCCTCCTTTTCCGCCCCAAGCGACGGGGTATCTCACCTTGCTTTCCCTGCACTCGCTCGGTAATGGTACCATGGCTTCCGCTACTCTCGCTTCGTTGGGGAATAAACAATGCTTCTAGAATATACCGTCAAAAACTACACCGTATCCAAGAACACTGCCCGCTTGAGCTTCGTTGCTTCAAACTATGACAAGGAAACCTATGAGAGGGAGAATGTCCAGGAAATTCCTCAGAAAAAACTGCGAGTAGTAAAATCAGCAGTGGTCTATGGAGCAAATGCGGCTGGAAAGACAAAACTATTTGATTCCTTGGCTTTTATGCGACAGTTTGTTCTTGAATCATCAAAGAAAGGACAGCAAGGTGATGCAATTGATACAAAGCCGTTTCTTCTCTCTGAGCCCACAAGACAGGAACCAAGCGAGTTTGAGATTATTTTTCTTCATAAGAATGCTCGTTATCGATATGGCTTTGAAGTAACCAGTGAGAAAGTAATCGCTGAATGGCTCTTTTACAAACCAGAATCAAGGGAATACCAAATCTTTTATCGTGATACGTTGGATAAGACACTTGAGACCCACACGAAATTATTTCGTAAAGGAATCTTGCTAGAGAGTGAAAACATGGTTCGTGACAATGCACTCATGCTCTCGGTTGCAGCACAGTTCAATGATGAGATCTGTAGCACAGTCATTCACTGGTTCACTCACAACCTATCGGTTCTTTCAAGTATCAGAGAGTATGGGTACAAAGGCTATACCATGGCCATGAATGACAAAGAAGCCTTCCATAAGAAAATTATGCAGCTCTTAAACCAAGCTGACCTCTCCATCCAAGACATACACTCGAAGGTTCTTGACCTTGATGCTATGGGAGAGGATATTCCTGTTGAAGTAAAAGAGCAACTTGTGCAAAAAGTAAAAGGAGAAGGAGACAAAGTCTATACTGAATGTGAAACAGGAGTACCTGGACATGGCGAGGCTCCTGAAGATGAAAGAGCTCCGCCAAAACATGACGCTTACACAGTTCCGCTCAGCCACGAAGCTTGATCTGAACAAGAACCTGGGCCGGATTTAGTAGGAGAAATAATTTTCTTGA
>JAQQAR010000056.1 GCA_028532765.1 Sphaerochaetaceae bacterium | reverse complement strand
GGATGTTCTTCTCTTTCATCACTTGATAGAGCAGAGCCATGTAGAGTGGTACCACTGGGATAACTGCGCTTGCACGGGTAACAAGGGCTTTGTTTACGGAAACAAAGGCTTTGCCTCCTATGGCTTTGAGTTTATCAGTCAGTACACTTGCACTGTTCTCCAGGTGTTCCTTTGCTTTTCCTATGGTACCTTCCCGATAGACGGGGTAGGTTATCCTGGGACCAATGTAGGAGTATGCAACAGTCACGGCACCCTCTGCGAGCAGTCCCTGCTCAAGCAGGTAGTCTACCCAGAGTGTCCAGTCCTCCCCACCCATGACCTTGACTGTATCCTGTACTTGGTCATCTGTAGCAGGGTCAATGGTCGCTTGTTTTACCACATCATCACCCAAGTCTACCGACAGGGCAGTGAATGGCTTGCCTATGGGCTTGAGCACCGAGCGGTATGTCTCTCCAGTGACGGGGTCATTCCTCAGTGGACTTGCCAGACTGTAGATAACCAGATCCACCTGGCCAAGTTCTTCCTTGATTCGTTTTGCAGTCTCCTCCTTGATTGCAGTACTGAAAGCATCTCCAAAAATGGAACTTGCCTTCATACCATCCTTCTGTGCTTGTTGCTCGAATGCCATGGTATTGTACCAACCGGGGGTTGCTGTCTTTTTCTCGGCTGGCTCACGTTCAAAGGATACATTGATGGTGTCAGCTCCTCCCGTGTAGGCAGCGACAATTCGGCTGGAAAGGCCATATCCTGTAGATCCCCCAATAACAAGCACGCGCTTTGGGAGAGCGCTTTCAACTGGCTTCGGATAACGGGTATCCTCTCCGCTTTTTGCCTGGTGTTTCACCCAGTCAATTTGTTGTTGGACATACCGCTTGCACCCTGCTGGGTGAGCGGTAAGCGAGACATTACGCATTACTTTTTTTGTGATAACCACACTTAAATCCTTTCTTGCTGGCTGTTGACGATGCACATCCAGGAAGCCTCAGCAGCAACATTTCCGTTGACAGTTATGGTTCCCTTCTGGCGAAGCATCACCTTGCTTACTCTGACATTGTGCACCTCAATGATAGCACAATCACCCGGTCGTACTTGATTACGGAATTTGGCTTTTTCAATGGAAGCAAGCACAAAGAATGCTCCATGGGGAAGCAATCCAGTCTGGCAGAGGCCAGCTCCACCGCATTGAGCCATGGTCTCTACGAGGATGACTCCTGGTACTACAGGGTATCCAGGGAAATGCCCCTTGAAGAAAAAGTGATCATCAGTGAATACCCGTTTTGCAACTGTGTGTTTTTCATCAGCTTCCAGCAACTCATCAAGGAACAAAAAGGGGTCTCGGTGAGGAAGCAATTCCTCTGGTGTTTCAAACTGTTCTTGCATCATGTCTCCTCCTTAGTTTTCCTGATAGGCCTTAAATACAAGCACACCATTATGGCCACCAAAGCCCAAAGAATTGCTGACAGCATAGCGAATTGTACCATTCATTCCTTTGTTCGGTACATAGTCAAGATCACACTCACTGTCTGGATTGGTCTGGTTGAGCGTACAGGGGAAGTACTGGTCCCTGATGGCAAGCAGGCAGATGATGGCCTCGACAGCTCCTGCTGCCCCAACCAAGTGACTGGTCATGGATTTGGTTGATGAGACCTTGAGCTTATATGCACCGTCGCCGAATACCCGCTTGATCGCCTTGGTCTCCATGGAGTCGTTTGCCGCAGTACTTGTGCCATGGGCATTGATGTAATCAACCTCATCAAGGCTTGCCCCTGCCATCTCGATCGCCTGTTTCATGGCTCGGGCAGCTCCTTCCCCGTCTGGATTGGGGGCTGTGAGGTGGAAGGCATCACAAGTCATGCCGTAACCAGCAATCTCACCGAGGATGGTGGCACCACGCTTCTTGGCATGCGAAAGAGACTCAAGTACAAGCATCCCAGCTCCCTCTCCCATGACAAACCCATCGCGTTCCTTATCGAACGGTCGGCTGGCAATCTTGGGTGTATCGTTGTACTTGGTAGCCAAGGCCTGGAGGCGACAGAATCCAGCCACACTGAGCTCGGTGATTGCAGCCTCAGTACCACCTGCCAGTGCCATATCGACCAGACCAAAGCGAATTGAGTTGAATGCATCCCCAATTGCATCGGTACCGGATGCACAGGCTGTGACCGTGGTGCGACAAGGTCCTTGTATACCAAAGTGGATTGCAATATTTCCCGCAGCCTCGTTGCTGATAAGCTTGGGGATGGTTAGGGGAGCTACAGCGTGTGGGCCTCTGTCAAAGAGCTTTGCAAGGTTCTCCTCCGCAACTTCGAATCCTCCAATACCGTTTCCAACATAGACGCCACTTCGGTAGGGGTCGAATGAACCTTTCTCCAGTTTTGCTTGATTCATTGCCTGTACGGCTGCATGAGCGGCAAACTTGGTAAAATCAGCCATACCTCTCAGCTCCTTACGGTCAAGCAGGTCAGAGGGATCGAAATCCTTGACTTCCCCTGCAATCTTGGCTGGGTAGTCGGTTGTATCAAACCTGGTGATCTTTTCAATGCCACAGGCTCCTGCCTGTATCTGCTTCCAGAACTGTTCTACCTCCCTACCCAGTGGATTGACAGTTCCCATACCGGTTACTACCACACGTTCCATCTCTTGACTCCTTACATTGCCATCCCACCATCGACAGCCAGAACCTGACCGGTGATGTAGGATGCTTTATCGCTTGCGAGGAAGGCCACGCTCTGGGCAACCTCTTCCGTATTTCCAATTCTTGACAGGGGAATCTGATCTTTGATCTGGTCCTTCAACTTCTCTGAAAGTACCTCAGTCATGGCAGTTTCAATGAATCCAGGAGCTACCACATTGACCCGTACATTTCTTCCAGCAAGTTCCTTTGCAAGGCTCTTGGAAAACCCAATAATGCCTGCCTTGCTGGCTGCATAATTGGTCTGTCCACCATTACCCACAATACCGACCACGCTGGAGATGTTGACGATTGCTCCTTTTCGCTGGGTTGCCATCAGTCGACCGATACGCCTGCAGGTGAGGAATACTGAGGTGAGGTTGACGGCAATAACATCATCCCAGGCCTCATCCTTCATCCTCATGATCAATCCATCGCGGGTGATACCGGCGTTGTTGACCAGGACATCGATGTATGTTGCTTCATTGACCACCGCTTCCAGTGCGGAGGCAACACTCTCCCTGTCAGCCATATCGCAACTGATGTGATTCGCTTCCAGTCCTTCTGCCTTGCTCCTGGAGAGGTACCAAACTTCGTATCCTTCACTTAGCAATGTCTCTATGATAGTTCTTCCAATTCCCCGTGACCCTCCGGTCACCAGGGCATGTCTTTTTTCACTCATGATTCCAATTCCTTCTTGCAATTCCAGATTGCATCCTCACTGCCGAGAATTCGGCAAGGGATTTCCGCATTACTGTTCTTCCAAAGCCCACTGAGTACCGTTCCAAACCCGGTTTCAGCTACCTGTGCGTGTTTCTCTTGTGCCAGGGAAGAGAGATGCTTCATTGCCTCCGTCCAGCGCACTGGTTTTGCCAATTGCATTGCCAGATGCTCCTTTGCTTGCTGGGCATCCTCGATCACATCCCCATCCACACTTGAAATCACCAGGGAGTGGGGATCCTTGAAGTTAAGCGTCTCTAAGAAAGCAGAGAAAGGCTTGGTTGCTCCCTCCATGAAGGGGGTGTGGAATGGACCTGAGACCTTTAGGGGAATGACTCTCCTGGCTCCCTTGGCCTGTAATATTCCCTTGCCTTGGGCAATGCTCTCCTGTAAACCAGCGATAACCACCTGTGTAGGACTGTTGTCATTGGAAACATACAATCCTGGGATCTGTGCTTCTCTCAGGGCTTGTTCAACTGTTGCATAATCCAGCCCAATGATGGCCGCCATTCCCAGCTTTCCCTGTACCTCTTCAATCTTTCTTGCTTCCTCGTCCATCAATACAGCTCGTTTGGTGACCAAGGAGAAGAGCGTTTCATCATCAAGGATGCCGCCTCCTGCAAAGGCAGAAAGCTCGCCAAGGCTGAACCCACTATGGGCAGCAAATGAGAAGCCAAGCTCGTTTAGTCTTAGATGTGCACTGCGGTTGGCTAGCGTTACCGCCAGTTGTGTGGCTCTGGTTTGTTTCAATTCCTCTTCGCTGCCTTCAGCGAGCAATTGGTATAAATCCAGTCCACTTACATCACTAGCAAGTGCAAAGAGATTTCTTACCTGCTTGCTTGCATCAAAGAGATCCAAGGCCATCTTCGGTTTCTGGGACCCCTGTCCGGGGTAGAGTGCTATCAATACGTCCATGTAAGTAGAGTTCCTCCGTAGGTCAGTCCTGCTCCGAATCCAACCATCAGAATTTTATGGCCCTTCTTGAGCAATCCTGCTCTGTCCATCTCCCTGAGTGCAAGTGGGATGGATGCCGCTGAGGTGTTGGCAAATCGATCAATATTCATATAGAACTTTTCTTCTGGAATTCCATATCGCTTGGAACAGGCCTGGATGATTCTTCGGTTTGCTTGGTGCGGGACAATCCAGTCAATGGAATCCAGATTCAGATTATTTCGTTCAACCAGTGCCAGGATGGTATCTCCAATCGTTCTCACCGCAAAAGAGTAGACCGCTCGGCCGTCCATCTCTATGGCGTGTTTCTCTGGGTGGATGGTCAGTGCCTTGGTACCAGCCGCCTCGGCCTTGAGCAAGGTATCGATAAGACCTGACTCCTCTTGGTCTGAGGATTCAAGCAGTGCACACCCGGCTCCATCACCAAAGAGTACACAGGTGTTTCGATCCTTCCAGTCAACTACACCTGACAGTTTCTCTGCTCCTACCACGAGGGCATTCTTCATGGAACCTGTGGCGATCATGGCACGGGCGACCTCCATGGCGTAGATAAAGCCAGTACAACCGGCGCTCACATCCAAGGCTGGTCCGGTTATACCGAATTGCTCTGCGATCATACAGGCAACAGAAGGAAATCCAGGATAGTCCGGGGTAGCTGTTGCACAGACAATACCATCAATATGGGATGCTTCCAGATTGTAGCTTGCAAGGAGATCCTCGATCGCTTTATAGGCGAGATTGCTGGTCGATTCTTCATCATCAGCAATATGTCGTTCTCTGATTCCAGTGTGACTTTGGATCCACGCATCACTCGTGTCGACCATATGGCTCAGGTCATTATTAGTTACCACCCTCGGCGGCGCGTAACTGCCAAGGGCGGTGATGTGTATCGATTGTGGAGGCTTCAATGGCTCCCTCCTTGAGTACATAACATAGCTATATCATTATTACAATTTTGAGAATAATGTCAATATTGACACTATAACTCCTTATTGTTATGATTAAATTCGTATGGATGCACTTATTAAAGCATCCCATCCCCATCTTGTTATGAGGAATATTATGGATAGTATTGAACACATGGACCTCCGTGAGGTCCTTACCCTATTTGATTCCAGTACCCTAAGCGAGCTTGAGCTTTCCTGCTCACGCTTCTCACTCAAACTGAAAAGACCGGTCGCAGGAGAGGAAACCATCCAGCCTGTTCCAGTAATCAAGCAAAGCACTCAGGACGCACAAACAGTGATGGAACCGAAGGCTGATGCAAATGCAGAAGAAGTGGAAACCATCACCAGTCCAATTGTGGGGACCTTCTACCTAACCCCAGCTCCAGATGCACCTCCCTATGTGAAAGTTGGTAGCAAAGTGGAGAGCGGGGACGTTATCTGCACGATCGAAGCAATGAAGCTGATGAACCAGCTTGAGAGTGATTACTCCTGTGAAATTGTGGAAATCCTTGCCAAGCCTGAACAGCTAGTGGAATTTGGCCAGCCTCTTTTCAAGGTCAAGAAACTATGATCAAGAAACTGCTCGTCGCAAACCGTGCAGAGATTGCAGTACGTATTATCAGGGCATGCCGTGATCTGGGAATCAAAACTGTTGCTGTCTATTCCACTGCCGATGCCCTGGGTCTGCCTGTTTCCATGGCAGACGAGGCTGTCTGTATTGGAGAAGCACAAACAGACAAGAGCTACCTGAATGTACGGAATATTATTACCACTGCCTGTGCACTTCGCTGTGATGCCATCCACCCTGGGGTAGGATTCCTCTCAGAGAATGCTGATTTTGCAAAGCAGGTGGAGGATGCAGGGCTTGTGTTCATTGGTCCTGAGAGTAAGACGATTGCATTGCTTGGGAACAAGGTCGCTGCACGGCAGGCTGCTCTTGCTGCTGGGATTCCCATTACCCCGGGCAGTAGCGAAGCGCTTGTTGATCTTGCAGATGCAAAGAAAACTGCCGAGCAGATCGGCTACCCCATCATTCTCAAGGCTGCTTCAGGCGGTGGGGGAAGAGGTATGCGTATCGTCAGAAAAGAGGAGCAACTCGAGCAGTCCTTGCAGCTTGCCCGAAAGGAGGCGCTCGCCTTCTTTGGGGATGCCTCGGTGCATATGGAGCGATTCCTTGAACAACCACGCCACGTGGAAATTCAGCTCTTGGCCGATGGCAAGGGCGGGGTGGTGCATCTAGGTGAACGCGACTGTTCAGTACAAAAGAACCATCAGAAGCTACTTGAGGAGAGCCCTTCTCCAATCCTTGATGAAGGACTGAGAAAGGCAATGTGCAATGACTCAGTGAGACTCTTCAAGGAATTGGGTTACCGTGGTGCTGGAACCGTGGAGTTCCTCGTCGAGGGTAATGCATACTACTTCATGGAAGTGAATGCACGCCTGCAGGTCGAGCATCCAGTGAGTGAACTGGTAAGTTCCCTTGATCTGGTACAGGCACAGATCAGGATAGCACAGGGTAATAAGCTTCCCTTTAAGCAAAAAGATATCCGTCTCTCTGGATACGCTCTTGAGTGTAGGATCAATGCACTTTCAGCTGGAGTTATCACCACGCTTCAACTCCCTTCAGGTCCCTTTGTACGAGTGGATTCCCATCTTGAGGCCGGATCCATTCTCAGTCCCTATTACGACTCAATGGTGGCGAAGATCATCGTCTGGGCTCCTGACAGGGACCAGGGCATAGCCGTAATGCTCAGGGCCTTGGAGGAAGTGAACATCCAAGGGGTAACCACCAACTTGGAAGAGCAAAAACGCCTCATCGCCTCCAAACAGTTCAGGAGTGGTCGATTCACTACCGATCTCTACCAGAAGGTTTGTGAACAGGAGAAATAACCGATGTCAAACGAAGTTTTGAAACGATGCCCCCAGTGCCAGAAAGATGTACAGGTAGGGGAGTATAAGATCTGTCCATATTGCAATTTTCATTTTCCGCTTACTGTACAAGAACGCCTTTCACTCTTTGCAGATGAAGGATCGTTCAAGGAGATGAGTAGTGGAATGCAGTCTATGAACCCCATCTCCCTTGCAGGGTATGAGGAGAAGCTTAAAGAGAACCAAAAGAAATCCTCACTCAGTGACGCTGCCAGCATCGGTCGATGTACAATTGAGGGAAAGCCCGTGGTTGTCGGTATTATGTCCTTCGCTTTCATGGGAGGCAGTATGGGTTCGGTAGTGGGAGAGAAAATCACCCAGGCCATGATCGAGGGAGCACTCACTGGAGATCCGGTAGTCCTTTTTACCGCTAGCGGAGGAGCCAGGATGCAGGAAGGAATATTCAGCTTGATGCAGATGGCAAAGACAGCCAGTGCTGCCGCTCTCTTGGAAGAAACTCGTACCCCCCTCTTTCTTGTCTTGACCAATCCCACCACCGGTGGGGTGACAGCATCCTTTGCCATGCTTGGAGACGTCATCCTCGCAGAACCTGGGGCAATTATTGGATTTGCTGGGCCAAGGGTAATTGAAGGAACCATCGGGGAGAAGCTTCCAGAGGGGTTCCAGCGTTCAGAGTTCCAGCTCGAGAAGGGTTTCATCGATTCCATTGTCGAGCGTAAGAAGCTGAGAGAGACCCTCTCCTTCCTGATCGAAACCCACACAAGGAGGACCTAACCCATGGCAGACAAGAAGAAACCCGTACTGCAAGAGACGGTAGAACATATTGAATCCATACTTAGTGACAGCCAGAAATGTGAAGCTAAGTCGTCCTGGGATTGTGTACTCCTCTCCCGCCAAAGTGGAAGAACCGGAGCAAAGGCCTTCATCAACATGATCTGTGACCAGTTCATGGAACTGCATGGGGACCGATCCTATGGTGATGATCCTGCCATGATCGGTGGTATCGGAATGGTAGGAGGCCGAGCGGTAACCTTTATTGGAAACCGGAAGGGTGCCAATTTCAGGGAGAATGTTTCCTGCAACTATGGAATGAGTAATCCTGAAGGCTATCGCAAGGCATTGCGTCTTGCCAAACAGGCAGAGAAATTCGGTCGTCCGGTTGTCTGTTTCATTGACACACCAGGAGCATATCCAGGACTAGGTAGTGAGGAGCGGGGAATCGGGGAGGCAATTGCCCAGAACCTGAAGGTGTTCTCAACACTCAAGACTCCAGTGCTCTGTTTTATCATCGGAGAAGGTGGTAGTGGAGGGGCTTTGGGTATCGGCATCGGGGATAAGCTCTACATGTTGGAGAATGCTGTCTATTCAGTAATTACCCCTGAAGGATTCGCTTCCATCCTGCTTCGTGACCCATCGAAAGCAAAGGAGGCGGCTGAGGCCATGAAAATGACCAGCCGTCACCTCAAGGAGTTCGGGGTCATCCATGACATCATTGAGGAAAAGAGTCCCAAGGAAACAGCTCAGTTGATCAAGGAAACCATAATTCGTGATTTTGATAACCTCTGCAGCAAGCCGCCTGAGCACTTGGTGCGATACCGGTTGAAAAAGATTCGTGGTATCGGGGAAGTCAGTGGGGGAAAGGAGTGGTGGCAACCACTTCTTGAGGTTTTCACCAAGACCCAGAGCTTCCGCTAAATGGAACGTGCATTCTTCTCAAGGTCTCTGATACCGGGAATGAAGAAGATGGCGGTCAGCAGGGAAGAGAGTAGATCGGAGACCGGTGCCGAATAGAGAATCCCCTGCAACCCAAAGAAGAGTGAGAAGAGCAGGATGGAAGGGATGAGGAAAAACCCCTGCCTCGAAAGGGTGAGCAGTAGTGCAATCCTGCTCTTGCCTATTGCTTGGAAAAAGTTTCCTGCGATAATCTGAAACCCTACCAGTGGGGTGAGCAGGAACCAACGTGTCAGGGCAAACGTTCCGAGCTCAAGGAGTGCGGGGTCACGGTTGAACATTGCCACCATGGTGGTCGGGAAGAAGCGGGTGGCTAGGTATCCTACCATGATTACAGCGGTGGAACTGATAATGCCAAGCTTGGTGGCTTCCTTAACCCGGTCATACTTCTTTGCCCCGAAATTGAAACTGATCAGAGGCTGTACTCCTTGCTTGATGCCGATAACCGGCATGATAAGCAGGGTGTGCAGGCTGTTAACGATTCCCATGGCTGAGATACCAAGGTCCCCTCCATACTGCAATAGAGATTTGTTGAGGATGATGTTCAGGAGACTGTTGGTTATCTGGAGTACAAAACCAGGCAATCCCAGGCTTATGATTAAAAGGGTGTTTTGCCGTTTGATGCGGATGGTACGTATTTTAAGTTTTACCCTGCTTCGCTTCCCCAAAAAGTAGGAAAGTACCCAGGTGAAGGAGACCATCTGGCTGATCACCGTAGCGATGGCAGCTCCTGCCATTCCCCAATCCAGGGCATAGATGAAAATCGGATCAAGTACAATATTGGTACCGGCACCAAGGAACATGGAGAGCATGGCGATCTTTGGGTTGCCATCAGCGCGAATGAAGTTGTTCATTCCCATATTGGTTACCTGGAATAATGCTCCAAAGAAGATGATTCGCATGTAGCTGGTAGCATAAGGAAGTACCTGATCACTTGCTCCAAAGAGGATGAGAATATCGGTTAGAAAAACCTGGCCGAGTACCAGGAAGGTGAGTCCACTGGCAATAAGCAGGAAGAAGGCGTTTCCCATCACTTCCTGTGCTTGTTTTGTCTCTTTCTGCCCTAGGCGAATGGAGAAGAGTGTTGCTCCCCCAATCCCAAAGAGTACTCCCATCGCCATCAGGATGATCATGATTGGAAAGACAATAGTAATACCGGCAATACCATTAGCTCCAAGGGATGGACTATTTCCTATATAGATCCTATCAACTATGTTGTAGAGTGCATTGACCATCATTCCTACGATGGCTGGTACACTGAAACGGACCAACAGCTTGAAGATTGGTTCTGTGCCGAGAGGGTTCTCTTTTTCGAGAGTGGTGGTTCTCATTGAGCCGGCTCCTCTTTCAATGCAGTAAAGATGGATTCCAGGTCACTACAGAGCCTATTGTAAGTATCTTCGCCTGCAAGTTTGCTGATGTGTTCACTCCAGCCACGGACCACCGGAACTACTGAAGATTCCAATGCCTTGCCTCTCTCAGTGAGATAAATGCGGTTGCATCGCCTATCCTTGTCATCATGTTTGCGTATGATAATCCCCTTCTCTTCGAGGGTATGCACGGTACGTGTGGTTGCTGCCTTATCGATATGCAGCCACTGGGAGAGTTCCTCTTGTGTCCTTCCTTCCTCACGGTAGAGGCTCATGAGGATTCCCACCTCAGCGCTGCTTATCCCATAGGCTTTCAGGTGGGCATTGAGATACATCTGGTTGTTTCTGTGGAGGATGGCGATCAAACGCCCAAGACTGGTGTTCATATATGGATATAGTAAAGAAAATAGTTGATTTGTCAACTATTAATTGCAGATCGATCTGTCCACCTTATTTTGGGAGTATTCCTGGTTACTGCTTTCTGGTACATCGCTCGTTGCCGAGCTTTTCCTCAATGATGCTCCAAACTTCTTCGCAGTTTTCTAGTAATGACAGGGGGAGCAGAAATGCCCTGTCTTTCGTTATGAAGAGATAGATGGCATCCTTCTCATAATATACATGATAGACATCCTTCCATTGATACTGGACCTGTTCCTTATCATTGGAGATTTCAATGAAATCGGATGTTTCTGCAAACTGGATGGTGTAGACCAGACGGGGAGGGTTCAACTTCTGGAGCTTTACCTGTTTTTTCAGGGATGTGAAAAAGTTGACAAAGTAGACAATCGGTACTCCAAGGCCAACCAGGAGAAGGACGAACCCAAGCATCACCGCTCCTTCTACATGATGCATTATGAAGCTGATAATGGCTGAGACTGACATGATTGAGGCAAAGATAAGCGGACTCTTGTACAGTTTTAAGCGCTTGATAATGTTGAATATGAGGAAATTCCTGAAGTTGGATTCACTCAAGTGTACTGCTATCGTCATAGATTCATTATACCATATTGGTGAACTAGTTACATTCACTTTTTCTGGTATGGGTGGTAGGATATACAGACCACATATGGAAACAAGCAATAAAAAAGGGCTCCATCTTAATCTCTTTCACCGGATTTTTCTCTATCTCGTCGTATTTGTGTTATGTATCTTCTTGCAGTTGGCAATTTCTGCCTACCAGGAAAGCTCAATTATGGATCCAATGCAAAGAAGTGCAGGGAATGTGCAGACGATTAGTTTGGTGCTCAATGCTTTTGGGCAGACTCGTGAGCTGCTTTCCTCCTATCGTTGGGATTTTGGGGATATTGCCGCATTGGTTTCTGGTCTGAGAAGGGAATCGCAAATAGTTGAGGATAACTTGGGAAAGATTGATTCCGATATTTCTTCGATTGGAGTAGATCAATATCTTCTTGTCAGTGCTGTACATACTACATATAGTGCATATAACCACTACCTCATGCTTCTGGAGGATCTGCTGATCAGAAACCATGTTGCAAAGGCATCTGAGTTGTATTACGCCGATCTTGAGCCGAGCATAAACCACCTGTATAGGTATATGCAACAATTGATGGAACAGTCCATTTTGGATAACCAGTCTACCTATGATCGCCTGATGACGCTCAATGAGCGGCTTGATGTCGTATATAGCTTGACGGTCCTGGTTATGCTTCTCTTTGGAGTTGTTACGTTCAGGGAAGTGATACGTATGATCTCTATTGTGCAGGAGATGGCCAATGCTTCCAAGGCAATCACAGCAGGTGATTTTGATAGGCCGGAGTTTAGGGAACACAGAAAGGATGAGTTAGGGGATATGACCCGAGCTTTCAATGAGATGAAAATGGCGATGCGGAATCAGGTCACCTTATTGCAGGCAAACAATGAAATGGAAAAAGAGATTTATCGTAAAGATACTGAGGCCTTGGCCATGCAGACACTGCTGGAGCGTGAAAAACTGCAACTGCTCCGGAGCCAGGTGAACCCTCATTTCCTGTTCAATACCATCAACGTGATAAAATACACGGCACTGGAGGAGCATGCAAAGAAGACAGATTCGTTACTTTCTTCCCTCTCTCGTCTTTTCCGTTATGCATTGGCCGATAATGAGGTGTTGGTCCCTCTCTCCAGGGAGATCCAGATTGTAGATGAGTATTACAGCCTCTACAAGGCACGCTTTGCGGAAAAGATCTCGCTTTTCTGGAGTATTTCTCCTGCCTTGGTGCTTACAGAGACGCTGGTGCCTTCCTTTTTTCTCCAGCCATTGGTAGAGAATTCCTTCAAACATGGACTTGGTCCTAAAGAAGGTCAAGGAAGTGTCTGGATATCCTTGGGAGTAAAGGAGGATATGCTGATCGTACAGGTTGAAGATGATGGGATTGGGATGGATACAGAGCAATTGCAAGTACTCCAAACGCGGTTGTTGGACCATCCTGTTACTGGGGAACATATTGGGCTTTATACGGTTGCTGCCCGTCTCAAACTGATTGACGAGCGGTGCCGCTTTGAGGTGTTTTCGGACAGAGAGAAGGGTACTGAGATTCGTATTGAGATGCCGCTAATCCTGAAGAACGAGGAGGAATTGGATGATTAAGATACTGATTGCTGATGATGAACATATTGAACGGGAGTTATTGCATAAGATCCTTTCAGACAATCCTTTCTATGAGCTCTACCAAGCGGAGAATGGTCGTCTGGCCGTAAACTATGCTGAACTCTACGATGTGGATATTGTGCTTATGGATATTGAGATGCCCGCTCTTAATGGGATAGAGGCATCCAAGCGGATACTACAGGATAAGCCAACTTGCCGTATCATTTTTATAACAGCCTACAGCATTTTTTCCTATGCATGTGAAGCTGTGAAACTCGGAGCGATTGATTATATACTGAAGCCAGTGGACAAGGCAGATGTATGTAGGGCCGTCAAGCGTGCAGAAAGCCAAGTTGAAGCTGAGCGCCAGCTCAAGGCAGTCAGGCCCGAAGCTGAATGCTTGCAGGGGGACGAGGGTGTCGACAAGGCTGCTTTGATGATGTCCAAGGTGAAAAAATATCTGGAACACAGTTATATGAATTATGATCTTTCCCTTGATTCAGTAAGCTCGCTGCTGAATATAAATCCATCATACTTGAGTTGTATTTTCAAGCGTTGTACAGGAGTCAACTTTCTCGACCATATCACCAATCTCAGAATCAGTGCTGCAAAGGAGTACCTTGCAGACCCGTTCAAATCAATCGCAGAGATAGCTTCCATGGTAGGTTATGAGAGCCCCAGCTATTTCAGTCGTGCGTTCAAGAAGAATGCCGGAATCACTCCAACTGAGTACCGGCGGCTGAGCGGTGGAGGTGCAGGTAGATGAAAAAACTTGTGGTCATGGCTTTCCTCTTTGTCCTCGTCTTCGTTTCTTGCAAGAAGGAGGAAACTACCTATCCTGAGTTGGTGCTTCGTTATGCTGACAACCAGAGTGATGGCTACCCAACAGTGGAAGCTGCGAAGTATTTTGCAGAACTCGTAAAGGAAAGGACTGATGGGAAGATTGAAATCAGGGTATTTCCTGACAGTGTGCTAGGTTCAGAGAACAGCGTCATGGAGCAGATGGGTTATGGTGGTATCGACATGTCACGATTCTCTGTTGGGACACTCACCCGATATTTCCCTAAGCTATGGACATTGCAATTGCCCTACCTCTATACCGATAATGACCACATGTGGAGAGTTCTGGATGGTGAGATTGGGGATATGTACCTAAAAGAGGTGTCTGGGAAAGGGCTTATTGCCTTAGCTTGGTATGATGCCGGGGCGAGGAGTTTTTATACCCGTGCTCCCGTCGCTAGCATCGAGGATCTCCATAGTATGGTTATTCGAGTAATGGAGAATGATATGATGAGTCGTACCATTGAGCTTCTTGGTGCCGAAGCAGTGCAGATACCATATGCGGATGTCTATTCTGCGTTACAAAAAATGCGGATTGATGGGGCAGAGAACAACTTGCCAAGCTATATATTTACTGGTCACTACCAGGCAGCTCCGTATTTTTACCAGGACGAGCATTTTCGCTTGCCGGAAGTGGTAATGATGAGTGTTTATGCTGAGCAGAAAATTGCGGCATTAGACCCTTTGTTTGTTGAGGTTGTTAGGACATGTGCTGTGGAAAGCGGATTATATGAACGAGTACTCTGGCAACAAGAAGAAGCACGTGCTTACGAGAAGGCAATAGCCTCTGGAGTAGTGGTCACCAAACTCAGCGAGGATACGTTGCTATACTTAAGGCAGATAATGGAACCGCTCTACCAAGAACTGAATGAAAACGAACAGGATATTGTGCGGAGGATTGAAGATATCTAGGCATTTGTTTTTTCAATTTTTTTGATTCATTGCATTATCTTTGGCTGCATCTTGCGCTGGCAGAATTCCTCTTTTACATTTTTGATGAAACCTAGACATTCTGGGTCGAATTACTTTAGGAGGCGATTATGAAACGAGTATTGATTGTTCTTTTGGCGCTGTTGCTCAGTTCTACCCTGCTCTTTGCTGCTGGTGAAAAAGAAGCAGCTGAAGCTGGTGGTGAAAAAAATGTGAAGCTTGTCTATGCTGAGGTTAACCCGCTTGATTCCATCGTTGGAAAGACTGGCGTCTATTTCAAGGAACAGGTTGAGAAGCTTTCCGATGGTACAGTAACCATTGATATTCAGGCTTCTGGCGTTCTTGGTTCCGAGAATGATGTTCTTGACTCCATTCTTGGTGGTGGTACATCAATCGATATGTCAAGAATCTCTGCTTTTGCACTTACCAGTTATGGTGCTGAGAAGTCAAAACTTCTCTCCATTCCGTTCACCTTTGAGAATAGAGCACACTTTTGGGCATTTGCCAATTCTGATCTTGCTCCCGAGTTCCTGAATGAGCCCCAGGAAATTGGTCTACCAATTCGTGGTGTGTTCTATGGTGAGGAAGGATTCAGACACTTCTTTGCTGCAAAGCACATTGGTAGCATGAAGGATCTTGCAGGCATGAAGCTTCGCGTATCCAATGACCCGGTTATGACCGGCATGGTTAGAGGCCTTGGAGCTTCTCCAACGGTTGTCTCTTTTGGTGAGCTGTACTCTGCTCTTCAGACCGGTGTTGTCGACGGCGCTGAACAGCCGATTGCCAACTACAAGGCCAATGCCTTCCAAGAAGTTGCTCCCAATCTGATTCTCAATGGGCACACCCTCGGCGCTATTCAGGTAGTTATTACCGATACCGCTTGGAACAAGCTTTCCGAGAGACAGAGAGAAGCCATCATGGAAGCTGGCAAGCTTGCACAGGCCTACAATGCTGAGATCAGCGAGAATGCAGAGAACGAAGTTCTTGCAGAGCTCAAGGCTGAGGGCGTGAATGTGGTTGATGTTGCAGACAAGGCCCCATGGGCAAATGCTACCAAGGCGGTAATCGAAGAGAATACCAAGAGCCAGGCAGCGTTGTATCAGAAAATCAAGGATATGAAATAAGGTTTTTAGTCAGATATTGGTGGGATTGCATAGCCAATCCCACCTTTTCAAGTCTCAGGAGATGAAACATGCCAAAGTTCTTTGCGACAATGGATAAAATCAAGATGGCGTATGACTGGACCGACAAAGTGGTATTGATAATTTGCAAAGTCTTGCTCATTGTCGATATCCTGATCACCAGTTATGCAGTAGCCGGGCGTATGCTCAATGAATACATACCGTTCCTGAAGGATCCTTCTTGGACGGAAGAGGTGGTCTTGACCTGCATGGCCTATATGGCCGTTCTATCGGCGGCCCTTGCCATTCGCAGGGGTACCCATATCAGGATGAAGGCTTTTGACAAATATCTCCCTAAACGTATGATTAAGTTCCTCGATATCCTCAGTGATATCGCGGTTTTTTGCCTCGGGTTGGTAATGCTGTATGTTGGGTGGAGATATGCTATCACCATTGGAAGTAGGGGTTTTTATGTCTCTCTACCATGGCTCAGTCGTTTCTGGATGTATTTTCCAGTACCACTTGCTGGCCTTGCCATGATCATTTTCGAGATTGAGGCCATCTATAACCATGTAAAGTCCTTCTATGTGAAGGAAGAGGAGAAGGCATAATGGACGCTAACAGTATTGCAATTACGATACTCCTGGGAAGCTTCTTTCTTATGATCTTCCTTCGTTTTCCTATCGCATATGCGGTTGGGCTTTCTTCTGTTTTTACCATGCTCTACCAAGGTTCCAGTCTTAATGATATCAGCCGTCTTATGGTCAAAGGCATCAGTTCGTTCTCCCTGATGGCGGTTCCTTTCTTTATTACGATGGGAGTGTTGATGGGCTCAGGGGGTATTTCCCAAAAGCTCATTGCCCTTGCCAATGCCTGTGTAGGTTGGATGAGGGGAGGCTTGGCGCAGGTTAACATCGTAGCATCCTACTTTTTTGGAGGAATCTCCGGGTCAGCCGCCGCCGATACTGCATCCCTTGGTTCCATCCTGATTCCCATGATGGTCGATGAAGGCTATGATGCTGACTTCTCCACCGCTGTTACGGTTACCAGTTCCTGTGAAGGACTGCTTGTTCCTCCCAGTCATAACATGGTCATCTACGCCACCACTGCAGGTGGTATCTCAGTTGGAAGTCTCTTCCTTGCCGGATACCTTACTGGTGCCTTGCTTGCCATTACCTTGATGATTGGCTCCTATATATTCTCCGTGAAGCGTGGATATCCCAAGGGAGAGAAATTTAATCTCAAGAACTTCATTATTCAATTTGGTAAATCCATTTGGGCCTTGGCAGCGGTTGTTATTGTTGTCGTTGGCGTTGTTGCAGGTTTTTTCACTGCTACAGAATCTGCAGCAATTGCGGTTATTTATTCCCTGATTGTCTCGGTCTTTATCTATAAAGGCTTGAATTGGAAGGGTGTTTGGAAGGTCCTCGACGATTGTGTAGGTACCCTAGCTATCGTGCTTATCCTTATTGCTACATCATCTGTCTTTGGCTACATCCTCACTACACTCAATGTTCCGCGTCTTGCAGCTGAGGCGATTACCAGCCTTACCAATAACAGGATTCTCATTATCCTGCTGTTGAATGCAATTCTCTTGGTCCTTGGGGCGATCATGGATATGGCGCCGATCATTCTTATTGCAACACCGATTCTGCTTCCTATCGCTACTGGAGTTGCAGGGCTGGATCCCATTCAGTTCGGAATCATGGTGGTACTCAACTGTGGTATCGGCCTCTTGACCCCACCGGTTGGAGCTGTCCTGTTCATAGGATCAGCCGTTGGTAAGGTCTCCATGGAGAAGGTGGTAAAAGCGACGCTTCCATTCTATCTCTGTATGGTTATTGCACTGCTACTGGTGTCGTTCATTCCTGAGATCAGTCTCATCCTACCGAAGATTTTTGCAGGGTATACCCCGACAAATATGTAGAGAGATACGATAATCCCTTCCTTTGAACCAGAGTCTTTGCTCTGGTTCAATTTGTTGTTTGCGTTGCAAGAACATTTGAATGGAAATCACTGTCTCTAATGATAATCTGAACAAACTGATTCACCAGGTTCGTGATATACTCATGGTATGCAGAAACCAACCATTGCCTTCATGTATGATTTTGACAAGACCCTGAGTACCAAGGATATGCAGGAGTATACATTTATTCCCAAGCTTGGGATGTCTGCCGAAACATTTTGGAAGAAGGCCGACAAACTTGCTGGAGAACAGGGTATGGACCGCATTCTTGCATATATGAAGCTTATGCTTGATGAGTCCAGACGTCATGAGCAGTCGATTAGAAGAAGCGATTTTGTTTCACTGGGAGGAAGCCTTGAATTCTTTCCAGGTGTACTCTCGTGGTTCGATGAGGTGAACAAGCTCGGCTCATTGATGGGTTTGGATGTACAGCACTTCATTATCTCCTCAGGACTCAGGGAGATCATCGAAGGATCAGCTATCGGGGATCGATTCAAACGTATTTATGCATGTGAGTACTTCTACGATGAGAACGGGGTGGCTACATGGCCGAAATTATCGGTTAACTATACAGCCAAGACACAGTTCTTGTTTAGGATCAATAAAGGGGTGCTTGATGTGCATGAGGACCAGGCGTTGAATGCCTACACCGCCGAGGGTGAGCGTAGTGTACCTTTCAGGAATATGGTGTATATCGGAGATGGGCTGACCGATGTCCCCTGCATGAAGCTCGTTAAGCAGAATGGTGGAAAAAGCATTGCTGTCTATGCACAGGGTAAGGAAGCGATTAGCTATCGGTTGATGAAGGAGGACCGTATCAACTTCTTCACTGAGGCCGACTACACCCCTGAGGGTGAACTCTTCTCCTTGGTGAAGACCATCCTCACCCAGATGCAGGCGGAAAATGCCCTCACTGAGTACCAGCGAGGGATGAAATGCCTCGCCGGGATCTAAAGCCCCAGTCCTCTCTGCATCAGGGTGGCAAGTACTTCCATGCCCTTTCTGGTGGGGTGTAGCCCATCAGAAAGGAGTCCGTCACCGGCCTTGATGGGGTATCTGGCAAGGTCTATGAGGTTGGCTCCCTCATGCCCCGCAACAATCTCCCTTATACTTCTAGCCAAGTCTAGCTGACTCCAGTGATGGATGTTCTCTTCATCAAGGGCCCTGTCAGTTCTCTGCAGTGGGGTGCAGAAGTACAGTCCACTTGATGAATGATTTCTAAGCATATCACGTACCAATGTCTTATACGCTTCCTGGAAGACCTCGATGGTGGTAGGTTCTTCCACCTGTCCCCAATCGTTGGTTCCCCCGAATACGATGATGATATCACCGACCAGTCGCTGTTGTCTTTTCTCGTCCAAGAAGGAAGAGGAGCGGGGACGGACTCCTGTCCTGCTTATCCTGCTCCCAGAGTAGGACTCATTCATGAGGAGCTTAAGTCCCGTACGCTGTTGCAGAATATACCACCAGGTATGTTGCACCTCTGATACATCCACTCCCTCTCGGGGGTAGAAGAGTTCATTCTCCTCAGGGACAAAACCTGCAAAGGTGGAGATGGAATCGGCAAGGATGGAAAAGGTCTGTGTCTTCATGCCGGTAGTGTATCCTACAGCTTTTCCCGCTACAAGAGTCTGTGGTATGCTGGGCGGGGAGGCTTGCATGGATACAAAGATTTCGGTAGTTGAGGAAGGGGCTCTTGAACGGGTTGGATCAGTCTTTGTGGAAGCATTCGGCCATACCCCTGCGTTGTTGGTTGCCGATGGCATAACACTCAAGGTAGGAGGGTTTCCTGTTTCCAGATCGCTTGAGAAGGCTGATATCCAGGTCAGACAGTTCATTTTCCCTTCTGAGCCGCAGCCTTATGCTGATGAGCATGCAATTGCACAAGTTAGACTGAGTCTGGAGATGGACAACAGTATTGCAGTGGTCTTGGGCTCAGGTACGCTCAACGATATTACCAAGCGTGCAAGTGCTGAGCTGGACCGTCCCTATATGGTTGTTGCAACCGCACCTTCTGTTGATGGCTATACCTCCTACGGTGCTGCTGTCTCTATCGGTGGCTTCAAGCAGACGCTTCCTTGTGCTGCCCCGATGGTGGTTCTTGCTGACACCAAAGTGCTCCGCGAAGCTCCCATGGACATGATCGCAAGTGGTTTTGGTGATTGCATGGCCAAGTACACTGCCGGAATGGACTGGATCCTCGCCGATCTGGTCGGGGTTCACCCAATCCGCCGTGATGTATGGGACATGGTCCAGATTCCGCTGAGAAAAGTATACACCCAGCATGCAGGGATAGCCCAGAGAAGGGGGTCGTCCATTGGACTCCTCTTTGATGCGCTCTCAGCAAGTGGGTTTGCGATGCAGGTGATGCACGACTCACGCCCTGCCAGTGGTGCTGAGCACTTGATCAGCCATATCTGGGAGATGGAACACTTGAGCAAGGATGGGCTTCCAGTAAGCCATGGATTCAAGGTCTCCATCGGTACCCTGACCATTACCTACCTCTATGAGCAACTCAAGCAGTTGGATCTTGCTGATATCCCGCTCAGTGGGGCAGAGAGTTGGGAGGAGCGCGAGCAATCGATTGCAGCATTCTTCCCCGATGAAAGCGTAAGGAAACAGACCTTGGCCATCGCAAAAGAGAAATTCCTTGATGGGGATGCGCTGCTAACTAGAAGGGAGAAGCTTATCTCTCTGCTTCCTGCCCTAATTGTGAGAATGGAGGAGCAACTACCTCCGTATCAGGAACTGAAAGAAGCAATGAAGGAAGTTGGCTGTCCGATTTCTCCTGCTGATATTGCAAGTAATCTGGAAGGGCTCCGCCATGCAGTAACTGGTGCTCAGATGATCCGAAACCGCTATACCGTGCTAGATCTCTACTACGAGCTGGGCCTATTTGACCTAGCTCTGGATATGCTCTCAGGAATGTAGAGCGTCTTCAGTGGAAAATCATCATACGGTAACGTACTTCTGATACCTGCTGGTAGGCTTGTCTGGTATGGTCATCCGGAGTTTTCCAGATGCGAGTAACGGTGTGAGGAACGTCTTTCGAAAATGTTCCCGATGTTCTATGCCAATATAACCTTGCATCTCTTCCCTTGTTCTTGGGGTAGAGCAAAACTCTAGCAACATATGCAAACGAATATCTTGCGCGGTGTCTTGCGCGGTGTCTTGCGCGGTGTCTTTGCTGTCTGGATAGTTGATATTTTTCAATACTACGCGAAAATCCGATGGAGTGGAGAAAAACTGGCTGTCATGAGTTATGCCTCTATTAAAGATAAGGAAAGGAAAAACAGTCAAAAATTGACCGCGGTCAAAAAAATTGTTGACCTAGCACAAAACCCCTTTTAGGATAGAGAAAAAGAGGGGGATTTTCATGCATAGTATAGTTCTAATCAAGCAGGTCCCACAAACCAGTGATGTCCAGATGGACAAGGAGACCGGTACCATGATCCGTAGCGGTTCTGCTGCCATCCTGAATCCATTGGATGTGTATGCCTTGGAAACGGCGTTACGAATCAAAGACCATAGCGGTGGACGAGTGACTGTCATCACCATGGGACCGGCGAGTGCTGTTAAAGTACTCAAGGAGGCCATCGCCATGGGAGCAGATGATGTCTATCACCTGAATGACCGAGCCTTTGCAGGCTCAGATACCTGGGCAACCAGCTATGTACTGGCAAAAGCCATAGAGAAAGTTGGCCTTCCTGATCTGGTCATTACCGGGGAGCGGGCAACCGATGGTGATACTGCCCAGGTTGGACCGGCAGTGGCTTCATGGTTGGACCTGCCGGTGCTCTCCTATGTTGCATCAGTAGAGGAGATTGATTCAAAGAACCTGATAGCCGAGCGTTTGATCGAGGAAGGATACCAACGTGTCCAGGCTCCTCTTCCAGTTCTTCTTACCGTCGTCAAGGAGATTGCCGAGCCTCGTCTTCCTACCCTTCGAGGTAAGAAACGTGCAATGGCCACAGAGATTACCACCTGGAGTGCCTCCGATCTGGATACAGATCCAGCGTTCTTGGGGCTGAAGGGATCTCCCACCCGGGTGGTAAAAATTGAGACTCCCAAAGTAAGCAGGCAATGCAGCATGGTGAAGGTAGAGGATGATGCTTCGCTTCATGAGGCAGTCGAGAAACTCTTCACCTTCCTTGAGGAACGTGATCTGTTAGGAGGACGCAATGCATGAAGTTTGGACAATAAGCGAATGCCATCAGGGTAGGGTAAAGGATGTTTCATATGAGCTGTTGGCACGTGGGAGGTCACTTGCTGACACACTCAAAGTAAGACTAGGAACGGTAGTCATCGGTAGCAATGTCAACGCAGATGACCTGAGGCGTCTCTCCGTTCAGGGAGCAGATATCATCTACCTTGCCGATGATCCTTCGCTCTCTTCGTTTGTCTGTGAACGATATGCTGAGCAACTTCTCCGTCTTATTGCTGAGAAGGAGCCGCAGATCATCATTGCAGCAGCAACCACCTCTGGAAGAACCTTGATGCCCTATGTGGCAGTCAAGGCTCATGCAGGGTTGACTGCCGATTGCACCGAGCTGGCTATCGAGGAAGGAACGGGGAATCTCTTGCAGACCCGCCCAGCAATAGGTGGCAACATCATGGCAACGATTAAGACCCCGAACCATCGGCCGCAGATGGCCACCGTTAGACCACGTTCTACCAAGCCGCTTGAAGCAAGGAGTGACCGTCCTTTCGTGGTGGAAGAGGTAGCTGTACCTCCCAAGCGTGAAAAGCCCTCTGTCGAGGTATTGGGACTAAGGGCTCTCGAAGGTCAGAGTGGATCCATCGAAGAAGCAGACATCGTCATCTCCGGGGGAAAGGGGCTTAAGAAACGGGATAACTTTGCCCTGATCGAGCGTCTGGCCAAGGCGTTTGGTGCAGAAGTAGGTGCGAGCCGGGACGCAGTGGACCGAGGTTGGGCTTCCTATCCTCATCAGGTTGGTCTTTCAGGCAAGACCATCTCTCCCCGTCTCTATCTCGCTGCAGGTATCTCTGGGGCCATCCAACACCTCGCAGGTATCAAGACAGCCAAGTGTATTGTGGCAATCAACAGTGATGAGCAAGCCAATATCCTTGGTATTGCTGATTTCGCCATCATCGGGGACCTGTTTCAGGTACTCCCAGAGATTGAGAAGCGCCTTGAGCAGAGGAGGAAGGCATGAATACCAGCTATACAGCAATTACCCCATCCATTCTTGAGGAGCTGAAGGCGATTGTAGGGGAGCATAACCTGTTCACCGACACAGAGCGGATAGAAAATTACAGCCATGACGAGACCAGCAGGGAGCAGTTCAGCCATATGCCGGAGGTAGTGCTTACTCCCGTCTCTACTGAGCAGATCAGTGAGGTCATGAAGTTGGCAGACCGTTACACCATACCGGTAACTCCACGTGGTGCAGGCTCTGGTCTCTCTGGTGGTGCGATTCCAATCCATGGGGGAATCGTGCTCTCGGTTGAGAAGATGAACAAGGTTCTGGAGATTGATGAGGCAAACCTAACCGTGACCGCTGAGGCAGGGATTGTAACCAATGAGCTGAACGAGCGGCTTAAACAGACCGGGCTTTTTTTCGCCGGCTATCCGATGAGTCTGGAGACATGCTTTCTTGGAGGTAATATTGCGGAGAACGCGGGAGGTGGGAAGGCCGTGAAATACGGAGTAACCGGGCGCTATATCCTCGGTATGGAGGTCGTCACTCCCCAGGGGGAAGTGGTCCAATTGGGAGGAAAGGTGACCAAGGATGTCAGTGGGTATGATCTCAAGCAGCTGTACATCGGTTCGGAGGGGACCCTTGGGAGTATCACCAAGGCGACCATCAGACTCCTTGGCGTGCCCACCTCTGCCTCTAATCTCTTGGTTCCTTTTAGGACTGCCCAGGATGCTATCTCTGTCGTTCCCCTGATCATGAAGCAAGGGATCATTCCCACCAGTATTGAGTTTATGGACAGGAGTTCCCTTGAGATGTCCTGCTCCTATTTGAACGAGAGTTTGCCACTGGAGGGAGTGGGTGCGATGTTGCTCATTGAGATTGACGGCACTGATGAAAGCCAGGTTGAACATGACCTTATCCAGGTTGGTGATCTCTGTTCCGATCATAAGGCAATGGAGGTATATATTGCTGAGGATGCAACGAATCGGGAGAGGATTTGGTCGATCAGGCGGAATATTGCCGAGGCGATCAAGGTCTATAGTCCTATTCAGAGCCTGGAAGATGTGGTTGTTCCCATTGGCTCCATTCCTTTGGTCATTCCCCGTCTTGAGCAGCTTTCCAGCAAATACAACATGAAAATTCCTTGTTATGGCCACGCCGGAGATGGTAACCTTCATGCAACACTGGTGAAGAATCCCGAAAGTTCCATGGAGGAGTGGTTGGAGATGGAACCACGGTTGCTTTCCGAGTTCTATGCATTTATCGTAGGGGAGCTTGGGGGGAAGATCAGCGGGGAGCATGGTATTGGGCTGAAGAGGAGGTCGTTCTTCAAGGACGTGACTCCAGGGGCGGAGTACCAGTTGCTGTGTGCAGTCAAGCAGGCGCTTGACCCAAAGAATATCATGAATCCTGGGAAGATTCTCCTATAAGGAAGGGTAATGGCCAAGAAATCAAAGGGGACAAGCAAAGCTGAGGCAACCAAGCGCTTGATATTCGAGAGTGCCCTGACGCTCTTCAAGCAAAAGGGGTTCAACCAGGTCTCCATCCAGCAGATAACCAACTATGCAGGTACTGCAAAGGGAAGTTTCTATACCTACTTCTCCACGAAGAGCGATATCATTGTACAGGAGTTCTGGGCCATCGATGCCTACTACCGAAGTATCGAGGGTGAAGTGTCCAGAGAGAAGGATGCAGCGCTCAAGCTTCTGAAATTCACGGAGTTGCAGCTTACCTATGTGCGTGATGTTATCGGGGTTGAGATGCTGAAAGTACTCTATGCCAACCAGGTGAGCAACGAGGGTTCCACCAAGGTCATTACCGACCAGTCCCGATTCTGGCATACCTTCATCAGAAGCATCATTGAGGAAGGACAGAGATCAGGTGAGTTCAGGAAGGACAGGGAGAGCTCCTACCTTGCGGTGCTTTTCAATAGGGCCATCAGGGGGCTCTTTCTGGACTGGAACATCAGCTCAGCAGGATTTGACTTGGTTGAAGAGGGATTGTCCTATTGCAGGAATTTGTTGATTCCTGCTTTGTTGGCCAATAAATGATTCCTCAGCATCTTAGGGTGTTGTAATATCTCATTTCCAGAAAGAGATCATATTGTGTTAGGAGAAAGGGGCGAGCATATGGATAAAATTGGTGTAGCCATCATTGGCTCTGGTGGCATTGCAAAAGCACACGTGAAGGGGTTGCTTGCGTTGGGGAATCTCTGTGAGGTAAGGGCTCTCTGCGATACCTATCCGTCGAAGGCAGAAACATTGGCACAAACCTATGATCTCAGTGGTTCAGTTGCCATAACCAAGGACTATCATGAACTTCTAGCTCGTGATGACATTCACCTCGTATCGCTCTGCTTACCTCCTAGCCTGCATTGCCAGGTTACGGTTGCTTTTCTGGAAGCAGGAAAGCATGTCATCGTTGAGAAACCGATGGCTCCTTCCCTTGCTGATTGTGACCAGATGATCGAGGCCCAGAAGAGAAGTGGTAAGATTCTCTCGGTTATCAGCCAGAATCGATTCAAAACTGCTGCCATGCGTGTGAAACAGCTCTTGGATGAAGGCGTATTAGGCAGGGTGCTCCTGGCCCGAGTGAACTCGATGTGGTGGCGCGGATCTGCCTATTACGACCTCTGGTGGCGTGGGACGTATGAAAAGGAAGGTGGGGGTTGTACGCTCAACCATGCTGTGCACCAGATCGATATGCTCCAATGGCTTATAGGGGTGCCTGAACAGGTAGTGTCGGTCATGAACAATGTGGGGCATAGCAATAGTGAGGTTGAGGATGTCTCCCTCTCAATCCTTTCTTACCCGAATATGATGGCTGAGGTAAATTCCTGCCTGGTCGATCATGATGAGAAACAGGAGTTCTTCCTTGCCACTGAGAAAGCCTCAGTTGGTATTCCTTGGTATGTGAAATCAGCCAAGCAGTTGCCTAATGGGTTTATCCAGCCCAATCCTGAGACTGAAGTGGAACTGAATGCATTATATGAGTCGCTTCCTTCGCTTAAAACGGAAGGGCATGAAGCACAGTTGGAGAATGTTCTCCAAGCAGTGATGCATGACACAGAACCACTGGTAACAGGAGAAGAGGGAAGAAAATCTGTACAGCTGATTAGTGCAATGTACAAATCTGCAACCGAGCATACGAGCGTCTCATTGCCTCTTGCAAAGGATGATCCTTTCTATACCACTGAGGGAATGCGTGCAAGGTTGGTGCGGTACAACAAAAAGCTTAATTCAGTAGAGAATCTTGAGGAGTCTGGCGAGATCAGCCTAGGGACGATGGGAAAGTAAGGAGTTCAATCATGAATAAGATGGATGGACAGCAATATGCCCCAGAGGGAAAGCCCCAACCGGTTTGTAAGCAGGGGGAGTTCGTTGTTGGGGTTATAGGGCTTGATCATGGCCATATCTATGGGATGTGTAATGGGTTATTTGAAGCAGGGGCTGATATTGCCTTTGTGTATGACCCAGATGCAAAGAAAGTAGCATCCTTCCAGGAAAAGTTCCCATCAGCGAAGCAGGCAGCTTCCAAAGAGGAGGTGCTCAAGAATCCATCAGTTCATTTGATCGCCAGTGCCGCAATTCCCTCAAGCCGCGGTCCCTTGGGACTGGATGTGCTTGATCATGGGAAGGATTACTTCTCTGACAAACCTCCCTTCACCACCCAGGAGCAGGTAGCCGAGGCTCGAAGAAAGGTTGCAGAGACTGGTCGCAAGTGGTTTGTCTACTACAGCGAACGGCTCCATGTTGAAGCGGCTGTCTACGCTGAAAAACTGCTGAGAGATGGAGCAATAGGTGATATTGTCTCAATTCGTGGTTGGGGACCTCATCGTCTTTCAGCAAAAAGCCGTCCAGACTGGTTCTTTGAAAAGGAAAAGTATGGGGGTATCCTGGTAGATATCGGGAGTCATCAACTCGAACAGATCCTGCAGTTCAGTGGCGCGGAGGACGCCACTTTGATCTCCAGCAGGGTGGGGAATCTCTACCATCGGGAGCATCCAGGCTTGGAAGACTATGGAGATGCCTGCTTTACCACAAGCAATGGAGTTCCTTGCTACTTCTCCCTCGATTGGTACACTCCCGATGGATTGGGCACCTGGGGGGATGGGCGTATGTTCATCGTGGGAACCAAAGGATACATTGAATTAAGAAAATACATCGATGTGGCCTTCTCCAAAGAGGGCGATCATGTGATTCTGGTAGATGGAGAGGGTGAAAAGCAGTTTCGCGTGGGTGGAAAAGTTGGGTTTCCGTATTTCGGTCGTTTGATCAGGGATAGCCTGGAGCGCACAGAGACGGCAATGAAACAAGAACACACCTTCAGGGCGATTGAATTGGCAATCGAGGCAGAAGAGAAAGCGGTGAGGATTCGTTGACATTTAAGTTTTGACATTTTCCCGTCATAAGCACACACGTATAGTGAATCTGCATTCTAACAGTTAAGAGAATCTCATATGTCCTTTTGGCAAAATGAAATCCTGTTTATCCTTCTGTCCCATACACTTCTATCTGGGTAAGTGCTGGAAATGGGGAGGGATCATCAGCCTTTTTCAGGTTGCAGAGTGTAAGGCAGGTAATGGTTTTCTGCTGAACAGGAAATCGCTGGGGCAAGGAAGATTTCTCCAGAGAGAGGTGGGTGATATCCCCATCGCTGTCGATCAGCGTTGCATCGCTCCACCAGCTGTCATGTGGCCAGTCTGCCCTAAGGGTGAGACGAACCTCGTCTATGATAACCGGTCTTCCGAAATCAATATGGAGCTCTGCTTTCGGGTCTTGGTTGATCCCCCAGCTTGTCCATGGATATTCTCCATGATACTCATTGGCAAAGATGCCATCGATGGCATTCCTGGCAGCAAAGACCATCTCTCCGCGGGTTTCAACGTTGGCGCTTGCATGGGGGAAGAGCCCTTTCGTCTCATGATGATCATATGGATTGCATGCAAGATTCCTGCGGGGGAGACTGTCTACATGGCTGAGTGTAAGGAGATGTCTCTGTCCTTGGAAGGCATATGGGCTATAACAGGTACGCTTGACCTCTGATACAGGGATGGTGAAGCTAGCCTCCTTCTCAAGATAGATGGGGTGGGTACCCAATGTCTCATCAAGTTGTATGAGATAGATACCAGGTTCATCTACTTCCAGAACGACTTGGTCTCCTTCCTCGTAGGCTTCTTTATAGACCAGGGAGACTCCATATCCACTTTTCCTGCTCGAGGCAAGTATTGTTTCATTTGCATCAAGAATCATGATTTTCATACAACAATCCTCCGCATAACTCACTATACCACAGCTTTGCCTTGCTTGACAGCAACCAGCAATTGGTCCATGGTTATACTATGAATTGTACATTCCTTGGGCACAGTGCCTTCTTAGTGGAAACGGATGCGTATCTCCTGCTTTTTGATTACACCAAAGGTGCAGTGAGCCTTCCTTCTGTCACCAAGCCGTTGATGGTATTTGCCAGTCATCGGCATGCCGACCACTATGACTCGTCCATCTTTTCGCTCGCAGACCGGAAGGGGCATACCGTTTTCTTTCTCTCCTCCGATATTCCTCCAACAGATATCCCCTTTTCCTGTACCATCAACCCGATGGGCCCGTATGAGGAGGATATCGTAGAAGGCCTTGTAGTCAAGACACTCAAGAGTACTGATGAAGGGGTGGCCTTTGTTGTGGAGGTTGAGGGAAAAACCCTCTATTTTGCCGGTGACCTGAACCATTGGCACTGGGAAGGGGAGAGTAAGCAGTACAATGAGGAGATGGCCGATAACTACCATAAGGAGTTGGCTCTTCTTCCTTCTCATCTGGATCTTGCTTTCGTACCCGTCGATCCACGCTTAGGTACTTATTACAGCCTAGGGGCAAAAGATTTGGTTCAGACAGTGTCTGTAGACACGCTTGTTCCCATGCATATGTGGGAAGATTATTCAGTAAGCAGTACATTACAGAAAGAGCTCGGAGATCGTGTCAAGGAAGTAATTCTTCTGGATACGGTCCCACAAACATGGAGGATATAATGCAGTTTCATTTCGCTCATAATAATTTCAATGTTATGGATCTTGATAAATCCCTTGCTTTCTATAAAGAGGCTCTAGGGCTTGTGGAAGTGCGGAGAAAGGAAGCTTCGGATGGTTCTTTTATCCTGGTTTTCCTAGGAGATGGATCTTCGAAGCACCAACTCGAGCTTACTTGGTTGAAGAACTGGGAGAAGGATTCCTACAACCTTGGAGACAACGAATTCCATCTTGCATTCGAGACCGACGATCTGGAAGGTGCTCGGGAGAAACACCGTGCAATGGATTGTATCATTTATGAGAACAAGCAGATGGGAATCTACTTCATCGTTGATCCTGATGGGTACTGGATTGAAATCGTTCCTGAGAAAAAATAGGTTTTAGGTGAAACGGCTGGTGAAAATACGCTGGTACTGTTTCGGGCTCATGCCCATGACCTTCCTGAATTGCCTGCTGAAGTAGTTCGGATCCTTGAAACCACACGCCTCACTTATCTGTGACATGGAAAGTCCACGTTTCTGGATAAGGGTACAGGCGTGTGCAACACGCTTATGGATATGGAACTCAATGGGGGAGAGCCCGGTACTCTGCTTGAAGAGCCGGTTCAAGGTACTCGTACTCATATTTGCCACCTCTACCAAATCTTCAGTTGAGAGATTTGTATCGAGACGCTGATCCATATAGGAGATGACCTCCCAGAGTCTTCGTGTTCCCTGGTTGGTCTCTCGTGGGGTCTGGTCCCAGATACGGGAGAGTGAGATGATCAACTCAATCAGATATGCGAGTGCCAGAGGTCTGGACCCAGAGCCATAACTCTGGTCATCGGCTTCCTTCTCCATCATCTGGATCAAGGGAATGAGTTCAGCAGTTTGGGAGGGGGAGAGCAAGAGATAGGGTACTTTCTGGGTTTCCATGAAGATGGAGCAATAGCCTGGAAGGGATGGCAGGTCGAGAAACTTTCTTCCCAGTAGGTTTCTTGCATAGATGATGTTGTAGAGCACCAGGTTCTCCACATCCTTATACCCGTGTTCAACACCAGGTGGGATGAAGAAAATCGATCCCTCTTGGAGTGGTTGCTGTTCGCTCTTGGTGAAATTTATCCCACGCCCACTTACCACGAATACCAATTCATTGAACTCATGGCTGTGCAACCGGTAAGGAATTTCCGGATCACGCTTGATGACCTTCAACTGCATGGTAGGTTCCCAAAAGTACGAGGTGTCTGACAAGATGGAATCAATCATAGCAAAATGGTTGTGCATCCTGCAGGCTTTGTCAAGAACTACCGCTTGGATAGTTGTTCTCATTGGCCTTGTATGGCACACTTGTCGTGAGGAGAAACCAAGTTATGGATCTACTACTCGATAGCGCCGACCTTTCGGCAATTGCACATGCTCTGGAGCATTACCCCATCAAAGGGGTAACCACCAACCCCACCATGCTCAGCACCATTGAAGGAGGTGCCGTTCTCTCCCACTTGAGACGTATCAGGGAGATGATCGGGGAAGAGCGGGAATTGCATATCCAGGTCATGGGTTGTGATGAGTCCACCATGATCAAGGAGGCCCATTATCTAGTCTCTCAGCTTGGTGAGAAAACCTGTATTGCCGTTCCTGTTACCGAGTGTGGCTTAAAGGTGATCAAACAACTTACCTCAGAAGGGATTGCTGTCACCGGGACGACCGTGTTCTCCACCATGCAAGGCATTCTGGCCATGCTCAGTGGAGCCCGCTATATTGCAGTATTCTATGATCGGATGCTCAATCTGGATATTGATGCAAAAAGGGTAATCAAGGAACTGTCTGGATTCCTTTGGACGAATACCAGTACAACCCAGGTCCTCGCTGCAAGTTTCAGGAATATCAGTGAGGTAACCAGTGCCTACGCCAATGGGGCCGGTGTGTGCACGGTCCGTCCAGAGCTGCTTTCAACCGGACTGGCGATGCCTTCCATCAGCCAGGCAGTTGATGACTTTTCCAAGGATTGGAAATCTGTTTTCGGGGAGAAGACTCTGTTGGAGCTTTAGGATGACAGTGCTTTACTGACTGCCTTCTTCCATCCTTTATACCGTTTTTCTCTCTTTGTATCGCTCATCATTGGTTGATAGAGTGCTTTTGCTGGGAGTTGCTCCTCTTCCAGGATGCCTACTGCCTTTGCAGCGATAAGCGCTGGACCCTGTCCACTTAATTCTTCTAGTGTGGCAACGCGAACCTCACAGCCAATGATATCACTCTGTGCTTGCATGAGGAATGAATCGTTGGTAGGACCTCCATCAACTCGGAGGCTGGTTATATCTTGCTTTGCATGTTTGTGCATCAGGAAGACAATGTCTGCGATTTGATAAGCGATCGATTCTTCTGCTGCCCTGACCAGTTCTGCTTTCTTGCACCGCCTATCCAATCCAACGATAACCGCTCTTGCCTCAGGATCCCAGTACGGTGCTCCCAAGCCACTGAATGCTGGCACCATGTAAAGACCTTCAATGTCCTTGGCTTGCCCTGCTAGGATTCCTGCTTCCTTTGCTGAGCCTATAAGCTCAAGGTCCTCAACCAGGTAAGAGATTGTTGCTCCGCTGTAGTTGATGTTCCCTTCCAGGACGTAAGTGACCTTTCCATCAATCCCCCAAGCAAGGCTGGTAACGAGGTCCTCACAGAGCACCGGTACTTGCCCAATATTCATCATGATGGAGGATCCCGTGCCATAGGTGGCTTTGGTCATGCCATCTAAATGACACCCTTGTGCATAGAGCGCTCCTTGTGAGTCCCCAAGCATTGCATGGATGGGAACCTCCCCTGGTAACAGTCCTCCAAGGTCGGTATGTCCGAAGAGGGCGTTGGAATCGCAAAGCTCAGGTAGGCTTTCTGTTGGGATGCCAAAGAGTGAAGCTACGCGATTATCCCAATCCAGGTTTGTGATATTCAGTAGCTGTGTCCGTGAAGCATTGGAGTACTCACTTCTAATTGCTTTCTCCTTGCTCAGATGATAGAGTACAAAGCTGTCCATGGTTGAGAGGACAAGCTCTTTTGAATGTGCTGCTTCTCGTACCTCTTTGACGTTCTGGAGCATCCACGCAAACTTGGCAGCGCTGAAGTAGGGTGAGAGGTGCAGGCCGGTTCTTCTGTGAATTTCATCCTTGTCTTTTTCCAGGGCTGCACAGATGTCCTTTGCTCTCCCACATTGCCAGACAATGGCATGGTAGAGAGGTCTTCCGCTGTTTCTGTCCCATGCAACAGCAGTCTCCCGTTGATTACTGATCGCCACAGCCTTGATAAGACTGAGGTCTACCGCAGTGGTTTCCAACAGGTTCTTTGCCGCAGAGAAGAGGTTCTTGATAATCTGTTCAGCATCATGTTCCACCCATCCTTGGTCATTGATGATCTGGCGGTGGGGTACATCTGAACGTCCCTTCAAAGCTCCCTTCTGGTCGAAAAGCAGGGCTTTCGTAGTTGATGTGCTCTGGTCGAATGCAAGGATGAATTGTTCACTCATAGGGTACTCACCTGGGAAATGAAAGTCTTTGTGGAGGCTGCAATACCCTTGGCATCGAGGCCATAATGGGCAAACAGTTCAAGGCTGTTTCCTGTAACCAGGTATTCATCTGGGAAGGCAAGGGTTTTCACCGGTACTGGATGATTGGCACAGACAATCTGACTGACAGTCGCTCCCAGCCCTCCATTGATACTATGTTCCTCAACCGTTACCAGTGCACCGGTCTCCTTTGCAGCCTTGATGATCGCCTCTTCATCGAATGGTTTAAGGGTAGCCATGTCGAGGACCCTGGCCTCTATACCCTCATCACTGAGGAGTTTTGCTGCCTCAAGGGTATGGTAGACAAGTTCTCCGCAGCTAACCAGGGTAACGGTTTTTCCTTCTCGCAGCGTGTTGGCTTTTCCCAAGGTAAAGGGTTTTACTCCCAATTCCTCTGTGTAAATCTGGGGAATTTTCTCTCTTCCTATCCTGATAAAGAAAGCACCCTTTTCTTGTGCGATGGCCCTCACAACCTCTTCAGTTTGTGCAGCATCGCTGGGGAGGATAATGGTAAGCTCTGGGATACAGCGTAGCGTTGCGATATCATGCAGGGTGTGATGGCTGGACCCGAGGGCTCCATAGCTCACTCCTCCGCTCACTCCCAGAACCTTCACATTCTGGTGGGAGTAGGCTACATCAACTTTCAGTTGTTCGAGACTTCTTGCTGTCAAGAAGCAGGCAGGTGCACACACAAATGGATTCTTGCCAACTACCGAGAGGCCTGCTGCCACACCGATTTCATTCTGTTCAGCGATACCGATCTCGACGAATTGGTCGGGCAGGGTCTCTACAAAAGTATTCAAGGAACATGATCCACGAGCATCACTGCTTATAACGATGATCGAAGGGTCTTCCTTGGCGAGGGCGAGTAGAGCAGTGGTGTAAGCCTCCCTGCAGGCACGGTAATCAGACATTCTGTAGCTCCTTCTCCATGGATTCAAAGTCGAGCATGGCCTGCTCATACAGGTTTTGGTTTGGAACTCCATGGTGCCAGGAGGGGATATCCTCCATCTCCTTGACCCCTTTTCCCTTCGTGGTATGGGCTATGATCAGAGAGGGTTTATTCTCCTTGAACGGCGCAGCCTTGAGTGTATTTACTACCTCGGTCATGGAGTTCCCATTGATCTCCTTCACCTCCCAACCAAAGCTTTCCCAGCGCTGGGAAAGTGGTTCCAATCCCATGACATCCTCAGTTGACCCTGATATCTGCAGGTGATTTCTGTCAATGATTGCAACCAGGTTGTCCAGCTTGTAGTGGCTCGCTGCCATTGCAGCTTCCCATACCGATCCTTCGGCAAGTTCTCCGTCCCCCATAAGGGTGAATACTCTGTTTGGCTTGCTATCCTTCTTCAATCCGATCGCCATACCTACCGAGATGGAAAGTCCATGACCCAGAGCCCCGGTGTTCATCTCAATTCCGGGAATCTTGTTGTTTGGATGCCCGATAAGCGGACTCTTGTATTGGCAGAAGGTGGAGAGCAGGCTCTCATCAAAGAACCCACGCTTGGCGAGTGCCGATAGGTATCCTTCCACACTATGACCCTTGGAGAGGATGAAGTAATCCCTTCCCTCCCACTTGGGGTTGGAGGGATCGATATTCATGACTTCGAAGTAGAGTGCTGTGATCACATCGGTGGAGCTGAGAGCTCCACCGGTATGCCCCGTTTTCGCTTGATAAATCATGGAAAGCAGGGATTTTCTTATTTCAAGTGCTTGTTGCTTGAGTTCTTGTATTGTCATTACCATCCTCTTTTATTGCATGCTGGGGACATCTTCACCACGGAGGTAGGCCTGTACATCTTCCTCAATTGGATCATAGAAATCAGCCTTGATCCCAATGTACTTGCAAGCTTCATAGAGGATGGGAACGATATTCTGGTGAATACCGACACAGTGGTGGATGTACGGACCAGTAACAATCTTCTCTTCTAGACGTTTGATGTTGTCCACCTCAATCCAGAGATAGGTTCCCATGCCCTTAGGGCCAGAGGTGCCTTTTGCGTTACCGAGCAACAGTGAGTACTCTCCGTTGTCTCCGTCAAAGCGGCAAAGAGTCAAATTGCCTCCCTTTGCTTCTGCAGTAAGGCTTCCAGGATGGTCGAAGGCAAGCGGGTATCCAAGGACGGGTTTCTCCTTAGCCACTGATACTGGCCACGGCCCACAGTGCTGCAAGAGTTCTCCGTTGGGGATGTCGGGGTGACGGATGGTCCAGTCGGCAAAGAAGGACCGGCTCTTGTCCATGCCGGCTGCTTCCACCAGGAGAGCGGTTATTGCGCCGTGGATGTCTGTTTCACAAACCACAGGTACACCTTCATCGTTAAGCAAGGCATTGGCAGCACAGGGCATGATGCCAAGCTCTCCCTGTAGGGCATTCCAGCACTGGATGGCAACTGCATTGCATCCATACTGCTCTCTCAGCTTTGCCATTGCCACCTTTAGGGCGGCCACTGTTTCCAGCTGTTCTTCAGTAACCTTGATGATCATTGACTCCTTAACATAGGAGATGACCTCAGCTACTGCTTCCTTCTCCTCAGCTTTGCATCTCTTGACCGTTTCTATCAACTCAGGCATTGGGATAGGGGCAAGCTGTACGTTGAACCGCTCGAGTAGTTCCCCTTCATTGCACATGGTGGTCATGAAGTCGTAGGGACGGGTGGAGATCTGGAGAATCCTGATGGACTTGAAGGTCTTTACCGTATTGCAGACAGCAAGGAAGTCCCGGATGCCTCTCTCGAAGACAGGGTCATTAAGTCTGCAGTTGGTCATATAGGTAAAGGGTACCCTGAACCGCCTGAGGACTTTACCGGTAGCAAAAAGCCCGCACTGTGTATCCCTGAGCCGCTCGCCATTGGGCTCTGGTCGCTCATCAAGCGGGCCCCAGAGGAGAACAGGAACACCCAACTCCTTTGCAAGACGTGTTGAGACATACTCAGTGCCGAAGTTGCAGTGGGGGAGGAAGAGCCCATCCACCTTTTCAGCTTTGAATTTCTCCAGAATTTTTACCATATCCTTGTCATCATAGAGGAGACCCTCCTCATTGATGTCTGTAATGTCGACGAATTCGATACCGAGTTCGACGAGTCGATCTCGAGTGAGGTTACGATATTTAATGGCATCCGGTGCACTGAAGATACTTCTACGGGTGGGTGCATACCCTAATCTGATGGTTGGCATGATGCGCTCCTTTATCATGTGAAAAGTATATATGCAGAGTACGACAGTCTGTTTTGTAAGTCAAGGATGAAAACTTCATATACTTTCTTTTATTTTCATTTGATTTTTATTTGTTATAGAAAAATTACGAATTTATGATATAATTACGGAAGAAAGTGGAATGCCAATCGAGGAATATTCAATTTTGTATTCCTTCTTCTTTGCATTAAATATGGATTCTTCCCTTTTTAGTTGGAATAGGCTATTATGATAACTAATTTTGAAAAGATGAGGTTGCAATGTTTCAAGAACAGAGACGAGAAAAGATATTACAGCTACTACAAGAAAACGGTAGTTGTAGGGTCAAGGAATTGAAAGAATTGTTTAGCGTCTCTGAACCCACGATACGGCAGGATTTAGAAGCACTTGAGAAATCAAATCACATCACCAGACAGCATGGTGGAGCTTATATAAACACAATATCTCCTTGCTCTCAAATGTTTACATTACCTAATCGAGGACACGAAGAGGAAAAAGAGAGAATAGGAAAAAAGGCAGCGCAGCTTGTTAAGGATGGGGATAATATTATTTTAGACTCAGGATCCACTGTTACAGAAATGTCCAGACATCTTATGAATCGAAAGAATCTGAATATTGTTACTAATGCACTCAATATTGCCATGCAGTTGGGAATGGAACCAACCAATAGTGTGTTGGTTATTGGTGGGGAGTTCAAGCCGCCTACACTTTCTCTTACTGGAGAGAAGGGGTTAGCAACACTTACCGATCTCTATGTGGAAAAATTATTTCTTGCTACCGGAGGGTTCTCCTTGGAAGCTGGATTGACATATCCAGGGTTCAGTGACATCGCTCTCAAGCGTGCAATGATAGCCTCAGCAAAAACGGTATATCTATTAGCGGACTCAAGTAAGCTGGAAAAAGTATTGTTTGCTTCCTTGGGATCCGAGGAAAGAATTGATTATCTTATTACTGATTCAGGCATTTCCAAAGAGTATTGCAAGCGATTAGAAGTAGCCGGTATCCATACCATTATTGCTTGATTGTCTCCATAATCCAAAAAATTGATGAGCTCTTCTGTCCATGCAGGAATGAAGAGCTCTATTTTTCTATGCTTGCGTGTTCTATCTTGTTGTAAATATTACTAAAGAAAAATAAGTGTAAGTAAAAGAAAGTTATTCTTGATAAATCGAAAATTCCGTTATACGATAGGAGTATATCAATAGGAGGATATATTCCATGAAAAAAACGATGTTAGTGATTTTGATGATTCTTTCCCTAGTGGGTGTTTCGTCTCTCTCCGCCGCAGGCGCAGAAGAGAAAGCTGCCAGCGACAAGACTCAGGTAACTTTCTGGACATTGAGTACTCGTCAGGATGCTGTTGAACCGATTGTCGAGGAATTCAACGAACTGAACCCGAGTATTGAAGTGGTTCCTGCATTCTATGATACCGATGGTATCAAGGATGCTTGTAAGGTTGCTGCTTCTTCTAAAACACTTCCAAACATGTGGTTCAACTGGGGTGGTTCTCTCGGTGGATTCTATTCTGACAATAATCTTACGTATGACTTGAGTGAATATGCAGAGAAATACGATTGGTACAATACCTTCAATGAAGGTGCACTTGCCCTTTGTACGCGTAACGGGGAATTGACTGGTTATCCGACCAGTTACAATGTTCTTGGCGTGTACTACCGTAAAGATACCTTCAAAGAGAACGGCATCGCAATTCCCAAGACTTTTGAAGAGTTTGAAGAGGCTTGTGCTACCTTGAAAGCAAATGGAATTATTCCAATTTCTACCGCAGGTAAGTATGGTTGGCACGTAATGCGTTTCGTTGAGTTGTTGATTGAGCATTATGCAGGTGCTGAGCTTCATGACCAGATGAATACCTTTACCGCGTCATACAATAATGAAGCTGTCGTAAAGGCACTTACCAAGTACAAGGAATTTGTAGACAAGGGGTACTTCCCAGAGGGATTTGTTACTATCGATCCTAATGACACCATGATGGCTATCTTCAGTGGTCGTGCAGCAATGGATATTCAGGGTCAATGGTATGATGGTAGTATCTTGCAGGAAGAACAGGATATCAATAACTATGGTACTTTTGCATTCCCTTCAGGTGGAACAAACCGTATGTCAGCATTTGCTGAGATGACTCAGTTCAATGCTAACAATACCCCTGAGGAGATGGAAGCAGGCATCAAGTTTATGGATTACTACTATAGCGAAGAAGTTGCTAATCGTTACGCCAAGTATTACAACATGCCCCTTCCGAAGCAGGGCGCAGACATGCCCGCTGGCCAGCCTAATGTTGAAAAGATGCTGAATATGTCCTCAGAGAACAGTACATTCACCATTACCGACCAGGCATTCCCGACTCAGGTAGCAGATGTCCTTTTCAGAGTGCAAGATGCAATTGCTTATGGACAGATGACTCCTGAAGCAGGTGCTGCAGCTATCCAGAAAGCGATCGAAGATTATACTAGTAAGTAAGGTATCTAAGGTCTACCAAAAAGAGGAGGGTAGCAGGAATGCTACCCTCCCCATATCAAATACTGGAGCATTCTATGGTTACAAAACGAAGAGATTGGGGCGCAATTGGATTTCTGCTGCCTGCTTTGATAGTGTATCTTTCCGTTATCGTCATCCCCGTATTCTATTCATTTTTTATCAGCTTATTTGAGTGGAATGGGATTCGTGATATGAAATTTGTTGGGTTTGGGAATTATAAGACTCTGTTCACCAATGATCCAATCTTTATAATCAGTATTAAAAACAATCTTATATGGATTGTGCTAACACTGCTTCTTACAATGACCGTGGCTCTGATGCTTGCAGTTATTTTGAATAAGAAATTTCATGGGAGAACTTTTTTTCGCGGATTTTTCTATTTTCCTTCAGTTATTGCCCCAATAGCTGTATCCATTATTTGGAGATGGATGTATGAACCCAATTTTGGTTTTATCAATCAGTTTGCCCAATCTCTTGGGTTAGATTTCTTTCAAACATGGCTCTCTAATCCTAAAACAAGCCTCTATGCTATTTTTGCAGCTAACCTTTGGGCAGTCGTAGGACAATCCATGATTCTATTTCTTGCAGGCTTACAGACGGTAAGTGTGGATGCCCTGGAAGCTGCTACTATTGATGGAGCTGGGGCTATCAAACGATTTATCCACATTACGATTCCATATATGCGTGAAACATTCATTATAGTGTTTGCAACACTCATTATTGCCGGAATGAAGGTATTCGATATCGTAATGGGGTTGACGGCCGGGGGACCCAATAACTCCACTGAAATGCTGTCAACGTACATGTATTCACAATCATTCAGATATAACAATGTGGGGATGGGTACAACCGTAGCCTGCATTATGGTGCTGATAATGCTATTCATTATCGTTCCGTATATCTCATTTACCGCGAAAGAACAGTGAGCAAAGGAGAATACAACGATGGTATTAGCTGGAAAACAACAAAAACACTTATTTTTAGCCTTGTTCTATATGATTCTGCTTATTCTTGCACTGTTCTGGATTGCGCCGATGATCACCTTGGTTTTGACATCAATCAAAGGGAAAAAAGAATTCTATAGTGGTCTAAGCCTTTTTGCTTTACCAGAGCAGTTTGCATGGAAAAATTTTACTGAAGCATTGGTTCGTGGTCGATTACTGACCTATATGAAAAATGATCTGATCATTTCTTGTTTGAAAGTCCCCCTTGGAATATTCATTGAAGCAATGGCAGCATATGCTCTGACTAGATTGCGCCTAAAACATGCAACAGGGATATTCATCTTTTTCCTGGTTGGTATGATGCTTCCGTTTCAGATTGCATTGGTACCAATCAATGTAATTTATAATAAATTAAATTTACTCAACACCTATTTTGGTTTGTTCTATGTGTATGTTGGATTTGGAATTTCCTATGGAATACTGATACTTCGAGGCTTCTTCCGTGGCATTCCTAAGGAGATGGATGAGGCTGCAGTAGTAGAGGGTTGTACTAAATGGCAAATCTTCTTAAGAATCATTCTTCCCATGGCAAAGCCTGCTATTGCAACCTTGGTCATTGTAGACTTTTTGGCTACATGGAACGAGTATCTCTTGGCTAGTGTCATTATTAATGACAATGCAAAAAAAACAGTTCCTGTTGGATTGATGACATTTGTAGGGGAGCATGGCACAGACTATGGATTGCTTTGTGCTGGTGTTTTAATCTCTGTCATCCCCGTATTGATAGTGTATCTGATCTTCCAACGACACTTTGTCGAGGGCATGTCAGGTGCGCTGAAAGCATAAAGAAAGGAGTCGTGCATGCAACGTTTTAACTATGCGAAGAAAGTAGAGCGGTGGTCATATATTGAAGTGACCATAAGTGGAGAGACAAAAGGGAATCCTTTTACCGATTATACTATCTGGGGAACCTTCTCCAGTAAAAATGAAACCAAGCGAGTGTCTGGTTTCTATGATGGAGACGGTACCTATATCGTGCGATTTATGCCTTCATTTGCAGAAGCATATACCTTTACGATTGAAGGGACCTTTTCCTCGGAACAGTTTGAAGGTTCTTTTGAGGTAACTCCAGCATCGAGAGAGAATCATGGTCCGGTTAAGGTTGCCAACACTTATCATTTTGCCTATGAAGATGGGACCACTTACTATCCAATTGGGACAACATGCTATGTGTGGGAGTTGCAGAATGAAGCCCTACAAAAGCAGACTTTGGAGACTTTGAAAGCAAGTGCATTCAACAAGATTAGATTCTGTGTGTTTCCAAAGCATTATGACTACAATCTTCATGAGCCAAGATCATATCCATATGAAGGGACGCCTTGTGATAGTTCGGTACTTAATAGTGATAATTTCAATAATTACAATGGAAGAGCGGATGGGAATGAGTGGGACTTTTCACGGTTCAATGTTGAACATTTCCACCATATTGAAAAATCAATACTTGCTCTCCAGGAGATAGGTATTGAAGCTGACATCATTGTAATGCATCCCTATGATCGCTGGGGATTTAGTATGATGAGCGAAGAGCATGATGATCTGTATTGGAAGTATGTGCTTGCTCGTTTTTCTGCTTTCAGGAATGTATGGTGGTCTCTTGCAAATGAATATGATCTTCTTTTTGAAAAGACACTTGAGGATTGGGAACGATACGCTTCCTTGATTTGTGACCTTGATCCATACAATCATCTGCGTTCTATTCACAACTGTAAGCCATTCTATGACCATACAAAGCCATGGATAACGCATTGTAGCATCCAAAGGCAAGATGTTTATAAATCTGCGGAGTATGTTGGCGATTGGCGTGAAAGGTTCCAGAAACCTGTCGTACTTGATGAAATTGGCTATGAGGGAAATGTACAACATGGCTGGGGCAATCTAAGTGGCAAAGAACTTGTGCGCCGATTCTGGGAGGCTGCATGTCGTGGTGGTTATGGTGGTCATGGGGAAACCTATTTAGATACTGAAAGAATTCTCTGGTGGTCACATGGAGGAGTCTTGAAGGGAGAAAGTCCTGCCCGAATTGCTTTCCTTACAGATATTATGAAAACTGTTCCTTCTCTTGGCCTGAAACCCTATCAAATGGGGTGGGATGAGGTATGTGCCGTGTGTGATACCAAGGAAACCGAGATAAAAGCAGTTCAAGATTACTATCTCATCTACTACGGATTCAATAGACCTTCTTTCCGTGAGTTTTACTTCGATGACGAGACTGCGATGAATGTGGAGGTCATTGATACCTGGAACATGCAGATTGAAGAGCGAGGGGTATTCAAAGGCAAATTCAAGGTTGAACTTCCTGGTAGGGAATACATGGCAATCCGTATTACAAAGGCATGAGGAGAACTAAGTGATTGGGAAGTATGAATCGATGTTGGAAAAACTTACATTGGAAGAGAAGGCCTCATTATGCTCAGGATTGGATTTCTGGCATACCAAGCCGATCGAACGTTTAGGAATTCCTTCGATCATGGTAGCAGATGGACCACACGGCTTGCGTAAGCAAGTTGAACAGTCAGAGCAAGTATCGGTAACCGATTGCTTGCCTGCTACCTGCTTCCCTACTGGTTCTTGTTTAGCTTCATCTTGGGACACTGATTTATTATTTACTGTAGGGAGTGCTCTCGGTGAAGAGTGTAAAGCAGCCCAGGTTTCTGTATTGCTTGGACCAGCCGTAAATATCAAGAGATCTCCTTTATGCGGAAGAAATTTTGAATATTACTCAGAGGATCCATATCTTTCTTCTGCATTAGCAACTTCATATATCGATGGGTTGCAGAGTAATGGTGTGGGTGCCTGTATCAAGCATTTCGCAGCAAACAATCAGGAGTTTCATCGATTTACTGTTGATGCACGGATAACTGAGAGAGCCTTGCGGGAAATATATCTGGCATCGTTTGAAAGGGCAGTCAAACAGTCAAGGCCTTGGACTGTGATGAGTGCCTATAATAAGGTCAATGGTATCTATGCCTCAGAGCATCCCTTTCTACTCAATGAGATATTGAGAGAAGAGTGGGGGTTCTTGGGTTTGGTAATGACTGATTGGGGTGCAAATCATGACAGAGTAGCTGGCATAGAGGTTGGTGAAGATCTTGAAATGCCAGGCAATAAAGGGCTTAATGATCAAAAGATTGTGCAAGCTGTTCAGAAAGGTCTATTGAATGAGAAAGATTTGGACCGTGTAGTAACGCGCATACTCCGGTTAGTCGACAGGGCATGTGAGAACCTCGATAAGGATGCCACATATGATCAAGAGGCTCATCATCAGCTGGCAAAAGATGTTGCTTCTCAGTGTATGGTATTGCTGAAAAACCAAGAAGCAGTGCTTCCCTTGGACCCAACTAAACAAGTATTGGTTGTGGGGCCATTTGCGAAAAAACCTAGATTCCAAGGGGGAGGAAGTTCCCACATTATTCCAACCGAGTTGTCTGATGCTTATTCATCAATGCAACATTTGGGAAAGGTTTCATATGTACAAGGATTCTCAATAGAATCTGAGATATGTGATGAAACTCTGGAACAAGAAGTCCTCGAAAGAAGTAAGAAGTCAGAGACTATTGTGGTATTTGCAGGCCTCCCTGACGAGTGGGAGTCTGAGGCTTATGACCGTGAACACCTAAGGTTGCCTGAGAACCAAAATGAACTAATCAGAAAGTTGGCTGCTGAGCATCCCAATATTGTTGTGGTGTTGAGTAATGGTGCTCCTGTGGAGCTTCCATGGATTCATGAAGTAAAGGGAATACTTGAAGCTTATCTTGCAGGGCAGGCTGGTGGTGCAGCAGTTGCAGATATCCTGTATGGGATCGTGAATCCCAGTGGTAAACTTGCTGAAACATTCCCGCTCAGGGGTGAGGACACTCCATCTTATCTAGAGCCCCAGCGAAGTGGGGATACTGTTGTGTATGCGGAAGATGTATTTGTCGGTTATCGCTATTATGCTTCCAGAAAAATGCCTGTATTATTTCCTTTTGGATATGGGCTTTCCTACACGAAATTTTCAATTGAACTACTGACTTGTTCTCATTCAATTTGTACAGAACTGGATGAAGTAACCGTGCAGATACGGGTTAAGAATTATGGAGATTGTGAAGGAAGGGAAGTGGTCCAGGTATACGTGACCCCTCCTAAAGGAAAAGTTTCCAATCCATGTCTCCCGTTACGGGGATTCCAGAAAGTATCACTCAAACCGGGAGTATCTAAAATTGTTACATTTGTCCTGGATGGAAAGGATTTCTCATATTTTAATGAAGAATTTAAACAATGGATGGTTGAGGACGGAGAATATCTTATTAAGATTGGAAACAGTTCAGATAATCTTTCGGTGTCGCATAAGATTACTATGCACCAAAGTTCTGAGAATATTGCGTTATTCACCGTGGACTCAATGGTTTCACAATTACTTACCCATCCCAAAGCCAAAGCCCTCTTGCAACCTGCATTTGATTTGCTTCCCTTCGATTTGACGGGGGAAAGTGGAAAAATGATGTGGGAAATGGTTAAAGCAATGCCTGTTCGGCATTTAGTGACTTGGTCTAACGGCAAATTCTCTGAATCAATGGCGGAAGAGTTGCTTGAAACATTGAATACAAGAGTATGAAATTATCTGATGTAATAAGGAGTGCCTGATGCGCTATACCAAATATGCTTTTCGAGTTCCAGAAGAGAAAATTATTAGGGTAATTACCAATACCGACGCAAAAAATGAGGCTGATGACCAGTTTGCAATAGTGCATGCTGCATTAAGTCCGAAATTTGAGAATGTAGGCTTTATTAGTGCACACTACGGGGTAGATCGACACACAGACAGTATGGAGCGAGGTTATGAGGAACTAAAACGTGTGTTCGATCAGATGCAGATTGATCATACCGATCTTATCTTTCGTGGTGCCTCTCGTCCAATGCAGACCAAAGAAGAGATTATCCCGAGTGAAGGAGCTTCTCTTATTATCGAAGAAGCAATGAAAGATGATCCTAAACCACTCTATGTATTGTTTTTAGGTCCGATTACTGATTTGGCAAGTGCATATCTCCAGGAACCCAGGATTGCAAATCGTTTGACTGCTATTTGGATTGGAGGTGCCAAGTATCCAGCTGGTGGTCCTGAATTTAATCTAAAGAATGATATCCATGCAGCAAATGTCATCTTTGCATCCCAGATTCCTGTTTGGCAGATACCCCAGAATGTATTTGAACGTGCTGTTGTATCATTGGCAGAGTTGGAACAGAAAGTGTATTGGAAAGGTGAAATTGGTAGATACTTGTTTGAACAACTCAACGAATACGCTCAGGAGCCAGAGGCAAGAAATAACTCGTTCAGAAGTGGTGAGACCTGGGTTCTGGGAGACTCTCCTACAATAGGAGTGCTGCTGTATGAGGATCGTTTTGAGTATGACTGGGTACCTGCTCCCTTATTTGGAGCTGATATGCAGTACATCCATACACCTTTAAACAGACCGATTAGAGTATATAGGCGTATTGATTCAAGACTTATTCTCGAGGATTTTTTCTCAAAACTCGCATTATTTACTGAAGTCTCGAAATAATTTTTATTTAAACATACAGCATGCGCTCCTATTTTGAAGAGCGCATGTGCAATATACATCTGAATCCTTACAATTCAATCATCACCTTCACAACATCCTGATGCCCCTCGGCAGCATACACGTAGGCTTCCACTGCCTTTTCAAAGGGGAAAACCTTGGAGATCAGGGGTTTGACATCGATAGAACCATTTGCCACCAAGGCTACTGCCCTGTCAAAGGTGTTCGTGTAGCGAAAGAGCGTCTCAATACGAAGGCCACGAACCTGCAGTAAGGAAACATCAAGAGGAACAGTTCCGTTCATCATACCTACCAGTACCACTGTAGCACCGCGTTTGGCACAACGGAAGAAAGAAGGGTAGACCCTTGGGCTACCCGAGGCTTCAAAGAGGCGATCTACCCCTTCATTGTTTGTTTCAGCCATGATGCTTGCCTGTAGATCCTGGTTTGCCACATTGATGGGAATGATATTCTTATAGGAAGCTGCGATGGCTAGCTTCTCCTCTTTTACGTCGCTGATGAAGACCTTGGAGCATCCAGCAGCAAGGCAGGAGATTGCAACCATAATGCCAATGGTTCCTGCTCCTACAACCAGGGCCGTGTCACCAGGTGTTACCTGGGCTTTTTTTGCAGCCTCAATACCTGTTGCCAGCGGTTCCATCATGGCTCCTTCCTGCAGGCTGACACCTTCAGGTAACTTGAAACAGAAACGGGATGGATGTACGACCTGCTCACGCAAGCAGCCATGTATGGGCGGGGTAGCCCAGAAAGAGATATCCGGGTCAAGGTGATAGTTGCCTTCCAATACTTGCTTTGCTTGCAGGTTGGGAACCCCTGGCTCCATGCAGACCAGATCTCCAATCTCCAGGTTGGTGACATGCTCTCCCTTGGCAACCACGACACCTGCAGCCTCGTGACCAAGTATCATTGGTTCCTTGACGACGAACTCCCCAATGGCTCCTTCAGTGTAGTAGTGCACGTCACTACCACAGATGCCGCATGCTTTAACATCTACGGTTACATCATAGGGGCCCATATGCTCTACAATGGGAAAATCACGTACGCTCAGTCGTCCCTTTTCTTCCAGTACCAGTGCTTTCATTGTATGCTTCTCCTCATTGCTATTCTAAGCCATTGTGGGCGGCATGCAACCTGGAAACGACAATATTTTAGGTACGAGCCTAGAACTTCATCATTGCCCAGCGTCCGATTGTCTCAAATCCAAGTCTGTGGTAGAGAGCCCCGGCTGTAGGGTTGTCATAGAAAAGGCAGAGGAATGAGAGCCCTCTCTCAAACCCCTGTTCACAGAGATGATTCATCACCATGGATGCATAGCCTCTTTGACGGTAGGCAGGGTGTGTCGCCACACCAATGATCATGGCTCCACTTCTTGTCGTAGCAGTGGTATAAGCTGTGCATACCAACCGGCCATCTTTGAAAATTCCATACCCTTCACAGCCTTTCTCATAGTTTTCCCTTGTTTGCGTGAGCTTCTCTTCCTCATGCTCGATGTAGGGCTTCGCAAATTCCTCTATCAGTTTGTAGAGGTCCACAATATCTTGACTGTGGCTAGAATCAAGTTTGAGTATATCTTTCGTTCCAGTTTTGAGCTTCTTGAAATGCTCTTTCTCCAGCCGACACAGATAAGTGCCTTGAAAGGGAATAGTGGGGTAGTAGGGAGCCAATTGCTCAAGAATGGTTTCCTTTGCACTAATGCATTGGATCTCTTGGTTTTGTAAGAACTCGGCCACAGCTTGCGCATCAAACTGGTCCTTGTTACTGGAGATGATGAAATTGGTGTAGTACCTGAGCAACAGGCAATCCCAATCCTCACCGAAAGCCCAGAGGGAGACTGTCTCAGTCTCCAATCCGTACTGTTCGATATCCCCTTCAATGAAGAGGTTCATCTCTTTCTCTTCTGCTATGTAGGCACGTATCGCAGGTATATCCTTGTTTGTTAACTGTATTGGAGTGTGCATGTCAGTACTATAGAGATTGTAAAAGTTGGTTTCAATATATATGTATGGCTTTTTATGGGGAATGAAATTCAAATCTTCAAGAATTATTATTTGACCTCAACCCATAAGCCCTCTATGATTAACAACGTTGGGGGAGCTTCATTGCCCTAGTGCGAAGTCAACTTCTCCCCCTATTCTTTTTCCCCGGAGGTTCTCTATGGACTTCTTGCTGGAAGGACTTCTTAACACCACCTGGAAGCAACTGGTGATGTTTGGTGTGGGAGGTCTTCTTATTTATCTTGCGATTGCAAAGAAACTTGAGCCCTCGCTCTTGCTTCCCATGGGCTTTGGTGCCATCTTGGTCAATTTGCCGTTCTCTGGAGCCATCACGCAGATGATGGAAGGAATTGGGGAAGTGCCGGGTATTCTTGACTGGCTTTTTGAGCTGGGCATAGAGTCGGCAGAGGCATTGCCCCTGCTGCTATTCATCGGTATCGGGGCGATGATCGACTTCGGTCCTCTCTTGGCCAATCCAAAGTTGATCCTTTTTGGGGCTGCTGCCCAGTGGGGCATCTTTGCCACCATCAGCTTGGCTACCTTGCTTGGATTCAACCTTATCGATGCAGCCTCGATTGGTATCATAGGAGCTGCTGATGGACCGACATCAATTCTGGTCTCCCAGGTTCTTGGGAGCAAGTATGTAGGCCCGATTGCTATTGCGGCGTATTCATATATGGCCTTGGTACCGATCATTCAGCCGTTTGCCATCAAGCTGGTCACCACAAAAAAAGAGCGGATGATCAAGATGCCGTACAATCCCCGTTCAGTATCGAAGCGTGCTAAGATTCTTTTCCCGATCATTGTAACGGTGGTAGCTGGCTATGTAGCCCCTGCCTCTGTTTCCTTGGTAGGGATGCTGATGTTTGGCAACCTGATCAGGGAGTGTACCGTCCTAGATACACTTTCTACCGCTGCGCAGACGGTTCTGGTCAACCTGATTACGCTGTTGCTCGGTATCACGATTGCATCCACGATGAAGGCAGAATCGTTTGTTACTATCCAGACCATTATGATCATGGGCCTCGGTTTGCTTGCCTTCATCTTTGATACCATTGCAGGGGTTGTCTTTGCCAAGGTCTTGAATTTGTTCGTGAAGCAGAAGGTCAACCCGATGGTTGGAGCTGCCGGTATTTCTGCCTTCCCCATGTCGGCAAGGGTCATCCAGCGGCTTGGTCAGCAAGCAGATCCGCAGAACCATCTATTGATGCATGCGGTTGGGGCAAATGTCGCGGGGCAGATTGCTTCAGTCATCGCCGGGGGTGTTATCCTGGGTTTGGTCCCAGGATTGTTGTAGGAGGAGGCGTATGCAGTCAATTTTTTCAAAATCCCTCACATTGATGGGACAAGGAATGCTGGCCATCTTCGTGGTCATCTTTATCATTTTTCTGGTTCTGCTTTTTCTTGGTAAGTCAAAGAATAAAGTGAGCTGAAGGCGTTGAGGAGAAGTATGATAAAAATCCTTCACTCGATATTCATATATCGATATATCTACACTATAATAAAATAGTGTAAAAAAATGATTGACATATAATACTTGTATGATAACCTATCAGTGGTACTGACTTGGAGGGGAGCTTTTAATGCCGCAAAAGAATTCAACGAAAATTGTGAGACAAGAGAAGATATCCAACCAAGTGTATGAACAGTTACTTGCCCAGATCAAGAGCAATAAATGGAAGGAGGGCGCAAAGCTTCCTTCCGAAAATGAAATGAGGCAAGAATTTGGAGTGAGCCGCATCAGCATTCGTGAGGCGATGCAGAAGCTCAAGGCCTTGGGAATCGTAGAGACACGCCACGGGGAAGGGTCCTTCATCAGAAGAGTGACCAGTGAGAACTATCGTGACATGTTGTTTCCCATGTTCATGATCGATAAGAACTCCTTGCAGGAGATTCTTGAGTACAGGATGGTAATGGAAGTAGGGGCAACGGAGATAGCCGCTACGAGAATCACGAAAGAGGAATGTGACGCACTTGAGGCTATTGTTGTCCGAATGGAGCAGAATGCCACCGACATCAAGGTATTTGCCCATGATGATATCCAGTTCCATATGGCTATCGCAAAAGCAACGAAGAACAACATGCTGATCAATGTGGCTCTTTTCATGCAGGATCTGATGAATGCAAGTATGGAGTCCATTGTCACTCATTTGGGTATGCATGACGGTAGGTATTACCACCGACTTATCCTCGAAGCATTAAGGGTACATAACAGGGAAGAGGCAGCCAGGCTGATGCGAGAGCATGTTGCAAAGACTGTTGATCGGATTTCAGAGTTAGCTGAGCTGTAGGTTTTCCTGACAGATGAAGCTGATGAGTGAAATACCTTGTATGAGTCTTCCAACTTATAGGACGTCATACAACTTATGAGTAATTTTATGGCTTATGCCATAAAAAAATAAAAGGAGAGTTTTGTATGAAGAAAAACAGAATTCTTGTTATCCTTCTGGTACTGTTGGTTGCGACTTCACTGTTCGCAGAAGGTCAGAAAGAGGCTGAAAGCACCAAGCTTTGGCCAAAGACACAGCCGGTAGTATACGTCGGCTTCGGAGCCGGCGGTGGTACTGATACTGCTGTTCGCCCGGTTATCGCAAAGATGGAAGAGTATCTTGGGGAAACCATCAACGTGGTTAACCAGGAAGGTGCTGCATCCGCAGTTGCTGCTAATACTGTAATGTACAGCAAGAAGCATGATGGTTACAGCCTGTTCGCCACCGGTAGTGGTCCAATCTCTGGATTCCGCGTAATGGGAACCAGTGATACCTACTGGGCTGACTGGGCTTCCTTCCACCCCTACATGGGTGCTGCTGCTCTTGTTGTTGCTGCAGATTCCGATATCAAGACCTATGCTGATGCAGTAGCTTACCTCAATAGTGGCAAGCAGAACATGGCAATCAGCGGCTTTGGTGTTGGTCCCCACGTACTTTTCGAGGCTATTCGTGAAGTTGGTGGTATCAATGCTCCCAACTACATGACCGCTGGTTCCTGCCGTCAGGCTGGTATCAACGTCATCGCAGGCGATGCAGAGATTGCCATGGGTACCTTCTCCTCCTTGATCGACTTCATCAAGGCTGGACAGCTTCGCGCCCTCGCCATCACTGATACCAAAGACTACACTGACTTCGGACTCAACATTCCTTCCATCTTGAAGGTGCAGGACAATGCAGAGAACATCCCCTTGCTCAGTGAGACTTGGCCTCTCTTGATCCCACGTGATGTCCCTCAGAACATTCTTGATGGTCTGACTGAGGCGTTCTACTGGGCAGTAGAGCAGCCCGAGATTGTTGACTATGCAAGAGAGCAGGGATTGGTCCTTGCCGGTTATGCTGGCGAAGATGCTGACAAATTCCTTGCCATCCAGGAAGCTGGATATGCTTGGACCTTGGACAACGTCGGTTCCACCGTTAAGAGTCCTGCTACGTTTGGTATTCCCAAGCTTGCAGACTTCGACTGGGACGTGGCTAAGCAGAACATCAAATAATATGTCTTGCTTCGGGGGATGGGCTACCCATCTCCCGAATTTATTAGGAAAAGGATAGTTGCATGAGCCAAATTAAGAAAACAACTGCTTCCGATCTCATCATGGGTATAATCCTGTTGGCATTCGGAGTCTATCTTATTGTTGAGTCCCTTGGTATGAAGGTGTTCAACAGTTTTCTCGATGCACCAGGATTCTTCCCATTCATTCTGGGAATCATATTCTGTCTGTTCGGAATCGTTATGTTGATTGGGGCAATTCGAGGGGGAAGTGTAGCAGCGACAAAAAGCACATTTCGAAAGGACAGCCTTATTGCGTTGTTCCTCAGCCCAGAATCAAAACGCGTAGTCATTCTCTCATTCTTTATGGTGGTCTATATCTATGGCTTGATAGGTAGAATTCATTTTGCAATAGCCACCTTTCTCTATCTGGTTGTTACCTTCTGGTATCTGAAATCTACAACCTGGTTGAAGAATATCATTATTTCAGTCCTTTCAGCGTTACTGATCAGTGCTATTTTCCAGTATGTCTTTAAAATTCCTCTACCATAGAGGTGGGAGCACCTATGTTTGAAGCATTTGCACAGCAATTTGCCCTGTTCGGGTCCGCAGCAGCACAGGCGTTCGGATATCCACAGGTATTTGTTACAATGATTGCAACCGTGGCCGGTATCGTGGTTGGAGCAGTTCCTGGACTGACCGCTACCATGGCCCTCGCCCTGCTGATCAACCTTACCTACTCAATGCAGCTTGCCACTGCTGTAGCCTTCCTCCTCGGAGTCTACGTCGGAGCTGTCATGGGTGGTTGTTATTCGGCAATTATGATTAACATCCCTGGAACACCATCAGCGGCGGCAACCGCCTTGGATGGATTTGTCCTTGCCAAGAAAGGGCATGGTGGACAAGCAATTGGAGTTGGTATTGTAGCCTCCTTTGTAGGTACTCTGATTTCAATTCTTCTGTTGATCTTCCTGACCCCATTTCTCTATAAGATCGCACTGAAGTTCGGTCAGTGGGAGTACTTCCTTATCTCCGTCTTCGGTATCATGATCTGCGGCAACCTCTCTACGCAGAGTACTCCTCTCAAGGGTTGGATAGTAGGATTCCTGGGATTCTTTACTGCCATGATCGGCTTGGATGCCGTCTATGCGTTCCCGCGGTTTACCTATGGCAGCTATGACTTGATGGGTGGAATCTCCCTGATCCCTGCCTTGATTGGTGTATTTGGCATCTCTGAGATTCTAACTGTCTTGCAGGAAGATATTCCCTATTCAATTGAGAGCCAGCTAGGAAAAGTGCTTCCCGATAAGAGTATGGTCAAGGATGTTCTTTCCACAGCTGTCCGCTCCGGCTTTATCGGAAGCGGTATTGGAGCAGTCCCTGGTGCTGGTGAAGATATTGCAGCCTGGGTCAGCTACGATGTTGGAAAGCGACGCAGTAAGCATGGACATCTTTTCGGGAAAGGTAGTTATGAAGGCCTCGCGTCTGCTGAGACAGCGAACAACGCCTGTATTGGCGGTGCCATGATTCCCCTGCTTACCCTTGCTGTTCCTGGATCTCCTCCAGCGGCCATGTTCCTTGCAGCCATCTGGCTCCATGGAATCAAGCCAGGTCCAATGCTCGCACTTGAATCCCCGGACTTCCTCTACCTGACTGCAGTGACGCTCTTGATCGCAACCGCATCAATGTTGGTATTCGGTCTGCTGCTCACCAAGCCAATGGTAAAGATCTTGAAGATAAACCGGAAGATTTTGATGCCAATCATTGTTCCCCTGACGGTCATTGGCGCGTATGCCGGAAACGTGAACATCTTTGACATCCATGTCATGTTCATTTTCGGTATCCTCGGATACATCTTGCGTAAACTCAACTATCCGATGGCACCTTTGGTACTGGGAATCATTCTTGGACCTACGGCTGACATCAGTTTCCGCCAGGCTCTTATGCAGGGACAGGGTTCAATCATCCCATTGCTGGGTCGTCCTGTCGGTATCATATTGATGCTTGCTATTGTCTGGATTTTCATCAGTGGTGTAAAAAACAGCCGCTTGCAAAAGAAAACCAGCGCTAGCCAACCACAATAAAGGAAGTTAATCGTGAATGTGAAAGATAAAGTCATCCTGGTCACCGGCGGAGCCGGAGGCCTCGGAGCGGTCATGGTGGAGTTGCTCTGCAAACATGGGGCAAAGCTGTACATCCTCGACCTCGATGAGAAGAAAGGGATGGAGTTGGAAGCAGAACTCGTAAAGAGCTCCTATTGTGCAAGCTTCATCCAGATGGATCTTACCAGCGAAGAAGCATGGAAAGAGACTATTGATACGGTAGTGGCAAAAGAGGGAAGGATTGATGTCCTGGTGAACAACGCCGGTATCAACATCAGAAAGCCCATCGAGGAGATGGTCATAAGTGAGTTCAACACTATGATGCTCGTCAATGTTGGTTCAGTATTCCTCGGTACCAAGTACGTGATTCCTGTCATGCGAAAACAGGGTGGTGGAGCAATTATCAACACCTCCTCTGTCTGTGGTTTGATCGGTCACCGCTATACCCCAGAGGCGTATACCACCACCAAGGGTGCGGTCACCCTTTTGACCAAATCCATTGCCAGTAGATACGGAAGTGAGAACATCAGGTGTAACTCAATTCACCCCAGCACAGTCGATACTCCTCTTGTGCAGCAGATGTTCAAAGACCCGGTAAAGAAACAACAACGGTTTGATGAGGTTCCATTGGGACGTCTTGCCACATCTGATGATGTCGCAAACGCTGTTTTGTACCTCGCAAGCGAAGAGGCCTCTTTCATCAATGGGGTTGCCCTGCCAGTAGATGGTGGCGTGACCTGTTGCTGAACACGAATCCTGTACATGTAAGGAGAGAGAAGATGAACTATTCTCAAGAATTGGTGAAGGAACTGCAGCTGAAGGCGATCCAGGTAAGAGCAAACATCCTGGAGATGATCCCCCCCGGCAAGGTGGGGCACCTTGGAGGCAGCAGCTCGATAGCGGATGTGATGGCGGCCCTGTACTTCCACACGATGAAGGTGAACAAGGACGACCCGAAGGATCCCGCCCGTGACCGGCTGATCATGAGCAAGGGGCACGCGGTCCTGGTGCAGTATGCATGCCTTGCCGAGCTGGGGTACTTCGAGCGTAGCGAGCTGGGCAAGGTGAAGACCTTCGAGGGGATCCTGCAGGGACACCCGGACATGGACAAGACCCCGGGCATCGAGGCGGTGACCGGGAGCCTCGGGCAGGGACTGTCGGTATCCCTGGGTGTGGCCCTGGGCCTTACGCTGGATAAGAGCGAGAGCCGGGTGTACACGATCCTGGGGGACGGTGAGCTTGCAGAGGGACAGGTGTGGGAGGCCGTGATGGCAGCGGCAGTATACAAGGCAAGCAACCTGACTGCGATCGTGGACTGGAACGGCGTGCAGGCGACCAGCACGACCGCCGAGATCTTCCCGATCGAGAACCTGGTGGAGAAGTGGAAGGCCTTCGGGTGGAACGTGATCGAGATCGACGGGCACGACATGGTGCAGGTCCTGGAGGCGATTGATGCTGCAAAGGCATACAAGGAAGGCCCGACTGCGATCATGGCACACACCATCAAGGGCAAGTGCTTCCCGTTCGCGGAGGGTAAGGCCAAGTACCATAATGCGGCTATGAGTGAGGAAGAGTACAAGATTGCATGGCAGTGCATCGACAACATGAGGAAGGAGGTAGAGGCATGAGGACGACAGACAGCCTGAGGACAACCTACGGCGAGACCCTGGTCGAGCTGGGAAAGGACAACAAGGATATCGTGATGCTGGAAGCCGACCTGGGCAACTCGACGATGAGCAAGCTGTTCGCAGCGGAGTACCCCGAGCGCTACTTCCAGATGGGGATCGCCGAGCAGAACATGGCGTCGGTCTCCGCAGGTCTCTCCCTGACTGGGAAGATCCCGTTCATGAACTCGTTTGCGGTGTTCGCCTCCGGGCGAGCCTACGACCAGATCCGCTCCTCGATCACGATCGCGAACCTGAACGTGAAGATCTGCGGCTCGAGCGCCGGGCTCTCGGACTACGGCGACGGCAAGACGCACCAGAGCATCGACGACATCGCACTGATGCAGGTGCTGCCGCACATGACTGTGCTCAGCCCCTGTGATGCAGTGGAGACCGAGAAGATGGTCAGGGCCATGGTGGAACAGAAGGGACCGATGTACCTGCGCATCAACCGAAACGACCTGCCGGTGGTGACCGACCCCGACGATGAGTACCACATCGGCAAGATGACCCAGATGGTCGACGGAGGGGACGTGGTGATCTTCGCAACCGGTGTGATGGTGCAGCAGTCCATGGAGGCTGCAAGGATCCTCGCAAAGGAAGGCATCTCCGCGAGAGTGGTGAACGTGTCGACGATCAAGCCGCTGGACACCGAGGCCCTGCTCGGCTTCTGTGAGGGGGTGAAGGGCGTGGTGACCGCCGAGGAGCACAACGTCATCGGCGGACTTGGCAGCGTGGTGTGCCAGGCGCTCAGCAAGAGCCGCCTGCCCATCGAGATGCTGGGAGTGGGCGACCGCTACGGCACCAGTGCGGAGAACTACGAGATCCTGCTCAGGCACTACGGCCTGGAGGCGGAGGATGTCGCGAAGAAGGTCAGGAGCGTCCTGGCCGACAAGTAAGGAGCAAAGAGATGAGGATAGGATTCATAGGACTTGGGATCATGGGCAAGCCCATGGCGAAGAACCTGATCAAGGCCGGCTACAGCCTGGTCGTGAACGATATCAACAAGGAAGCGGTCGCCGAGCTGGTCGCCTCCGGGGCTGCAGAGGCAGCAAGCGCAAAGGAAGTGGCATCACAGAGCGATGTGGTGGTCACGATGTTGCCCAACTCCCCCCATGTGCAGACAGTGGTACTTGGAGAGGGTGGGGTAATCGAAGGTGCGAAGGAAGGCCTGGTGGTGGTGGACATGAGCTCCATCAGCCCGATCGTGAGCCGGGAGGTTGCCGCAGAGCTGGCGAAGAAGGGAGTGGTCATGCTTGACGCCCCGGTCTCCGGCGGGGAGCCCAAGGCGATCGACGGTACGCTGGCGATCATGGTCGGCGGACCGGAGGAGACCTTCAAGGTGGTCGAGCCGATCCTGCAGGTGATGGGTGGGAGTGTGACCCTGGTCGGTGAGATCGGGAGCGGGAACACGACCAAGCTGGCGAACCAGATCATGGTGGCGGCGAACATCGCGGGGATGAGCGAGGCACTGGTGCTTGCAACCAAGGCCGACGTGGATCCCGAGAAGGTGTTCAAGGCAATCCGTGGGGGACTTGCCGGCAGCACGGTCCTCGATGCGAAGGCACCTTTGGTGCTGGACGGGAACTTCAAGCCCGGGTTCCGCATCGACCTGCACATCAAGGACCTGCAGAACGCGCTTGACACGGCAGCAACGGTGAAGACCCCGACACCTCT
>JAQQAR010000055.1 GCA_028532765.1 Sphaerochaetaceae bacterium | reverse complement strand
ATGGTTCCTTTTCGTCAACGATCATCCACCTAGTTTTTTTAACAGTCAAGTGAGTATTCCCCCGAGAATCCTATTCATAGTTGAGGGCATCAATCGGATCAAGCCGGGAAGCTTTCATTGCTGGATACCACCCAAAGAAGACACCGACAAACATGGAAAAACCCAACGCCAGTATGACCGAGGTATACGATAAATGCAACGACCAATCCATAACATTGGTCACCCCGTAACTGATCAAGGCACCCAGTGCGATACCCAATAAGCCACCGATAATGGTCAGCGTGAGCGCTTCACAGATAAACTGCCCTCGAATGACGTTCGGGCTCGCTCCCAAAGCCTTGCGGATGCCAATCTCCTTGGTACGTTCAGCAACCGATACCAGCATGATGTTCATAATCCCAATCCCTCCAACCAAGAGACTGATGGCGGCAATAGCAGCCAAGAACGCGCTGAAGGTTCCAGTAATCTCATTTGCCATATCGGCCAAACTAGCTGGACTGAAGATATTGTAACCATCACTTCCCACAATGCCATCTAGATATTCAGTCACCCTGTCAGAGACCTCAATGGTATCATATCCGTCCTGGACTTTCAGGACATACGCACCCACTCCGGAGGTCCGGGTGAATCGCTGTCCATAGGTGTTGTAGGGAATAAACACCGTGTTATCATAGGATAGGTTGAAGGTAGCATCCTTGCTCTCGAGAACTCCAACCACCAAATAACTCTTTGCTTGGTTTCGAAACACACTTACATACTGGCCAACGGCACTCTGGTCTGGAAACAATTCCTCAGCAATATCAGAACCAAGCACAATAACCTGACGATAATTGATATTGTCCATGGACTCGAAAAAACCACCCTCTGCATATTCCAGATTAAGCACTTCTCCATAGCTTGAGAGCACCCCGGAAACCGATGCATTGACCGTCTCCTGTCCACTGCGGATCTGGGCGTTGCTGTTGTTTTGGGGGAGTACGGTGGTCAATCCCTCGATATCCCTAAGCAGGGTATCGCTGAATTCCTCATCAAAGGTACCATTCGAGCGCTGTGCATAGGATGGATATACGGTAATCATATCCAAGCCACCTACAGCGATGCTGTCGGTAATACTTGTTGATGCACTCTGGCCAATGGTCAAGATGGCTACTACCGAAGCTACCCCGATAACAATACCCAACAAGGAGAGGGCGGTCCTCATCTTGCTGCCACGCATAGCTGAGAATGCAAGTTTTATGTTCTCAAACAGCATACCCTTCCTCCAGTTTTCCATCGCGCAGATGTATCTGTCGATGGCATCGCATTCCCAGCTCCCTATCGTGGGTAACGAGAATGACTGTCCTGCCTTCAGCATTCAACTCCTCAAAGAGTTCCATGATCTGGCCTCCGGTCTTGCTGTCCAGTGCACCGGTAGGTTCATCTGCAAGCAGGATGGTAGGGTCATTTACCAAGGCACGAGCCACTGCGACCCGCTGTTTCTGACCACCTGAGAGTTCATTGGGACGATGGTACATGCGGTCTGCAAGACCAACCCGCTCTAGCGCATCAGCAGCCTTTTGCTTACGTTCACGTACTCCCATGCCAGCATAGAGAAGTGGGGTTACCACATTCTCAAGGGCTGTCAGCTTTCCCAACAGGTTGAACTGCTGGAAAACAAAACCCACTTTCCGGTTTCTGATATACGCCAACTCAGTTTCATTCAAGCCAGCAGTATTCTCACCATCAATGTCAATCAGGCCACTGGTTGGAGTATCGAGGCAACCGATAAGATTCATCATGGTTGACTTTCCACTTCCCGAGGGTCCCATGATCGAGGTAAACTCTCCCTTCTTGATTGACAGAGACACCCCGTCAAGGGCTTTCACGATGAAATCGCCCATGACATAGTAGCGCCTTACGTCCTCAAGGTGTATTACATGTTGTTCCATCTCTATCACCGCATTGGCCCTCCACCCATGCCACCACCAGGTCCTGTCATGGTGACCAGAGCAGATGCGCTGGTATCAGTCTTCTTGATAATCAGGGTATCCCCTACCTTGAGGTCTCCACTGAGAAGCTGGCTGATTCCCTCCCCCAGGTATTTTACGGTAACAGCAACGGTTGTAGTACTACCATCCGCCAATTTCTTGGTAACATAGCTGGAACCTCGGCTACTTGTCACAGCACTTTGGGGAAGCAGGACCAAAGTGGTTTCTCCCTCACTTGCAATCGAGCCTTCAAAGGTGAAACCTGGGGCAATCTGGGACGGAGGATCAGAGATGGTAAGTTCCACATCCATTACCCCAATTCCTTGGTTTGTATATCTTCCAAGCATTGGGATATAGGTAACCTCCGCCTCCACTGCCGATGATGGATAGGAATCAAAGTAGAGTGTGGCTCTCTGCCCAAGCTGTACATACTGCATATCGATCTCGTCAATTTCAACCGTTGCCTTGAGAGCAGAGCGATCAATGATGGTCATTGCACTGGCACCTGCATCAAAATAATCACCTTGGCTGACATTGACCTCTGCCACCACCCCATCAAAATTTGCATATGCCTTGGTGTAGTCCAGCCGATTCTGAGCCGATTGCAATCTCAGCTCGGTCAGCTCAACCTCACGGTCGCTTCCGACCAGTTTTGCTCTCTCCAGTTCCGCTTCAAGATTTGCAACTTCGTACTTCTGGCTGGTATCATCGATGGCGATTAATACATCGCCCTTCTTGACCACATCCCCTTCCTCCACGAATACATCGGTTACCGTACCAGTTGCTCTGAGAATCACTTTCTGGATGTCATTTGGTTCAACATACCCTGAGAGATCAATCGTTGAGGTGAAGGTACTCTCATATACTTTTGCCTCAACTTCCTTAATGGCACTTACCGGTGCTTTTTCCTCTGCCCATGGCATTCTTCCGTTTTCATTGTAGAAGGTGTAGAGAAAGAGGCCGAAAAGAATCAGGGCCAATACAACGAAGGTAGTTGTCAATCGTTTGATCCGTTTTACACGGAGTTTCCGTCTGAGCTGGTTCCTTACTTGGTGCTCGGTATTCATTTCATTGGACTGCTTTTGCATGGAATGCTTCTCCCTTATATCTGCAAGATGCGAATTTCGTTTTCTAATTGCAAGCCTGATAAGAGCGTGACAGCTACGTCATAGGCGTCCATCTCCACAGTAAAGGCTGCATCATCCACCTCGCTCTGAGTAGCAAGGCCACGCTCTGCCAGATCCTGTTGCTGCTCCAACACTTGTTGGTGATAATCCATCGTCTGGCCCAGCAACATGTAGCTGAGGTTCCAGGAGGCTATCCTATTCTCAAGCGAAGTTGCACTCTGGTTGTAATCATTCTTGGCATTGGCATACGCTATCTCAGCAAGCAAAACCTCGTTCTGCAACTTCTGTACCGTCAGAGAGTCGGTAGTGGAGGTAGGATTGTTGCTCCAACTTCCGCTGACACTCACGGTGGGAGTGAAGTCATTTTTAGAAATATCATACGTCCCTTCCACCTTTCCTGTCAGTGAGAACTGCTTGCCCGCCAAGGTAGCAGAGAGTTCCGGGGAAATGGTATTGATATCCCCCTTATAATTATTGAAAACCGTATCAATGGTGGATGTAGCAATACCACCACTGAGTTTCAGACTCTTGTTCTCAAACTCAGCAATCTTCAGCGCCAGGTCCTCTTTTGCCATGGAAAGGGCAAGAGACTGCATGAGCACATTGCTGTTCCCTTCCATGTTGCTGGAGAAATCGAGCACCGGTTCAGGAATTGAGTCCACACCTTCCCATGTTGAGCCGGTCAAGGTGGCGTACTGCCTCAGCAAGAGCTTACGTGAGGCCTGTAAACCCGAGAGCGTTGCCTCTTGGGACGCTATTGCCTGCTTCTGTGTCTCATGGGTAAGGCTTCCCTCCCTGATGAGCTTCAACGAGAGGTTCTGCTCAAGGTCTAGGCGGAGGTCTGCTATCTGCTTTTCGGTCTGCTTGATAGATTTTTCATTCTCCAACAAACTGCTGATCTGTTTATAGATGGTATTGGTAAAGTTCAGCTTACTGCTCTCATAGGAGCTGGTAGCCAATACTTCAGTCTGCCTGTTTGCAAGACTTTCACGATTATCGGTGGTATAGCCATAGGTAATGGTGTGGCTCGCTGAAACCTTGGGGGAGATGGCAAAGGCACTCCCGTCAGGCAGATAGCGCATCGTACCCGTGGATACGGTGATGGTGGTCTCCCCATCATCTGGAAGCAAGAAGGAAGCCCCCATTCCAGTAGTCATGAACTGATAAGCATTGGTGGAAGGGTCATAGGTAGCACTTACCTCTCCGCTACTGACAGTAATACCTACATCGTCTTCTGCTTGTGAAATGCTTTGGGTCAATAGGGCGTTGTTCTTGGTAATCTCCAAGTCCTGCATCTGGGTACTCTCTCCAAGTGCCCTGGAGACAATATCCTCCAGTGACTGGGAGAAGGCGGAGGTGGTTCCAACAATGAAAACCAAGCAAAGAACCATCCCTCGTATTCTTCGATTATGCATGAATATGCACTCCTTCTATAGCTATTAGTAATACCATTAACTATCGTATTGAATTACATCAAGGGCAAGTACCATAGGCCCATCTTCACCTAAACTACAAAAGTCTCTGTCCTCCGTCGACTGCGAGTTCCATGCCTGTAACAAAAGTAGCACGGAGTAAATAAGCTACTGCCTGTACAATATCAGAGGCCGAGCCGGTGTGCTTGAGCGGGAGTCGTTCTGCCATCTTTGCAAAGTAGGTGTCATCACCATTACTGAGTACTGCTCCAGGGGAGATGGCATTCACGCGTAGCGTCGGCGCGAGGGATACCGCCAAGGTTTTGGTCTGAGCCAACAAGGCCCCCTTGGAGATATAATATGCACTACGGCTTGCAGTGGGGGCCTCAATCTTGGTATCGACCATGTTGACGACCGACCCTGTAACTCCACGTTCTAGAAGGTGAAGATAGAGTGATTTTGAAAGAAAAAAGGGAGCAGTATTGTGGATTGCCATCACCTCATCCCACAACATAAATGTTGTCTCCTCGATGGAAGCTGAGGGAAAGACTGATGCATTGTTGACCAGGTGGTCAACCTGACCGAAGCAAGCAACTGCTTTTAGGAAGAGTGTCTGTAGTTCTTCCCTATTGGTAAGGTTAGCCTGAACTGTGCGGCAATCGTCACCCAACGCTTTTGCTTCACCACAACTTGTGTTGCAATGAATGACCACACGATACCCTTCCCCTAGCAGATGCTGGGCCATAGCGAGTCCAAGACGCTTTGCGCCACCGGTAATCAATACAACCTGTTTCGTTTCCATATACCGTTAACTATATAGGGCTTGTTGCCGATTGACAATTGTAGGGATATATTTACTGCAGATGGCCAGATAGCCATCATCAACCAAGGAAATAGGAAACATGAGTAAAGACAATAAGGATTGGAAAGAAAAATTCAAGAAAAAATTGAATATTGAGCCTGGTGTACATCTGGGAGAGAAGGAACCAAGGGGTGGAAAGAAGTTTACCTTCTCCTTCTGGTACTTCTTCATCATACTTTTGGTGTTCATGGCACTGAATACCTACATGGTCAGCAGACAGAGCAATGTCACCCCAGTGGATTACAACCAGTTCAAATCCTTGGTGGAAGACGGAACCATACAACGTGTTGCCATAGAAGAGGAACAGTATATCGGCTACCCATTCACCAGGGACCAGGCCGTGAATGACTTACAAACGTATACGACAAATCCCCAGATAGGACTGGAGGCCAGCACATACCTGCAATCTTTCAGCACGTATAAGGTAGATGACCCTTCCTTTATCCCTCTCTTGGATGAAAATGGGGTAGAGTACTATGCTACCGCACCTGAGAGACCCAGCATACTCTCATCCATCCTCTCGTATATACTTCCCTTTGTCTTCATCATCCTCATTTGGCGCTTTCTCTTTTCAAAAATGGGTGGACAGGGCGGACAAGGCGTTCTTTCCTTCAACCAGAACAAGGCCAAGATTGTTGCAGAGGGAGACACCGGTGTTCGTTTCGCAGATGTTGCTGGAGCCGATGAGAGCAAATATGAACTGGAAGAGGTGGTGGATTTCCTGAAACGCCCGGAGAAATACACCGAGATTGGAGGAAAGATCCCCAAGGGAGTACTCCTGGTAGGACCTCCGGGAACCGGTAAGACCCTGCTCGCGAAGGCCGTCGCCGGAGAGGCAGGTGCACCTTTCTTCAAGATGAGTGGAGCGGATTTCGTGGAGATGTTCGTGGGTGTTGGAGCTGCACGTGTGAGAGATCTCTTCAGGCAAGCAAGGGAAAACAGCCCCTGTATCATCTTCATTGATGAGATCGATGCCATCGGACGCTCTCGCGTTTCTGCTGGAATGGGAGGCAACGATGAGAGGGAACAGACGCTCAACCAGTTGCTCGTAGAGATGGATGGTTTTGACTCACGCACCGGAGTGATCATCATTGCGGCGACCAACCGACCGGAAATCCTTGACCCAGCACTCCTTCGTCCAGGCCGTTTTGACCGACAGGTCCTTATCGACAAGCCCGACCTGGAAGGAAGGCTGGCAATTTTGAAGATCCATACCAAGAAGATAAAACTGGGCGATGATGTTGACCTGAGAAAGATTGCCCAGGGTGCTGCAGGCCTTGCCGGTGCTGATCTTGCAAACATTGCAAATGAGGCAGCCCTGATGGCTGTACGCCAGGACCGAAAAGTAGTGATGCAAGAGGACTTCGAGGAGGCAATCGAAAAGTCGGTGGCAGGTCTTGAGCGAAAGAGCCGATTGCTCAATGAGAAGGAACGGGAAAGAGTAGCCTACCATGAGACGGGACATGCCTTGACCGCCTTCATGACCGAGGGAGCTGAACCGGTAAGCAAGATATCCATCGTCCCCCGTGGACTTGGTGCCTTGGGTTACACCTTGCAGTACCCGACTGAAGACCGCTTCCTGCTCAGCCAGAGTGAACTCTTGGGAAATATCGACACCCTCTTGGGTGGTCGGGCAGCCGAGGAGGTCATCTACAATGAGATTTCCACCGGAGCAGGCAATGATATCAGCAGGGCAAGTGACATGGTAAGGAGGATGATCACGGAGTTCGGTATGAGCGAGCGCTACAGGAACATCACCCTCCCTACCACCAATAGTGGCATTGCAGGAATCTCGGGTGCACGTGAATACAGTGAGAAAGCACAGGAGTATATCGACAGTGAGACCGCCCGGATTGTCGGGGAGCGATATGAGATGGTCAAGACAAAGCTGGAGAAGAACAAGGAAGCTCTGCTCACGATCACAGAAGAGCTGCTCAAACGAGAGGTTCTCGGCGGAACTGAGTTCGAAGCTCTTGCAAAAAGTAAGGTCATTGACTACTCTGCATCCGTATGATCAAGAAAAAGATAGAAGATAGTAATTTACGAGAACATCTCGCTTCCCAGCCTGAAGATGGGCGCGAGGTGTTCCTTTTGCATAACGATCAAGTTCGTGTTACTGCAATCTCAGCGACCACACTTATCAATCAGATGCGAGCCAACCATGAACTGGGACTCCTGGAGACCTATGTATTGGGTCAGGCATACCTTGCAGCAGGCCTTCTCAGCAGTACGGTAAAAGGCAATGACCGAATCCAGCTGACTATTGAGTGTGGAGGTCCTATAGCAGGTGTGTACACGGAAGCCTGGGCAGCAGGAGCGGTAAGGGGATATCTGAAACATAATCCAATCCCCCTTACCAAACCTCTGGAAAGTTTGGACCTGAACGAGCTCTATGGACCTGGCTTTATCTCAGTCTCAAAATTGCTGGAGGGACACAAGGCCCCCTTCACCGGACAGACCATGATGGCCTATGGCGATTTGGCCAAGGATCTTGCACTCTACTTCCATCAGTCAGAGCAGACCCCCACCCTCTTCAGCCTCTCGATTAATTTCAACAAAGAAGGACAGGTTACCGGTAGCGGTGCCCTGTTCCTGCAGGCAATGCCGGGGTGTGAGGATCATGTCCTCGAGAAACTCCAAGAACAGGCCTATGCTCTTCCTTCGATCGGCAAGAAACTTGCCGAAGGGATGTCGATCAAGGAGTATGTAGAAGAGCAGTTTGGGAGCTATGAACTCAGGCACCTGGCAAGACAACCCCTGGGCTTCTCTTGCCCCTGTTCTCGCGAGCAATACCAAACGTACCTGAAGCAACTGGACAAGGCAGAGCAACAGGATATCCTGGAGCATGGCCCTTTCCCGCTTGAGCTGGTCTGTGTCAATTGCAATACCCACTACCATTACGAAAAATTTGAACTAGATTACTTGTTCAGCGACGCAGAGGGAGAACCCAAATGATTTTCTTCGCCACTTCAGCCTTATACATGAACGACATAATTGAAGAGGAAGCCCGTAGGGCTGGTGCAACCGAAATCCGCAGTATCAGCGGTGGTGTTGAGTTCGCAGCAGACCTTGCAGCAGCCTACCGGTTCTGCCTTTGGTCGAGGACCGCTACAAGGGTACTCCTTGGTTTGTTCATGGATGACGATATCCAGAACGCTGATGAGCTCTATGAAGCATCACTGCAGATACCCTGGGAGGATTGGATCACTCCTGAGCAGACATTCTTGGTTACCGAGACGACGAAGAACTGCCGATACCTGAAAAATTCTCACTTTGCAACAATCCGCGTCAAGGACGCAATTGTTGACCGGATCAGGGAAAAATTTGACGGCCAACGACCCATGGTAGACAAGGAAGAGAGCGATGTGGTGTTCCACGTACATATCGATGGAGACGCAGTCGCATGGTATGTAGACTTCTCCGGCCGTGGTTTGTATAAGCGTGGTTACCGCGCCGCACAGACCGATGCAGTCCTCGGAGAGTACCTTGCAGCATCAGTGCTTTACCGCTCAGAGTGGAGGAAGGCCTTGGAGGCAGAAGAAACTGTTCCTACCTTGCTTGATCCTTTCACCGGAAGCGGTACGCTTGCCATCGAAGCCGCTCTCTGGGCAAGTGACCGTGCCCCAGGGTTGGTAACTGCCCGAAAGTTCAACTTCCTCAGCCTTCCCTTCCATGACCCGGATCTCTGGGATGATGTGGTAGATGAAGCTGTCGAGAGAGCTGAAAAGGCAAAGGATCGCAAGATTTCCATCTATGCATGGGATAATGATCCTAAGGCCGTGGCTATTGCAAGAAAGAACGCTGAGCTAGCCCAGGTTGATCACCTGATCGACTTCCGGGTACAAGACTTCCTAACCCTTACCGAGGACGATGTTCCTTCCGACCATGGCTACATCATCACCGATCCTCCCTATGGGCTGAGAATGGAAAGTGATGGGGATCTTCGCTCTCTCTATCGAAAGATCGGCAGCCAGCTAAGCAGCCTCTTCGGTGGATGGAACGTAGCCCTGCTGTGTGGACAGCAGGAACTGTTGAGCTATGTTGACATGAAACCCAATAGGACCAATACAGTAAACAACGGTGGGGTCACTTGCCAGATTGCCCACTACTATGTATTCACGTCTGAAGAACGACAGCAGATGATCGAACGTGCAATCGCCCGTAAGCAGGAACGGCTTGCCCAGCCCTTGAGCGAGGGAGCTCAGATGGCATACAACCGTTTGGTCAAGAACATTTCTGCTATCACTCCCATCATGGAAAGCCAGGGAGTCACCTGCTACCGTATCTATGATGCAGACATGCCGGAGTACAGCGCGGCAATCGATCTCTATGAAGGCAAATATATCAGCCTCCAGGAGTATGCCCCCCCGAGCACCATTGAGGAAGAGGCTGCGCTCAGACGTTTGGGAGAACTTATTGATGCCACTGAACGAGCAACTGGTATTGATCGCGAACAGATCTACGTAAAACAGCGAACCCCCCAGAAAGGCGAGAAGCAATACGAGAAGATGGCAAGCAGCGACCGGTTCTACATCATCAATGAGAATGATGCCAAATATCTGGTGAACTTCACCGACTATCTGGATACCGGAATCTTTCTCGACCACCGTCCTATCCGCGCCGAGATTGCCAAGATGGCGGAAGGAAAGCGGTTCCTGAACCTGTTCTGCTATACGGGAACCGCCACAGTACAGGCGGCCAAGGGAGGAGCACTAAGCACCGTGAGTGTTGATGCCTCCACAACTTACCTTGACTGGGCTACGAAGAACATGGAGCTTAATGGTTTTACCGGAATGAATCACTTTTTCTATCGAAGCGACTGTATCGAATTCCTATTCGACACCTACGACCGGTATGACCTCATCTTCTGTGATCCCCCAACCTTTTCAAATGGAAAGGGACGGGATACCTTCGATGTCTATCGAGACCAGGTTCGCTTGATCAAGGCTTGTATGATGCATCTCGATGAGAAAGGCACCTTGATCTTCAGCAACAACTTCCGGAAATTCAAGATGGATGAGCGACTTCTTGAAGAGTATGACATCCAGGATATTTCGAAAGAGACCATTGCAGAGGATTTTGCGCGTGACCAGAAGATTCACCAGACCTACCTGATCAAGCATCGTCCAATTGCCAAGATCAAGCAGGCAAAACCTGCCCCCAAGAAGGTAATTCGAAAAAAATAATCATCTACTGGCTCCCTGGTTTCAGGGAGCCTTCTTTTCAGGAGTATAGTACTGTGCAAGACGTAACACTTACCTGCCCCCACTGCAAGAAGGAACACCCCCATACCCTCACCCCGTTCATCGACCTGAAAAAACAACCAAAGCAGAGATTGGGAATTCTTACAGACAGCCTTTTCAGTGTCACCTGTCCTGCTTGCAAGAAGCAGTACACGGTATTGCATGAGTTACTGGTGGTAGAGGAAACTACAAAATGGGCAATAATGCTCATTCCAAACACTGAGCACGAGCAGGTGGATGGGAAGGTAACAGGACGCGAGGGCCTCGACAACTACACACTAAGACTGGTCAGTACAACAGCCTCCCTGAAAGAAAAACTCCTGATCTGGGAACAAGGCCTCGATGACCGCACTGTATAGCTTGGCAAGCTCTACCTTTCACTCCAACTACAGGAGCCTGACTACCAGCTCTTTTTCACGGAACAGAGAAAAGAAGAAAAGACGCTGTACTTCACGGTGCTAGGACAAGATGGATCCCTCGAGGGATCCATCAGTTGTGAGTATGGTCTGTATAGTCAGCTCCACGAGAATGCAGCATCCTTCCCTCTCCAGGAAGGATACTTTATCCGAGTAGACAGCCAGTGGGCTGAGAAAAACATCAGAAACAACGCTGACCGGTAACCTTGTTGCAGGTATCGCACTGATAACAAATCTCATGCTCCATCACATCTCCCTTCGCATAGCTTTCAATGCTCTTGAGCGTCGTGAGTGCAATATTCTGGAGCGCTTCCTTGGTAAGGAACGCCTGATGACTGGTGACCAGTACATTGGGCATCGAGATCAGGAGCATAAGGATATCATCATCAAGGATGGTGGTGCTTCTGTCTTCATAGAAGAGTTCAGCCTCCTCCTCGTACACATCCAATGCAGCCCCTCCGATCTTCTTACTCCGAATGCCTTCCAAGAGTGCCAAGCTATCAACCAAGGCCCCTCGAGAGGTGTTGATCAGAACAACCCCGTCTTTCATCTTGGCGATACTCTCGCGACCTACCAGATGGAAGGACTCATCGGTCAGAGGACAATGGAGGCTTATGATGTCACTCTCCCTGCAAAGCTCCTCAAAACTGCAGTAGTCAACGGAAATTGAATCATTGGGATAGGGATCATAGGCAAGCACCCTCATCCCAAACCCTCTACAGATGTCGATAAACACCCGTCCAATTTTGCCAGTCCCTACAACCCCGATGGTCTTTCCATGGAGGTCAAACCCGACCAAGCCATTGAGGCTGAAGTTGAACTCGCGGGTTCTCACATAACTGTGGTGTGTCTGTCTCACCAGGCTCAGCAGAAGTGCCATCGCATGCTCTGCAACAGCATAGGGTGAGTAGGCAGGTACCCTGACAATATGGATCTTCCCGAAGGATGCCTTGAAATCAATGTTGTTGTATCCTGCGCAACGCATGGCAAGGAGACGAACACCACCTTGATACAGATCATCGATCACTTGTTCATCAATGGTATCGTTCACGAAAGCACAGACCACCTCATACCCATTGGCCAGAGGAGCTGTCTTATGGTTGAGCTTCGATTCAAAATAGGTGATTTCCACCTGGTAGTCACCAGAGAAATGATCAAACCAAACCTTGTCATAGGGCTTGGTATCAAAAAAAGCTATTTTGGTCATATATATCTCCCAAAAAGAACGAAGGGACGGAAAACCGTCCCAATCTCTTACAGTACCACTTCTTCCAGCACATCGATCAACAGTTGGTAATCCCCATCAATCGCGCTGATATCTGCTTCTAGCAATCGGTCCGGGTCGACCATCGACCAGTCGATGTCAAAACCCGCATGTACCGAGAGCTGGTAGAAGAACAGGCGAGCTGCCCTTCCATTTCCATCTCTGAATGGGTGAAGGGCCTCAATTTCTCCCATAAAGAAAGCGAGGTCGTTGATAAAGGTCTCCCGATCCAATCCTTTGAGGTAGTGTTCTTTCCTAAGACGGCCAAAAATATCTTCTGCAGCGCTCTCGATAAACGTAGGATGGCAGAAAACGGTTCTCTTTGCAGCAACGGTGGTACGAATCTGGCCGGCTGAGGGATAGACGTCACTGAACATTCTTCCATGAATGGTTTTCAGATATTCGAAATCATAGGTATTGTCTACTGACTCAGTAAGCATCTCTGCGGTACGCAAGTTGGCCAGGGAGGCTTCCACTTTTCTCAGTTTAGATCGTTCCTTGATCGAAAAGAAGTTAACCAAGGTAGAGGTATCAGGATAGACGGAGAGCTCGTCTGAGGTTTTGGTGTACTGCATGGCAAGTCCGTGTTCCTCAATATACCGCTGGATCAATTCATCCGCTGTAGACTCTTCCTCCAGGATGGAACGTGCACTTTGTTCCTCTTCCTCGGAGAATTCATATCCTTCTGCCTCGTGGTTGAACCTGATGTAGTCGATGCATGCTTGCACACGGCCTGATTTCATAAAAACACTAACCATCCTTTTATTGCAGCGGACCTTACATGGTCCAGTGCAATAGTATCATGAAGGGAACCTGTCCCATCTCGGTCTATGATATCCATACCAAAGAAGCGAGGTCAAGGCACAGGTGTAAGAAAAGAGCCCATTGCTGGGCTCTTTATCCAGGAATTTCTGTCTCTCCCTAGAAGGAGAAGCCCATATAGACAGTACCCTCAGCAAATTGAGGCATGCTGCTGGTCCCTTCACTGAGAATAAGGCCATACTTGGCGCTTGCTCCCATGCTGAAGGTTTTGTTGAAGTGGTACTCCAACGCAGCCTTTGCAAAGGCACCGTAGAGGAATGAATCCCCACTGTCGGTTGCCAAGTCAGGTCCCCAGGTAAGGAAACCACCAAGGCCGATATCGAAATCAGTCTTACCCATGCTGATATTGAGCATTGGAGCAACAGATAGGGTTCCAGCTTGGTCGAAGTTACCAAATGCAGCACCAATATCGAAGGCAATGACATCATCAACTACAGCTCTCCAACCATTGAGGAGGTAAGGAGAATAAGCAAGACCGAGGTCTACACCCATGCCAAGGGAATCATTGAAGGTAACCAGGTTCTCCAATTGCACTCCGAGTTCGGCTTGTAGATTGAACCGGTGATAATTGTTCAGAGCAGGGCTCTGGAAGTTGAAGGTACCACCCAAGGTAAGGGTTGTGCGTGATCGGCTTTCCACTTCCTTCTTCTCTTCTACAGGCTCTTCAGCTACCATTTTCTCAGCCGCAGGAACAGCTTCTTCTGCTGGTTCTTCAGCGACCACTTCCTCAGCTACAGGAATGACTTCCTCAGCAGGTTCTTCAGCAACCACTTCTTCGGCTACAGGAACCACTTCTTCTGCCGGCTCTTCAGCGACCACTTCCTCAGCTACAGGAACGACTTCCTCAGCAGGTTCTTCAGCGATAATTTCCTCAGCTACAGGAACTGGCTCTTCAGCTACCATTTCCTCTGCTACAGGAGCTGGCTCTTCAGCTACCATTTCTTCAGCAGCAGGAACTGGCTCACTGGCCACCACGGGGACTTCTTCTTCGGGTGGGAACATCGCTTCTGCTACTGAGATGGCACTTCCACTGAAATGTACTCCATCATATGATTGCTGGAGGTAGAGAGCATGGTCTACAGTCCCATCAAGCCCACGCTCGGTGTAGCTGGTGACAGAAGAGTCTACAATCGTCCAGTTATCCTCTTCCTCCCCATCAACTTGGTAGCGGAAGGTTGTCACCAAGGGGTCTTCCAGCAACCACTCCCAGGTTACTACTACAGGAACGGCAAACAAGAATGCCGGTAAAAGTATCAATACAGCTAATACAGTAATGAATTTCCTTTTCATATCAATGAAACTCCTCTCTGCGACTCTTTGTGGGGCCACAGCAATCATATTACAAAACCAACTATGGGTATCATACACTTCTGTAGTAATTATAACAAGCAAATGGAGAATTGGTAACCCTACTTATTTACCATCTTGCCACAGATATGACATATTCTGTACCCTTCCACCCTATGAAGAAATTACAAACACTTGCAGTATTTTGCGGAAGCAGCACCGGAACCAACCCCCGTTTAGCGGAAGGGGCAAAAGAATTGGGTATCGCTATGGCAGAAAAACACCTTTCATTGGTGTATGGTGGGGGAAATCGTGGGCTGATGGGTATCGTTGCCCAAAGTCTCTATGAACGGGGAGGGAATGTCATTGGAGTCCTTCCTGAAGCATTGAATAGAAAAGACGTTCGGCTTCACACTGTTGAAAACGAACTGATCATTGTTCCCACAATGCACGAGAGAAAAGCCAAAATGTATTCACTTGCTGATGCATTTATTGCCCTCCCGGGAGGAATCGGTACGCTGGAGGAAATCCTGGAAATCTTTACCTGGTTGCAACTCGGGTACCACCAGAAACCTGTGGCCATACTCAATCTTGCAGGATTCTATGATCAACTTTTGGATTTTCTCTCCTACAGCGTACAGCAAGGGTTTCTTAAACAAGACCATCTGAATGCATTGATCGTCGACCAAGACATTGATTCGTTGCTCGAAAAACTTGAAGAATGGGAACCAAAACTGAGTGATAAACTCTCACCCTAAATGGTAGCAAAACACGAGTAATAAAGCTATGCTACACACATGACCAAACGAAATTACCATCTACTTGAACTTTTCTATATTGTACTCGGATCCTTTCTCACTGCCGCTGGGGTTGCCCTTTTCTCTTCTCCTGCCAGAATTGCAAGCGGTGGTGTAAGCGGTATCGCAATCATCATCTATCATACCCTCCGATTCGATACCGGTCTCTCTATTTTGGTGCTCTCAGTCCCTCTTTTCTTGCTCGGCGTTGCCATTTTTGGCAAACAATACGGGATGAAATCACTGCTGGGAACCGTCCTCCTCTCACTCTTCACCTCACTGATCAATGCATGGGTTGGTTACGACGGACTGCTTGACTATTCTAAGGAACTCTCGGTATTGCTCTCGGCTATCTCAGCCGGGGTATTGATGGGACTGGGAGTTGGACTGGTACTGCGCAGTGGGGCAAACACCGGGGGGACAGACATCCTCGCCCAGATTGTTGCGCGGTTCACCCCGCTCTCCATGGGGACTGCACTCTTTCTGGTTGATGCAATCATCATTGCCTCCAGTGCCTTCATTTTCTCACTCGAGATGGCATTGTATGCAACCATGACGGTCTATATCGTAGGAGTAACAGTTGACAAGGTGGTATTGTCATTTGGCACCAGATCGGCCAAGACGGTCTTCATCATCAGCGAAAAGCGACAAGTCATCCAAGAAGAGATTCTCAAGGAACTGGGGCATGGAGGAACCATACTCAATGGACAGGGAATGTTCACCGGATTTGACCGACCGGTCATCATGACGGTTGTATCAAACAACAAGGTTGGTGAGCTTACCAATATTGTACACCGAGCCGATAGTCAAGCATTCATGGTTGTACAGGAAGCATACAAGGTCCTCGGTGAGGGATTCACCCCCATCGAGGAAGCTGCTTGGGCGGGTTCATCAGACGTCACCCAAAAGAGAAGACGAGCTACACGTCCCTAGCTTAGAGTTTCCAGAGCTTGTCTGGGTAATACCCTGAAGATGCCTTCTTGGCAAGCTCACTCTTCACAATATCCTTATCCTCACTGTATGTCATACCGAACCAGCTCTCCTGGGTGGTATAGAAGCGCATCTTCCCTTCCCCGGTTGTTACAATATTGCTGGCACCATTGGGTAGATAACACTCAGTCTTTTCACTGGTGATATGGTCCTTGATGAAAGCATCCCAGTAGCTGTTGAAGCTTTCGAAAGCAGTGGGTGAGAAACCAAAGAAATTCATGGAAACCCACTCCTTACCGGTAAGCACAATATCACCGGAACTCTGGTGGCTGACCACCTTATCCCCTTCATATCCAATCTTGGTATGCTCTTCCATGCTTGCAAGATAGCCATCCTCAACATTGCAGATAGCACGGCTGACGGTTCCACTCTTACTCATCGTATGGTCTAGGACATATCCAACCATTGCATGCTCTTTGCTTCCTGGTTCCAGGTTCGCGAGGTGCTCTGCCAAGATAGCGAAGGACTCCCTGCCATAGTAGTCATCTGCATTGATGACAGCAAAGGGCTCCTTTACCGTATTCTCTGCACAGAGGACTGCATGGATCGTTCCCCAAGGTTTCTTTCTGTTTACTGCAAGTCGTTTCTGTTCCTCAGAGAGGAGTGCATCTTGGCTCTGGAAAACATAGGTGGCATCCATATTGTTTGCAATCCGGTCGAACAAGCGTTCCCGGAAATCTTTCTCGATATCCTTGCGGATGATAAAGACAACCTTCTCAAAGCCACTTCGATGTGCATCATAGACACCATAATCCAACAACGTCTCTCCATGGTTTCCAACGCTGTCAATCTGCTTGATGCCGCCATAGCGACTTCCCATACCAGCTGCCATTACCAAAAGTGTTGGTTTCATGCTTTCTCTCCTCAAATCTGTACTCAGATGATTCTATTCTATCTTCTCTGCCAATGACAGTCAAATGGAAGGTACCAATAACCCTGGCCCAAGGGGCGGGGTATCTCACCTCGCTTTCCCAGCACTCGCTCGGTAATGGAACCATGGATTCCGCTACTCTCGCTTCGTTGGGGAATGAAGAAACTCGCTTCGTTGGAGAATGAAGAAACTGTGGTAAAACTGAGAACCATGGAGTATGCTGTGTGCATGAACAATCGAGAATGGTACACAGAAGCAATGCGTTTCTGTCAGTTATCCGCTTCTTGCGCAACCTGTCCGTATCAGCTGCTGACAGACGCTCTTACCATACCTAGCAACGAAGGCAGACCTTGTTTTACCTCAAAAGAAGCACTACTTGCATTGGATGATTGGCTATCTGAAGAACATGCATGCAACGGTGATGGTGTGGATATGGAAAGCGATGACCACAAGTGGCTCCAAGACCTCCTGAGGCTCCAATTCCATGAAGAAGAGAGTGAAGAAGACGCGTTCTTTGACGATGATCTTTTCTAGATTACTTCAATACTCAGCTGAATAGCTGCTGAGTACCACCCAGTTGCGTAGAGGTCTGGATCGAAGTCAGGAATCTCAGCAAGAATATCCCCTGTTTCATAGAGGATTGCATCGTTGTTGCCGTAGACTCCCCGTACACCCAGATCCTTTTCCATTGCTTGATCCCCAGCAACACTGACCGCACGTGAGATATTGCTCGATACACGTACGGTAAAAGGTATCTCTGACCCTTGTCCTTGAGGTAATGGTTCTCCTTCATCCAAAGTGAACGCAAAACGTTCCTGGTTTCCGTCTTCACCAGGGCGGATGGCTAAACGAAATTTACTGATGGTGTTATTCGATACCAGTGTATACGAACCAACCCTGATGATACTGTTCCTACTTGCAGAAAGATTGAAATCCAGGGCTGCATCATTCTGTTCAACGCGGAAAATCTCGGTAACCGGCATTCTGCCTTCCACCCTGACACTGGTAAACGGAAGCGAGGCCGCAGTAAGGACTGCCCCTTCCAAGAGAAGGAAAAACAGGATGGGAAGAATGAACTTCAGACGGCGTTTCATCCGATTTCGTTTCATCATACAGAAAGTGTAATAAGGCAAGTAACCCATGTCAAGAGTAATGATAATTCTTTTTTAATTACCGTAATCTTATTTCAATAAAAGTTATATTATTCTTTTTATATGAATAAGTTACTAATACACCATCTCATGTCATACGATTTCCAAGACCTGCTATTGACACGTGCCTTTCCTCTGCCGTAGGATACGGATGAATGGGCTCGTAGCTCAGCTGGATAGAGCGTCTCCCTCCGGAGGAGAAGGCCGTGCGTTCGAATCGCGCCGGGCTCATCATGAAAGGAAGTCATCATGGCTTCCTTTCCTTGTATTCGACTGCCTGATGCAATCGGATATCCCTACTGCTCGAACCAATCCTGATCTCATAGGGACCGTCATCACTGACGAACCTCCAGGTATCAATATCCCACCGGGAAAGATCTTCTGGAGAGACAGAGAACTCAATCATTGCCGTCTCTCCGGCATTGAGGTACACCTTCTTGAAACTTTTCAGCTCCTGCTTCGCTCGATAGACCTTTGCATCCAGGGGAAGTATGTATAGCTGTACAACCTCTGCACCAGAAACATCAGATATATTGGTAAGAGAGAAAGAAACAGTGAAATTTCCTTCTTCCTGCTCCCCCACCATCAGATCATCATAGGAAAAGGCAGCGTAACTCAGCCCATGACCAAAACAGTACAGAGGAGCAGGCCCTTCGCTGTCAAACTGGCGATACCCTACCATGAGATTCTCCGTATAGTCCGATGGGCTTACCTGGCGGATATTGGGATCGCCCTGTCCCTTGTGTATTCTTGCAAGGGAGAACGTAGCATAATCCTTTGGATAGCTACGCATAGAGCGGTAATCAGAGAGCGAGGAAGCAAGGGAAAAGGGAAGCTTGCCTGATGGAGAGACATTCCCAAAAAGAATATCGTGTAAGGCCTCTGCTGTTGATGAACCTAGATAGGAAGTCCAGAGAATTGCCGAAACCTTGTCAGCAAACGGGGTGAGATGAACCGCTCCCCCACTCTGTACAACAACAATGGTTCGCTTATTCAGTTTGGCTGCATGCTCTATCGAACGGAGCGTTGCACGATCCATCTCCCAAGGGCGATCGTAGGCCTCTGACTCTTCTATATGGTTGAAACCAACAACCAGAACGACCGCGTCAGAGGAAGCTACTCTTCTCCGGTATAAGGCACTGCGATACCAATGTCGTGGCAAGATGGTCGCCCTGTTTTCCATCAAGGAAGCAAATGTCTTTGGGGGCGTTACCCACTGGATCATGGAAGAACCTCCTCCTTGAGCCACCCGGTAGGCGTTGTCACCCCCTATACAGAGCTTCAGGGGAGGACCAAGAGGAAGTGCAGCATCCTCATTTTTTAGGAGCACCATACCCTCTTGTGCCACTTGCAACGCAGTCTCACGATGTTTGTCATCTCCTACCTTGAGAGCAGGATCGGCAAGAGGACAGTCGAACAATCCTGCCCTCTCATACGCAGTGAAGAGATGAAGCACCTTCCTGTCGATTGCCTCCTCAGTAACCACTCCCCCGGAGATGGCATCCAGGACCTTCTCCCTCTTCAGGTATTTTCCCCCAGGCATTTCCAGGTCGACACCAGAGGAGAGTACACCATCGGTACTGTATAGGGAATTCCAGTCGCTGATGACTAGCCCATCGAACTGCCACTCTCCTCTCAGGATCCCCTCCAAGAGATAGGCGTGTTCACTTGCATAGGTTCCATTGACCTGGTTATAGCTGGTCATCACCCCGAGCGATCCAGCATCCAATGCATATTTAAAGGCAGGAAGATAGAGCTCCCTGAGCGTTCTCTCATCAACCACAGAGTTGGACTTATGCCTGTCATACTCACTGTTGTTGCAGGCGAAATGCTTGACCGTTGTAATGACTGGGTGGGTTTGCACTCCCTTGATATACGCTTCTGCCATCTTCCCGGCAAGCAGGGGGTCCTCTCCAAAATATTCAAAGTTTCTCCCACAGACTGGAACCCGTGCAATGTTCACCCCGGGGCCAAGCAAGACACCGATGCCCAGGGCACGGCATTCTGCACCAATACACTCACCTACCTTGGCAAGCAGGGAGGTATTCCAAGAGGCTGCCATGGAAATGGATGCAGGGAAATCGGTTACCGCCGCATTCCATCCCCTAAGCCCTAGTGTTGTATCACTGGTCCATACCGGTTTCAGGCCAACGCGCTCAATACCCGGGATACAGAACTCATCCTGCCCACTCAGCAAGGTGATTTTCTCTTCAAGGCTTAGCAGAGCAAGCAATTGCTTGGCCTTCGATGGCTCCTTGCTTGGAGGAAGCTTGAGATTCATCGGTTCATAGTCCTGTTGGACATCCCGGCTTTTGAGCATCTGGTGCATACGTACCTGGACCACACGTTTTCCCAGTTTCGAAAACCATCGCTTACACACAGGTCACCTCCAAAGGCAAGTATACCATGCACACTTGCCTTTGGATGGAAAAACTCGGTACTGTAGGTGCATGAGCATACGCGTACTCTTTTTAGGTGAGATAGTAGGAAGACCCGGGATTCAATGTGTCAAGGAAGCTTTGCGACAGCTGCGGACAGAGAAGTCCATCGATTTGGTGATCGCCAATGCAGAGGGGGCAACCGGAGGTTTCGGTATTGGCCGAGCCCACAGCATGCAGTTGCTGAAACTGGGCATTGATGTGATCACCGGTGGAGAGAAAATCTACTACAAGAAGGACATGGTGGAATTCATTGCAAAGAATCCCAGCATCCTCAGGCCCGCAAACTACCCACAGCAAAACCCTGGCAGGGGTGTCCGCTTTCTGACAGTGAATAAGCAGAAGGTATGCGTGATAAATATCCTTGGCAATGCAGACTTTCCCCGCACCCACCTCTCCAATGCCTTCAGCCTTGCCCAGCTCCTGGTGGACAAGGCACAGGAAGAGGGAGCTATTCCCTTGGTACAGTTCCATGCTTCCCCGACAGCAGAGAAACTCTCCATGGGCTTTATGCTGGATGGTAAGGCAGCTGCGGTCATTGGGACCCATACCAAGGTACTCAGCGCCGATGGACGAATTCTAGGGGGTGGCACAGCCTATATCACCGACAATGGGCGATGTGGAAGCCAAACAAGCGTGGGAGGCTTCGATGCTGCCACAGAAATTGAAAAACAAATAGTACAGATACCGGTTCGCAGCCAAGAGTGCTGGGATGACCTAGCCCTGGTCGGGGTAATGGTGGATATTTCAGACGAGAAGAAGGCAACCTCCATCGAGGTTATCCGCGTTCCGGTAGAACATGAAAGGATATAACTATGTATGAGGTTGTTACTGTAACAAGAAATATCTCTCCTGATAAGGTCGAGGTTGTCTGCACCAGTTCAGCATGCAGCGGATGTAAAGGGTCGGCATTCTGTAATACGAAGGGAAAAAAGTTTGAAGTCTGGAATGAAAACAAGCTCCCCGTCGACGAAGGCCAGGAGGTTGAAATCTACCTCCAGCCATCAAGGACGATTGCTGGAACCTTGATCACGCTCATCGCCCCCTTACTGCTTTTTCCACTTGGATATTTCCTGGCCGTTGCAGCAGGGCTGGGGGTTGGGGCATCCTTCCTCATTGCCTTGGGTAGCATCGCCCTTGGATTCGTGGGAGTCTGGCTCTATTTCAAGAAACAAGCGAACCACTACCTTCCTGTCGTTGCTTCTGTACTCTCAGAAGAGAGGGAAGAATGAGATTGCTCAAAAGGGCAACGACGGTTATACTCAAGACATGAGAAAAAGGCTTCTTGGCATGGTTCTTGCATCGTTTCTGCTTCTCTCCTGCTCCCTTTCCCCCGAGCAGGAGGCAACGGCACGCTCTTTTACCTTGCCAGATCTCACCTTGAGAAACGCCACCTATGTTTTGGACCGTGGTAATGAACCCCCAATTAGTGTTGTGGCCGATGAGATCGACCTCTATGACCAGACACACAAAGCCATTATTCGGGGTTTACACTTCTCTCAGAAGGATAAGGAAGGCAATTTAATCATCAGCGGTCATGCCGATTATGCAGAAGTAGACACAGAGTATTACGATGCAGAACTTTCCGGATCTATTTCCCTGGAAAAATATCCAGAGCATCTAATCATTGAAGCAGAAGCCTTGAGCTGGATCGGGGACGATGAAACACTCCTCAGCAAGGGAGATACTCCCGTCACCCTACTCTATGAGGATAATAAGAAGGTACAAGGAACGGGAATGACTGCCACATTGGCGAGCTTCAGCGTTACCTTCAAAACAGTACTGGAGGGAGTGATATCCCAATGAAACGAGCACTAATCATTCTTGCAATACTGGTAGTTCCTCTCCTCTCCCTTCTTGCTGAGCCAATATCCTTCTCCGGCGGCTCAACCAGCATGCATATGCAACAGGGATTCGAGACCATCACACTTTCAGAAGGTGCTACCATAACCAGCGGTTCGCTCCGTCTTGAAGCCGATACCATCGTCCTTACAGGAGAATCATTCCGTTATGCCACCTGTAGTGGATCTGTTTCACTCAATGATGAAGAGCGGGGAATATCCTTGCAGAGCAAGAATCTTTACTATGACCGCCAAGAGGAATTGATCATCATTGATGGATACCTCGAACTGGACGATCAGATTAACGAGGTGATTGCATTTGCATTCCACCTGGAGTTCACCCTTGATGAGGGAGTAGTCCTATTACAGGTCCAAGTCCAACTCTTCAAACACACCGACAGTGGTGCAATGGCTTGTAAAGCCGATTCCTTACGATTCAATAGAGAATCACAAATGCTCAACCTTGAGGGAAATGCCACCATCGATTGGGACAAGGACCTCTATCAAGCACAGAGAATTACCGTAGACCTTACCACCGAGGCCATCACGATGGAGGGAGCAATCAAGGGGGTTGTCAATGGATAAGTTTACCAGCCTTCTTGAGGTACGGAACCTGGCCAAATCCTATGGAAAGAAAGAAGTCGTAAAGGATGTCTCCTTTTCCATGCACTCAGGACAGATCATTGGCTTGCTGGGTCCCAATGGAGCAGGAAAAACCACTACATTCTACATGATTGTGGGGTTTCTCAAGGCTCGCAAGGGAACCATCCTGCTCAATGGTGAGGATGTAACTGAACTTCCCATGTACATCCGCAGCAAGAAGGGGCTCGCTTACCTGCCCCAGGAACCTTCAATTTTCCGTAAACTCAGTGTGGAGGACAATATCCGTTTGGTTGCCCAAACAAGAAGGGACCTAAGCCACCACGAACAGGAAGAGAAGGTTGAGCAGCTGCTCCATGAGTTCGGGATTGAAGAGATCCGCTCCCAGAAAGGCTATACCTTGAGTGGAGGGGAACGCAGACGTACAGAGATTGCACGTTCCTTGGCAAGCAATCCACAGTTCCTCTTGCTCGATGAGCCGTTTGCAGGCATAGACCCGAAGGCGGTCTTTGAGATCAAGCAGTTGATCAAGGCACTCGCAGCGAAGGGTATCGGTATCCTGCTTACCGACCACAATGTTCGGGACACTCTCTCCATCACTTCTTGCTCACATATCATCAATGCAGGGACCATCCTGGTTTCAGGAGGAAAGCAGGAATTACTTTCCAACCAGATTGCCAGGGATATTTATTTTGGACAAGATTTCGGGGAGGACACCTAATGGATTTTTCAGCACAGCTTTCACTCTCCCAAAAACAACAACTCAAGCTAAGCCCACAGATGCTTCAGTCCTTTGAGTTGATGACACTCCCTCTTACTGAGCTGCAACAACGAGTCAAGAATGAAATTGAATCCAATCCTGCTCTCGAGATACCCTCTTCATGGGAGGTTTCCTATGAGCGGTTTGCCCAGCAAAAACAACAGAAAGAGTCCAGAGGGATTGACGACAGTTACTCTGACTCATCTTCCTACGGCAGCGACCGAAGCGGCTATGACAGTGAGGCAAGCGACCGGAGACAGAAATTCATGGAGAACGCACTCTCCTCAGAAGAAACGCTTCAGGAGCACTTACTCAGCCAATTGGGCTGTGAACCGCTGAATGAGGAAGAGTACGTCGTTGGAGAACTCCTGATAACCAACCTGGATGCAAATGGATTTTTCACAGAAGAACCTGAGGTATTGGTCCCTGAACATTTCCAGGAACACCTTCCCAAGCTCCTGACCATCATCCGACAGTTCGACCCAACAGGGGTGGGTGCAAAGGATTGGCGAGAGTCTCTCATTCTCCAGGCAGAGGCTAAGGGTATGAGGGGGGATGAGCTTGCACAATTTTCTGAATTGGTCAGGGATAATCTGGAACTGATGCGGGCAAACAAACAAACCCAAGTTGCAAAGAACCTTGGTGTGGGTATCGATGAACTGGAAGACCTCTGGAATTTCCTCAAAACATTGACCCCTTTCCCGGGACAAGGGTTCTCCAGCGGGCCTGAGCAGTATGTCATTCCTGATGTTTCCATCAAGCAGGAGGAAGGAGAGCTTGTACTCAGAATGAATGACTCATCGCTCCCCGATCTACGGATCAATGCAGAGTTTGAGCAACTTGCCCAAGAAGTCGGGGCAGCAGACGAAGCGAAAAAAGCACAACAGTATATCAACCAGCAGATAAAAAGTGCCAATGAACTGATTTTCCAGATACAGGTACGCAACCAGACGCTTTACAAGGTTGCCCAGGTACTGCTCCGGGAACAGAGGGACTTCTTTCTCCTCGGCCCTCAGTACCTGAAACCACTCACCCAGAAGTCGGTAGCCCAGGAGATTGGGGTACATGAGACAACAGTAAGCAGAATATCCACCGCTAAGTGGATCGATACTGACTGGGGCATAATTCCCATAAAGAAACTGTTCAGTAGCTCGGTCGGTGCAGACGGTGCGGAGCATTCCAAGCAGGCTGTCAAGGAGATCATCAGGCAGATATTGGAAGCACATGAGGGCAAGAAAGCGCTCAGCGACCAGAAAATCTCAAACCTGCTCAAGGAACGGGGAATATCTGTAGCTCGAAGAACTGTTGCAAAATACCGAAACGAGCTCAATATTGATCCATCATTTATTAGGGGAAATGACTGACAACAACCTCCAAGCGTAATGAATGGGGCGCCGAAGCGCCCCATCTCTTATTCCCAATAGATTAAAACTTGTTACTTATGATCTGTAATCTTGCCTTTCTCCTTTCTTGCTACTGCCTCAATCTTGTCGGTTATCAGCTCGATACCTTCATAGAGTTCGTAGCAGTCATACGTGACCATCTTGACGGTACCCCAAGAAAAGTGAAGTTTTGCATCCAAATGATACCCCTGCCCTACCGGTTCACGGGTAATGGCAATATCCAGGTCATGGATATATCCCTCTGCAAACTGTAGTTTCTGGAGTTTCTTGTCCAAAAATTCACGCGTTGCGTCACTTGGGTTATAACGGATGCCTCTGACTGTCAAATTCATAAGCCCTCCTTTGACTATGGTCATACACTAAGGATAAGGCTTGGAAAGTCAATCGTCAATGGACATTTGGCTCTGAGAATAAGCCTCCTGCCATAATTCTTGCACTATATTTCACTGCCACAAGCGTTTATTTCTCTCTTTCCCCATCTACAGAAAAACCTATTCTCCCATTTTCCCCCTTGCGAAATCCTATCAACAATTGTATAGTAAAACGGTATATAGAGAGGAGTTGAGCATGCCTGATTTTACTGTCTTGGATTTGTTGGACCTGGACCTAAAGGAACACAATCACTTACGTCTTAGCTGTATAGCTGGACGCTCTGGGCTCTCCAAGCGAATTACCACCAGCAAAATCAGTCGGCCTGGACTCCCTCTCAGCGGGTTTTTCGTAGAGTTCAGCAATAATTCAATTCAGGTCTTCGGAAAGGGAGAGCGAGCCTATCTGGACAAGTTGGAGGGTGAGCAAAATACTGATAGCATCAACAAACTCTTCAGCTATGACATTCCCTGTTGCGTATTTTGTGACAATAGTGACCCAAGCCCTCGGCTCATTGAACTAGCGGAGGAGACTGGTACTGCAATTCTCAAGACAGATCTCCTTTCCAGTGACTTTTCCAGGCGTCTGTACCAGACTCTTGATGAGGTATTTGCCCCCACCCAAACCATTCACGGTGTTCTTGTTGAGGTGTATGGTATCGGGGTACTGATCACTGGAGAAAGCGGTGTAGGAAAGAGTGAAACAGCTCTTGAGTTGATCGAGCGAGGACACAGATTGATCAGTGACGATACGGTCAAGCTGAGAAATATCAGTGACAATTACCTTATCGGAATGGGAGAGAATCCCCTCCTCGCCCACCACATGGAGCTGAGAGGATTGGGTATCATCAATCTTGCCAACCTCTATGGGGTTGGAGCAATCAGGGACAGGAAGCAGGTTCAGCTTGCTGTCCATCTCGAACCATGGGATGCACAAAAGAACTATGACCGGGTTGGAGAAGCAACACTGGAGGATATCTATCTGGGAATTGCCATTCCCAAGGTCATCATTCCAGTAAAGCCTGGCCGAAACATACCGGTCATCATCGAGACTGCTGCCAGAAACGAGCGTCTGAAAAAACTCGGGTACTATTCAGCCAAGGAGTTCGACCAGAGTGTTCTCAAGTGGCTGGAGAGTGAGTCAGCACGAAAAATGTACTATATCAATGAGGAGACGCTGTGATGGTAACCAGAGAATTGAAGGTCTATAACCGAGCCGGCATTCATGCAAGGCCAGCTGCATCAATCGTCAAGCTGGCCAATCAATACAAGAGTGAGCTGTATCTGGAAAAGGATACAATGAAGATAAACGGTAAATCCATCATGGGGATCATCACCCTGGGAGCAACCCACCAGAGCTCCATCATGATGACGTGTGATGGACCGGATGAACAACAAATGGCAGATGCTATTGAGCATCTGTTTGAAAACAGGTTTGAGGAGTAGCAGATGCGCGAACTTACCGATCGACAAAAGGCCATTGCAACCTTCATCAGTTCGTACATCAAGGAGAACAACTACGCTCCTTCCGTACGGGATATTGCTGACCACTTCCAGTTCTCAGTAAAGGCAGCCCATGACCATCTGAAAGCACTTGAGGCCAAGCAGGTGATAAAAACCACCGGAGGGGTCTCACGTTCCATTGAAGTAATCGGTGAAGAGTTCTTCCCCCGTGAAGAACTGATCCAGGTACCGGTCATTGGCTCCATTGCAGCAGGAGCACCCTTGATGAGCGAGGAGAACACTGATTTTATCCTCAACATCCCTGCAACCATGTTGAGAACGACACGAAACACCTACTTTGCCCTGAAAATCAGGGGAGAGAGCATGATTGAGGATGGCATATACGATGGGGATATTGCCATCATCCGTAAGTGTGATGTAGCTGAACGGGGAGACATAGTAGCTGCATCCGTAGGGGATGATGAACCGGGAATTACACTCAAGGGATACTATCCTGGCAAGGGAAGTGTAGAACTTCGTCCAGCCAATGCATCCATGGGCCCAATCATCACACGTTCTTGCAAGATCCACGGCAAGTTGCACCTTCTGATCCGGAACTATCGATGAGTGAACGAGCATATCTTCTACTCGGCCCCGAAACAGGGGCTAAGGAACAGGTTCTCAAAGATATCCGAGACAAACTTAAAGAAGCCCATGGTGGAGAGATAGAGCTTAGCAGATTCTATCCATTCGAGACCGAAAATGGGGAGATTCTCACTGCTCTGAACAACAACAGTCTGTTCAGCGATCATCGTATGGTTATCTTGAGCCAGGCTGAGCAACTTGGATCGGCCATGGTGGACTCGATTGCAAACTATCTTGCCCATCCGGTGGAAACAGCAACGCTGATCATCATTTCCAGTGAGCTTTATCTCTCACAGAAGATCATGAAGGCAATTCCCAAGAGGAACACACAAACGTTCTATGATCTGCTGGAAAACCAGAAGACTGATTGGATCAGAAATTTCTTCAGGAAGTTGGGAATTTCCATCACGGCCGATGGAATAGATCTCCTCATTGACCTCACTGAAGACAATACCCAGGAATTGCGTCTTATCTGCAACCAGCTGGCCATATTTTGGCAGATTGATAAAAGAGGTCGCCCCATCGAGGAAGAGGATGTCGAGACCTATATCTATCATAGCAGACAGGAAGATGCATTCACCCTCTTCCCCTTGATCGCCAGGGGAGACCTGAAACAGAGCATGCAATCACTGCACAGTATTCTTGGCAGTGGGGACAGCCAAAGCTCCATTCTCTTGGTGAATGGCTTGCTCTGGCAGTTCAGGAGACTCTACTCTCTCCAGGAGTTCATCTTCCAGGGCGGTAATGAGAGTGAAGCGTATTTGCAAGCACATGTACAGGGAAAGAGTAGTCCGATCAAGAAACCCAAGGATAAGACCACGTACAGGAATGCCTTGCAGCGATTCGACCTCGAATCCATCAGAAGGATAATCATTGCGCTGGGAGAAGCTGACCTTGAAGTCAAGGAATCCGGCAGCGAGCTCACAGATTTGGTACTTGAGAGGTTGCTCTACCGGATCATTAAATGTCAGGGAAAACCCCTCAATAAAGCCAGCTTTGCCTCTTTGATCTAGAGAGAGAGCTGGCTCAGTATCCGCTTCGCAACAACAAGGGAGATTCCCCCCTCCTTGCTCAACTCCTCAGCTGACTTTGCTAGGATGGCTTCCAGACTTCCGTACTGTTTCATCAAACGCTCACTTCGCTTCCTTCCGATTCCCTCCACTGACTCCAGAACACGGAAGGAGGCTTCACGACTCCTTGCTGCTTGGTTTGCACTGGTGGCAAACCGGTGGCACTCATCCCGTACAGCGATTACCAACCGTAATGCCTCATTGTCCTCTGGGAGTTGAAGGTCCTCTCTTTCATCATCAAATACAATCGTTTCAAACTGTTCGGCAAGCCCGATGATGGGAATATCCACCATCCCCAATGCATCGAGGATCTCCCGGGCAGCATTGACCTGACCCTGACCACCATCGATGATCAGAAGTCCTGGACGTTCCAGATTCTCATTCAGGATTTTTGTGTATCGTCTGGCTACTGCCTCGCGGATGGATTCATAGTCATCAATCCTCCCCTCAAGGCTTTTTATGTTGTACCTGCGGTAGTTTGGTTTGTCTGGATTGCCGTCTCGAAATGAGATCAGGGATGCAACGGTGTACTTGCCATGCAACTGGGCAATATCAAACCCCTCGATAAGGGCTGGCGGGGCAGAAAGACCCAAGATCTCGGCAAGTTCCTCCAGTGCCCTGGTGTTGTCCTTGCTCTTCAGCCGCTTTTCCACATCACGGCTTGCATTCTCTCTCGCCATGCGGAGTATTCTGTAGTGTTTCCCGTCAATGGGGAGGTTTACTTCCAGTCTTCCTCCCAGTTGCTCGGTGAAGTAGCGCCTGATTAAATGTACATCTATCTCATGCGAGACATACAGGAACTGGGGAAGTTTCTGCCCATCTGCATAGTACTGTATCAGGAAGTTCAATAGGGTGTCTGTCTCCTCTCCAAGTGTCTCTGCACGGTACAATGCCCGACCGATCAACTGACCATCGCGCATCTGCATCAGGCTGATGGTACAAAGGGGGCCACGCATTTCGATGGCGGCATAGTCCCTGCTCTCACTGGCGAAGTCTTGTACTTGTTGTCCTACCTGAGTGGTCTTGATGGCGGCTATCTGGTCACGCTTGGTTGCTGCTTCCTCAAAATTCAGTGCCTTGGAGGCTTGGATCATATCCTCCTGCAACGTTGCCAGAAGTGCATCGGTCCTCCCCTCCAGGAGATTCCTCACCGCCGTAACTGATTTCCCATACTCCTGTTCACTGACCAGCCCAGCACAAGGGCCCAGACAGAGTCCAATGTGGTAGTACAAGCAGGGTTTCTCCCGCTTTCTCAGTGGAGTGGAGCATCTTCTCAGAGGAAATAGTTTTGCGATCAGATCAAGGTAGAGGTCCAGTTTTCCTGCATCAGGATAGGGACCATAATAAGAGGATCCATCATCAATGAGTCGCCTGGTCTTGAAGACCTTGGGGAACTTCTCATTGGTTATCCTGATCATTGGATAGCTCTTGCCATCCTTGAGGGAGATATTGTAGTGCGGCGAGTACTTCTTGATAAGATTATTCTCAAGTACCAATGCCTCATACTCGTTACCGGTTATGATGTACTCAATGGATGCAATCTTCCTTACAAGGGCTGCCGTCTTGGCACTTCTGTTTGCAAGAAAATAGCTGGTTACCCGTTTGCGAAGATCCTTTGCCTTTCCGACATAGATGATGGAACCTTTCTCGTCACGCATCAAATAGACACCACTGGCATGGGGAAATTCACGTGCCTGCATCTGTGGACTGACCTGTTCTGCTGCTACACTTCCAAGGCTTTCCACCTCACTGGCTGGGGTATACTGTACCGCTTCCTCTCTCTTCTTCTTCATCCTCCTTTGAGCATATCCAGACAGTCTTGTTTTGGCAATGCTCAATCGATACAATACGGGCTATGAATCATCCCCTCTTTGCAACCCTTCCCACTATGGAACAACACTATCTTATGCAACTTGATGAACGGTACCACTTCAGTTTCCAGCAGCAACGGCAGCTCATTGAAAGTGCATGTGACCTTACCATGTGGCAACTGGGGCCGCTAGAGAAGTGGATAGATGAAGAGAAGGTGGCAAAACTGCGGGGGAAAGCCCAGGCCAAAGCCTTGGTTGCCGACCATCTAAAGAGAATGCAGCAGGAAAGGGAGAAACCAACCAACTACCAGGATTTCAATCCTGATACGCGTCTTCCTGACAAGTTCCAGAGTCTTTTTGTCTCCTCTGACACCCTGATGGGGAGATGCCCCTGCCCGGTAGAGGGAGAGAAAACCCGTTGCTGCAATCTCAAGACCCTCGATGTTGTGCAGCAGTGTGCGTTCGGTTGTTCCTACTGCTCGATTCAATCCTTTTACAACAGCCATGAAATAAAGGTGGTGGAAAATCTTTCAAACCGATTACAGGAACTCCATCTTGATAAGGATACCTGGCATATCGGCACTGGGCAAAGCAGCGATTCCCTCCTATGGGGCAATGACTATGGGACCCTTGATGCGCTTTCCATCCTGGCTTCCCGTTATCCCAATCTCATCATAGAACTCAAGACAAAGAGCAAACGGAGTGACTATCTCAGCCTTGACCTTCCTCTCAATATTGTTTCCACTTGGTCTCTCAATGCTCCAACGATCATTGATAAAGAGGAACATTTGGCAGCTTCCCTCCGGGGAAGGCTCGATGCGGCAAGGAGGGCAAGGGACAAGGGAAGGATTATTGGGTTCCATCTGCATCCAATGGTTTACTTCGAGGGATGGCAGGAGGAGTATGGTTCGCTCATTGAACAGGTAACAACCATGTTCCTGCCTGAAGAGTTGATGATGTTCTCCCTCGGAACACTTACATTCACCAAAGCAGTACTGAGACAGCTCAGAACTGACCACTATCAAACCAGGGTACTGGACATGGACCTCACTGCAGCGGCTGGGAAATACTCCTATCCATTGGATATCAAGCAAGCGATGTTCTCATTTGCCTATGAGCAGTTTCCTTCCTCCTGGAAGCAAGGTTCTCCCTTCTTCTACCTCTGCATGGAGGATCCTTCGCTCTGGCTGCCAACCTTTGGTTACTCCTACCCCAATGACAAGGCCTTTGAGGCAGCGATGAAAGCGTCCTACCAAGCATGTCTGGAGAGGAAAAGAGACAGGTTATAGCTTCGGATTTGCATTACGTAGATGTTAACCAAACCATCTACATGAATAATGCCCGCTTTCCTGAGAAAGTGGGCATAGAAATTCAAGTTGAAGCAATCTTAGTCAAATTTCTTTTCAAACAAGTCCAAGGCCCTACCGGAAAGCGGGTTATCTTCACCCTTGAGCATGGATTTGATCGCTTCCATCTCACTTTTACTGAACTGCTTTCCTCCAAGCTTATGCTCCTCGAATGCCTCAGTGGCAATCGGACAAACCTTTCTCACCAGGTCAAGAATGGTCTGTGCGTAGATTCGGATCTCATATTGTGCGTGGGCATCAAGGCGGAGCTGTAGGAAGTGGAACAGGTTATGGAGGTCCATCTGCCAGTACCATTCGGTGTAGAGGCTCAAGGGAAGATCGATTCGGCTGAGTTCCCTCGCGATACCCATATCCAGAAGCTTCTGGTAGGTATCGTAGCTCCGCTTCTGGTCCTCGCTGAGAATGGAGAGCACCTTTTTTGCCATCTCATCATCAACAGGATCAGCGGTTCTTCCTTGCTTGTTGTCATCACTCTGGAAATTGATATGGGCAGGATCGGGCTGATAGCACTCATCACTCATGACACTATACCTTCCGCTGATCTCATTCACCCTGCCTGTGCGGTGGCGAATCCACTGCCTGGCAACAAAAATGGGCATCTTCACATGGAAGGTGAAGTTCACCTGTTCAAAGGGCGAGGTATGGTCATTTCTCAGCAGGTAGTTGATCAAGCCCTTGTCCTGTCGATAGGTCTTGGTACCACTTCCATAGGAGACCCTTGCACTCTGTACGATTCGCTCATCACTTCCCAAGTAGTCAACCAAGCGGACAAACCCATGATCAAGTACGGGGAATTCCTTATCCAAAATCTCTTCAGCAGCGCTGACGATGCAATGTGCCATAACGATAGTACTCCTTCCTGTTTCTGGAATATTGCCATGGTACAGGAATATCCCACTCTCGGCAACTTCTAGAGAAGCCCCATCCTTCCAAGCAGTACAGCCAATCCTGCACTACATGCTGTTTCAGTCCTCAAAATTCTCTTACCCAGTGATGCAAACTGAAACCCATATTCCCTGAAGAGCGTTCGCTCCCTATCACTGAACCCACGCTCTCCTCCAATGGCTAAAACAACAGGTTGGCTCTCCTTCACTTGAAACATGGAGAGAGGCATTCCCTCCCAGACATTGTCAAGGACAATCCTCTGGGTATCTGAAGGAAGCTTGGTAATGGCATCGGAGAGGGAGGAGGCAAACTGCAGTGAGCTTACCCCACTCTGGCCACTCTGCATCGCGCCATCAATGAGGATGCTTTCATACTCCCCACTGGTGTAGAGATTAGCCTGTGCATAGGATTTCTCGGCAGTGTCGGTGGTACAAAGGATAAGGGCCCCGACCCCAAGGCTGACAGCTTCCCTGAGAATCCTTCTCATGCTGATCGGCCTGACCTGGGCCACAATGAGTGTAACCGGATAGAGAGAGGATGCCTGATCATCTTCTACTTCGTAGGTGAAGGAGATGGCATGATCATCCATATTTGTGATGGTAGCCAATCCCTTGCTCTGGTTGATAACCCCTGCTTGGAAGGTATCGCCTACGCCCAAATGAAGAATTTTCTTGATATGACGGGCCCTATGGTCTTTCATGGGCAGTTCATTGGTCTCAGATAAGGTAGAAAAGAGGATGATGTTCATACAGGGCACTATAGCATAAGGGCTGGGAAAAACGGTAGACTGGTCCCATGAAGAATGCAATCTACTTGGCGAAATCGCACGACTGTGCAGCTAACCTGGCCGGTGAGGCATACCTGATGAGTCTGCCTTATGAACATGTGTTGTATCTTTGGGTGAATGATCCCTGTATTGTGATCGGACGATATCAGAACCCGTTCAGTGAATGCAACCTGCAGCGTATGGATGAGGAAGGTGTCCAACTTGTGAGAAGGCAAAGTGGGGGTGGAGCAGTCTACCATGACCAAGGTAATCTCTGTTTTACCTTGATCGGGAACAAGGAGCAGACATCCAAGGAAGAGAACTTCGCTTTGATTCTCAAGGCCCTCGCCTCCCTTTCTCTTGACTGCGAGCTCTCTGGCCGGAATGATATTCTTCTGAACGGGAAAAAAATCTCTGGCAATGCTTTCCAGACAACCGCTACCAAATTCTGTCACCACGGGACACTGCTGATCAGCAGCGACTTGTCGGTGATGGGTAATTATCTTACCCCAAGCTCAACAAAACTGGCTTCCAAGGCGGTAAAATCCGTAGCATCCCGAGTTGGAAATCTTAAGGAAGGTAACCAAGAAATCACCAATGGGATGGTACAGGATGCGTTGATCGAGACTTTCAAGGCAACCTACGGGGAGGCTGAGGTCCAGGAGATTGATTTTACCACCTTCCCTGCCGCGCAGGAAAACTATCACCGGTTCGGGGACCGAGCACGGATTCTCGAGCAGACACCACAATTCAGCCACTCTTTCACCCATCGTTTCCCTTGGGGTGAGGCTGATTTCAGGATCCTTGTAGAGAAAGGTGTATTCAGTGACATCCTCATGTTCACAGACAGCCTTGATACCTCCATTGTAGATCGTATCAAAACACTCCTGGTTGGAGTTCCGTATGAGAAGAAAGCGGTAGAGGCGGTGTTGAAAGATTGTGAGCAGGACGATTGCTCCGACCTGCTCACCTTCTTGCTAGATTCCTTCTCTTCCTGATAGTTCTATCAAGGATCTGAGTCGGTCAACCCTCCATCCCTCTGGGTGGAGGGTTTCTGCTCTCCAGCTCCAGTTACTCACCCCACAGGTGGAAGGGATGTTCATTCTTCCTTCAGCTCCAAGTTCCAGCCAATCCTGCATGGGGAGAATGGCGTCCTTGGCGTGAGAGAGTAGCATATGCCTGATCAACTGCCAAACTATCTGGTCATCAGGACATTCAAGGTAGCGCCTTACAGCATCCTTGGTCTGTTCATCCAAGGCATCATACCACCCTCTGGAGGTATTGTTGTCATGGGTACCCGTATAGATGACACTGTTGTGCTCACAGTTATGCGGTAGATAGGCATTGCTTGCATCAAGCTTTCCATTCTCAACCGAGAAGGCAAACTGAAGTATCTTCATACCCGGGAATCCATTGGAGAGCCTGAGTTCATCCACATCCTCGGTAATTACGCCAAGATCCTCGGCTATGATGGGAAGTCCTTCCCCAAGATGTGCTTTGAGTGCAGAGAAGAACTCCTTTCCCGGCGATGGCTTCCAGGTACCATTCATGGCAGTTTTCTCACCTTGGGGTACTTCCCAATAGGCAGCAAATCCTCTGAAGTGGTCAATTCTGATGATGTCACAAATCTCCAGGGTCTTCTCTATTCGCTTGATCCACCAGGAGAACTGTTGCGTCTGATGGGCACTCCAATCATAGACAGGATTTCCCCACAGCTGTCCTTCATCAGAGAAGGCATCCGGCGGAACTCCGCTGGAGGCAGTCTGCCTACCCTCTTCATCCATTTTCAGCAACTCTCTGTTAGACCAAGCATCCACGCTGTCGGGAGCAACAAAGATGGGAATATCCCCAATGATCTGGATACCCTTCTTATTGGCATAACGCTTGACCTTTGTCCATTGCGTAAAGAAGAAGTACTGCTGTACCTGTATATGCTCAATTGCCTTTGCGTGGTCCTTCTTGAGCTGTTGTAATGTAGCCTCTTCCCGCAGTCTTACCTGCTTGGGCCAAATCTCAAACCAGCGGGAATCGTTGTAGGTCCTGCAAAGTACTTGGTAGAGGGCATAGTCCTCCAGCCACCACTGGTTTTCCTGAACAAACTGCAGGTACGCATCCCAATCTTTTTTTGCAGCTTCTCCAATGAAGGTTGCGGAAGCCTGTTCCAAGAGCGGTTCCTTATAGGAGCGTACGCTGCCATATTCTACCCGGTCGGAGGAAAACTCAGGATGAAAGAGTACATCTTCCACATCCAGATATCCCTCATAGGCAAGTGTCCTGAGGTCGATCAGGAGTTCATTCCCGGCAAAGGTCGATCGGGCTGCATAAGGACTATCCCCATAGCCGGTTGGCCCAAGGGGAAGAATTTGCCACAGACTTACCTTCGCTTGGGAGAGCAAGTCAATAAACGTAAAAGCCTCATCACCCAGTGATCCGATTCCATGGGGTGAGGGAAATGATGTAGGGTGCATTAATACACCACAGCGTCGTATGTCATGTTTCATGCTTCAGACTATATAGTATTCCTTTGCTGTTGGCTATCATTCAACAGGGAAGAGTTTGTTTTTGGGTGTTCTTGTTCTAACATGAAAAATAGGATATACTTGTGCTATGAATTCAGCCCAGGAAACAAAACAATTTGCCATCGGAGAACATGTAGTATATCCTCTCCAAGGCGTAGGCGTCATCAAGCGTATTGAAGAACGAATGTTCAGAGGCGTCGCTACGATGTATTACGTGATCTACCTTGATATCTCCGATATGACGGTAATGATTCCTGTGGAAAAATCCGAGGAAATGGGAATCAGACCAATAGTAGGAGACAAAGAAGCGAAACAGGCCATTGAATCCATTTCCAGCAAGTATGAACCTATGCCGGTAGATTGGAAGGTCCGCTATCAGATGAATGTGGATCTGCTCAAGCAGGGTTCCATTACATCCATTGCGAAGGTGGTACAAGCACTCTATCATCGCAGCAAGATCAAGGAACTGCCGGTACAAGAGCGAAAGCTCTATGACAATGCACTTCGTTTGTTGATCGACGAGATCTCTTTTGCCTTGAAGAAGGACAAAAAAGAGATTGAAATGCTTGTATTCTCCAAACTGGAGAAATAGTTCTATGAATTTTCCCCAACATGCAGTCATCGTGACCGCTGCCGGTAGCAGCGATCGATTCAATGCGAACAAGCAACTGGGTGTCAAGAAGGAGTATCTCTCCATCGATGGCCATACGGTGCTCTATCGTTCTGTTGCCCCATTTCTTGAAGTACCTGGGTGTCAGGTTATTATGGTAACCCATCCAGAAGGAATGGCTGACCAGTGTGCAGTTGCCCTGGAGGATCTCCTCCAACAGAATATGGTCCCCATCATTCTCGTTCCAGGAGGAAGGAGCCGACAGAAATCGGTTTACAACGCCTTGAAGATGCTCTCTTCCATGGCCTTGGCCGTGGACTTTGTTGCAATCCATGACGGAGCTCGTTGTTTCCTTACCCCCGACCTGGTGATCAAGACCCTTGCAACGGCCACGGTCTTCCGTGGTGCAGTTCCCGCCTTGCCTGCTACTGATGCCCTGAAGATCATTGATGACAATGGGGTCATCACTCATCACATCGACCGTACTCATGCTGTTGGGGTCCAGACTCCACAGATTTTTAAATACCCAGAAATCTGGGATGCTCATCAAGCGGCAAAAGACAGCAACACGTCCTATGTGGATGATACACAGATCTTCACTGACTATGGACAGGCAGTGGGCATCTGTGAAGGCACCCGGGAGAACAGGAAGATTACGTATATAGAAGATATTCCTGATGCTGAACAGCAGATTGAGGAGTACCTCCAAAACCTTGAGGAAGGCAAACGCAGCGCACAAGCTGCAAAAGCACTCCACCAGGCCATGGATGAGGTACAGAGGGAGCAGCAAACACAATGAGGATTGGCACAGGATGGGATGTTCACCGCCTCGCTGAAGGAAGGAAATTTATCCTTGGTGGCATAGTCATTCCCAGTGAACGTGGTGAGGTTGCCCACAGCGATGGGGATGTCCTTGTCCATGCAATCATCGATGCAATCCTTGGAGCATTGGCGAAAGGGGACATAGGATCCCATTTCCCCGACACTGATCCAGCTTTCAAGGAGGCTGACAGCCTGCAGCTGTTATCACGAGTACTGGAAGAAGACCTACCGCCCTACTCCATCGAGAACATCGATACCACGGTCATTGTCCAACGTCCTAAGCTTCGTGACCATATTGATGCAATCAGGGAGAATCTGGCGAACGCAATGCACCTCGAAATCAGCCAGGTTTCTGTCAAGGCGAAGACCGCTGAGGGAATTCTTGGTGAGCTTGGTTCAGCGGAAGCGGTCATGGCCCAAGCGGTTGTCTTGATTTCCCAGAATCCTTGTTGACACAATCCAAACAAATATTCTATAGTTGCCCTGCGCCCAGATGGCGGAATTGGTAGACGCACTAGGTTCAGGTCCTAGCGGTCGTTAAGACTGTGCAAGTTCAAATCTTGTTCTGGGCAGAATGGCAAACCTTTTACTACAATAAAATTGTAAGGGGTTTGCCTTTTCTTTTATTCAGAAACTCCTTCCAATTTTTCGCCCCAATTTGAGTACTGTACTCAGTTGTGTACTCAATAAGATGGAGTTTGAAAAGGTATGCGAGCAAGAGAACCCTTCACATTGACAAAGAGAAAGACTGGCAAGAAAACTGTCTATTACTATTTTGTCTATGACAAGACCGGTCGTCGGAGAAAGTTATCCACAGGGTGCACTACTAAGACCCAGGCACTGGCATATGCCTTGGAACTCTACCGTACAAATTCATTGATTCCTGAAAAGAAAGAATCCAAACCGATACTCACATTTGGAGAATACGCCAATGGATGGTGGACTCCGGATTGTGAATACGTCAAGGCTGAGAAGCTCAGAGGGAGACATCTCTCTGAACAATACATTACAACCAATAGGCAACTATTGCATAAATACATTCTCCCAAATTTCAAGAGTACTGACCTGATAGATATCACACCTTCAAGAATTGAGACTTGGCAGCGATATCTCATCGAAAAGAAGAAACTCTCACCCAAGTATGCAAATAACATCCTATCAATATTCTCCGTCATTCTCGATGAAGCCAGGAGACAAGGACATATCGCAATAAACCCAGCCAGGGAAGTCAGGACTCTTGCAAATAATAGCAAAGAACGAGGAATCCTTTCCTTCGATGAAGCTCGAGAACTTCTTACCAATCTT
>JAQQAR010000054.1 GCA_028532765.1 Sphaerochaetaceae bacterium | reverse complement strand
TATGGTCGGTTACCGTGGCAGGTGCACCACATATGGTGCATTTCGGATGCTCTTTGAGGTAGTTCTGGGAAAAGACACGCCACTTGTAGTTGTATCCCCTGTCATTGGAGGATTCCCTGGTGTCCGTGTAGTCCGAGGCATGCTTCTGTGTACAGGCATTGCAGTACCCGCTCTTGTTGTTATGCAGTTTTGCACACCCGAAGGTCTTACATCTTCGTTTGATCATGCTTGACCCTCCCAAGCTCCGGTACCAACGTCTCGACGGCCAGCCTCACCTTTGGTGGTAGCTGGTCCGCTTTCCCTTTCTCCCAAACCTCCAGTAGTTGGGTACGTGCACACCTTCTCTTCATTGCCGAGACCTTTCTCCCTGGTCTTGGGATCACTTCCTTCTTCATCCACACCTCCATCAATAATGCATCGTGTATCCAGGAGTACTTCCCGCATGATGATCCTGTTCCCTTCATCTCTCCGTAGAAACAGGAACACCCCGTCATGCCTGAGCAGTACGGTGGATACCATCCATAACATTCCGCCTGACTGGTAGAATTTCCCTACCAACTTCTTGTAGCGTTCCTTCTGGTCGTTTACCTGATGCCTTCCCATCTTCCGTTCCTTTTCCTTACCACAAGGGCTTTCTCTTTCCCAACGAGCAGGTGATGCTCACCCAGCTCCTGTTCTGTGAACTCTTCCCCCACGATTGACTGGATGGTAGCCAACGTGTTTCGGATCTCCCGCTGGTGAATACCGAGCGCAATGAAATCCAGCTCAATGACCGTGATCACGTATGCTCCCATCAGCCTTTCCTCCTTGCTTCGATATTTGAGTAGTCAGGCTTGATCCTGGAAAACCCTTTGAAATGCTGGAAGATCAGATACTCTTCCTGAACGGTAGCTATCCTTGAGGTAACGGAGGGTAGGGAAATTCCCAGCTTTTCTGATAGCTCCGTTGTTGTGATCACCTCCGGCCAGAAAGGGATTGCCAATGCAACCTGCTTGTTGAGTCCTGTTGCAATCTTGGCTCTTTCGTGACGCAAGGCAGTAACCCTTGAATTGATCCGTTCACCCCGTAGCTCGATACCATCCATCATGCCCGCTCCTTCTGTCGCCAGTCCTGTCCCTTGAGCTCGATGATTGCCCCGTCTCCTGCAACCCGAGAGAGGGTAGAGGAACCTATTACTGATACCAGTTCCGCTTCATCTGCGTTGGTGATCAACACGGTAGGTAGCATCCTGTTGTAGCGTTCGTTGATCAGTGAGTACAGGTATACAAACTCGGTCTGGCTTCCGAATGCCTTGTCCACCTCATCGATTACCAGGTAACCCACAGTAGCGTAGCGCTTGAGAATGGAGTCCGTTGAATCATCCCTGAAAGAACGCTTGACCTCGGTGAAGAAATCAAATGCCAGAATGTACTGGCTGCTGATTCCCAGCTCTATCTGCTGCCTGATGGCTGCAAAAGCGAGGTGCGTCTTGCCAACACCGTTTCCACCGAAAATGATGGCACTCTTGCCGGTTTTCAGGTGAGCGACAATCTCGCGTTGCTCATTGCTCCAGGTCCGATAATTGTCAAAGGTCTTTCCAACAAACCGTGGGGGAATCTGTGAAAGCTGCTTGGCCTGCCATTTCTCGAACTCCCCGGCTTTGCGTCTGGCTTCCTCTGCCTCTTCCTGACTTTGCTTGATTCTGTCCAGGGCGTCCCGTTCTTCATCGCTCAGCTCATGGCCGTAGGCGTTGATCTCGATTTCCCTGCGTCGCTGTCTCAGCGATTCCACCAATTCGAAGTTTGCCTTCATACCGTACCTCCCAGTTTCGTCCACCCCGTGATCGGGGCTGCCTTGGTTCCTTCGCTGTGATACCGTGCCTTTGCCTGCTTGAGGTTCTTGCTCCTGGTATGCTCCCAGGTGCGGACTGCAGCCTTCCAGTCCTTCATTGGGGTCTTTCCGACTTTCCAGCCGTTTGCCTCGTAGTGGTCAGCAAACTCCTGGGCATTGATCCCGTTGTCTCTCTGGGAACAATAGGCTGCAATCTCTTCAACCGAAGGTTTCACAAATCTGGTCCTTGAGGCTTTTGTGGTATCAATTCCCCCGGTGGGGGCTATGGGGGTTTCTTTGAGTTCTTCTGGTAAGAGAGTTTCTTTAGTAAGAGAGTCTTTTGGTCGGACACTTTTGTCCGAGGGGGTCGGACAATTCTGTCCTACCCCGTCTCCCATTTTTGTCCTACCGTTGGACATTTCTGTCTTGGTGAATGGGGTATTTGTATTTCCATATTGACCATTGTTAATACAATAGTTCTGGGAACCCTCGGACAATTCTGTCCTACCGTCGGACAAATTTGTCTTACCCCCATTTGTGTTGTCCTGTACCTCTGAAATAAGGGATGTGTAGATACTTTCATTGAGCCTGAAACAGCTGAACGTACCACCCTGGCGGACGGTCAGGTGTTCAAGTACTCCCGATTCCTTGAGCTTCAAGAACCTTCGGGCAATGGTTTTCTCCGAACCTGCAGCTATGGGTATATCCTCCAGTACTCCGCTGTAGTTGACCCAGTACCATGCCTGTCCTTCAACGATCATCGATCTCATGCGGCCGGATCCCTGGAAGGTAACGAACCAATCAAGGACCAATGCGTCATCGACCCCGAGTCCCAACTCAAGTAATCTTTTCTGGCTGAATCCGAATATTGTGTATTTCATAGGCTTTTGTTCTCATCGATTATGATGTCGAAGGTTTGCCCGATTGCTGCAATATAG
>JAQQAR010000053.1 GCA_028532765.1 Sphaerochaetaceae bacterium | reverse complement strand
AGACCTCGCAACCTCTATTGCCTCCTGTTTCGGGTAGCCAAAGATACCGCTGCTGATCAGGGGGAAGGCAATTGATGAACAGTGGTGTTCTACTGCTAGGAGGAGGCTGTTACGGTAGCACTGCTGAAGCAGGTCTCTCTCTCCGCTTTTCCCATCATGATAGACGGGACCTGCAGTATGAATGACAAATCGCGCAGGAAGAGCAAACCCTGGGGTGATGACAGCCTCTCCAGTCTTGATCGGGGAGAGCGGGGAACACGCTTCCGTCATCTCGTGTACACCTGCTGCTTTAAAGATTGCTCCACACACTCCACCGCCCATCAGCAACGCAGTATTGGCAGCATTGACGATGGCATCAGTTTCCATCTTGGTTATATCATTACGTACGAGAAAGAATGGCATGATGCTACTCCTTGCTATTCAGAGTACCACGGAATACAAGGAGTACGAAGTGTGTTGTTTCCATCAAGATGAGGAGCATACTCGATGCAGAGAGAGATACCAAGCTTATATCCTCAACCATTTCATTGTATAGTACACCCTCTGTACCAGGAAGTCATAATAAATACAGTTCGTTTTCAATGAAAATATCCACCAGATCAGCATCAAACTGTGTCCCTGCATTGATCTTGAGCTCTTCCACTGCAAGTTCAGTGGGAAGGGCAGAGCGGTATGCACGACTGCTGGTCATGGCATCGAATGCATCCGCAAGGCTTACAATCTTGACATCCAGAGGGATATCCTTACCCTCCATGTTGTCTGGATAGCCCCGGCCATCGATTCTCTCATGGTGGGAACGGATGATCGGGATATACTGTTTGAATGATGGGATGTGTGTAATAATACGCACCCCGGCCTCAGGGTGCGTCTTTATGAGTGAGTATTCTTCTCCTGTGAGTTTTCCATTCTTGTTCAGGATCTCCTCAGGGATGCTGATTTTGCCAATATCATGCAACAGAGCTCCACCTTCAATAACCTGGAGTGTTTCCTCATTCAGGTTCATAGCCTTTGCCAGGGCGACAGCGAGCGTCCTGACCCTGTTGCAATGCCCCTTGGTATAGGGATCCTTCTGTTCGATGGTCTCACTGAAGGCTTCAAGGGTGGAAATGATTGAGTGCTGCAACGTATTCTTCGTTCGTCTCAGTTCAGCCTCAAGCTTCATCCTGATGGCATGATTCTCGTCATCAATCTCTTTCTGCCTCTGTGCCGCATCCGATTTCTCCAATACCCTGTGAACACAGGTGTAGAGCTCTTCCTGGCGGATTGGCTTGGTGAGGTAGTCCACAGCACCCAACCTGATGGCCTTCATGCCGGTATCGAGATCATTGAACGCTGTGAGCATCACAACGGGGATGGATGGGTATCTTCTTGCAACTCGTTCAAGGATCTCAAACCCAGTGAGTCCCGGCATCTTGATATCCAGCAACATAAGATCTATTGGGGTAGGTGTATTGGAGAGTATGTGAAGCAATTCATCACCGTTCTCACAAGTGGTTACCTCATACCCGGCTTTTTTCAGCATAATCCGTAGAATCTTTCGGATAGCAGGATCGTCATCAGTTGTTACAATATGTCTAGTCATCTCGAGCATCTCCGTGGAGCAAGGTTAGCGGGGAATCAAGAAAGGCGTAGTCTTCTTATACTCACCGTACTGGGGGAACATCTTAGGAAACAGTACTTGATCCTCCAGGGTTACAAGTGCAAGATTGCACAATGTGTAGCCAGCAAGGACCAAAGTAATTGGAGTATACCAGAAGAAGAGGGATGCGGAAACATTGAAAAAGGAAAACCAGAGAAAACCTGGATGACGACAAATTCTATAGGTGCCACCGGTATAAAGGTTTCCACCCTTATTGCTTTTCAAGGGAATTTCCACTAGAACGGAGTAAATCAGCAGGGCAGCATTGGCTGCCATGATAAGCAAAAGGAGTACCTTGAAGGTGGGGTGGTGAGGGCTTTCGAATCGTGAGAATAGAAACAGGAAGGGTAAGGCTGTCACAAAAAATCCAAGGTACAATAGCTTGCTGATACGGTAATAACCCTTCAACAATGCGATATCATACAAGGCTGCAAGCAAATATCCACTGGCTCCAAGCAAAAATAGTTTGAAAAACTCCATAAATTACCACTATACTAATACAAATTGTCTCTAAATGAAAGTAAAATTGAGGAATCCCCATGATCATTGATGTTTCCACCATTATCCCCGCTGTGGCGTTTGTTCTGTACGTGTCCTTTGTTATCTTTGGGTTTCTCCAGTACCAGAAAGATCGCTTCTATTGGTCATTCCAGCTTTATATGATTTTTGTGGCCATCTGGAGCTTCGGTTCCTTGATGATGCACCTCAACAGTCATATACTCACGCCGATCTTCTGGAACCGTATCATGCTCATCGGCCTCTTGAGTGTCCCTTATGCACTGTGCAACTTCATTGTGGATATCCTGGAGATCAAGAACAAGACGATCAGGTTATTCCTTAAACTGAGTTATCTGCTGCTCATTCCCCTCATGTACCTCAACTTCACCGGAAACATCGTAAGTGTAGCTGGCTTCACAAGCGATAATATCTTTTTTTATGAGTTGGCCGCCGGATCAATGAGTGCCTACTCGCTAAGCTATGCATATCTGATATTGACGCTGGTCATGCTCCTGGTTGCCAGTAAGAGGAGGAGCCTCCATAACTTCCAGAAAAACCTTCTGCTTCCCTTGGTTGGTGTGGTAATCATGTTGGTGGGTATTTTCATGAACGTCTTCCCGGATCTTGGCCGGTACCCGATTGATATCTTTGCAGCAACCATCAATGCAGTCCTGCTTTTTTACACCATCTATAAATACAAGTTGATCAACTACTCGCGCCTTGGCTTGTCCATTATATACTCAACCCTGCTTGCCATAGCCGCTTCGGTTATTTATTACGCAATCATCAGCTTCATCAAGCTGTTCAACAGTGAATTTGCACCAGGGAATATCTTCCAGCTCTCTTTCATCCTTGGTGTTGCTACAGTCCTCATCATCCATCCGCTGAGAAACATCATAGCGTACTGGGTGGATAATGTGCTTATCCCAAAGCGACATCCCTACCAGACCACCATCAGGAACCTCAGTAAACGACTCACCACCATCGTCAATCTGCACCAACTGGGCAAGGAAGTGGTGGAAAACCTCCGCTCTGGGCTGAAAGCTGATTGGGTCATCTTTATCGCACGGCGTCTTGATGATGAGAGTCGATTCTTCCTCGTTGCAAACAACAACTGCCCAACTGAGAGGGCTGTTGGACAGGATATTCTCTTCTCCTTTCCTGCAAACATCGAACAGAAACTCAGCGTCTGTAGACAGGAGAATTTCTCATCAGTCATCAGTGTGAACCCAGATGAGGAGCGCCTCTCTGTCAGTGATTTCCTACCGGTCAGTGATGTCATGATTCCTCTAGTGTTTCGCCACCAGATAGCAGGCTATATCCTTATTGGGTACGGACAGTCGAATGTCCTGATCAGTGAGATAGAACGTGAAGCCTTGGAAATTCTTGCTTCCCAGAGTAGCCTCTCCCTGGAGAATGCACTCTCATTCGAGAAACTCAGGATCCAGGGCGATGAACTGATAATGAGCAAGAACAAGCTTGAGGCTATCTTCAATGGGATTGCCTCTCCCGTTTGCTTGATCGATATCGACTATACCATCCAGGAAGTGAACACCGCGGCAGTAAGCTTTGTCGGACAGAAGCGTGAGCGCCTGATAGGGAGCAAGTGTTACAGGGCCTTGTTTGGGCGTAGCCGACCTTGCCCGTTCTGCCAGGGGTTGGAATGCTTGCATACCGGGGTGATGCATGAGACAGAGGCTGAGGAGCGGGAACGAATTTTCTCCTTCCAATTCCACTCTGTCCGTTCAGCAGATAAATCAAAGAGTGTATTCATTGAGATCCTCAATGACATCACCGAACAGAAACACATGCAGGAGGAGCTGGTCCGTACCGAAAAAATGGCCGGGATCGGTACACTGGCAACTGGAATCGCCCATGAGTTGAACAATCCTCTTGCAGGGATTGTGGGAACCGCGGAGATTATGCTGGATGAATTGGAGGAGAGTAATCCTCACTATGAGTACGTGAATGATATTCTCAGCTACTCCAAGACTGCCAGTGATGTTATCAAGGAGCTCTCCATTTATAGCAGAAGGGAGGAAGTGAAAGAGACCCAGGAGGTGGAACTGATCAGGGTCCTGGAGTTCTCCCTCCGGCTTGCTCAACGCGGTATCGATTCACAGAATATCGAAATCAAGCGCAACTACCACGCCCTTCCCTTTATTCAGGCAAATGAGGGGGAGTTGCAACAGCTTTTCCTCAACCTTATCGTCAACGCCTTCCAGGCTATGGATGGCAAGGGAACCTTGACGCTCAGTTGCGTTGAACAGGATGATTTTGTGCAGGTGAAGATTGGTGATACGGGCTGTGGCATTGCTGAGAAGCATATGAGCCAGATCTTCACTCCATTCTTTACCACAAAGGCTCCAGGGAAGGGCACAGGGCTGGGCCTTGCCAACTGTTACAGCATCGTGGACAAGATGCGCGGGAGAATCCGTGTTCGTAGTGAAGTAAGAAAGGGTTCTGAGTTCACTACCATATTCCCCCTCAATGAGGAGAGCAAGGAGGTCATCAAATTCTCTTTGGTGGAAGACCATCATGGGATGAATGATGTCTTCTTCATCCAGAGAAAGGTACTGGTGGGTGAGAAGGGGTATATCGAGGAGTCAATCCACCGGAAGGTGGATGAGAAGGCAATGCATATTCTTGCATTCAAGGGTTTGCAACCTGTTGGAACGGTCTCCCTCATGACCAGCGAGCATTTCTGGCCGCTCCCCATTTCCAAGTATTTTGACATTGAACCAGTCCTGAAGACCAAGAAGTGTGCTGAAATCATCCGCCTTGCAGTACTTCCTGAGATGCGGAACACCTCTGCTTCCATCGGTCTGATCATCCTGGTTTTCTTGCTGGCTCGTGCAGTCGGTATAGAGGAGCTGATCATCGACGTGTTTGCTGACGATACCAAGACCAAGAAGCTGTACAAGAAGTTTGGTTTTGTGGAGGTTGGATCCTATAATTCTCCCTCTGAGGTGACGGTATTGGTCTTGCAGAGCAAATCCACGTTGGAGAAGGATAGGTCGCAGCTCAGGCATTTCGTCCGTCCCCTGTTCCAACGCCTGAGGACGATGTTCGACCTCGGCCCATATAACCAGGCGGTACATCAGGAGATGGATAGGATTCTCAGTGCCGACTCCGAGGAAGAAGCAGAAGAGCAGATTGGCTGATCAGGTACTAGAGCGCTGCACCAGGCTGACAGGGAGTACAATACGGCTTTGCTGTTCTGTACTTTCCCATCCAACAATAGTCTGGATTGCCTGTGCGCAGAGCTCTTCGATCGGCTGATGTATGGTAGAGAGTGCCGGGCTCAGGAGCCGGGCAAGATCAACATCGTCAAACCCGATGACCTTGACTTCTTTAGGGATGCACAGTCCTCTCTTATGGCAGATCTGGATGACTTGGGCGGCTATGACGTCACTTGAAGCAAATACGCCATCGATAGCAGGGTTGTCAGTGAAGAGTGTATTGATCAGGTCTGCGTAGTCAAGCTGATTGAACTGTCGTTTGCTTGCCTGTACCACTTGGAAGGAAACTGAAGCCTCCTCACACCTCTGCCTAAACCCCTGTACACGCTCCTCGCTTGATCTCCCCCCGTTTATCATGACCAGATGCTTGCACCCCTGTGATAGTAAATGCTCTGCAGCGAGACGCCCTCCCATCTCGTTGTCGCACAGAACGGCTGGGACCGAGGGGCTGATGGAGCGCTCTAGGGTAACCACCGGGAGATTGACGAGAGAGCGGACAGCATTCCTGCTCTGGGTGCAGAGAATGATCCCGGCAACCTTGTTTGCCTTGAGCATGTCGATGTACTCGGCCTCCTTTTGTGCATTGCGTTGTGCATTGCAGACAAGGAGCTTCAAGCCAAGGATGGAGGCGTGGTACTCCAAGGCGTTGATCACCTCGCTGTAGTAAGGATGCAAGAGGGAGGGGACGATAACTCCCAGCAAGGTTGTTTGTTTCTGGGCAAGGGAGCGAGCTACCTCACTGGGATGGTAATCCAGCTCCTGCATTGCCTGACGCACTTTCTCCTTTGTTTTCTCACTTAAATAGCCCCGGTTGTTCATGACCCTGGATACGGTAGTGACAGTAACACCTGCTTTAAGGGCAACATCCTTAATCGTTGGCATATTATAGCCTCATCAAGGTATGATCCCCTTCCTCAATCGTGAAGGAGTAGGATGCGAAGTCAGCGTTCAGGGTAATGGTTCTTCCCCTGTGTTCCCAGGTAATGATTAGGTGTTCATCATCAGTGGGTTCCTCCATCTGGAAGATACCATCAAAGGCGGGGTGGGAGGAGCGAAGTTCCATTAGCAATCGGAGCGCTACCACAACTGGCCGTTCCAAAGCCTCATCAATCTCTTCCTTGGTGTAGTAATGCCGGTTGATGTTTCTCCCTTCCTTGGTTTTCTCAAGCAGGTCCAGGTCATTGCTTCCTGCGAGCATTCCTACATAGTAAATCTGGGGAATGCCCGGGCTGAAGAACTGGACTGCTCTGGCAAGCAGGTATGCACGATCATCTTCCCCTAGGGCAGAGTAGTAGGTGCAGTTGATCTGATAGATATCCAGGTTGTTGTACGTTTCACTGTTGTAGATTCTCTTGACATTCGCCCCATGGTCGTAGAGATGCTCCTTGGTTGCCTCAATCTCTTCGTCAGGCAGAAGGCCGTAGACATCCACCACGCCGATTCCATCATGGGTATCGAGTGTGGTGTATTGGTTTCTGGGACAGATGGCAAACCAGTTCTTCAGATACTGGGTCTGGTGGAAGTAGAGAGCGTGGAGCATCAGCATAGGCAAGGCGAAGTCATAGACAGGATAGCTATGGCTGGCAAGCTTAAGCTGAATGGAGTAGTGTTCATGGATTTCAGGCAGCACATCAGAGCCATATTTCTCGACTGCACTCCGGCATTTGGCCAGTAACTGCCAGGTTTCCGGCTCTACGAAGAAACAGTCGGTGTCCTTCTTCTTGTATGCATAGGCAAACGCATCCAGGCGAATGATCTTCGCTCCATGCTGGGCAAGCCTCGCAAGATTCGCTTCCATGAAGGATTCTCCCAGATCAGTCTGTACATTCAAGTCAATCTGTTCTTCGCTGAAAGTGCACCAGAGTTTCCTTTTCTCACCACCGGAGAAGGTAACCGTCTCATAGGGGTCCTTTGGCTTTCGCTTGTAGATCTTCTGGATTTGTTCCTCCGTGGGTTCTCCTCCCCAAAAGGTCTCGTAGTCAATGAAGTAGTCCTTGCTCGGAGAGTCAGGGCCTTCGGCGAGATACTCCTTCAGTAATGGGCTCTTGGCAGAGATATGGTTGATCATATAGTCGAAGACCAGGTCGTAGGTTTCTGCAAGGTGGTCGATATCTTTCCAGGAGCCAAAGGTAGGGTCTACCTCTTCATAGGTGTATGGTGCAAAGCCCCTGTCCCCTGAGGAGGGAAAGAAAGGGAGGATATGCAGTGAGGTCAATGCCTTGCTGAAATGTTTGGACAGGATGGTATCCAAGTCGGAAAGATTTGATCCCATTGAATCGGGATAGGTGATAAGCATGACTCCATTTTTCATAGCTTCCTCCATCTGGTTTGAGACTTTACTATGCAATACCGTATGGCATATGTCAAGCGTTTGACATATTTTTGGGAGGCTTGTTTTTCAGGTAATATATCCGATCCAAGTGTACAAGGACGTTACTTGAAAGAACTCCTTGAACTATGGCCCTTAGTGAACTATCTGTATTCCCCAAAACATATTCCATGACCGAGAGTAAAGAATTATAAAAAAGTTCTTGACAGATTCCTTATATGGGGTAAGATTGTTGCATGCAATAAAGAAAAGTTGCATGCAACAATTATATCGTGCTACATGGTGTGGCACACTCCTAAGGAGGAGACAATGAAGAAACTGTTGATTTTAGCTGTCATTCTCATGCTTGCTTTCCCTGTATTTGCTAACGGGACGCAGGAAGAGGCTCTTGACGCGTATCCCTCGCGGAATGTAAGGGTTATCATCCCTTGGTCCGTTGGTGGAATGACTGATGTTCTGACCCGACCTGTGGCCAGCCACCTTGAGAAGCAGTTTGGGGTGCCCTTTGTTGTTGAGAACAAACCCGGTGGTGGCGGTGTTGTAGGATCCCTGGAAATTGAAAAATCCGCCAATGATGGCTATGTCATTGGAACCACTTCCATGTCCACTGTCTCTGCAAAGTATGTCTCTCCGGTATACCCAGACATCCACAATGTTGAGTTGATCAGCCAGGTCATCACCATCCCTGCAACGGTTACCGTCAATGCCGACAGCCCGTTCATGACCCTGCAGGACTTGCTGGACTATGCAAAGGCAAACCCTGGAAAGCTTAAGAATTCCAACTCTGGTTCCGGCGCTAGTGCACATATCTATGCTTCTTACTTTGAAGCCATGGCTGGCATCAAAGTGAATCATATCCCGTATCCTGCATATGCAGAAGCGGTAACAGCACTTCTGGGTGGACACGTTGACATGACCAATATCCCACTTCCAGACCTCTCTGCACACGTTGACTCTGGTGCACTGAGACTGCTTGCAATTGCATCTGCTGAGCGTCACCCCTCCTATCCTGATGTACCTACCCTCAAGGAACTTGGTATTGATGTAGTAATGGGTAACTATAGTGGTTTTGTTGCTCCCAAGGGCACCGATCCTGAGAAGGTGAGAATTCTTGACGAAGCAATCGGCAAGGCCATGCAGGACGAGACCATTCGTAAGTTCTTGATCGATGCTGGTTATCAGCCTGTCTACCTTGACCGTAATGAGTTCAAGACGGTTATTGCAGATGCTGAGAAGCAGCTTGAGTTCTTGGTCAACGAGCTCGGTGTTGAGTTTGTTGATGACTAATCTGTCTTGAAGACGGAGTAATGAGATATATCGTCCTCAAGCATCGATTGGGGACGATATTTAATGCTAATCTACAGATATTTGGAGAAGTAGATGACTAAAAAAAACATGGATATCCTGGCAGGAATCGGGTTCTTCGCATTTGCAGGCCTGCTTTTCATCGCAGCTGGGTTCATGCCAACCCGTGAAGGTGGTATCGCTGCACTCAATACAGGGTTTTATCCAAGAATGCTTTCCATCATCCTTGCTGTCTTGTCAGTATTGATGATCATTGAAGCTATCCGCAAACAGTATGTACAGAAAGACGTTGAAGCATGGTGGACCACTAAGGCTGCTTTCTCCCTCTTCGCTGTTACGCTTATCCTGCTGGTACTGTACCCCTTTATCATGAAATTTCTTGGCTTTGCCACTGCAAGCCTGATCTTCATCACCACACTCACCTGGATGTTGAGTGACAAAGCACACCGCAGACCCTTGGTTATCGGGGGAATCTCCCTTGCGCTGACTGTAATCGTCTATATCATCTTCAAGATGGTACTTGCCATCCCCTTCCCACAAGGGATGTTGATCTAACACAGAGAGGATTTCACCATGGAATTGTTTTCAATGGATTTATATCTTTCAGGATTGCAGCAATTTACCAACCCAGCCATGTTCCTTTCCTCCTTCCTGGGGGTATTGGTAGGAATTGTGTTCGGAGCCTTGCCCGGACTTACTGCAACCATGACCATTGCCGTATTCATCCCCTTTACCTTTGGGATGTCACCCTATATCTCCTTTGCCTTCTTGTTGGGGCTGTATACCGGAGCAGTGTATGGAGGGTCGATTTCGGCCATCCTGATCAACATCCCGGGAACACCTTCAGCTATCGCAACCAGTTTGGACGGTTATCCGATGAGCCAGGCTGGACGAGCAGGAGAGGCCATCGGTATTTCCACGATTAGTTCCACCATTGGGGGATTCCTCAGTGT
>JAQQAR010000052.1 GCA_028532765.1 Sphaerochaetaceae bacterium | reverse complement strand
CTGCAAAAGGCTCCGGTACCACAGCCAACATCGATTATGCTGTGGTAGGAGGAGAGGTCAATGGTGTCTCTCATTGCTAGGATGTTCTTCGCATACCGCTTCTTCTGGTATCTGAAGAACAGACCGTAGGTGGGAGCTATGGAATTGAAGAGACGGGTGCTACGTTCTTTGCTCACCTGTGTTCACTCCTCCTGTTGTATGATTACGCTACTGGGAATCTCTCCTACAGTCAATCAGTTCCTGTTGCTCTGAATTCCTGCTCGTGATAGGGTTAGGTATCGCACGCAATGTCGGGAGATTCTCGCTATGTATGATGTTTCTAGTTCAACACTTCTGGTCGCCTTTGGATTGACCATTTTTGCAGGGTTGGGTACAGGGGTTGGCTCTTTGATGAGCTTTTTCTCCAAGAAATTCAATCCGCGTTTCCTTGCCGCTGCTCTTGGATTCTCAGCAGGGGTCATGATCTATGTGGCGATGATCGAGATCTTCGTCAAGGCTCGTGACTCACTTGAATCAGCCTTAGGCCCAACGAAAGGGTACTGGATGACCACGATTGCGTTCTTCGCGGGAATTGCTCTTATAGCTCTTATTGATAAGCTTATTCCGGAATATGAAAACCCACATGAAATGAAAGGCGTTCCTGGTAACTTGAAACCAGTGAAAGCAGGTGATGATGCTCGCCTGATGAGAATGGGTTTCTTCAGCGCACTCGCCATTGCAATCCATAACTTTCCCGAAGGCTTGGCTACTTTCATGGCAGGGCTTTCCGATCCAAGTCTGGGTATCAGTATTGCTGTAGCTATCGCAATCCATAATATTCCTGAGGGTGTAGCTGTCGCAGCCCCGATCTACTATGCGACCAAGAGTCGGAAGAAAGCCTTCTGGTTGAGCTTGCTCAGTGGGTTGGCTGAACCGGTAGGGGCAGTCATCGGATACTTCCTCCTTCGGGCGTGGTTCAATGACATCACCTTTGGGTTTGTATTTGCATCGGTGGCAGGTATCATGGTTTACATCAGCTTGGATGAACTGTTGCCAACTGCCGAGGAGTACGGAGAACACCATATTGCAATTGCCGGGGTTATCGCCGGTATGATGGTTATGGCATTGAGCTTGGTTCTCTTGGCTTAATACACAGATATTTCTTGTTGCATGCAGCTTTCTTCGGAGAGTTGCATTTTTTTATTGACGGATGTCTAAACCAGAGGTACCATACAGTGACTGATTAAATGATTAATCAAACACTTTAGGAGGATTGTATGAAAACAAACCAAACGAAGGGAGTAGTGCGTCTACTGACCTTCCTGCTCGTTCTCTCTCTTGCCATGGGTATGGCATTTGCTGCAGGTGCTAAGGAAGAATCTGCTCCTAGCGGTCCTGTATCGATGACCATCGCTACATGGACCAGTAACCCTGATCAGATTGCTCTGCTCGACTCCTTTGTACAGGGATTTGCAGCACAGAAGGGCATCGAGATTGATGCAACCTTCGAATCCATTCCCTTCGCAGAGTACAACACCAAGCTCTCCTTGGAACTGCAAGGTCAGAATGGTCCGGACTTATTCTGGGTTCTGGAAACAGCAGCTCCTGCATTCATTGAAAGCGGATTGCTTGCCAATCTGAATGATGGTATGAAAGCCTATGACCCCCAGGATATCTCCAGTGATGCTCTTGAGCTGTGGAGCAAAGATGGGAATGTGTATGCAATACCTTTTTCCACCTCTCCCTTCTTCATCCTCTACAACGAGGACCTCTTTGCTAAGGCTGGGGTAAAAACTCCTGAGCAGTATGCAGCAGAGGGTGCCTGGGATTGGGAAGCCTTCAAGATGGCAAGTAAGACGATCAAGGAGAAGACCGGTGTTTGGGGATTCCAGACAGTTGATGGACAAGGCTATGATGCCCGTATCCTCCATAACCTTGCACCGATTGTCCGTTCCTATGGTGGTGATTTCTGGACTGATGATGGACAGGTTCTGATCAACAGTGATGCATCTGTCGCTGCTGTACAGCTTTTCCATGACATGGTCTACCAGGATGTTTCTGTTGTTCCTCCAGGGAACCAGAGTGACTTCTTTGCAGGGAATGCTGCCATGACCGTTGGTCAGATCAGCCGTGTATCCAAGCTCAACGATGCCGCATTTGCATGGGGAATTGCACCAATGCCTTCCGGTCCTGAAGGGGAGTCTCCAGTTATCGGGCAGGCTGCCATCGGTGCTCACTCCAAGGGTAAGCAGGCCTCTCTCGCCAGTGAATTGGTTGCCTATATGACCAACAAGGACTCAGTTGCTGCAATGAGTGGTATTTGGCCACCAGCAAGAAAGTCTGTTCTTGAATCAGAGGCATTCCTCACCAGTAACAAGAGTGTAAGCAAGGAGCAAATGCAGAATGCAGTTGCTGCATCCATCAAGACCGGTCGTGTACTTCCCAGTCATGTGAAGTATCCCCAGATTGAGGTGGAGTCTAAGATGGTCTTTGACAAGCTATGGCAGAAGAATGCCAATGTAGGTGCTATCCTTGATGAGGTTGCTGCAGTCTACGCCAAGTACATTAAATAAACAGTAAAGAGGGTAGGAGTATGGACGAATGAAACAACATTCCTTGAAAGCAAATCATCGGCGGGATGCCATCATTGGATGGGCATTCATAACCCCACAGATGGCAGGGTTCGTGTTCTTCGTCCTGCTCCCACTGGTTTCGGTGTTTCTGTACAGTGTACAGGAGAAGAATCTGCTCTTTGGAACAAGTGTGTTTAACGGACTTGAGAACTTTCGGCTGCTGTTTGCTGACCCACTGTTTTCCAAGTCACTGGTGAATACCTTGATCTTCAGTGCAGGTGTGGTACCACTCAATCTGGTCTTCAGTCTCTTGCTCGCTCTCTATCTTGGGGGTGGGAAGATGGGAACCAGGTTTGTGAGGGGAATCATCTTTTTGCCTGTGGTCACCAGTGGGGTGGCCTGGGCAATTGTCTGGAAGTATCTCTTGCAAGGAGGGGACGCAGGACCGATTAACTGGTTCCTCTCATTTATAGGAATAGAAGGACCGAACTGGCTCTTTGAGAAAGGGTGGGCGATGGCCAGCGTCATCGTCAACAGGGTCATGAAGAATTTGGGAATGAACGTGCTCATCTTCATGGGTGCTGTACTCAATATGCCCGGCGAAGTCATTGAAGCCGCCCGCATTGATGGTGCAAAGCGCTTTACACTCTTCTTCAAGATAAAGCTTCCTCTGTTGATGCCCACGGTTATGATGGTTGCTATTGTTACCATCATAGGATCGATGCGTGTCTTTGATACCATCAAGTTGATGACCGATGGAGGGCCCGAAGGGTCCACCATGGTAATGGTCTACTATATCTACCATCAGGCGTTCCGTATGTTCGATACAGGCTTTGCATCAGCCCTGGCTGTAGTACTGTTTCTTATTGTACTCGTCTTGACCGCCCTGCAGTGGTTCTCCAGAAAAAGGATCTCCTTCTATGAATCGTAAGTATTTGAAACAGGCTCCCTACGCCTTGCTTGTTGCATTGCTGACCCTCTTGTTCGTCTATCCATTCTGGTGGATGGTTGTGAACTCACTCAACAGTAGTGCTGAGATATTTGGTGTGCCAAGATTGCTTCCGACCTCTTGGGCTTTCTCGAATTATCTTGATATTTTTACTGTTCAGCCCTTTGCACGACACTACCTCAATACATTAGCTGTCGCCATCGTAGGGACTGCAGGCAATGTCCTGCTTGCAGCATTGGCTGGGTATGCATTTGCGAGAATGCGGTTTCCCCTACGTAATGCTGCATTCCTGCTTCTGCTAACAGCCCTGATGATGCCTATCGAGGTAACCATCATACCCCTTTTCTTCCAGATGCGAGGATGGGGAGCCCTGGATACCTTGATCCCCCTGATGTTGTTGCCAATTTTTGGTAGTCAGGGAGCTTTCTCGACATTCATGCTCAGGCAGTTTTATGTGACGGTTCCTAATGAGTTGGAAGAGGCTGCGAGAATCGATGGGTTGAACCCTCTGGGCATCTTCTTGAAGATTATGCTCCCAGTTGCCACCCCTGTACTCAGTTCTGTTGCCATTCTGGCATTCATCGCTGTTTGGAATACCTATTTGGAGCCACTGGTATTCATCAGTTCTCTGGAAAATTTTACGCTCCCACTCTCTTTGACCAACTTCAATGATACCTATGGGTTACCTCAATGGCATTTGCAGTTGGCCGCAACTACCCTGTCGATTCTACCAATCATGGTGGTCTATCTGCTGTTCCAGCAGAAAGTCACCGATGCCATGGTAAACACGGGATTGAAATAAATAAGGATAATTACATGAATGCACTCTATGATACACACTATGATTTGATTGTTGTCGGCGGAGGAATTGCCGGTAGCATGGCAGCTATTGCAGCCGGAAGGCAAGGACTCAGCGTGTTGCTCATCGAGGAAGAAGGCTTCCTTGGGGGAAGTCTCACTGCCGGTGGAACAGGTCCCATGATGACATTCCATGCAGGAGAAACCCAGGTGGTTCGTGGTTTGCCTGATGAGATGATACAGCGTTTGATGGCAAAAGGTCTCTCAGTTGGGCATATCCCTGATTCTACGGGATACACCTACACTGTTACTCCCTTCGATGCTGAGGGCATGAAGCGAGAGTTGGAGCTGATGGCCCAGGAAGCAGGAGTGAAGTTGCTCTATCATACCACAATCGTGAAAGCTGTGACCGATCAGGGAATACTGAAGCGTATTACCTGTCTTTGTGCTGGAAACCTCTTCACTCTCTCGTCTTCCTATTTCATTGATGCTTCTGGGGATGCAGACCTGATTGCCATGGCAGGCATTCCCTTCGAACAGGGCAGAGAAGAGGATGGCAAGGACCAGCCAATGACAATGAACTTCAAGCTTGTTGATGTTGATATCCAGACTATCAGGAACCTGATGGACACAAACGTGGAATTGTTTCCCTTCCTTGCCCCAAAACCAGGAATCCAGCATCATGCAAGCAGGCTCTCATTCTCAGGATTCCAGGATATTATGCGACAGGGAATGGAATCAGGAGAAATTACCTTTGATCGTGATATCGTGCTTTGCTTTGAGACCAATGCCAAGAATGAGGTCATCGTGAACATGACTCGGGTCCTGGAGAAGAATCCGGTTGATCCCATCCAGCTCAGTGAAGCAGAGATTGAGGGACGGCGACAGGTTTGGGAGCTGTATGGATTCCTGAAAAAACATATTCCAGGATTCGAGAATGCGCGAATGACCTATAGTGGACCACGTATCGGGGTACGAAGTTCTCGCCGTCTGAAAGGGTCTTATAGGATCTCAGTAGAGGATCTGCTTTCTGAGAGAGTTTTTGATGATGCCATTTCAGCGTGTGGGTATCCGATCGATATCCACTCTCCTGACGGGGCTGCAACTGACTCCCGCTTCCTCAGGGATGGGGGGTATTACACCATCCCCCTTAAATGCCTGCTCAATGAACAGGTGAGTAATGTCTTGGCCGCAGGAAGGAATATCAGCTGCGAGTTCGCAGCACACGCAAGCCTTCGCGTCAGTCCTTCCAGTGGGGCGATCGGGCAGGGAGCTGGTACCGCAGTTGCCGTAGCCATCGAGACAGGAAAGGACCTTTTTCATATACCCCTGGACGTTTTGCATGCTAAACTGCGTACTGCAGGAGCATTTTTAGGATGAAAACGTTCAAACGGGTCACGCTGCAAGATGTCGCCAGAGAGGCCCATGTATCATATGCATCAGTCTCTGCTGTCCTCAATGGTAAGGACGGCAAGAGCATCCGTGTGGGGAAGCAGACCAAGGAGAAGATTCTTGAGTGTGCTGAACGGTTGGGCTACGTGCCCAACATGGCAGCAAGAAAACTCAAGAGCGGATCAACTACCCTGATTGCCGTCTTTACGTATGAACCCATGTTTCCTGTAGAGTCGGAGAACGAGTATTATCGGTTCTTTGTGGGAATCCAGGAAACTGCTGAGAAGTTGGGATATGACATCCTGATTCTGAACAACCGGCCTACTGAAGAGAACTCAAGCAGAATTGCACTTGCCGATGGAGCTGTCATGATGGGTGTCAATCGTGATGACAAGGGCGTTGAACGCTTGGTGAAAGCCCACTTCCCCTTGGTGTTTGTAGGAAGGCGTGAGGTTGCCGACGCATACACCCATTGGGTGACGTTTGCCTACCAAGAGGTTATTGAGAAGATGGTTGACCATCTTGCCTCTGTATGTCGGAAACAGTGCCTTGTGTATGTTGAGACGAAGGAACAAGAGAGGGAGCCGAGAAAGGATAAGCGGTCCTTCTTGCTTGCTGCCGCCGAGAAACGAGGGATTACCGTTCATGTGGTTGAGGCTGATGAGCACTATCGGTTGAGTAAGGATGATTTTAATTTGATCAAGGAGTGTCAGGTGGCAGTCTTTGATCGTATTTTCTTGCTGGATCCTTTTGAGCGTGATTTACAGCGTATGGAGATGAAGCTTGGACAGGATGTCTGGGGGGCTGTATTGGAAGATGACTGGCTGGGTGGACATGAGTACTGGACGCGTTGGTCGAACCAACGCCTTGAACTCGGATCCCTCGCTGTGGAGTATCTTTCTCAGCTACTGGAAAAACGTTCACTTGAGAGTGCAAGAAAGTTTACTCCCTTGCATTTGGTGATCAGTGAGAGTTCAGCGTTTCCTGAGTAATACTTCTTTGTCAGAGCTATCGTACCCCAAACAAATCTGGATCCTGCAACAACAGGTCCCTCACAGCCTCATAGGCTGGCTGGGTCTTGTGTAAGCGCACTGTTGCATCCCCAAGCGTTCCTTCCTTGAGAATTCCTTTTTCTCTCAGATAGGGTTCCACTCGAGGAAAGTTTTCTCCTACCTGTGCTGTATGGTTCTTGACCGGGGTAGGGATGAGATTGCCATCAGCAAGTCTGGTGAAGAGCATATTCATCGCATCACTCAATCTGTCAGGAATGTCCAGCCACTCTTCAACCCCATGGAAGAAAGTGTCCCGATTGAGTCCCACGCCAACCAAAAGAATGGTTGCATTGCGGTCGAGCAACTTACCCCACGATCCTGTACGACCACAGGGAGTGTTCTGCATATGATCCTCGGCAATGAAGGCTTCAGCCTCTGCCCCAAAGGCTGCTACCGAGTGGGTTGGATGTGCGCTTCTGTGGCCTCGTCCATCCTTTCTTGCCAACTCAGGGATGATGCCGATGCAACTCTCGGTGTCATTGACACTGTAATAGGGTTGATCCTTGTTCACCGTGTTCCATGTATGGGTGGGAAATACCATCAATCCGTCTTTCATATACGTGACCATGGCATCGATTACAGTCTGGGGACCTCCCTCAACTTCTCCTAAGCTTTTATATGAGAAGTGAGCAAGTACCGTTCCTTTTGGATCAAGACCCATCTGTTCCAGGTCTCTGATTAAACTCTGTTTTGTATGCATGGTGCTATCATGGCATAGGAGGATGGGCAAATCAAGGAGCAGTTTTTCAAAGAATCATAATGACAATATACTCCCCAAGGAGTAGAATACAAGAAATGAGGATAATGCTATGAATCAGAAATTTGACCAACTCTATCATGACTACCAAAATACGCTTTTAGAGAGTGTATTGCCATTCTGGCTCCAATATGGATTTGACAAAACACATGGTGGCTTGTATACAGGTTTGGACCGCGATGGTTCTTTGTTGGAGACTGATAAGTCGGTTTGGTTTCAAGGTCGGGCGCTGTGGGTATTTGCAACAGCATACCGTCAGATGGAAAAAAGACCTGATTATCTCGAGGTGTGTGATTCCTTGGTATCTTTCATTGAAGACCACTGTTTTGATCCCGTAGATGGACGCATGTATTTCCGGGTAAGCCAGGAAGGGAATCCGGTAGTGAAGCGTATTCGCTACGTATTCAGTGAGACATTTGCCATCCTTGGTTTTGCTGCTTACAGCCGAGCCTTTGATAAACCTGAGTATGCCGAGAAGGCATATGATTTATTCAAGAAGGTGGAAGGGTATCTCAACGAACCTGGCATACTGGTACCCAAGTTTGAGCGAGAGAGCAAGGGCTTTGGTCTTCCCATGATTCTTCTCAATACGGTCAGTGAGCTGAGAGAATCACTCCCTGAGAAGAGCGATGAGCTGACTCGTGCCATTGATGGGTATATCAAGGAGATTGAGGTCTTCTTTGTCCGTCCAGAGCTCAAGGTGGTGGTAGAGCAGTGCAATCCTGATGGTACGTTGCAATTGGATCATTTCGAAGGTCGACTGTTAAACCCAGGGCATGCTATTGAGGGAGCATGGTTTATTCTCGCTGAAGCAAAGAGGCGAGGTGGTGATCCTGCACTGATGCACCTTGGTATGACGATGCTGGACTGGATGTTTGCCCGTGGTTGGGATGAAGAGTATGGTGGGATCATCTACTTCCGTGATGCCCTGGGAAAGAGTGCAACGGAGTACTGGCATGACATGAAGTTCTGGTGGCCTCAGTGTGAGGCAGCCATCGCAAACTTGATGGCCTACAGCTTAAGCGGAAAACAGGAATACCTGTATCAATTTGAACAAGTAGATAAGTACATAAAGGAAAACTTCCTTGACCCGGAGTACGGTGAGTGGTTTGGATATCTCCATCGAAATAATTCCCTTTCCACACCCTTGAAGGGGAATATGTACAAGGGACCATTCCATATACCAAGGATGTATTTGGTATCTTGTGAAATCCTTGATAACCTAAGACGATAGATAGGATTAGGTATGTCCCACAAACTTTTAAACCTCTTTTCTTCATGATGCTGTTTGCACTATGAACATTTTTACATGTATTCGTAACATTTCTACATGGTATTATCTGTAAACTGTCCTAGGATTAATGTAATGCAAGTAATTACTTACCAAAAATTTTTAATATTTGTTCTCTATGAACAGAATGCATAGGTAATTAACTTGGTTCCATTAAACCTAGGAGGTTTTTTATGAAAAAAAGGATTGTTTTGCTTCTGGTTGTCACAATAGCGGCAAGTGCTATCTTGTTCGCTGCTGGAGATGCAGAGAAAAAGGCTGTTTCCAGCTCATCTGAGCCCTTGTCAGTCATGATTTGGGATTCAAATCAGGAACCTGGTATCAGGCAGATTATTGATGATTTCACTGCCAAGACAGGAGTCAAAGCTGAGGTACAAGTTGTTGATTGGAACAACTATTGGACACTACTCTCCGCAGGAGCACAGGGCGGGTCTCTTCCTGATGTGTTCTGGATGCACTCTAATGAATCCCAGCGCTATATGTCCAACGACATGTTGCTCGATGTAACCGACAGAATTGCAAAGAGCTCCCTCATCGATCCAAGCAATTACCCAGAGGATATCTGGAGTTTGTATACCTACAACAAGAAGTATTATGCAGTTCCCAAGGATATCGATACCATTGCACTCTGGTATAATAAGACATTGTTTGATGAGGCAGGAGTTGCCTATCCTGATGAGAACTGGACCTGGGACGATCTATACGAAGCTGCAAAGAAATTGACAAAGGCTGATGGATCTGTCTATGGGTTTACCAATGTGAACTCAAACAACCAAGCAGGGTGGTACAATCTGATTTACAGCAATAACGGATATGTAATCTCTGAAGACAAGACCAAGTCAGGCATGGATCATCCGAATACCATTGAGGCGATGAAATGGATGGAGAAGATGATTAATGAAGATCTGATGCCTCCTCAGCATGTCATGAGTGAGAGTGGTGAGGATGTACTGCTGCAGTCAGGAAAGACTGCCATGACTATGCAAGGTTCATGGATGGTCGCTGCCTTCCGAGATAATGAGTACAGCTATAACAATTGTGATGTTGCCATGCTTCCGTTGAATAAGAAAACCGGACGCAGAGCGTCAATCTATAATGGTCTTGGTTGGGCAATCTCAGCTGATACTCCTCGTGCCGATGATGCATGGAAACTGGTTGAGTACTTCGGGTCTGAGGAAGGACAACTCAAGCAGGCAGAGCTTGGTATCACCATGTCTGCATTCAAGGACACCTGTGAGAAGTGGTAGAACAGTGTTCCCCAGTTCAATCTTCAGGCGTACCTGAACATGCAGGATGACATGGTTATTCGTCCCTTCTCACGGAATACTGTGAAGTGGGAGAATGCAGTACTTGATGTCATGCTGAAGGTATGGTCCAAGGAAATGGCCATGGAAGCTGGATGTAAGGAAGCTGCAAGACAGATGAATGAGATTCTTGCTGAAGAGTAGAATTCACAGAAAAAATACCCGGGTAGGTAATTGCTCCTACCCGGGATATTGTAAGGGATACGTGTATGAAACATCGTTCATTACGCTCAGCAACAGCCACGAACACTTTTTTCTGGGGTTGGGCCTTGATCCTTCCCACGGTAATCGGATTACTGGTTCTAAACATTATCCCCATGATTGCTACCATCTACCAAAGTTTCCATAAGACAGGTGATTTTGGGAGAGGGAATATTTTTATTGGGTTCAAGAACTTCCAGAAACTGTTCTCAGATGAAGCTGTGCTCCAGTCAATTATCAATACACTCAAGTACACCATCGCACAGGTGCCTTTTTCTGTTTTCATTGCCTTGGTACTTGCTGTCATGTTGAATAGGAAAATTATAGGGAGATCTGTATATCGGACGATTTACTTCATGCCGATGGTGGTAGCCCCAGCGGCAATTGCAATGGTATGGCGCTGGTTGTACAACTCAGAGTTTGGATTGATCAACAACCTGTTTAATCTGGATATCAACTGGATATCAAATCCAAGTATTGCAGTATTCTCCATTGCAATCATCGGTATCTGGTCCGATATCGGATATAATATGATTCTCTTCCTCGCTGGATTGCAGGAGGTTCCAAAAGATTATTACGAGGCGGCTGACTTGGACGGTGCAAGTGCAGTGCAAAGCTTCCTCCACATAACGGTCCCTATGATTAGTCCCATCCTGTTCTTTGTCATTGTAACCAGGATGATAGCTGCCATGCAGGTGTTTGATACTATTTTCATGGTGATGGAACGATCCAATCCTGCACTCTATAAAACGCAGTCCTTGGTCTTCCTGTTCTACGAATCCTCATTCGTTGAGCGAGACTTGGGGTATGGATCCACCATCGTGGTGGTATTGCTTCTGATCATCATGCTCATCACAGCATTGCAAATGATAGCCCAGAAAAAGTGGGTGCACTATAATTAGGAGTACGTCATGCGAAGAAAATCATTACCTTCCACAATTATCATGCATGGCGTGCTGATTATTGTTTCGCTTGTCATGATTGTTCCTTTTCTCTGGATGATTCTTACCTCGTTCAAGACCGTCGGTGAGGCTGTGCAACTTGATCCATTTGTTTTCTTTCCCTCTGAGCTCCGTATGGAAGCCTTTACAAGGGTCTTTACCACCAATAATTTTCTGAACCTGTACAAGAATACGTTGCTTATGATTGCCTTCAGGATATTATGTGCAATCGTAACGGCAAGCATGGCTGGATTTGCCTTTGGGCGATTACGTTTCTGGGGTTCCAATCTTGCATTTTCCTTGGTACTGATCCAGATGATGATACCTCCCCAGATTTTTATTATTCCCCAGTATCAGATGATCAGCAGGATGGGAATGACCAATACTATCTTTGCTCTGGTATTTCCCGGATTGGTAACTGCTTTCGGCACTTTCCTGATGCGTCAGGCGTATAAGATACTTCCTAAAGATTTGGAAGAAGCTGCCAAGCTTGATGGCTTGTCTATCGGTAAGACATTCCTGTTTATTCTTGCACCATTGACCAAATCCTGTATGGTTGCTTTGAGTGTATTCACGGCTGTATTTGCCTACAAGGATTTAATGTGGCCAATGATTGTAAATACATCCAAAGATTCGCTGGTTTTGGCTTCAGCGTTAGCAAAGATGAAAGGACAATATGTCTCCAATTATCCTGAGCTGATGGCAGCATCCCTGATTGCATGCGTACCGATGATTGTCCTGTACTTTATCTTCCAAAAGCAATTCATCGAAGGTATCGCAACATCTGGAGGAAAGCTGTAAGTGATAGTCAATAGTTCACGGAATCTGTCAAGCTATTGAATGAGATAGCCTGTATATATATTTGCTTGGATGTAAATCCATATATAAGGGAGAAATAGGATGAAGATTACATTTTTGGGGGCTGGTAGCACGGTGTTTGCACGTAACGTGTTGGGGGATTGTCTTGGTACACCGGTACTGCAAGAAGCAGAAATGGCATTGTATGACATTGATCCAAAACGTTTGGAGGAATCCCGAGCCATTCTGGAAGCAATGAACCAGAGTATCAATCGGGGAAGGGCTAAGATTGTAGTCTATCCTGGTCTGGAGAACTTACGTTCAGCGCTCAAGGGAGCGCGCTTCATCGTCAACGCTATACAGGTTGGGGGGTATGAGCCAAGCACGGTCATTGATTTTGAGATACCCAAGAAATACGGTCTCCACCAGACTATTGCAGATACCTTGGGCATCGGTGGAATTATGCGTGCCTTGAGAACCATTCCCGTCATGAATGAGTTTGCCAAAGCGATTGAAGAGGTTTGCCCTGATGCCCTGCTTTTAAATTATTCGAATCCGATGGCCATGCTCAGTGGCTATATGCAACGCTATACGGGAGTAAAGAATGTTGGGCTCTGTCACAGTGTACAGGTCTGCTCAGAGACACTGCTTAAAGGGCTTGGCATGGATGACAAGCTGGAAGGACGTGTAGAGACGATTGCAGGAATCAACCATATGGCATGGTTACTAAGCCTGCATGACAGGGAAGGCAATGATCTTTATCCTGAAATCAAGAAGCGTGCGTTGAGAAAGAACCAGGCAGAAAAGCATGATGACATGGTTCGCTATGAGTATATAAAATACTTCGGCTACTACTGTACTGAGTCTAGCGAGCATAATGCAGAGTACAACCCATTCTTCATTAAGAAGGCATACCCTGGCCTGATAGAGGATTACAACATCCCACTTGATGAATATCCGCGGCGTTGTGTTGCCCAGATAGCAGATTGGGCTGAGGAGAAAAAACGGATTTTCAACAAGGCAACCATAACTCACAAGCGATCACTAGAATATGCTTCACATATTATGGAGGCTGTGGTAACCGATATACCGTACAAAATAAACGGGAATGTTCTTAATACACACTTAATTGATAATCTTCCCGTTGAAGCTTGTGTCGAAGTACCCTGCCTGATTGATGGAAATGGGGTGAATCCCTGTCATATAGGGCCTCTGCCGGTTCAGCTTGCTGCGATGAACATGACAAATATCAACGTTCAGCTGTTGACAATCGAAGCTGCTGTAAGCAAACGGAAGGAAGCAATCTATCATGCTGCCATGCTGGATCCTCATACTGCTGCAGAGCTTTCAATTGATGATATTGTCAAAATGTGTGATGAGATGATTGAAGCTCATGGAACATTCATGGAGTTGTATCGCTAGGGTTTTGCCTTTCTTGATACATAAATTTCAGGACAAAAGGAATCTTGGTGTATACTAGGTAGGAGAGGAGGGACTATGCCAGAGAATGAACTTCTGATAAAAGCTGCCCGTTTTGTAGGTTTGGATGGCTTGAAGAAGTCTGCCATTGACCTTGCGCTCTCCTACTGCGGTATCCAACAGTGTTCTCCCTTACACAACAATGGTCCCGAGATCAGGGATACTAGTTTCATCCATATCATCAGCAGCGGGAAGGGCGTCCTGAAGATACAAGGAAAAGAGTATGTTCTGGGAGAACACCAAGCATTTTTAATTCCTGCTGGGATTTCTGCTCAGTACACGGCTGACCGGCATGACCCTTGGACCTATATGTGGGTAGGCTTTTCCGGCTTGATGTCGGAGGAGAGTATGGCTATGGCAGGATTCTCCTTTGAGCATCCGGTGAGAAGTGTAGGGAATGAGAGCATCCTCAAACATGATATTGAAGGTATGATTGAGACTTATCATCTTACGTTTACCAACGAGTTACGTAGAAACGGATGTTTTTTTCACTTCATTGCCCATCTGATTGAGGATTATCAAGCGCAAGGAGTTATCGGGAGCGAAAGCAACTTGCAGTCTGCGCAGTATGCGAGGAAAGTGTATCACTACATTATGGAGAATTTTGCAGAATCCATAAAAATCCAAGACCTGGCAAATGAGATAGGCATCAGCAGAAACTACCTCTATTCCTGTTTCAAGGAAGTTTACAAAGTTTCTCCGAAACAGTTTCTTGATACGGTACGTATGGAACATGCAGCCAGTCTCTTGGTCTCGAAGTATATGAACATTGGACAAGTAGCCCATTGTGTAGGGTTTGATGATGAGCTGGCCTTCTCCAAGGCCTTCAAGGAGTTTCATTATGTTTCCCCTACGGAATTCCGCAAGCAATTACGGACAAAACGGATGGTAAGTAGGCCACCGCGATCTTGTTCCACGATTTCCTACTCTTGAGAAATGGAAAGGTCGCGTATTCCACTAGAAAATGAATTACTTGCCGGTGATAAAGTTGATAATACCTGCGATAATCTCAATAAACCGGTGATAAGGCACAACAGCAACGACAAAAGATACTCACATTTTTAGAAACAGTAGATTTTATCACCAACAAACAGGTGTGTATTTTGCTGGAGGTAAATAGAAGCCGAGCCTATGATCTCCTCTCGCAGATGGTTTGAGAGTCTCTCTTGGTAGCAGAGGGAGATAAGAAGGGACGTAGGTATCGGCTTAGTAGAATTGATAGTTGCTAACGGTTGCTTGCCTAGAATTGCGTAACAGGATATACAATAACCAATGGATACACGCAGAGCCCACCTTACCATGATGATCAAACCAGCCTCAGCTGCGTGCAATCTTCGCTGTGACTATTGCTTCTATTTTGATGAGGCAGATACCCGAGAGGAGGGTATCCGTCCATTGATGAGCCACGCCGTGGCTGATGCAATCATCACTAAGTGCTTGAAAACAGCAAAACATTGTTCCTTTGTATTTCAAGGGGGAGAACCCTCTCTAGCGGGGCTTCCTTTCTTTGAATACTTTGTGCGTAAAGTTGCTTCAAGCAAGAAGGAAGACTCCCTGGTTACCTATGCCTTCCAGACCAACGGCATGCTGCTTGATGAAAAGTGGGCAAGGTTTTTCAAAGAACATGATTTCTTGGTAGGGGTCTCACTCGATGGGCCTCCTCGTCTCAATGACCTACACAGAAAAGATAGGGACGGGGGAAAAAGCGGTAGGAATGTATTGCAGGCTATCTCGTACTTGGAGAAGGAAGGGGTGAAGTTCAATATTCTGAGTGTAGTCACCAATGAATTGGCACAGAATATTGGCATGGCTTATCCCTATTTCGTGGAACATGGACTTGTCTACCAGCAGTACATACCGTGCATGGATATGCTGGAGGGAGAGAAACAATTTCTCTCTGCCTCCGCTTATGGAAAGTTCCTAAAGGATCTCTTTGATTTCTGGTTCTCTTCCTACCAAGCGAAGAGACCTGTCTCAGTTAGGTTTTTTGATAACCTTGTTGGAATGATAGCCGGTTATCCCCCCGAGGCTTGCGATATGGCGGGGGTATGTTCTATACAGTATGTAGCAGAGAGCAATGGAGACATATATCCCTGTGATTTCTATTGTCTCGATTCTTACTGCCTCGGTAATATCACAGAAGATGAGTTTGCATCGCTCGACAAGAAGCGATCTATCCTTCGATTCATAGAGGGCTCTCCCAATTCAATTGATGACTGTGCTTCCTGTCCTTGGAGAGCCCTTTGCAGAGGTGGCTGTAAACGGTATCGTAGTGAGGAAGGGTATCGCTTTTGTGCTTCCATGAAAATATTCTTTCCCTATGCTATAGAAAGGCTTGAATTGGTTGCTAAACAGATGCTTGCATTGTAGGAGGAGAGATGGCTGATGCGCTGATTCGTGAGCATAAGAAGAGACCAGAGATCAATCTCAAATTCTTCTTTAAACTCTTTTGGACAACATTCTCCCTGAGTCTGTTCACCTTTGGTGGCGGGTTTGTCATCATCAGTCTGATGAGAAAGAAGATGGTGGTAAAACTCGGCTGGATCAACGATGAGGAGATGCTTGATTTCATCACCATCGCCCAGTCCTCTCCCGGTCCCATAGCTGTCAACGGTTCCCTGATGGTGGGGTATCATCTAGCTGGTGTCCCTGGGGCTTTGGTTGCTACCTTGGGTACCATCCTTCCTCCCATGATGATTTTGACGCTTGTGAGCCTTGGCTATAAGGCAGTGCAGGATAACCTTTGGATTGCTGCAGCCTTTCATGGAATGCGTGCTGTCGTTGCGGCCATTGTCTTGCAGGTTACCTGGGCCTTGTTCATGCCATTGCTGAAGAAGAAGCAAGTACTCCCAATCCTCCTCTTTATCCTCAGTTTCAGTGCATTGTTTATCTTCAAGGTAAACATCATGCTGGTCATGGTAAGCATCGTAGCCTTCTCGATCATCCAGAGCTTGATCCTGCTCCAGAAGGAGAAGAAGCTATGAGTATACTTTTTACGCTCTTCTTCAGCTTTTTCCAAATAGGTTTGTTCAGCATTGGTGGCGGGTATGCAGCTATGCCTCTTATCCAAGCACAGACTGTCGACATTCATGGGTGGTTGACCGCAACGGAATTTGCTGACTTGGTAACAATCGCTGAGATGACTCCCGGTCCTATTGCCATCAACTCTGCAACGTTTGTAGGAATGAAGGTTGCAGGAATTGCCGGCGTCGTGGTGGCTACCCTTGGAAATATCCTGCCATCGGTCATCATTATGTTGCTGCTCGCACATCTCTACGCAAAGTACCGAGAGCAGACGTTGCTCAAACGTGTGCTCGAAGGGGTACGGCCGGTAGTGGTTGCCGCCATCTTTACCGCTGGACTTTCCTTGTTGCAACTCGCGATTGGGCACATGGGTCAGGTTGACCTCTTCGCACTCATCATATTCATTCTTGCCTTTATCTGTTTGAACAGTCGAAAAATACACTTAGGCCCAATTGTCTTGCTCATTCTAGGAGCCATCAGTGGTATCGGGTATGCTGTGGTAACACATGCGCTTCCTTAGGTATCCTTCCTCCATAGAAAAAGTCTGAATGACAGTGACAGGAAGTATGAACAATTGGCATACTAGGTTACGCAGCGATACTATATGAATAATTGTGAGGGGTTGTATGAAACTAGGAGTTATTGCAGACGATTTTACCGGAGCTGTGGATATAGCGGGCTTCTTGGTATCTGGAGGCATGAGAACGCTCATGTGTGCCAAGCCTGTTGCAACAGGGCAACTTCCCGAGACTGATGCGATTGTCATGAGCTTGAAGATCAGGAGCATTCCATCATCTGATGCAGTAGAGGAGGCTCTCTCAGCACTTGCTTTCCTACAGGAAGCAGGTTGTGATCGTTTTTACTACAAATATTGCTCAACCTTTGATTCAACCGAGAAAGGAAACATCGGTCCCATCAGCGATGCGCTCAGGGATGCGCTTGGGCTATCCAGAACACTTATCTGTCCTGCGCTTCCGGTCAATGGAAGAACTGTGTACCACGGGTACCTGTTTGTAGGTGACCAGCTGCTCAGTGATTCCCCAATGCGTCATCATCCACTCAATCCAATGAGGATGTCGAAACTCGCCGATCTGCTTGCAATGCAAAGTCCATCTACCAATGGTCATGTGTATTATGACGTTGTCAAAGAAGGGGTTTCAGCAGTAAAGAATCGCATTAATGTCCTTGAGAAGGATGGGGTGAACAATATCATCGTTGATGTGATCAACGATGAAGACTTAACTACTATAGCCAAGGCAACCGAGGATATGCTTCTTGTCACTGGAGGCTCTGGCTTGGCTCAGGGTATTGCTACAGTGAGAGCTGAATCCATAGGAGAGACAGGTACCGCAAAGCCTGCATTCCTTCCTAAGAAGACCCAAGCAGTGGTTATCGCTGGTTCTTGTTCAGCGATGATGCAGAAGCAAGTTGCCTACTATAAAGAGAAGGCAGAGAGCCTCAGTATTGATGAGCAAGCTTGTGTGGACGACCCCTCTTATCCTGAGACGCTTGCCCAGTGGGTACTCGCCCACCAGGGAAACTCCCTTGCTCCCATGGTCTTTGCGACCCGCTCGCCAGAGGAACTACAGCATAACCGAGAACGGTTCAAGGGAGTGGAGTTGGCAGGAATTATTGAGCAGGTTTTTGGGAGAATGACAGCCATTCTTGCACGAGAAGGGGTCTATACCTTTATCGTTGGAGGGGGAGAGACCAGCGGGGTGGTTGCCTCCACCTTGGGGGTTGATGCCTACCTGATAGGGGAGCAGATAGACCCAGGTGTTTCGTGGGTGCAGTCCTTGGACAGGAAGTTCCAGCTGGTATTGAAGAGCGGGAACTTTGGTTCTGAATCCTTTCTAGAGAAAGCCCAGGAGTGTTATGATGAATGAAATTGAGATGAAACGTGAGTTGGTTTCCTTCGCCTCAAGCCTCTATCAACGAGGATTTGTCGTGGGAAGTGCGGGGAATATCTCGGTGAAACTTCTTGATGGTACCTACCTTGCCACTCCAACCGGGTCTTCCTTTGGGATTTTGAATGAAGCGGAGGTGTCCCACTTCAAGGAGGATGGAACGTTGCTTGGAGGAAAGGCCCCTACCAAGGAGGTACCGTTCCATCTTGCTTGTTATGCTGCTCACAGTGAGATCCGTGCAGTGGTTCATCTTCACTCCACCTATGCTACCTTGCTTGCCAGCACCAAGGACCTCAGGGATGGCAGCCCATTTACCCCATTCACACCGTATTTTGTCATGAAGGTGAACAAGGTAGGGATACTTCCCTACAGAAGGCCAGGTTCTCCACTTATAGCAGAGGATATCCGATCCAAACCCGGGTTCTCTACCTACCTTATGCAGAACCATGGGCTGATCACCACAGGAAAGACGCTTCAGGAAGCAGTATTTGCTGCTGAGGAGTTCGAGGAAAGTGCAAAGCTCTGGTATCTGGGACAGGGATTGGATATTAGAAGACTGAGTGAAGAAGAGATGGCAGAACTGCAATAGCAACCAAGGCCTCTGTACTCATAGCACATTATTGCATCGTAGATAAAGAACTACAAAAAGTTTCTGTTTATTCTTGACCCTATAGTAACTATAGGGTTTATGGTACAACCATCAAGCCGGTAAGGTGGTAGGTGATGGGTAACCAGAAACTTCTTACAAATATTCGTTCTCTCGTGAGTTGCGATGGATCTGATACGGTGTACTCCGATTGTGATCTTTTGATCGACGGATACAAGATAGCAAAGATTGGAAAGAATCTTCCTCAAGGTGACGCCCAGGTCATCGATGCAAGCAACTACATCGTGTATCCAGGATTGGTGAATACGCACCATCACTTCTTCCAGACGTTTGTACGAAACCTGGTAACCATTGATTATCCGAACCTTCTTGTGGTCGACTGGCTCGACAAGATTTATCCCATTTTCTCGCAGATTGACAGTGAAGTTATCTATTACTCGTCTCTTGTTGCCATGGCAGATCTTCTCAAGCATGGCTGCACCACTGCGTTCGACCACCAGTACTGCTATACCAAGAAAACCGGTAAGGAAGCTGTTGACCGCCAGATGGAAGCTGCTTCCCTGTTGGGCATTAGGTACCACGCTGGGAGAGGCTGCAATACCTTGGAGAGGGAGAAGGGCAGTACCATCCCTGGGGAGATGCTGGAGACTACCGACGAGTTCCTACTTGATTGTGAGCGCTTGATGAAAGCCTATCATGATCCAAACCCAAACAGCATGAGCCAGATTGTGGTTGCCCCCTGTCAGCCGATCAACAGCTACCAGGAAACCTTTGAGGAGTCACTGGCGTTTGCACGCAAGCATGCTCTCCGGCTTCATACCCACCTCGGAGAGGGGGAAAACCCCATCATGATGGAACGTTATGGCAAGAGAACGCTTGCTTGGGCAGAAGAGATTGGGTTTGTTGGGGAGGATGTCTGGTTTGCCCATGGATGGGAACTCCAGAAGGATGAATATGATGTAATGGCTAAGACAGGGACAGGTCTCTCCCACTGCCCAGCTCCTGCCGTCCTGGGTGGTTTCCCCATCATCGATATCCCAGCAATGGAGAGAGCAGGCATGAACGTCTCGCTTGGCTGTGATGGGTCTGCCACCAATGACAGTTCTAACCTGCTCGATTCCTTACGCATGGCTTATTTGGCTCAGTCCTACCATAGCAAGAGCCGGGGAGGAGCCCCTTCTGCCTACGAGATGCTCAAGATGGCAACAGTAGGTGGTGCCAAGACACTGGGCAGGAGTGATATTGGTTCCCTCGAAGTAGGAAAGGCTGCTGACCTCTTTGCCATTGACGCCAATACACTCCCACTTGCTGGAACATTGCATGATCCAGGTAATCTCCTTGCTCGAGTCGGTTATACCGGCGAGGTAGCCATGACCATGGTCGGTGGAGACATCAAATTCAAGGACGGCGAACTGGTAGGGATCGATGAAGTACGCTTGGCTGTCCAGGCTGAGCAAGCCTGCGATGAGAGGCTACGCTCTCTATTTCCCACGATCTTCCGATAAGTAGTGCATTCACAGGGGAAACCCTTTAGAGGAGTAACGAACATGAAAAAGACATTGCTGGTAGCTTGTTTGGTTTTGGTACTCGGAACATCGCTCTTATTTGCTGGTGGCGCAGCTGAGAAAGATGAATCAGACGGAAAGATGAAGGTTGCGCTGTTGCTCTCAGGGCCGGCCAACGACCAAGGATGGAATGCAGTAGCATTTGCCGGTCTGAAAGAGGCAGAGGAGAAATACAATCTCCAGACTGCATACTCAGAGAATGTGGGAATTGCTGATGGAGAGGCAGCGTTCCGTGACTACGCAGCCCAAGGCTATGACCTGGTGATCGGGCATGGTTTCCAGTTTGGTGAGCCGGCTGTCAGGGTCTCCTCCCAGTTCCCCGAAACAAAGTTCATGGCAATCGAGTCAAACGCCTATAGCGATAACGCTGCCAGTTATGTAATGGCTTGTGAAGAAGCTGGATACTTGATGGGAATGCTTGCAGCTTCCATGTCAGAAAGTGGCACCATCGGTATTGTTGGTGGCTTTGAACAGCCTTCAATCGTCAAGGTTCTGGAAGCGTACAAGATTGGCGCCAAGGCGGTGAACCCATCCATCAAGGTCTTGGAAGCATATGTAAGCAGCTTCACTGATGTTGCACTTGGAAAGGAAGCAGCTCTCTCCATGGCTGACCAGGGTGCAGATGTTCTCTCCCACTGTGCGAACCAGGCAGGGACCGGAGTAATCAAGGCAGCTGAGGAGCGCGGGTTGCTTGCAACCGGTGATTCCTATGACCAGAACTCCATCGCCCCTGATACGGTAATGGCGTCCACTATTTATAGTGTACCAGCCTTGGTCCTGACTGCGGTTGAGAAGGTAAGTACCGATACCTACGTGGGTGGAGTGTTCAACCTCGGTATGCAGGATGGTGTTGTAGATATCTCAGGATACAACAGCTTTGAGGATACGATTCCCCAGGACGTCAAGGATATGGTTGCCTCAACCAGGCAGCAGATTCTGGATGGAAGCTTTACCGTCCCATTGATCGAGACACGTACCAAATAATCGTAGAATATGACGTGCTCCCTCTCAGCAGGGAGCACGCTCAGTTTGAGGAGATGGCATGGCATTTCTGGAAATGATCGACATTGACAAGGCATTCTTTGGCAAAAGCGCCAATTCGAAGGTCAACCTGCATGTAGACCATGGGGAGATCCATGCCCTGCTTGGTGAGAATGGGGCAGGCAAAACCACCTTGATGAACATTCTGTACGGGATTTATCAAGCAGATAGTGGTTCTATTGTCCTGGATGGAGTCCCCATTCAGATCAAGAGTCCGAAGGATGCCATCAGCCATAAGATTGGAATGGTGCATCAACATTTTACCTTGGTTCCCACCCTGACTGTCAGTGAGAATATCACCCTTGGGTTGAAAAGCCCTGGATACCCGTTTGTCAAACGCAAGCAGGTAGATGAGGAGATCCGTTCACTAAGTGAACGCTATAACCTCGCAGTCGATCCTACGGCACTGGTTAGCTCTCTCTCAGTTGGGCAGCAACAGCGGGTGGAGATCATCAAGGTGCTCTATCGGGAAGCACAGTTGCTCATACTCGACGAACCAACAGCAGTCCTTACACCCCAAGAGGTGGAGAGTCTGTTCGATATTCTAGGACGTCTGAGATCAGAAGGGCATTCAGTAATCATCATAACCCACCATATTGCTGAAGTTCTCTCACTAACCGACCGAATAACCGTCCTCAGGGGTGGTGAGAAGGTAGGGGACGTCCAGACAAAAGATACGAATGAAGCAGAACTCTCACAGTTGATGGTTGGGAGGAAACTCAACAGGATGGTTCGAACCAAATTGCCTTTCTCCTATGATCGTGAAGGGTTGATCGCCATTTCCATACAGGATGCTCAAGGCTCCGTAGGTCCCCTCTCCTTGCACGTTCCCCCAGGAAGGATTGTCGGGATTGCTGGAGTTGATGGAAACGGGCAGAAAGCGTTTGCTGAGTTGCTGCTCGGAATCAGGAAAATCAAGGAAGGCTCCCTAACGTTGGATGGCAAGAATTTGGAACACCTTGGGGTAAAACAACGCAGGGCGTTGGGTTTTGGATATATCTCTGACGACCGCTTGCTCGATAGCCTGGTATTGGATATGGATATGCAGGAAAATCTCCTGCTTACCCGTTTTCGAGGAGGGGAGTGTAATCATCACCACTTCATTGCTCGAAAGAAGCTTCGTGAGCTGACTGAACAGGCAGTTGAGAAATACGCGATCAAGAGTGGATCTTTGGAGTACCCCGTACGGTATCTCTCGGGGGGAAACCAGCAGAAGTTGATCCTTGCCCGTGAACTGGCTGGAAATGCGAAGGTGGTTATTGCTTGCCAGCCTACACGAGGTTTGGATGTTGGTTCGACCGAGGATGTGCATAAGACACTGTTGGAACTCAGGAGACAAGGCTCTGCCGTTATTTTGATCTCTTCTGACCTTGAGGAGATACTGGATCTAAGTGACAGCATAGCTGTGATGTATCGTGGACAGATCGTTGATGTGATCGAAAGCGAAGGAGATGTTGATTTGACCTATCTTGGGCTATTGATGGCAGGCTCCCCTGCAAGGAGGGAGGCATGAAACGGTCTGTTTCCAATCTTCTCTCGCTCACTGTGGTGACCGGTATTGTACTGGGTGTTTCACTGCTTCTGATCGCCTTGGTAGGGAGCAGTATTCCCTCATCTATCTCCAGTTTCCTACGGGGTATTGTTGGGTCAACGTATTCAATCGGGGAGGTCTTGGTACGAGCAACGCCCTTGATGCTTGCTGCCTTGGGTGTTTCAGTCGGGTTTCGTACCGGTTTCATCAATATTGGAGCAGAGGGCCAGATTTACCTAGGGGCAATTGCAATTACTTGGTTGGGGATGACGTTCCCTTCTTTGCCTCCAGTACTGATGATCTTTTTTGCCATGTTGGTTGGTTTTTTGGCTGGCGGACTGTGGTCCGTGATCCCTGGTATCCTTAAGGCCAAGTTTGGTCTTTCTGAGATCATCAATACCATTATGTTGAATTACATTGCCATCAACTTGGTGGGGATACTGGTCAGGACGAGTCTGAAAGATCCCTCCTATCCCTATCCGATGTCACCGATGTTGCCTCCCGCTTCCTATTTCCCTATGTTGCTTTTGCCTACACGCCTGCATGCAGGATTCCTACTCGCCCTGATTTGCGCCATTTTGGTCTACTTGCTGATGTTCAGGACGTCAACAGGATTCTGTATGCGGGCTGTGGGCCTTAATAAACGAGCTAGTGTGTGTAGCGGTATTTCTGTGAGGAGCCACATGGTGTTTTCCGCTTTGCTCAGTGGTGGCCTTGCTGGTTTGGCCGGGGTAAGTGAGATTGCTGGCTTACACCACCGCTTGATCGAAGGAATCAGTCCAAGCTATGGATACTTGGCTATCGTGGTCTCCCTTCTGGGGAAAAACCACCCATTCTGGATTATTCTCAGCTCTCTGGGTATTGCAGCCTTGCAGGTTGGATCGATGGCAATGCAGCGCAGCAGTGGGGTTCCTACATCTATTGCCAGCATCATCATGGGGTTGTTGGTCATTATGATTTTGGCACGGAAGCAGTTCTTTAGCTTCAAGGAGGTGTAGGATGAATCCTGTAACTCTTACCCTGATCACAACCTTTTTAGCGGCAACCATCCGAATGGCAACTCCTATCGCACTCGCTGGATTGGGAGAGACCGTAAGTGAACGCGCTGGGATAAGCAATATTGGAGTAGAAGCCATTATGCTTAGTGGTGCATATTTCAGCTTCTGGGCGATGTTCCAGACTTCCAGCGTAGGGCTTGGTCTGCTTGCCGGCATTGCCGGTGGTGTGGCCGCCAGCATGATCCATGCGGTACTGAGCATTCACCACAAGGCTGACCAGACAATTGCTGGCCTTGCCTTGAATTTTCTGTTTCTGGGCTTGACCAGTTTCTTGTTTCTGATTCAGTTCGGTAAGACTACCACGCTTCCTTCCATTGAGATTATCAATCGGGTAAAGCTTCCCTTACTTCACAGGATTCCTATCATCGGACCGGCATTGTTTGACCAAGATCCTTTTGTATATCTGTTGTTCTTGTGTGTGATTCTACTGTTGGTGTTGTTCTATAAAACTGAGTGGGGAGTCATTCTCAAGGCAGTGGGAGAGAACCCACGGGCTGCTGATACTGCGGGTATTAGGGTGAATATGGTTCGTTATGGGGCTGCCTGTATCAACGGGGTGCTTGGTGGCCTGGGGGGAGCCTACCTTTCAACAGTGAAACTCGGGTTCTTCCAGGAGAATCTCACCAGCGGGAAGGGGTATATTGCTTTGGTTACGGTCATTCTTGGGCGGCGGAATCCTCTTGGAGTCCTGGCAGCTGCATTGGTTATTGGTTCAGCTGAAGCTTTACAGATACGACTGCAGACAATGGGCTCTGCGATTCCTTCCCAGGTGTTTGCGATGTTCCCCTACCTAGTGACAATTTTGGTACTGCTTTTCTCCATAGGAAAGAGTCAGGATCCTGCCTCCCTTGGGGTTCCGTATGAGCGAGACAAACGCTAATATTGCTCCATGAAAGACTTTTTCACGATTGGGGAATTGGCAGATTTGTTCGCCATTGATGTACAGACGCTACGCTATTATGACAAGATTGGCTTGTTGGTTCCTTCCAATAGGAATCATGCCAACGGGTATCGTCTATACAAGTTTGACCAGGTCTACCAGGTAGCTTCTATTCGGTATTTGAAGCGGCTAGGGTACTCCTTGGAACAAATCCGTGAGTATTTGGATAGCAGGACCCTCGACCATACCATTGAACGATTGCAAGGGCAGTCCGCTCTTCTGAGGCAACGATGGCAAGAACTTATTTCCATCGATTCTGCAATCCAGCGAAAGATTGAGTTTATCAAGGTAAAGCTTCCACAGGTAAAACTGCAGGAAGTACAGGTTAAGTCTTTTCCTGATCGATACTATCTGGACATCGGTTCAGAGGAGACGCTCTACGGATCAGATGTATTCTACTTCCACCCAACCTTGGTATTTTATCGAGAAAACACGAAACAGTTTGGGGCGTATCTTTTCGAGTACACCCCTGAAGAATCAGAGATTCCTTCCATTCATGATGTGTCAATTATCAAAGGAGGCTCTTTCCTCTGCGGGTATCATCAGGGTTCTTACGAGACAATAGGAACAGCAATAGACCGGATCAGAAAAGAGAGAGGGGAGTATCGTCTTGCTGATTGGGAGGTCAACTTCAATATTCTTGACCAATTTGTAGAGCGAGATAGCAGTAGATTCATTACTGAGATCCAGATTCCGATTATTCCAGAGATTGTCTGTCGTTGATTCTTGATTTGGAATAGTTGTTCCTGTAAGCTCCTTCTTGTTGGTCTCACAGCTGTCGCAAGCAATTTGACATAAAAGTATTGCACTAACAGGAAGGGAGAGTTATGCGGATAACGAAGAAGGTTTTTATTGATTTGGCAATTTGGATGATGGGATTTGGTATGCTCGTGGGAATCATTTTCCCCTTCTTCATGATACTCTTGGGCATGGAGAGATCCCTGGCTTTTACTTGGTGGTTTTTTACTGTTTGTATTGCTGCGGGATTGTTTGTCGGTGCTGTGAATATTTTGCTTGCCCACAATATCGTTGGTAGTCGTCTGATAAAGCTTTCTCGCCATATGCTTAAGATCGAAGAACATATTAAGGAAGTCTCAGGCAGGGAAGATGTCTTGGATTGTACTCCCGAGAACTGTCATATACCTGTTGATAGTGAGGATGTCATTGGGGCTAGCTCGCAAGCATTCAATACGCTTGTTGACACACTTTCTTCCTCGATGCGTCTGGAGAAGGAAATACGGTCGTTTACACGAATGTTGACCAGTTATTTAGAGACGGATCAGTTATGCAAGACTGCACTTAATAGCATGATGAAAATGTTTTCCATCGATGGGGGGGCGATTTTGGTCGAGACTGGGGGGGAGCTTGTTCCTGTTGCTGCTGTGGCATTGAGACAACATGAAGCTTTGGGTAAAAACTCAATTGTATTATCCTCTATGCAGAGTCTTCATCGTTCTACAATATCTATTCCTGACGGATTGTTTCTGGATGGTGTCATTACAGCTTTTAGACCCTCGCAAGTCATTGTCCAGCCTATTGTCTACAAACAGGTTCCTCTCGGTGTTCTTGTGTTTGCTCGTGCGCTTCCAATTGCGCAAGAAGCGATAGATACGATTGAGCTTTTTAGTAACAGCCTAGCGCTTGCTTTACATAATGCAATCACCCATGACCAGGTACAGATGCTTGCCGCTATTGATCCCTTGACAGGTCTCTATAACCGGCGATTTGGACTTACGCGTCTTCATGAGGAATTTGTTCGGACTATCAAACAAGATGGCTCTCTTGGGTTATTGATGATGGATATTGATAAATTCAAGCAGGTAAATGATACGTATGGGCATACGGTAGGGGATAGGGTGCTTCAAGCGGTTGCTACTACTGCACGCAGTCAACTTCGTGAAGGAGATATTCTTGTACGTCTCGGTGGAGATGAGTTCTTGGTTTTACTTATTGGTGCGGGCAAAGAGGATTCAATCGAGATTGCTGAATCTATCAGGCGGAAGATTGAGAATAAGCGAGTTACCTACGGGGATCAAGAAATACACGTGACAGTGAGTATTGGAGGGGTTTCCTTTCCAGAGAAGGATGCCAAACATGAAGGTGAGCTGATAGAGATTGCAGATAGGGCGCTCTACTTGGTAAAGGAGAGTGGGAGGAATAGAGCTTCGTTGTAGAGAGATTCAATTCATGACGAAGTAGTGAAATCTATAGAGACTGTCTTAGGTGTTGTACTGTCGATTGTGACAGATCTGGTTCTTGGATCTGTTGCATCCGCATTGTCTTCACCCCCTTCATCATTTTCGACCGTTTCATCAGAGATTGTGTGTTCGATGACTGTGATCTCCCAATCTCCATAAGGGACTAAAGATATCGGAAAATAATCATTAGCTATGAACCATTCATCAGTAAAATATTCGAATGCATCCTCGTCTGTGACATCTTCTGAGGTGCCACTCATGGTAAAATTCTCTTCTGCATTAGGGTCATCGTTGAAAATTCCAGTGATGGTATATTGGGTATCAGCATTAGGAGTCACATATACCCAAATCTCCCCTTGAGGTTCTAAGATGATCTCCTCCTCACAACCGATCAGGAACAAGGTCATTGCAATCAAGCAACCGGCGATAAGCAGAGAGTGGATAGGTCGTCTCATGGGAGGCCTCCAAGAGGGGGGTTTGTTCTATTAGAACGAGTATGTCAGTATGATAAGTCACCTTTCTTTTATAGCGCAAGGTGAAATTGCTCTAATTGAAGAGATTCCTATATCCCAAACATCTCCCCGCATAACTGTTTTCCTGACTTTGTCTTAAAAATCTCCTCATATACCTTTCTAATTGCTTCAATGTCTGTTTTCTTCTCTTGGAGGTTAACCAGGAAGTCACTCTCTACGAGGATCTGGTAATCGATTCCATCAATGGTATCATAGGTGTGGTGATGCCCTACCAAGAATGCTACTCGTTCGATCATTGAAGAGGGAAAATCAAGCTTTGTCAGGAGGGCTTTGGCAAGAGGCGATCCTTCCTTCTCCTGCAAATCGCCTCTGCTACTCCCATATTTTTCCAAGGACACCTTTATACCGATATCATGCACAATGGCCGCTGCTTCCAAGGTTGCTAGTATTTCCTCATCAATGCCTTCAAGCAAGCCAATCGTCCTGGCATAGTCGTGGACCTTGGTTAGGTGAGCAATACGTTCTGGATTGCCCCTTTCATAGGTGAACATCTGTTCATGGAGCAGGGCAATGAGGCGGTTGGTGTTTTGCATAACAATAGGTTCCTTACGTTACTGAGGTACAGGGAGTATCCTTCCCGTGAAGAGTTGCTATCATCGTTTTGCTAACCAATGCATCGCATTCTGCCACATCATTTGATAGCCTTCCCATTCGACAAAATCCTGAGGACACCAGTGTGGCCCGATATCAGACATCCAAACCAATGATCGTCCTTTCCCATACTCCATTGTAGCGAGCAGAGGATGCCCGTAGCCAGTTTGCAGGATGAGATGGGCATCCTTTTTCAGGGGTGCCTCTTGATATCCCAAGAGGATAGGCCACTGATTAGGAATGTTTTCAATAATTGGATGTTCAGGGTCAAGAACTTCAATAGGTGTGCCTTCTGGCGTCTCCACGCGGTCATCAAATGTATAGATATCTACAGGAAGCACCTCTTCAATCGGTGTCCTAAAGTACTTTGCAGATGCTTGGATACCCGCAAAAGAGAGATACCCTCCACACATGCATAGTGCACCGCCATTTTTCACCCATTCCCTGATCAGTTGAAGACGATTTACCGAAGTCTTGCCTTCAATAAACACACGGCGACTTAACAGAAGTGTATTTGCCCCAATGTCACTAAGAATTATCACATCATATTTTGATAATTCTTCAATACTGGAAGGAAACTCTTCGCCAGCAAGATGGCCGGCAAGATGTGTGTATTCAATCTCCTTATCCGCTTCCATGGCTTTTCTCATATGCTCTTGACCGGTTTCATAGATACCGGAACTGAAGTGGTCAAATCCTTTGTGGTGAGTACTTTCGGAAAACCAGGATTCACCGACTAACATGACTTTGATAGATTTCATTTGGCAGCCTCCTTTTGCAGGTTTGGTTGAGTGGGTTCTCGGAAAACCACTTTCTTGTGTTCAGTAAAGTAATTCATAACCATTACCAGGATAAGAACACCACCCCAGATGAGCGAAATATAGTAGCTACTGATTCTTGGGAAGCGGTTGAGGCCAGTTTCAAGCAGGCGTAACAGGATAATTGCTAAAACAACCCCACTGATTCGTCCTCGGCCACCATAGGGGTTCACTCCACCCAACACAACAATCAAGACACATTGCAGGGTATAGACTGTCCCATAGTCTGCTCTTGCAGAGTTGTAATTGGCAAGCATGATCATTCCACCAAGTGCCGCACAAATACCTGAGAGCATATAGGTCTTCATGTACAGCCTATCAATATGTAGTCCACTAAATTTTGCTACATTCTCATTGGTTCCCAGCATGTAAATCTTTGTTCCAAAGACGGTCTTTGAGATGAGAAACCAAATAAGGGCTGCCATCACGATAAAAATGATCAATTGGACTGGAATCAGATCGAATAGACGATTATTGATGGTTTTGGCGTATGTACGAGAAAACTTGCTTACAGCATTTCCATTCGTCATTGCCAGGCAAATACCAGTAAACAACTCCCCAGATCCCATAGTGGCGAGAATGGGAGGGATATGGAATTTTGAAACAAGTAATCCATTGAATAACCCCAAAGACCCTCCAATGAGAATTCCCAAGAGAAATACCAAGGGAATGGCAAAGGCTGGAAGACCTCCCGCAGCATCAGTAAGCCTCAGGAGAAGGAACCCCATAAGGATGGAAGTGAGGTTGGCCGTTCCAACGACCGATAAGTCAATACCTCCTGTAATCATGCAGAGCATGACCCCCAGGCTCATAATACCAAACTCTGGGAACTGGGCAGCCATTGTCTGAAAATTGATCACAGAATAAAACTTGTTGAACCTAGTAATTGCCATGAACAACAACCAGATGACAATCATCAAGATCAAGCGCCAGAGATGCCGGTCATTGCGATACATTTGTTGGAAACGTTGCATTGGCTGTATCCTTTCCTGGGTCATCATGCAGCCTCCTTGCTCTTCACTCGTTTACTGCGAACTCTATTCATGTGCATTACCTGATAAGCACTAACCCCGGTTCCAATGATGATCAAGGCACCAGTGAATACACTCTTATACGAAGTTGGTATTCCAAGCAGAATCATGGAATTTTCCACAATGACGATAAGCAAGGTTCCAAGCATACATCCCAGTAAAGTACCGCGTCCTCCCGTAATAGCTGTGCCACCCAAGACTACGCCGGCAATGATATTCATTTCCATACCGAGCATGTTGGTGGGATGAGCTTGTTGCATCATGCATACCCTGATAACACCGGCAAGGCTGGCGATCATACCTACCATGATATACATGACCACCTTTGTCCGCACTACGTTGAAGCCTGCTCGGTGTGCACTGACCTCACTTCCTCCTATCGCATAGATTCCGCGCCCAAACATGGTGTATTTCAACAGGAAAAAGACGAATAGCAGTACAATAACAAAGGCAATGAAGGTAACGGGCATGCGACTGGTCAATCCAGATACAGGATTCCGTGCTGTAAAGAGTGCAGAAGTTCCCCAGTCTCTCATTCCTGAAGGGATAATGGTCAACTGTCTTGAATTCAATGCACCTTGCATAATACCCTTGAATACGCTTGAGGAACCGAGCGTTACAATGAGAGCAGGAAGCTTGAAATATCCAATGAACAACCCATTAAAAGCTCCAAGCAAGGCCCCTATGGCGAGGGCCATCAGGATTGCGACCCAAACACCACCCTCGTAATTAGTGTCCAGCAGATATTTTGTTGTTGCATAAACGCTTAAAGAAGCTAGCGCCGGAAATGAAACATCGATACCTCCAGATATAATTACCAAGAAAGTACCTATCGCAAACAATCCAGGGACAATCAACGCTGATGCAATGTCAACAAGGTTGTTGGAAGAGAAAAATTGCCCAGATCGGAATTCTATCAACAAGCATAGCGCCAGAAGTACCAGAAAAATATAGGGTTCATTCCGACGAGAGAGTTTCTTAAGTAACGTACGTGTTGTATCCACCGTAATGCCTCCCTACAACATATGTGACAAAATCAGCTTCTCATCAGTCTTCTCTGCTGAGAGCTCTGTAACAATCCTTCCATTCTTCATAACCAGAATGCGTGAACAATTTTCTATCACCTCAGGAAGATCATCGCTGAAGATGATGATGCCAATCCCTTTCTTTGCCAGATCCTGCAGAATCCCGTGGATATCATGTTTTGATCCAATGTCTACTCCAACAGTAGGTCCGTTCAGAACCAAAATCCTTGGATTACAAGCAAGCCATTTAGCGAGCACGATTCTTTGCTGATTACCGCCTGATAGCGTCTGGCTTGCATTGTTTGCATCCGGTGTTGCGATTGCAAGGTTGTCCACCCATCTGGACACCTCTTTGGAGCGTTTCTCCTCGTCCAGAATCCCTGCTTTTTTTGTAAGTTGGTCGATCTCAGAGATGACAATGTTATCAGCAATACTTTGTGAAAGGAAAAGGCCTTCACTCAAGCGGTCTTCTGGGACATAGCCAATATCGAAATTGATGGCATCTCGAGGACTTTGTATGGAAACTGGGTTCTCATCTACAAAGAATGTCCCCTCATCAATTGGCTTGATACCAAACATGGAGAGGGCTAATTCTGTTCGGCCTGAATCCAAGAGTCCGGTAATACCAATAATCTCCCCTTGGCGGAGAGAGAAGGAAATATCGGAGAAATGATTGGATAATCCTGCTTTCTCAGCTCTGAATATTGGATTTTCAGAGACACTTTCAGCCTTGAAATTTCTTTTCTCAAATTCGCGCCCCGTCATATAGAATGAGAATTTTCTATCATCCAGATCTGATGTTGATCCAGAAGCAACAACCTCGCCACTTCGAAGAATCGTAAATTTTTCAGATATCTCGAACACCTCATTCAATTTGTGGCTGACAAAAAGTGTGGCAATGCCTTGTTCCTTGAGTTGGGTGATAATCTTGAAAAGGTTGGCTACCTCTTTTTTTGTTAGAGCGGTAGTTGGCTCATCCATGATAATAAGCCTTGCATCCTGCATCAACGCACGACTGATTGCTATCATCTGTTTCTCAGCAACTGTCAGGGTTCCTACATAGGCATCCAAGTCAATAGAGACATTGATTTTTGCAAGAGCCTCCTGGGCAATGCTTTTCATTCGCTTCCAATTAACCAGACGGCGTCCTTCAGCAAGCTCATTGTTGAAAGCGAGGTTTTCCATGACCGTTAGATTGGGGAAAACAGAAAAATCCTGATAAATAACCTGGATTCCGTTATTGATTGCATCGATCGGACTGATTTTTTTGTATTGATTTCCCTGGAATTCTATATATCCCGCGTCAGGTGTATATACTCCACTGATAACCTTGATCAGTGTGGATTTTCCACTCCCGTTTTCTCCAGCGAGGCAATGAATTTCTCCGGGCTGCATACTGAACGATACATTCTTGAGCGCCTGTACTCCCACAAATGATTTGTATATACCTACGGTCTTGAGTAGGCTCTCCGACATGGCTCATTCCCCCCTTCTTGTACAGTTCTGGTTATAGATATAGTACCATTAAATGAAGATTGCCCTGCAAAATTTTTTAATTCAGCAGGGCAATCCTTTTAGAAACAGTCCTTAGAAACCGAAGTCATAGACATTGTCAGCATTGATAACGATCCAGCCTTCTCCTTCAAGAACGGTTTTGCTTCCTTCTCTGAACTGAAGGTTGGTGTATCCTTCCACACCAAGATCCACTGGAGCCGTGATTTTCTCACCGTCCAATACCTTGACAGCAAGAGAAATCATAGCTTTTCCTGCGAGGGCAGGGTCCCAGAGGGTAAGAGACTTGACGACGCCGCTTTCAAGTAGTTCAGCGTTATCAAGAGGCATACCGGTACCGGATGTAAATGCCTTGTCAACCAGACCCAATTCCTGGATGGCTCGGGCAACACCCGGAGCATCATAAGAAGAGGTTCCCATTACTCCTTTCAGATCGGGATACTTCTTGAAGAGCTCTTTGGACACATTGTAAGCAACATCACCGTTATC
>JAQQAR010000051.1 GCA_028532765.1 Sphaerochaetaceae bacterium | reverse complement strand
CCGAATGCTTCCTTGAGTACCCCCTTGATGCCGACGTCCTTGACCACCTTGTCCAGGATGAGGTTCTGTCCCATCAGGGTGGTTTTCGAGACAAGCGGATTCTCGGCCTTGACGGCTTCCTCCCTGGCCAAGTAGAAATCGTTGTATATCTCGCTTCCGTCAGGCCCGAGGCGGCCGATACACTTGCGCTTGTGCTCGCCGCGCTTCTTCTCGCTGTTCCAGAAGGCCTGGTCCTCGTAGAGGTAGGTGACACCGTTCTTCTTGTTGGTGACACGGATGATTTTCATCGGTTTTGCATTGGCATCTATCATAGATACAATTATATCTATGTTTAATGCTTTTGTCACGTACTTTCTGCCATTATCTGCAACTATTTAAAAGAATTATTCAAATCCTAGTTATAACTGAGACGGGAATTTGAGTAAGAAACTCTACCATGAAACCCTTTTCTACATATAACACTTCCTAAGAAGGCAAATTTTCTTTAGTTACCTTCTAAGGGAGAGACATGTGTTAAAGAAGGCCTTTCGCTGTCCAATTGTGGGTAAGAGCCGATAGAATATTCAAAACAGAAAGTTTTTCTGCTATGTCTTGAGCAAGGATTATAGCAAATGACCGACCTAACAAAGCCTAACCAGCAATCAGTTGTAGATGATGTAAGAGTCAGCTGAATTTTTGATTATGGGATTTTCTTGATCTTCAGTAATAATTGGCTGATTATCCTATGCAATGTATGTGCATTGTATTGCCTATATCACTTGGGAATGATAGAATTCCAATAGGGAGAAACTATATGGCTAGTACAACAATCAGTTTGAGAACGGATACGGAACTAAAGGCTCAGGCCGAGGAAATCCTCAATCAACTTGGAATGACACTGAATGGAACCTTCAACATGCTTCTTCATCAAATTGTGAGGGAAAAGTCAGTGCCATTGAGTTTGTCTCTGGCCTCCGAAAATTCATTGTATGCAGATTTGCTTGTTGCAGAAGATGAACGTATAAACGGGTATGTCGGCAGAAGTGGAGATGAAATACTTAAGGATTTTGACTTGATTGTGGCAGAGGCTGAAGCCAAATATGGGGTATGAAGTTATTGTCTCCAGAAAAGCCGATGAAATGCTTGTCAGTCACGTAAGATTCCTTGCCCAAGTGAGCATCCCTGCTGCCAAAGTATTGAGAAATGAGGTCTGTTCTGTTCTTGTTGCGTTGAAGGATAATCCCTTCCAATTCCAACTGGAAGAGGATCTTGGATTACCCAGCGGAAAATACAGACGGGTTGTTTTCGCTAAAAGGTACAAGGCGGTTTTCTCGGTTTTTGAGAATCGCGTGTTTATTGATGCCATCATTGATTGCAGACAATCAATAAGACCATGACATGCAGATGCAATACTACTCCCTTATGCGCTCCCTCTCCCTTCTCAGGATGAAAATGCAGAGCATCCGTCTTCATTGAGTGCAGAAAAGGAATCGAGTATACTCCTTTCAAGGGGAGAGAGATGAGCATACGCAACCTGAGAACTGAAGTTGTTACAGTATATATTATTATTGCAATCCTTTTTATGGGCACCTCCCTCATTGACTCCTATTTTGATCATCATATTGTCCGAAGGAATGGAGAGTTGCTTCAGAATTACGAACAAATAAACCAAGCAATTGTTGCTTACAACCACTCCAGCACATCATTCCGGCTTTATAACAGGAATAAGAATCTGCTTCACTATGAGGAATACCTAAAAACCTATGATGAGGTGGTACAGCTGCTCACCAGTCTCTCGGAAGCATTCAAGGAGAGTGAGCAAACAGTACTCTACTCACGTATCTCTCTGCATATGTTGCAAGAGCGGCACCAGTTGATAGAGGACTACGTTAATTATAAAAGTAATAAGGCAACTCTCTCAGAGGACTATGAGTGGATTACGCTCATGGGAAACTACATCACCGGCTTTTTAGGAGATTTACTCTCTGCATATCTGGAAAGAATCAACCAACAGCACTCTGAAGCACTAAGTCAGTTCAACACCTTCCAAGGCATCGTAAATGTACTGAAGATTGCCTTTTTGCTCATTCTAGCCTTTATACTCGAACGAATCGTGCATAAAAGCCGGCAAAAAATGCGGGAAGCAAGCCATGTAATGCAGGAGATCGGGAAACAGAATTTTGAGGTAGAAGATATAAGGCCCACCTCCTACAATGATATCAATGAATTCATCATAACCACCAATACCATGAAACGGGAAATCCATAAGCTCATTGCCCAAATTGAAACATTCAGCCAACAGAAAATTGAACACGAACAACAAAAGCGTCTTCTTGCTGAAAGCCGTTTCAAGGAGCTGCAGGTCCAGATAAATCCTCATTTCCTGTTCAATACACTGAGCATGATCATCCGACATATCCAATCTGATGATAAGCAGACCAGCATCCGACTGGTCAAGGAAACCAGCTCATTGCTTCGCAGCAGTCTAAACAACAAGATGACCATCGCGCTCGACGAAGAGCTGGAACTCCTGCGATCCTATCTATTTATCCAACAACTCCTTTTACAACAGCGAATAGATCTGGTTCTTGATATTCGTCGAGGATATGGTACCACCACGGCCTATGTACCTCCTCTGGTAATTCAACCTATCGTGGAAAATGCAGTCATCCATGGATTAAAAGACACCCGTTCAGGCGGTTTGATAGATATCCAAGTGGTAGAAAAGCAGGATCGATTCGAGGTTACAGTTGCAGACAATGGCATTGGCATGAATCCTGACCTTCTCGCCTCTGCTTTACAGGAAAAAGAAGGCCATGTTGGCTTGCACTCTGTCTATCAGCGCCTTTACCTGCTTTACCAACGTGAAGATGTCATGGAGGTTCAGAGCACACCCCGCAAAGGCACCCGTGTCTTACTGCGTCTTTACAAGGAGGCGTCATTATCTACACCCTCATTCTAGCCGACGACAATAGTGTGGAGAGGACCTACCTAAGTTCGTTCATTCAGAAAAATTATCCCCAAGACTTCCAAATTATCGGAGAAGCTCGCGATGGTTCTGAAGTGTTGGAACTATCAGAGAAAATGCAAGCTGACCTGTACCTATTGGATATCCATATGCCAAAACTTGATGGATTGGAAACAGCAGAACAACTGAGAGAACGACAGCCACACGCTTCCATCCTCTTTATTACCAGCTATGCCGAGTTCGCCTATGTCAAGAAAGCTCTTCAGTTGGGTGTAGTCGATTATCTCCTCAAGCCTTATGATGATGCAGAACTCCAAGAAGCCATGGAGAAAATCCTGGATACGCTTAATACACAACAAAGCAACATCTCCCTGTCCAAAGAGGAAGGGGAGGCAACGCAACTTACCTTCTTAAAGCACCACCAATTCCTTGATAAAATACTTCTGGATAATGAGAACTGGCATAATCCCCATGCACTCCTTTTATACCAACGGGGAAGACTGGATGCTTACAAATCAGTAATCCTCTTTCCCTGTTCAAAAGCAATAGCGTCTGACAAGCTGTTGCAGATTATCAGGGGTATCTTCTGTAAGCGAAACCTTCATGCACTGCTTAGTGTCAGGGGAGAAGAGGTTCTTCTCTTTCTCTTTGGGGATCGAATACGCGATTTCCAAGAACTGGAGACCAGTATCCAACGTGCTCGCTCTTTTCTTCGAGATGAGACAGGAATGGAGATATTCTCTGGACTCTCGTCTTTCTATACAGATACCCATTCACTCCTTGAAGCATATGAAGAAGCTTCCTCCTTTCTCCTTCAGATTGCTCCCCCCTCCCTTGTCGCTCGCTTTGACGAAAACCAAAAAGGGTATGAGCAGAGGTACCTCCGGGAAAAACAAATAGTACATGCAATCTCAGCACACAAAGACCAAGAACTTCCATCTCTTATCAATGAGTACTTGGATACAGAAAATAATAAAGATCCAGACCGCTACCTCCTGTTTCTCATACATATGACAAGAGCAGAAATTCTTGGGAACGAAGCAGAAGCAGAGAAAGCGTTTCTCTGTGACCTCTCCTCACTGGAAAAATTTGAGGGTTCAACCTCTCAAGATTTTCTTCATTCAGTTGCCTTCGATGTTGCGCAGGCATTAGGTGAAGGAGGGGCATATCACAATGTCCATCTCGTGAGAAAAACAATTCGTTTTATCCAACAACACTATAAAGACAAAATCACATTGCAGGAGATTGCCGACACCCTGGAAGTCAGCTACAGCCATCTGAGCAAGTGTTTCAAGCGGGTTGCAGGAACTTCCTTCAATGCTTTTCTTCTGGAAACCCGGATGGAAGAGGCAATTCACTTATTCAGCAGCACACCATTATCCATCGCAGAAGTAGGGAAACAGGTTGGAATTGATGATCCCTACTATTTTAGCAAGAGTTTCAAGAAATATTCTGGTGTCAGTCCACGAGAATTTGTGGCAATGCATGCCTTGTCACGCGAGAACTCATGACAAATTTTTACAAATTGTGACAGGAAATTCCATTTCTCTCTCTGATAAGCGCTTATAGACTACAGAAAAAGACTTGGAGGTCATACATGAAAAAAATGTTGCCTGTTCTTATGATTTTGGTTTTGCTCGGTGGAGCATTATTCGCACAAGGTTCTGATGAGAAGGCAGAAAAAGCTCCTTCCCAGATTGTACTTCGTTATGGTGATGTAAATCCACTTGGGCACGTCCTGCTTGACTCTGCTGAGTACTTTGCAGACCAGGTAGCTGAGTTGAGTGAAGGAAGAATCAAGATTGAGATTTATCCTTCTGGACAGCTTGGTGATGACAACGAAGTATATCAGGCTATGCAGATGGGTGCTGTTGACCTGTACCGAGGAAATGCTTCTTCCATGAGCGACTTCGGCAAGATGCAGGTAACCGCTCTTGCACTCCCCTATATTTTCCGCGACCGCGACCACTTCTGGTCTGTATGTGCAGGATCCCTCGGGGATGAGATTCTCTCTGACATCCAGGCATCCGGTTCCCGGATGGTTGGTCTTTTCTACATGGATGAGGGTGCACGTAACTTCTTCACCACTGACGCTCCTGTCACCAAGATTGAAGACCTGAAGAATCTCAAGATTCGTGTACAGAGTAGTCAGCTGATGCTCGATACTGTCTCTGCCCTGGGTGCAAACCCCACCCCGATCGATTATGCTGAGCTGTACACAGCATTGCAGACAGGTGTTGTAGACGGTGCTGAGAACCCTCCAGCCAGCTACTTCTCCAACAAGTTCTATGAAGTTGCTCCCTACTATGTACTCGATGGTCACACATTTAGCCCTTCCATCGTCCTGATGAGCGAAATCGTATGGAATCGCTTGAGTGATACTGATAAGGATGTACTGATGAAGGCTGGACAGCTCACTGAGGAGTACAACCGAAAGGCTATCGAAGCTGCGGACCAGAAAGCTTATGACAACCTGAGAGAGGCTGGTGTTGAAATCACAAACCTCACAGATCCTGAAAAGTGGTCCAATGCAATGGACAGCGTGTATGCAAAGCATGGTGCTGACTACATTGATACCATCAACAAGGTCAAGGCTATCAACTAGCTTGATATCACTCCACGAAAGAGTCCGGGGACCTATGTTCCCGGACTTTCGGCCTATGGGAAGGAAACATTCATGAAAAAGATTCTGGAAACAGTCTTTCACTATGTGGAGGTGGTCTGCAAGGTACTGATGATCATCCAGGTCATCGCCGTCTCTATCGTAGTTATTGGAAGACAGGTATTCAGCAAGACCCCCGCTTGGGGAGAAGAGATTACTCTCTTTGCCCTCGTTTGGGTTGCGATGTTGGGTTCAGCTATCCTGCTGAAGAATGATGGACATATCTCTGTTACCGCTTTTGACCAGTGGCTCCCCAAAAAGGTTATTCGGGTCTTGGATCTCATATCATACCTATTCCTGATGTTCTTCGCCGTTATGATGGTCTTCTACGGTTTCAAATTGATAGAGCTGACCAGCCGTAATGTGTTGCCTGCATTACAAATTAAGTCCAGCTGGCTTTATGCCTCTGTCCCCATTTCCTCAATTGGTATGATCCTTATCTTGATTGAGAAGATCTATCTTCTACTTCGTCACAAAGACCCAATACTCAGCTAAGCAAGGGAGTTAGAATACTATGGTCAATCTTACTACAGCATCTATCCTGCTTATCGGCAGTTTCTTGCTCTTTATTTTCTTACGGTTTCCCATTGCTTACTCTTTGGGAATTTCATCAATTCTTACAGCAATGTATCTGAGAATGCCAGTTGAAATTGTCGCTCAGAATATCGTAAGGGGTATCAATGCTTTCTCATTGATGGCTGTTCCCTTCTTTATCATCGCAGGCGACCTGATGAGCAGTGGCGGTATCGCAACACGGTTGGTTAAGCTTGCTGATGCTCTGGTTGGCTGGATGCGTGGGGGCTTGGCAATTGTTAATATTGTAGCATCCATGTTCTTCGGAGGCATATCGGGCTCATCAGCTGCAGATACTGCATCCCTTGGCCCAATACTCATCCCTATGATGAACAAGCAAGGATATGACAATGAATTCTCAACTGGCATTACCTGTGCAAGTTCCGTACAAGGTATGTTAATTCCTCCAAGCCACAACATGGTCATCTATGCAATGGTTGCAGGAAGTGTATCTGTTGGAGCGCTCTTCTTGGCAGGGTTTGTCCCAGGGATGATCCTTGGCATTGCATTGATTATCTATAGCTTGATAGTTTCCAAGAAACGCAACTACCCCAAAGGGGATAAATTCCATATCAAGGCGGCCTGGAAAGCATTCAAGGAAGCTGTATGGGGACTTATCACCGTTCTTATCGTGGTAGTAGGTGTTATCAGTGGATTCTTCACCGCTACGGAAGCAGCAGGACTCTCTGTACTCTGGGCATTCTTTGTCACGTTCTTCATCTACAAGGAAATTCCCTTGAAGGAGTTCTGGACTATTCTGAGCCGTTCTCTCAAGACCGTTGCAATGGTTATGATCATCATCGGCACGTCGGCTGCTTTCGGTTGGCTTCTTGCATACCTGAAAGTACCCGAAATGGTGGCTGGAGGAATTCTGGGTGTTACTCAAAATCCAATTCTGGTGTTGTTGATCATTAACTTCATTCTCCTGATCTTTGGGATGCTGATGGACATGGCGGCCATTATCACCATCACCACACCAATTCTCCTGCCAATCGCAGTACAAGTTGGAATGGATCCTGTTCACTATGGAGCAATGATGGTCCTCAATCTGGGAATTGGAGTACTCACTCCTCCGGTAGGGACTACACTATTCATTGGTTCAGCCATTTCAGGACTCAAGATTGAACGGCTTGCCAAGAGTATGATCCCAATCTATATCGTTATGATTGTTACCTTACTTCTCATCACACAATTCCCTGCATTCACCATGACCCTTCCAGCGCTTCTTATGTAGCAAACAGAACTATAAAGTAAGGAAAGGCTGCTGCAACGATGATTGTGGCAGCCTTCTTTTATCTAAAAGCACTACCTTGCACTACCAGGCAATGGAGAACAACTAGGCAACAAGTATAAAAAGAGTAAAAGTCACATCACTTCAGCAACGCTTCAGCAAGAGAACTATCAATTAATAGGTGATTTGCATATTTATGTTTGAAAGCTATGGATACCTGGGAAGCCTTATGAGCACCCGCTGCAGCAATAATGGTCTTGCATCCGTGGTTTGCCTTATTACTGATTACATCCAAGCTGACTGCCTTTATCAACGAAGCATGGCTTTCACTTCCCATTTCTCCTACCAAATCCGGGACATGTATGATCTCACCATCACTATTCAATAGATAGTAGTTCAAGTCACCGATAGCGCCTCCATTGATGATTTCCCCCAGCCGCTCAGAGCCTAATGTTGCCCTGATCATCCGAGAATAGAGCCCTTCGGTCCGAAAGGTTCCTATTCCCATAATCACAGCATCAGCCAATTGCATTGCACTATAGACTTCCGGCTCTGTGATTGGGTTTGCCCTTGAACATCGCCCTTCGTTCTTATATCTGAATGAAGAGATCAAAGAGGTAGCCGTAATGGAGAAATCAGCAGGGGTCATGGTAAAATTCAAGGGAAAGAACTGAAAATTCGAAGCCTCTCCTCTCTCCAGATGGTCCATGATCCTGGCAATGGTATAGCCATTGCTGATTCCTACAGAAAACCGATCATGATGGGTAGCAATCTCCTGCAACCAAGCTGCTCCATGATAGCCAAGAATCATCTCTTTCAGAACTTGAAATTGTATTGCCCCTGTTTGTACCACACGTACATGATCGAGAGGTAGTTCCAGAATTGCGGCAACCCGTTGTTCCAATCCCTTGGAACGTTCTGTCTGTTTTATCTTACCTTCCATACTTCTATTGAAATATGCATCACGGATACAATTCGCTATCTGTTCGGATAGCGGTAAATTTGAATTGAACAGATGTTGATACTGACTTGCCAGATGCTTCTCTGTTGCACCTAAGAAGATTGCATCAACGCAATCGTTGCTCGGAAAAGAGATCATCTCCAAATCGGTATGATCATCTCCTGCAGCCAGACAGACTAATGATTCCAATGAGATTCCATACAACTGTCCGATACGTTCCAAATTTGCAATATTGCTTGCATACTCCCGCTCCCAGCTCTGATAGGTTCTCAGGGGAACGGACAATGCCTCAGCAACTTCCGCTTGCGAGTAGTGTCTTTTCTTCCGCAGTGCTTTGATGAGGTTCGTTATCCGTACTTCGATTGTTTCCATACTTGGATAGTATCATATCATGTATATATACGCAATAACTTGCGTATTTAATATATTGATATACATTATTTTGTGTGTTAAACTCATAATTGTCATAAATCACTACCGGAAAAAGGAGAAATGTCATGAAAAAGAATGTAATCTTTGTAATGCTTCTTCTTGTCCCAGCACTTATCTTCTCCGCTGGTACAAAAGAAGCTTCAAAAGATGGACCAACAGTCCTGAAATGGTATTCACATGCTTCATCGCTCGGAGCAACAGAAGAAACAATTGTGGAGGCATTCAATGCCGAGAACCCCAACATCCGTGTTGAGATCATCGAACTGCCCGAAGCAACCAATGACAAGTTGCAGGCCCTGCTTATTGCACTACAGAGTGGTGACAGTTCCATCGACTTCTTCAATGCTGATGTAACGTGGACTGCAACCTTCGCCTCTGCGGGTTTGATCGAACCACTTGATACATATTTCAGCAAGGAAGAACAATCTGAATTCCTTCCAGGAACCATTCAGGCAGCAAGTTTCAGAGACAAGATTTGGGGAATGCCGTTCAGAACAGACGCAGGAGTATTGTACTATCGCGCTGACCTTCTGGAGAAATATGGCAAGGAAGTCCCAACAACCTACACAGAACTGTTTGCAACCGCCCAAGAGATTAGCGCAAGGGAAGGTGGAGACATGTATGCACTCGTCGGGTCACTTGCCAATGGGGAAGGCATGACCTGCAATGCAGTGGAATGGTTCTACTCCAACGGTGGAGAGGTTATCGATAGCAATGGTACCATCCTCATTGACTCACCCCAGAATGTTGAGATCCTGCAGATGATGACTGATGCCTATGAAGCAAACCTTTTACCTGAAGGTGTGCTCTCCTATGGAAGCGGCGATGCAAGGGCCTCCATGTTCCAGGGCAAACAGGTCTTCATGCGAGCATGGCCTAAAGCCTTTGCAATGGGACAGGATGCAAGCAAGTCTCAGGTAGCTGGAAAACTTGGGGTATCACCACTGCCACGTGGACCACAGGGAACCATGGGAAAGAGTGTTGTCGGTGGTTGGCAGCTGTTCTTGAATAAATATTCAGAGAACAAGGATGAAGCAGTCAAGTTCATGAAGTTCTATGCGAGTGAATATGCACAGAAACTCCATGCATTGAATGATTCGTACTTGCCTGCTCGTCGTGCACTGTATGAGGA
>JAQQAR010000050.1 GCA_028532765.1 Sphaerochaetaceae bacterium | reverse complement strand
TTGACAGGCAGGGTCATGCCCTGCAGTGCTTTCATCGTCGCAAGTACACTCGCACACCCAATACGGCAGTCAAAGGCTTTGCCTATGAGCAAATCATGATTTGCATCATAAGTGCAATTCACATCAGGTATTACGGGAGCCGCTATGCCGATACGATATTCCTTTACCACTTCCTCACTGCTTCTTGCCCCAACATCCAAGACCATCTTGGAAAGATCCAATGGAGCATTGCGCTCAGCTTCACTCATAAAGTGGGGGGGCTTGCTTGCAACGACTGCAGGCACATACTCCCCATCCTTGTTGAGGATGCGAACCATATGGGCAGGAACATTGGTAGGGATCCACCCCCCAATGGGAATGAATTCCAACATCCCATCGGGACGTATGGCTTTCACCATAAACCCTACCTCATCAGTGTGGGCATTCAACTGCACCAAAGGCAGCCCTTCTTTGTTTTCAGAACGATAGAGATACAGATTTCGTAACCTATCTTCCTTGAATGTTCCAAGTGAACTGCCCTCATCCTTGATGACAGCAAGCACCTCGTCCTCAAATCCGCTGATACCATTTGCATCACTGATGCGCATGATACTTCGGATGAGGTCTTCTTTTTTCATCATGTATGACCTCTATAAACAATTACCTCAATGATGCAACACAGATTGGAGAGGAGATGGTCCACCAAACCTTGGTGGACCCCACCCCTGTGCGTTGGCAGCGATTACTTTGCTACCTTCACACCTTCCAGCTTGTGATAGCCGATTGGATCAAGCACAAAGCCTTCCACTGCATTGTTTGTACCTGCGGTGATAGCGGTGTAGATAATCGGAGCATTGTTTGCAATCTCTTTCAGCTCAAGGGCCAGATTCTTGTATGCGTCAAGGCGTACATCCATATCAGCACTGGTTCTGCCAAGCTCAACAAGACGGTCAACTTCAGGATCAGCGATGAATGAGCGGTTTCCAGGAGCACCCTGCTGGGAGCTATGCTCGAGGGAGTAATAGGTATAGTCCGCATCCTTGGTGGAGGTAACCCAACCGAAGTAGCCCATGTCATGCTCACCGGCTGTTGAACGACTGATGAAGGTACCGAACTCCATGACCTCAACCTTCACGGTAATGCCGATCTCTCTGAGCATTTCCTGAATTGCCTGGCACATCTCAACACGGCTCTGGTTGTTGTTTACCCACAGAGAACACTCGAACCCATTGGGGTAGCCAGCTTCAGCGAGCAACTGTTTTGCTTTTTCAGGATTGTAGTCCCAAACCCCAGTGGAATAGTATCCGAATACTGCAGGGGCAATGATCTCATCGGCTGCTGCACCAGTACCACTGTTTACCGTATCAACCAGGAGCTGACGGTCAATGGCCATGTTGATAGCCTGTCTCACCTTCTGGTTGTCAAATGGAGCCTTGCGCATATTGAACGAGATATAGAAACAAGTCAGCGATGGGGCTTCAAGAAGCACCAGATCCTTGTTCTGCTCAATTCTCTTGAGATCTGATACGAGGATATCGTAGGAGATATCAAGCTCGCCGGTCTCAAGGGCAATGGTTCTCTGGGATGCTTCAGGGATGATCTTGAAGACCAAGTACTTGGTTTCGGGTTCACCCTTGTAGTAGTCAGCATATGCCTCCAATTTGGCATTATCATTCTGAGCCCAAGAGACGAACTTATACGGTCCACTTCCAATCGGGCTGGTCTTCAATCCATCTGGATTTGCAGTTACATAATCCTTGGGGACGATACCTGCGAAGGGAACAGCAAGGTTACGCAAGGTCGGGCCATACGGTGCCTTTGTAGTGACCAATACCGTATAGTCATCCTCAATCTTTACTTCCTTGATGAAATCAACGATGTAGGAGACTGAACCACTGGCGATGGCTCGGTCAAGAGAGAATTTGACATCATCAGCCTTCAGATCTTCCCCATTGTGGAACTTCAATCCCTTACGGATGAAGAAACGGTATTCAACGGGTGAAACAACTTCCCACTTCTCTGCAATCTGGGGAACCACTTCACCGGTTACAGGGTCAGTATCAACCAAGGTATCAAAGATGTGGTTGGTAACCGCTACAGCTGGAGTCTCTTTTCCGATGTGTGGATCGAAAGAGGTTACATCCGCACCCTGTCCGATGGTGATGGTGTCCTTGTAGCCACCGCCTTCTGCACTGTCACCGCGTTCGGAAGACCCGCCGGCGAACAGCGCAATACTGCTCAATAAAACCACTAGCACTGTCAGGATTTTTTTCATGTTCATTCTCCTATTTGTCTCTATAGTTGCCCCTATACAGGGGCACCCCAATCTCAAACCAATATACAAGCTGCAAAATGTCCTGGGGTTATCTCCCTGAGTGGGATATCTGCCTTGGTGCAGGCCTCAGTTGCAAACGGACATCGCTTTGCAAACCGACAACCTGGCAGCGGATCGATGGGACTGGTCAGCTCTCCCTTGAGCAACACCCTGTCCACGGCATAATCAGGATCGGGAACAGGAATGGCTGAAAGCAACGCCTTGGTGTATGGATGCATCGGATGGGAGAACAACTCTTTTGCAGGAGCCTTCTCCACCATCTGTCCCAAATACATGACAATAATGTCATTCGAGAGATGCTTCACGACCGACAGGTCATGGGTGATAAAGAGGTAGGTCAATCCAAACTCATCCTGCAGGTCCTGCATCAAGTTCAGAATTTGTGCCTGAATTGATACATCAAGAGCAGAGACCGGCTCATCACACACGACAAACTTCGGGTCCAAGGCCAAGACACGGGCTATGCCGATACGTTGTCTTCGTCCCCCATCCAGTTCATGCGGGTAGCTGTTGATCAGTTTTGTGGAGAGCCCCACCAGATCCATCAACTCGGTAACCCGCGCACGCAACTGTGGCCCCTGCTTGCGGGTAAAGATCTTTTGGATCAGCAGACTCTCAGCAATCATTTCACTGACTGTCATTCTTGGGTTCAGGGACGCAAATGGATCTTGGAAAATAATCTGCATATCACGTCTCAGCGCTTTCATGCTCTTATTGCTGAGTGAGGTAATCTCCTGATCCTCAAAATAAACATTTCCCTCGGTGGGTTCATACAGACGCAGGATCGTCCTTCCCAAGGTTGACTTCCCACAGCCAGATTCACCAACTACACCAAGGGTTTCCCCTCTCTTCAGATCAAAAGAAATATCATCCACTGCATGCAAGGTACCGCCTGGGGTATCAAAATATTTCTTCAGATGTTCAACACGCAACAAGACATCAGCCATTTCTCACCTCCGCTTCGGCCAAAATGCAACGAACCTGATGTGTTTTGCTCAGATGTGTGGGTTCAGGCATTGCTCGCTCACAGGCTTCAGTAACGAATCTGCAGCGGGGAGCAAATTTGCAACCTGGAGGCAGATCGGTTGGATCGGGCATCAGGCCCTTGATGGGACTCAGGCGTTTCACATCCTTTGTAAGAGAAGGAATAGAGCCAAGCAGCCCTTTCGTATAGGGATGTGTTGGTCGTTTGAAAATGTCATCGAGATTTCCCAGCTCAATGATTTGTCCGGCATACATGATGGCAACCCGGTCACAATTCTGAGCAACAACTCCCAGGTCATGGGTTATAAGCAACATCGCAGTATTGAGCCTCTTCTTCAAGGCTGTGATCATATCCAATACTTGTGCCTGGATTGTCACATCAAGAGCAGTGGTAGGTTCATCAGCAATCAACAGTACAGGATTACAAGCAAGTGCGATGGCGATAATCACCCGCTGCTTCATACCCCCGGAGAACTGGTGGGGAAACTCATGACTTCGCTCTGAGGGAATCCCAACCATCTCCAACATTGCATCAGCTTGCCGAACAATCTCCTCCCGTTTAAGATCCCGGTTATGAACCTCTACAACTTCCTGGATCTGCTCCCCAACAGTCATGACTGGATTGAGACTGGTCATGGGATCCTGAAAAATCATGGAAATGCGACTGCCACGGATTGAGCGCATCTTGCTCTCGTTCAGGGAGAGCAAATCCTGCCCTTCAAAAAACACGCTCCCCTGCTTGATCACCCCAGGAGGGGAAGGAACCAGTCGAAGAATCCCCCTGGCAAGGGTTGTCTTTCCAGCTCCAGTCTCTCCCACCAAGCCGAGGGTTTCCCCTCTCTTCATTGCAAGGGAAACCTCATTGAGTGCATGCACACTCCCTTCATCAGTCTCGTAATGAATGGTGAGGTTTTCGATGGATAATATATCATCTGGATTCTGCATGATGTCTCCTAATTTTTCAGCCGAGGATCCAAGGCATCCCTCAGTCCATCACCCATAACATTCAAGGACAGGATGGTTATCATGATTCCCAGCCCTGGTATGACTGTGATATGCCAACCTTCGCGGATATATGCCCTGGCAGAGGATAGCATCGACCCCCACTCGGGAGTTGGAGGCTGTATTCCCAATCCCAAGAATGAAAGCCCTGCTATGGAAAGGATTGCCCCGGCAACCCCGAGGGTGGCCTGGACGATCAGGGGGGCCATTGAATTGGGAAGGATGTACTTGAAAATAATTCGTACATCGCTTGCTCCCATTGCTCTCGCTGCCTCAATGAACTCCTGATCCTTGATGGTCAATACTGAGGCACGTACTGTTCTGGCATAGGTGGGGACATAGCTGATGGCAATTGCTATAAGCACATTGGTCAGGCTTGTACCCAGTGCTGCTACAATCGCAGTAGCAAGAAGCATGGAGGGAATAGCCAGCAACACATCCATGAAACGCATGATGATGTTATCGGAGATCTTTCCATAATAACCGGCAACCGCACCCAGCAAACCTCCCAGGATGGTAGAAAGTGCTATGGCAATCGTTCCCATGAAGAGCGAGTAACGGACTGCCCAGACCATTCGCATGAATATGTCGCGCCCGAATTCGTCCAAACCAAAGATGTGCTCCCTGCTGGGTCCTTGCAGACGCATACGCAGATTCTGTTTAATCACATAGTCATTGTAGATCGCCTTATCAGTGACCAGATCAATCACAATCGTGGAGAGTGCAATCACCACAAGCGTCAGGATGACGATCATACCAGCCAAGGCCAGTCTATTCTTCTTGAATCGTCTCCATGTCTCCGCTGCAAGGGTTCGTTGTTTCTTTACCACCGGTTGTTTCATACCACCACCCCTCGTCTTCTCTTGACAACCTTCTTGGAATACTGGCTCTTGATCCTCGGATCAAGGAACGCATAGAGAATATCGACCAAGAGGTTAACAAACGAGAACATGACAGCCATGAAAATAACCGAGCCCAGTACCATGGGGATATCCTTACTGGTAATGGAATCAACCATAAGCCTCCCCAGTCCAGGCCAAGAGAAGATGGTTTCTGTGAGCATCGCCCCACCCAGTAATAGACCGAACTGCAGTCCTACAGCAGTTACGATTGGGATCAAGGCATTTTTCAACATATGTTTCTTGGTGATTTGCTTTTCTGTAATACCCTTTGCACGAGCGGTCGAGATGTAATCCTGCCGGATTACCTCCAACATGGAAGAACGGGTCATGCGGACCACCGTTGCTGCAGCTCCCGTGCCGAGGGTCAAGGCAGGAAGCACTAATGACCTTAACAGACCAATAAATCCTCTTCCCATGCCTTGAGAGGGCAGCCAGCCCAGTTTCAGTGCAAAGAGAAGGGAGAGCAGTAGACCTAGCCAGAAGTTCGGCATGGAAACCCCTACCAAGGAGAATACCATCGAGGTATTATCCATGACCGTATACTGCTTCTTAGCCGAGAGGATTCCGATGGGAATTCCAATGATCAGCGCAACCAAGATGCCGGATATTGCCAAGATGGCAGTATTGGGAAACTTGTCCCATACTTGGGAGGCCACCGATATCTGGTTTCGGTAACTCAGCCCCAGATCACCCTGGAACAGATTCCCCATATAGGTCGCATAGCGCACCAACAAGGGTTTGTCCAATCCCAACTCAACCCGTTTCATCTCCAACGCCTCGGCACTTGCCTGGTCTCCAAGGATGATGGCAGCAGGATCACCGGGGGTGAGGGACATGATGAAGAATACGATGAAGGTTACCCCGAGCAACACGGGGATCATCATAATCAATCGTCGAATAATATACTTACCCATACAGACTCCAACTCCTAGAATTTCTCATCAGGTAAACTGAGCAAATTTGCCACCAAGCATGGCTATAGTGAGAATCATATGGAACACATCATCATACTGTTCTGATGTGTACCGTACGGTCCGCCCACCGACTCTCTCGAGGCCAGGGACCACTGCAACTGCATCAGAGATGACCGTAGTGGCCAAATCCACTTCCAGTTCAACCGGACCATCAAACCGTTTCACTTCAAAACTGTCCAACGGCCGTTGTAGAAAGGCCTTAACTTGTTCTTCAAAGGTTCGTTTCACCAACTCAGGGCTGTACATTTTAGCAGTATAGCGACCAAGTCCTTCCTTGGTCCGTACGAAGGGAATAGAGAGAAACTCTTTCAGTTCCGCTTCCAGAACATCATCACCACTAACCAAGGTCACTGGTACTCCGAAAATCCCTGCATAATATGCATTGATCTCTGTCTCCCCAACCACAGTGCCATTCAGCCTGATTTCATAAATGCAGGAAGAGGAGTAGGAGTGGTCCATCCCACCCTTCTCTGTTCCTATGCTTGCATGATAGCCAATGAGGAATACGGCATCAAAGCTCTCATCAAGACCCTCCATCATATAGGAATGACGAGGGTATCCCTTTATATGGGTGATGCGCTCGTCTCCGAAGGACCCATAGACCAAATTCTCCCCGCGGCTATGGGAGTCACAAATGCAAATTTCCTCTATTTCTGTACCTTGGAGCAATGTATCAATAACATACGTCAATTCCTGTTTGAGCAAGGAAGCACACCAAGCTTCCTTGGTGGTCATCTCGTTCCAAGAAGAAATCCCTTCAATACCTTCCATATCTGTGGAAATAAAAACTTTCATCGCAACACTTCCTTTTGTGATTTAAGCCACGCATATCCTTCCCGTTCTGCGGCTACAACCGCCTTCATATGGGGAATCAAATTTTCATCACTGCCAAGGAGCAGCATGTTTATGAATACCTGAATGACCGCTACCATGCCGACAAAGGAGTTGGTAAGCAATAAGGAGTTGTTTGCACTACAGGCCACTGAATCTGCAATTGGATAGATGGGACATGCTGCAGAATCGGTGAACAAATAGACCTTCACCTTTCTTGCATGTGCTGCATTGGCTACCTGAAGTGCTTCAGGAGAGTAAGGAGGCATGGTCATGATAAAGAGGCAGTCAGAGCTGTTCATACTTGCAAGTCTTGCACTGTAGTCGCTGATGGAACCAGTAATCGAGTGAACCTCCTTGATCTGCATGGAGACCAAGGCATATTCGAATATCTGCATGATATTCTTACTGACCCCAAAACCGCTCACAAAAATGCGATCACTCTGGAGAACCCCCTGTACCATTCTTGACAGTGATTGAACACTCAGTCCCTTCAAGGTCTTGCTAAGGTTCTGTATTTCATTGTCAGCAAGCTTTTGCAGTTTCTTCTTGATCGGCAGAACATCAAGTTCATTCAATACCACGTTTGAGTCCGGCTTGAGTTTTGTTCTGAGCTCCTCTTGTACTGTCTCCTTGAACTGTTTGTATCCAGAAAATCCAAGAGCTTGCGTATAGCGTACCAGGGAGGCGTTGCTGACCCCGATAATCTTGCTGAGCTCATTGACTGAGGTAAAACCAATGGAGTCATAGTTGTCGAGCATCCAGCGCCCCACTTCCTGAAACGAGGGAGACATGGATGACAAGGTCTCACGTATTCGTTCCTGTACCATATCTCTCTCCCCCTTTCCTGATGAATCACTAGGATGTAACAAATTCTACCTAATCCATAATTATATTAACAAATTTTACATCATTATGCATCAAAAATTGTATATTTTTGCATAATAGTATTTATTTTATTATTTTGTATATGTTTAGATTTTACTCTTTTGAGTTGATTTAGCAATAAAAATACAGATCTCTTGAGATTCTGCTCCCCTCATCCACCTACTTATCACTGTTATCCAAGATGAACTGATGTGTGAATAAGATAGATTCAATGGTCAGGTTTTCACACAGGTGTGGAGGATCTTCCCCTGAAAATCCTCCAGGTCTTAGATCCCTGCAGAGAAGCGAGCCAAACCGATTGTGATAGTTTTCAGCAAAGGTATAGGCAAGACAGACAACATCCTTCTCATCCCAACCTCTCTCCAGAAAATATAGGCCCAAAAACATCACAGCACCTGAGACCAACCCACACTGATCCCCGTGGCCGCCACAACCATGCAAGGCAACAGCACTCTGGGTTGTCTGTGGTGCGATGTTTTGGTCGAGCAGTTTGGAAAGCACAAGAAGCATTGTCCTTGCACAGTTGGTATCTGATCCGTAGTACAGTTCATGCACCATGGTGCTGATTGTGGAATAGGTATTCATACGCACATCCTAGAATAGCACTGTTCACAAGGCAAGATGAGCTGTAGTTCTGCTTGCAAGAACTACAGGGATGAACTAGAGTACTAGGCCATATGGCAACGCATACGAAGCTTATGACAAGCGGTTCGATCCAAAAAAACCTTATTGCCTTTGCAATCCCAATTTTCCTCGGGAACTTGTTTCAACAGCTGTATCACACAACTGATACCTTGGTGGTGGGAAACCTTGTCGGCAAAGAGGCTTTGGCTGCCATTACCTCAATCACCAGCCTTATCATGCTCTTGGTAGGACTCTTCCAGGGTATTTTTGTAGGAGCGGGCGTGGTAATCTCCACAGCATTCGGAAAAGGAGACCATGAAGGAGTCAGGAAGGCTGTCCATACCACCATTGCCCTCAGTTTGCTCACCAGTGCACTGTTGACCGTCCTGGGCTACTTCTTTGCACCGGTGGTCCTTCATTGGATGAGAACTCCCCAGAGCGTATTCACTGAAGCACAAACCTATCTCCGGATTTTCTTCTTGGGTATCTCCACCCTGATCTTCTACAACACTGCAAGCGGAATTCTCCAGGCAGTGGGAGACAGCAGGCATCCACTCTATTTTCTTATCGTTGCTGCAATCCTGAATATCGCCCTCGACCTGATTTTCGTCGGCGTGCTGGGTATGGGTATTGAGGGAACCGCCTATGCTACCATCATTGCACAAGGGGTGAGTGCTACTCTCAGCTTCCGTTTATTGCTTACAACTCCTTCAATTGTGCGGGTGCATATCCCGTCCATTAGTATTCACAAAGGATACCTCAAGCAGATCCTCACCTTTGGCATTCCTTCCGGCATCCAGAATTCGGTAACCAGCTTTGCAAATGTCATCCTCCAATCCTCAATCAACCTCTTTGGAGCCTCAGCCATGGCAGGTAATGGAGCCTTTATGCGTATACAAGGCTTTGCCTTTATCCCGATAACGGCCTTTGCCTTGGCCCTTACCACCTTTACAGGGCAGAATCTGGGAGCAAGGGAGTATGATCGGGTGAAAAGGGGTGCACGCTTTGGGGTGTTGTTTGCCATGATCCTCGCAGAGACCATAGGACTTGGTATGCTCATTGGCGCAGAGCCCTTGCTGAGACTATTCAGCCAAGATCCTGAAGTTATCGCAATGGGGGTCTCGAAAGCCAACATATCCAGCCTCTTCCTCTGGGCGCTTGCACTCAGTCATGCAATGAGCGGTATCTACCGTGGGGCAGGAAAGGCAATCGTCCCTATGGCAGTAATGCTTGCCATCTGGTGTATCTTCAGAATCATCTTCATTTCAACCGGGCTCTGGCTCTTCATGGATATCAGGGTCATCTTCTGGGCATATCCTGTTACCTGGACACTCAGTTCCATTATCTTTGTCATCTATTACTTTAGGGTCGACTGGATGCATCAAACAGATTAGACTTACATTTGATAAGGAGGAGACCGGCATGGATACCATTACCAAACAACTGGCACAAATTCGGTGCATCCCGATGGTCAAACAGGGCAGAGAGGACCAGGGGGAAGCATTGGTCAAGGCACTGCGTGCAAGCGGTCTACGCACGGCAAACATCTCCCAGCAGATGAATGGGGGGCTTGCTTTGCTGCGCCGATTGGCCCAGGAAGAGGACCTTCTCATCGGAGCGGGCAATGTCCAGACGTTAGAAGAGGCAAAAGCAGCAGTAGAAGCAGGAGCTGCCTTCATATTCTCCCCTCTTTTCAATGAGCAGATGGTGGAGTTTTGCCAACAAGTAGGAACACCGATCTATGCGGTCACCACCCAAGCATCAGTAGCCAGGGCGTGGAATCTCAAAACATTGGGTTGTTATCCTGTGGAGGAGCTTGGTGGACTACCGTTCATCAACACCCTGGGAGAACAGGAAGGCCTTACATTCATCGTAGCGGGGCATATCAATGAAGAGATGACAGCCACCTACCTTGAAAATCCACACGTACTTGCCATGACAGGGAGTTGGATGCTCAAGGAGACGGACTGGGAAGCAACCACCGCTGCACTTAAACGTGCGAAAAAATTTGCGCTTCCCTCAGCCTAACAAGTCCCCAAGGTGAGATGAGCAGTTGATCATAAACCCCTTTGACTCCAAGAGTGAAGCGAAGATACCTTTGCCGGGAATAAGTATGCCACTGAAGGTTCCATCATAGACCACCGTGTATCCACAGGATGGGCTTCGGTCCATCAGGAGTGCCCGCTTACACCCACTCTCCTCAGCAATTTCCAAGGCTCGCTGTGCTCCTTGTAAAAAGGCCTCAGTACAGTCATCTCCCTCTCGGCTCATCACCCTGCCCTCTACCAACTCAGATGGGGAGCGAGGGGTTTGCAATCCACCCAAGACTTCCGGACATACCGGAATGAGGGTATAGCGTTCTTCCAGCATTGCTACCTGGGGAAAGGGAACTGAGGATCCATCATACCTACATTGCCTGCCAAGCAGGCATGCACTGACCACAATTGGTATTTTTTTCATGTAGATAAGCATATCATAGGCAGAATTGTAGTGATATGCTAAACAGCATGGATGGATATGACAACCTTATCGCAACCCTTGACTATTTCGAACAACGATTAAGGTCACAGAACCCGATTACCACGGTTTCTGAACTCGCAAGCCATAGTGGCTATTGCACACATCATCTTTCCGGACTTTTCACTGCCCACACTGATATGAAGCTGAAGGAGTACCTGCAAGCAAGGATTCTTTGTACCATTTTCTCGCATGCATACAGCTCAAATGCCCCGCTCAACCAACTTGCCCTTCTCTATGGATTCCATGATTATGAGACTTTTTACCGAGCTTGCAAACGGAGATTTAGTGACACCCCTTCCAACATTCTTAAAAGTGGATTGGATGCTCCATACCTACAACAGAGAATCTACCCCCAACGAAACCAGGACAGTGACGCCATCAAAGGGGAGATTGTCATATTACCAGAGCTCACCCTCTGCGGACTTGACTTCTTCATCTGGCCTGAAACCCGTTCTTTCCATCGCCATTGGCAACAGTTCGAACACTACCAGGCTTCAATACAGGGCCAGCAACATGAGTCCGTAACATTCCAATTCACAGCATGGAAGGAGGGTGAGGAACAAACCATGCGAGTACTTTGCGGTATAGAGGTGAACCCTGCCTCTCCTCAGGAAGCAATTTTCTCTCGGCAATCAATACCAAAAGCAACCTATATCAGGTTCCTCCATACCCAAGACGTAAGCCAGATCAGGAATACTTATCAATACATCTATGGGACCTACTTCTCACAGAGTACCTACCAGTGCCTAGGCAATTGGGAACTGCAACGCTATGAGAAAAACAGGACAACCATCGAGATCTATATCCCCATCAGAATGTAAATTCTGCATCCCAATCAAAATCTTCACTCTCTTCCATCCAATGTGGCCAATGGGCACACCAAGATGGTGTGCTATAGTCGCGTACCCGATCTTCACTACCATGATATGGCTTGATATCGATTACAGGAGTATCCTGCAATGCATCGATCCAATGGACGTGAATTGTTCCTGTTTCCATGTCAATTGATTGTACCGGGACAACCGATACACAGAGCGGATTCACACGATACGGTGATCGGGTGGCAAAGATCCCGATATGATCGGGCCCGGCCACATACGGCTTCTCAAGCAACAGAGCATCTGAAGGCAACGAGATGGCTTGATGTGCATACCATACAACCAAGATATGGCTGAACCCTTCCAAGCCGTGAAGTCCCTTACGATACGGCTCTCCTACCTGGATGGCATATCCATCCCCTGCACATACATTTCCAATTATGGTACATGAAATATTCATTTTCATTCCTCCTGCCCAAAAGGATTACAGAAGGAAAGCTTCAATGACATTGCAAAAGAGAAGGCACCCCTTACAAAAACGGAATCACAAACCCAATTCCTGGAGTTTTTGACCTATCGCATTCACCGTTGTCTCAAGGATGTACTCTCCGTAGGCTGCACTAGAGAGCCTTGGGTCCTCCCCTTTCACACCAAGCGGCCATGTATCCTGCTCCAGAGTTGAAAGATCCACCAACTCAGGGTGAAGAGCCATCATTGTAGAGGTTTCACAGCGCCCAGCATGATCGGCCAAAGCCAGATACGTCTCTGGTGGGAAATCATTGATGGAAGAGAGCAGAATAATGTCATACTGCTTTTCCCACTGGCTGGCCAACTCTGCCCAGGCCTTCCTGGAGGGACCATGCCCATCAGCAATCAGGCAGATAAACCCTGCCCTTTTGGCCTGGGCGATCAGCGCTTCAAGCATCTGGAGAAACAGTCCCTTGGAAACCCAGTAACAACTCCCAGGAAGCCTCTGATGGGGTTTTGTAGCCTCGCTTGAGTCCATCCCAATCAGGCTCTTGCCATCCCCTGCATCGGCAATCCTATCGGGACCAAGATAGAACGGAGGGAACACTATGCCTCCAAAACGCCTGGCTGCCCTGATAAACAAACCTTCTGCCTGGAGGGCATCCGCGCCCAAGACATTTTGCAGGCCATGCCACTCAAGGGTTCCCAGGGGAATGTATCCCACGGGATGCTCTGCCAGCCTCTGTTCAAATTGAGGAACACTGAGATAGGCATACTGTACATGCGGGTCCATCAGGTTACCTCCGTCCTTGTTTCATCTTTCCCTTGGTATCATACATATTGTTGTCTGCTGCTACATAGGTATTGAATAGATTTCCACCACAGGATTCACACCAAGACCATCCAATTGCCAGAGAGAGCGGCACGGGCCCAGTTTTGTTGTACAGCTTGATTTGGCTCTCAAGCAAGGACAGTGATCGTTCAACCTCCAGTGGTTCCTCCTTGGTGGTGATCACAGCAAACTCATCACCACCTATACGATACGCCTTCCCCACACCACGAAAGCAACGTTCCAACAACCCACCTGCATGCACCAATAGGTCATCTCCACAGGTATGACCATACGTATCATTGGCCTTTTTCAGTTCATTGACATCACACACCACAATGGTTGCCGGTCCCTTGCATATTCGCTGCAAATCCGAGAGATCCCGCATAAACGTTGATCGATTCCTCAGACCGGTAAGTACATCAAACGAATAATACTGCTCTTGGGAAAAGAGATAAAATAATAACAAGGAGAGTGCGATACCGGGCCAGAGTGTCAGGATAGGCGGGAAAATAATCTGGATGGCAGCACCTACAATCGGGGTTGCCAGAATAAAAAGCAAAAGTGGTCGGTCTGAAGCCTCGTATGCACGCAGCGTCTTGACCAGATAAACAATACACAGTCCATAGTAGAATAACATATTGAGTGTTGCCAACGGGAAAACAGGACCCCTGCGATACACATTCATGGCATCCACAGAGAAGTACCAACCATTGAAATAACTGAGAATACTCAACAGTCCATTGATGGAAAAGGGAAGAAACAACCACTTGCTTCTCTGTTGGTACTTTGTGTGAGAGATGTACCTGAACAGAAAATAGCAGACGATAGGTGACAGCCCAAAACCCAGTACATTGGTGATTCGGTGGGGAGCAATCTGGGAGGAAACACCGATATCATCAACCTGGTAGGCGAACAACTCAGTCCCTATGACGATAAGCAGGGTAACAGCGGAGAGAATATACCAACGATTATTTGGCTTGCTCTGCAAACTGCGGGAAGCCAGAGCTATGGCAAAAATCAGAAGCACAACAGATAGTACATCCAACTCAAGTGTCGCGTTCATAGGCCCTCTCTTTCATTCATGATGCCATAGCACATGCTATTTGCCTAGGGTAGACCTTGCATCTAAAGCAGTACTTTCGTACCATCAAAGATGCCATGAACCCACCACTGCCAGAATACCCAGCATACACTCATGCCCTGCACCTCCAGCAGCTTCTATTTACAAATGGAGTAGTAGATTTTGACGGAGAGGGAAAGGTTCCCATCGATGGGTTCTTCTTGCCAGGAGGGGGGGCCATGTTCGGTGTCTTGGTTGCACGTGACCAGAACGGAAATGAGGCCCTGCTCAAGGCATTCTCAGGTAGTTGCATGGGACATCTGAACCTTCCTGGTTGGGTTGACCACTTGGTTGATGAGGAATCATACCACGAATACCTTCGCCTGTTTGATGCCCCGATCAAGGAAATAGGTAGGCTTGCTGAGGCAGCCTCCTCTGAACAAGAACGCCGATTACTTCTCCATGAACGATCCGAACTTTCCCGCAAGGCCCTCTCCTATTACCGAGAGCTTTACAGCATAGCCACACTTCAGGGAAACCGAGTTCGTCTGGAATCCATCTTCCCCGGAGGGAATGCCCCTACAGGGAGTGGGGATTGCTGTGCCATCAAGCTCCTCCAGTTTGCGTTTACCCACCAATTGCATCCCCTCAGCATGGCAGAATTCTTTTTCGGAGCTCCTACCAAAGACAGTGGGAGAAGCCATCTCTGTTTCTATGGCCCTTGTGATGAGAAATGCAAACCAATCCTCCATGCCATGCTTGCCCTGGATATCGTGTACCAAGATTCACATATCATCGTTGTGAACAAGGATGCAGGACTGCTTTCAGTTCCAGGGAAAGGGCCAGAGAAATGTGATAGTGTGGAAAACCGTCTCAGAAGACTGATGCCAAACCTCCCCTTGCAGTGTGCTGTCCATAGACTCGATATGGATACATCCGGGTTGCTCATCCTCGCAAAGGACAAGGAAACACATAAAAGGATGAATAAGCAGTTCAGCGAGAAACAGGTAAGCAAGAGCTATGTGGCACTTCTAGAAGGAGTTGTCAGGCAAGAAAAGGGAGAGATCAGCCTTCCCTTCCGTCTTGATGTCGATCATCGCCCTCTCCAGATATATGATCAGCAGCAGGGCAAATGGGGGACCACACGCTTCCAGCGAGTACGGGTAGAGAGAAGTAGCGATGGATCACTTGCAACGAGAATACTCTTTTTTCCCCTCACAGGGAGAACCCACCAGCTTAGGGTGCATAGTGCACATGAGAAGGGGCTTGGTCACCCTATCAAAGGTGACCGCCTGTATGGAAACGGGAGTCAAGAGCGCCTCTATCTTCATGCAAAGACACTCTCCTTCCATCATCCGATAACTGGTCAGTGGATGGTGTTCTCTACAGAAGACCCTTTTTAATACTTTCGAACATACTTAAAGTGCTGTATAGTGGCAAATGGAGGGTCTATGCGAAGAAAAAACAATGCAATCTACATTGACCTGGAGAACATACCTTCGGCTCTGGATCTCAAGCCACTTTTTGAAGAACTGACACTTAAGCACAATGACTCCCCCGAAGAAGAGAATATTTTTGTTATCAAGATGGCCTGTGGAAACTCCGCTTCCATAAAAAAAATGGAAAAGCAGTTGGCTGAGTACAATTTTACCATCAGGGATACCCCATCTATCACCACCAACTACAAGAATCGTGCAGATTTAATCATCAGCCTTGAAGCAATGGAAACCATCATCGTCAACACACCGGTCATTGACCGCTATGTCTTCATCACCAGCGACAGCGATTTTACGGTCATCATGGAGGCACTGCGCAAATATGGCAAGGAAGTATATCTGGTTACCAAGGAGATGGTGAGCGATAAACCCATTTTCAACAACTGTTGTGATGAAATCCTGATCATTGAATCATTCATGAATAAGCCAAAAGTAGACGAACCAAAAAGCAGCCCTTCAAAGACAAAAAAAGAAGAAAAGCCTGCTGAGATTATTCATACAAAGAAAATGGACAAACAGGTGGAGACACTTATGAAACGGGTAGTGGACTCCTTTGATCCAGACAGCTGGCAATTGGTGAGCTATGTGGGGGTAAAATTCCATCAGATGGACAAGAGTCGGATGATTGAACGAAGTAGCTATCACAGTCTTGGAAACTTACTCTCCAAACTGGAGAAAGAGAAGTATATCGAGCGCAAACTTAACGAAAAGGGACATCCGGAAATTCGAAGAATCTCGAACTAGATACCAATAAGAAGAGGAATCCAAATGGCTGCTTTCTCACGTGAAAATCATATTCAGAGAATTGTGCTTGCCTTGGTCCTGATTGTATTCGTCATGGCCCTCTACTACGATTCATTCTTGAAAACTGAACCGCTTTCTGTCGGGAAAGTGACAGCATGGGATGAACTATGGACCATCGAAATCGACGGCCATACATTTGCTGAGGAGGTCACGCTTCCCTACTCACTACCAAAACCCGTTAAAAACAAGGTAATCTCGCTTCACCATACCATCCCCTCACAACTGTCTGCTGAGCAAAGAACCATTGCATTCAACTCCAGCATGGCAAGTGTCTTGGTGAAGGTGGACAATGAATCAATCTATAGTTTCGATGGACCTGAAAGAGGATGGGCGCTCCCTGTTTTTGGAGGAACCTACACCCATTTCATCCGTCTCGAGGAATCATATCTTGGAGGAGATTTGAGCATTACTTTCGGCTATACCTCCAACAACTCATTTGCTGGGCATTTCAAACCAGTTTACAGTGGGAGCAAGACCGATTTATTGTTTCACGAACTAGGAGAGTGGCCTTCCCTCTTCTATGGATTCTCACTTCTCTTGATCGGCTTGTTGGTGGTTCTCTTTTCCTTCTCCATCCAGACAGATGAAGAGAGAAAGAGTTTTTTCTACTTTGGCTTGGTACTGCTTGCTCTCGGTGGGTGGGTTTTCAGCCAGACCCCCAGCAAATTCATCCTCTTCAGGAACCCTGCTCTCCCGATGAATCTCAGTTTTGCTGCACTCTTTCTGCTACCTCTCTTCCTGGTCAATTACATCATCCACTCCTACCCGGTTGGTAAGTGGGCTTCGCCATTCCTGTATATCTCACATTTTTTCGCCTCCCTCTACATCCTTGGAGGGGCACTCCAACTCTTCGGCATCATGCAGTACACTGATCTACTGCTTCCCTGTGGGTTGTTCCTTGCTCTTTTTCTACTCTCTCTCTTTACACTCTTGGTAATCGAGTATTTTAGGGGAAACCAAGACCTGAAGTCCTTCCTGCTTGCAATGGGGTTTCTGCTTTCGTCCATCATTGCTGAGGTAATCCTGCTCATGCTTGGTATTTCCCTCGATAGTGCCGTTATCCTCCATTTTGGTATGGCGGCCTCGGCGGTGGTGCTTTTCTGGCGTAGTGCCACCTTGATGAGGATCAAGACAAAATCGATTTGCAAAGAACAACTCCTGCTCAGTCTTGCCTACAGTGATGCTCTGACCGAGGTAGGGAATCGGGCAGCCTATGACAGGGAGGTCTCCCGAATCCAGGCATCGAAGGATAAGCATGTACTGGGGATTCTTATGATGGATATCAATGACCTGAAGAAGATCAATGACACCCAAGGACATACACAGGGAGATATGATCTTGAGGGACTTTGCACACCGGGTACAAAAGATTCTCCCTTCCCGTGCAAAGGTTTTCCGCTATGGTGGTGATGAGTTCATCGCACTGATCAGCGATGTTTCAGAAGAGGAACTGCAAAAGATGGCAGAACGGGTACTCTCACACTTCTCCTTTGGCAACAAACTCCACTACCATGTGGCAGTAGGGTTTGACCGATACATTCCCAAGAGAAAAGACCGATTCCATCAGTGTGTCGGCCGTGCTGATGAAGCCATGTATGCATGCAAGCATTCCATGAAACAATCCTCTTCAGCTACTTGACCTAGTATCAATCAAGGGGCACCCTGTGCCTAGGAGGCTTTTATGAAAAGAACACTGCTTCTCTCCCTGCTTATGATGTGTCTTGTGCCGATATTTGGCAGTACAACCTTGAGCGGAAGTTCGGGCTATATTGTAGTACCAAGTGCTGATGTTGCTCCCAGTAAGGCCAACAGCTCAGTCAGTACTGCGTATTCAGCAACCATCACAAGTGACAGGGTTATCCACATACCCTCAATTCTCTTGTCTTTTTCAGACGCTGTTGAAACCAGTTTTGCCGTTGATATCGGGAATGACATCGATCTCCTGCTCAATGGAAAATGGAGATTTGCAAATAGAGAGTCCACAAGTTTTGCTGCAGGAATTCTTGCCCAAGTGAGCAGGGTGTCAGAAACGAATGATTTTTCTGCCCAGTTATACGCAATCTCTACATTCGAGAGCTCAATCATGGACTTTCCCTCAAAGACAACCCTCCGCCTTGGCTACACCTTCAAGAAATCCATGGACAGCAATATTGACTTCGCCCTCGGTTTCCAAACACCATTCTTTCCTGAGGTATTCAAGAAGAAAGTGGATTTCCTTCTGGACTTCGGCAATGTCAGTTACAGCACCACCCCGTCTGCAGGGGATGCTGGAGATAGAGGATTGGTCAACGTTGCACTGAGGCTACTCCCCCTTGAATTCCTTACCGACACCTATTTTGGGCTTGATATACGGGCGCTTGATCTCTTTGACCATAAAGGAAGAGCTCTGAGCATCGGTGCCACAATTTCATTCAGACCACAGTGATTTTAGAGGAAGGCCAGCGCTCTCTGCACCGGCCTTCTCTTTTTTTACTCGATCTCCACTACCTTGACCATATTGGTCTTACCACTACTGCCTACAGGAACCCCTGCAGTAATTACCACGGTATCTCCTTGCTTTACCATTCCCTGTTTCAGCAGATACTCTGGTGCGTACGCCAGCAACTCATCCACACTTGCAAGTTGGTCGATGAGAATTGGGGTAACCCCCCAACTCAAGGCAAGGTAGGTCACCACCTCCGGTAAGGGAGAGAAGGCGATAATGGGAACCGAGGGACGGAATTTTGCTATCAAGCGTGCTGTAGAGCCAGTTTGGGTGAAGCATGCAATGAATGCCGCACCGATAGAGAGGGAAAGCTCACGGGTAGCAAGACCCACAGCCTCGGTCGTTGTGATCTTTCGCTCTGGATCCAACATGCTGATTTGGTTGAAGACCTGCTTTTGGAATACATCACTCCGCTCAGCAAGACTCGCAATCCGACTCATCGTGGTCACTGCTTGCAAAGGGTACTCACCTGCTGCAGTCTCCCCACTGAGCATAACTGCACTCGTACCATCCAACACTGCATTCGCCACATCATTGGTTTCAGCCCTGGTAGGTTTGGGATTGTGCATCATTGACTCCAGCATCTGTGTTGCGGTAATGACAGGAAGCCCACGATCGATGCAGGACCTGATGATTGCCTTCTGGATCAGGGGAACCTCCTCAGCCGGAGCTTCCACCCCAAGGTCTCCTCGGGCGATCATGATCACGCTTGACTCATCCATAATCTCCTGGAGGTTGGTAACTGCCTCAGGCTTCTCGATCTTGCTGATAATGGGGATGGTTCTGCCGTATGAGGCCATCATATGCTCTTTCAAGGCTTTAACATCTTTTCCGCTACGAACGAAGGAGAGAGCCACGTAATCAAGGTTATTCCTGAAAGCAAAATCCAAGTCTCTCTTGTCTTTCTCCGTGAATGAACTCAGTTGGCGTAAGGGAACCTCTGGAAGGTTTACCCCTTTCCGGGGAAAAAGGACTCCCTCTTCCAGCAAGGAACAATGGATGTCTTTCCCTTCAATGCTTTCCACGATAAGGGAGACCAATCCGTCATTGATCAATATCCGTTGCCCTACCTTGATCTCTTCATGCAGGTATGGATAGTCAATACTGATACGCTCCCTGGTTCCCACGCATGGCTCAGTGGTCAGGATGATTTTCTCTCCCTTCTGCAGTACATACATCTCTTCCTGTAATTGTCCAAGACGAATCTTGGGCCCTTGCAGGTCCATGAATACGGTCACAGGAAAACCCAACTCCTTGCTTGCCTGCCTGACATAGTCAAACCGCTTCTGCTGTTCTTCATGCGAACCATGGCTGAAATTCAGCCTTATCACTCGGCATCCAGCTTCCAAAATGGCTTTAACCATCACATACGTCTCGCTCGCCGGTCCCAGTGTGGCAACAATCTTGGTGTAGGTCATATCCCTGCCTCCTATATGCATCATGAGGTGAACTGCAGTGATTTGTAAAGCACTATTCCCGCGAGGGTGAGAAGAGAATCACCCAAAAAGGTGAAGAGAATACTCTCTGCAGGCGATTGTTTTCCTTCAGCCAAGCACTAGCATGAACGTATGAACAGGCAAATTGCACGTAGTTGGATCATCATTGCTGTTGCAATACTCTTCACGCTTATCTGCATAAGCAGTATAGGGCTCCTACACATCGACAGCTCAACCGATGCATTCATCCCACAATCACACCCGGTGGTAGCCACCAATGAGCGCATAGAAGAACGATTCGGCTCCCTGGACTCAGTGGTGGTAAGTTTGTACGCCCCACACTCGATGGTAAGAGAAGAGTACCTCGATCTGCTTTCTGTGCTTACCAGGAAAATTGAAGCATTGGAGGGGGTAAAGCAGGCCTCCAGCTTGGCAAACCTCAAACATCTGGAACCCTCCTCCGATGGAGTTGCAGTTGTCTCCCTTTATGATGGGGATATAGGGAGGATGGAGGATCGCATAGCTTCCTGGGAATCTTTCTATGAAGGTACGTTTATCTCTGAGGACCATCATGTACTCTCCATTCTTATCCAAACCACACGAGAATACAACGCAGGACTCCTGCTCTCCAATCTTAGGGAGTTGTTGATTCCTCTGGAAGGGCTCGAATTCTCTCTGCTTGGGCTACCAGCCGTTACTGAGGAGATTGAAAGGAGCCTACTCAGCGACCTTGCAGTGCTTGCCCCGATAGTGGCTCTACTGATTATCCTGGTGCTCTATCTTTTCCTGCGTAGAATATCTGCTGTTCTGCTCTCTCTGGTTCCCCTTGTGTTCAGCAGCTCACTGACACTGGGCATTATGGCATGGACGGGAATCACGGTAACCATGGCGACCATGCTTGTGCCGATCCTCCTGCTTATTGTAGGGAGTGCTTATACCGTGCATATATTCAGCCACTTTTATCAAGAATATGATGGCAAGCATATTGAGGAGACTCTGCAAAACGTAGTGCACACCAATACCTACCCCATTATTGGGGCTGCTGCAACAACTGCGTTCGCATTCCTTGCCCAACTTTCCAGCCCTCTTGGGCCTTTCAGGACTTTCGGTTTGCTCAGTTTCATTGGAGTGGTTGCATGTGCCGGAAGTTCACTAATCCTGCTCCCTGCCCTCATCAGGGTCGTATATGGGGTGAGGGTTCCAAGACCACAGAAGGTCAGCAAACCTCAGAGCATATTCCTTGTACGATTTGCGATGAGGGTATCCAACAAGTGGGGAAAACTGACAATCACCCTTTTCCTGCTTATGATCATCGTCGTCCTTCCTCTCTCCTACCTGTCATTGCAGGAAGGCACAAATATGCTCGGATTCTTCAGACCCTCCTCATCCTTGGTCAGGATGAACAATCGCTATAACCAGGCAATGCAAGGATCCTTCTCTCTCTCGGTCATGATCACTCCTCCAAAAGGTACGGCCACGCTCAGCCCAGAGGTACTGAAGACACTTGAACATGCAATCCAGGTTATTGAAGAGGAACCCACGGTGGGTGGTGTTCAGTCCATTCTGCCGTTCATTAAACGCATGAATCAGTTGCTTGGACCTGCTGAGGGAGGTGTCGTGGAAACGGTGCAGGATGAACCGGTATTTGACTTTTTCTCCGGTCCACTCTCCAGCGAAGGATCTACTACCAACCCCACAGCAACCAAGCAGCTCGAAAGCGGAGGCAAAGGCTCTTATGAGATTCCCAGTGACCCAGCTACCTATGGTCTATCCACAGAGGAGGAGCTGAGTCATCTCATCGCCCAATACCTCTTGTTGTACAGTTCGTCCTTGGATAGTTTTATCAATGATCCACTGGAACCAGATTCAACGCTTTTCACCATCCTGCTCAAGGAGTCACACACTGAAACACTTCGATCCATCTCAACCATGATCCCCACTCTCTTCCCATCAACATGGAACGTTGAGATCGGAGGAGGAGAGGCAGTAAGCCTTGCCCTGACTGACCTGGTCACCAAGAGCCAGATCATCAGTCTCTTCAGCTCACTCATTGCTGTCTGGATACTGGTACTTATCGCACTCCGCTCTGCAAAACTTGCAACACTTGCCCTCCTTCCCTGCCTCTTTGCACTCTCCTCAGTATTTCTGGCTATGGCGCTTTTCTCCATCAAACTGGATATCGTGACCAGCCTCATTGCAGCATTGGCAATTGGTATCGGAGTGGATTATGCCATTCACTTGCTCTCAGCGTTCATGCGCAACAAGCACTCCCTTGATGAGATCATGATGACCACCGGCAAAGCAATCTTGGCAAATGCTGCATCGGTTGCAGTGGGATTTAGCGGACTCCTCTTCAGTCGCTTCCTTCCAATTGCAAACCTTGGTCTGCTCTTCTGCATCGCCATGATTGCAGCAAGTGCTGCTGCACTCTTGCTCTTGGTGGCACTCCAGGTCCATCTCCCCAACCTATTCAACACTTATAGGAGGAAATCATGAAACGATTCATTACACTGTTCTCTATACTCTGCCTTGGATGTTCTTTCCTAATCTTCAGCTCACCGACAGCTGACCAGATCATGGAACAGGTACTTGAAAGACAGAGCTCAACGACTTCGGCACTCGATATCAGACTCACCTTGATCGATAGCTCGGGAGGTACCAGAGAGAGACGACTGCAAACACTCAGCGCAACAAAAGAGGGAAGGACCTCGACTCTGACGGTATTTCTCTCCCCCGAGAGTGTACGCAATACCCGCTTTCTCTCCATTGAAGGCACAGAGGGGACTACGGAGCAGTGGATTTTCCTCCCCTCCCTTAAGCGGATCAGAAAAATAGCGGGCGCTGAGGAAGCCGGTTCATTCATGGGCAGTGATTTCTCCTATAGCGATATGGCCTCAACTACGTATGATACAGGCCAAGCAGATCACCGTCTCATCTCTGAGGATAGTAACAGCTTTACCGTTGAATCGATTCCCCATGAGATGAAAGCGTATGGAAAAACCATCACCGTTGTTGACAAGAAAACCTATCTTCCGCTGGAAGTTCAGTTTTATGAGCTTGATGGAAAAACTCTTCTTAAAACATTAACCACTGAAGCAATTGATACGCTCTCTGATCGCCCGATCAGTACAATTATGGAGATGAAAACCCACTCCAGTTCACACGCCACACGCTTGGAGATACTTCAGGCACGCTTCGACATGCCTCTTCCAGAGGGATATTTTACGACCAGATTCCTGGAAACAGGGAGGCTTTAATGAAACGAATCATACTGACTATCATTCTGTTGCTTGCTACCACTACGCTCCTATGCGCCTTTGATATCTTCGCTGAGGAAGAAGCACCTACCAGAAATCTATATCTGCAACAAGAGACCTCCTTGAGCGTCTATCGTG
>JAQQAR010000049.1 GCA_028532765.1 Sphaerochaetaceae bacterium | reverse complement strand
TGTGAGCAACAGTCCTGTCGCTCTTGAGATACGCAGCCTGTTATCGGATATCGGGATTGATCATATTCCTGTCAAGACGGCCTTCTGTATCGCCCTGATCCTCTCGGCGGTTTCCGATCGGGCCCACCCCCTGACAGGGCTCCCATCCTGATCGAAAGTGTATATGGTGCAACCATAAGCTGTCGCAGTAGGGTTAGGTAAGGTTTTTATTGACCAATAGTACTAAATAGCAAGGTACATTTATAATTGATCACATAATAGATGCATAAAATGTATAATTCATCACATAATTTGCAGACATAATGCGATAGCAAAAATAGGTGCTTTTAGAAAAAAAGTTGAGCTTCAAGTTGTTCTGATAAGCTGTCTTCCTCCATAAGTGAGGTGATCATGTCAGGCCACATCCGGGCAAAATCAAAATACTCCGTTACCTGAGTGGCCAATCGTGACCCTTCTTCCAGCACTTCTTCTGGAGTAAGATACCATGGTTCTTGTTGGATGGCTGTATCTCGAGCATGGAGTGCCAGGAGTGCCTCCTCCTCAAGATTGTCCTGAAGGAAGAGTCCCGGATAGGGGCCAAGATCTGCAGCGGTGATGGAATTGAATCCTTCTTGTCTCTTGCTTTCATTGATTTTTGCCCGTTCATACAGGAATCTGATTACATCTTCCTGGAGCTTGCTTCTTTCCTCACAGGCTGGTGGATAATGGTCAATCCACAGATTCTTGTCACACTTCCAAGAGAAACCTGCCATGGCGGCATTGATCATGTAGTCGATATCCTCTCCCCTACGTATAAAGGGGTCAAAGGGGACATGTGTAAAGAGGGGCCGGCTGAACACCATGTTCCCTCCCAGCACGATAGACGTGTCTACCAGATCTTCGTGAGTTTCTTCAATTCCTTGGTACACCATGTTCTGATACCGCTGTTTCTTCAGGAATAGTCCGGCATCCTTGATACCTTCTGAGCGGTCGTGTACAAAGGTCTTGCCATTATCATAGCGGTATCTTCCTGCAATGAGATCAATCCCATTCTTTCCTGCATATAGACGAATTTGTGTCGGGTAATTATATGGTACTACCTCATCGTCATCGATTGCAGCAATTAATGAGGCTCCCAGAATTGCCGGAATGGCAAGCTGGCAATTCCTGATGGCTGCATACCCTTTCAGGGAGAGGTGGTTGGGATTAAAACCTTTCTGTTGGAGATGATGTTGTAGAAATCGTAGTGCGTCCCCATGGAAATGCCCGATGTCAAGGCGATTACGATATTGTTCTATTATGGAATCAACTCGAGCTGTTACATCTGGCTCGAGCTCTGGGTGAATGGGTGCACTGAGAACCAGTACCCTGAATGGATATGATTGGTCGGCATTTGCTAGGCTTTCCAATGATGCAGACAGGGTATCTGGTCCATCCAGGTAGGTGGGGTGGTCGAAGATCAGGTCTTCCTTGACTCCTTTTCGATTCTTTGTCCCTTGCCAGTATGTTGGGATTACAATATATACATCAGGTTTCATTGTGATGGTTCTCCTTAAAATGGATACTCAGCAGCGAGGGCACACAACGTGGCTGACCTGCTGGATTTGTGATTGATGGGGATGGTTTGGTGAGGAGGCAATAGGATTCCTGGTCCTTACTGCACCCCAGAACCGACGATGCTCCTCCATCAAGGTTAACAAGAAAATCCAGTGAAGCGTCTGGATCTTTTTTTGTTACAAGATATTGTGCGAGTGAAGCCTCCTGCGTGAAGGTTGCTCCTTTTGAGCAAGGATCTCTACCCGTAATGGAAACAACCACTATCTTGTTCTTGAATGATCCAATACAGGTTCTCGGTTGCACGCCGTGTTGTGTGAGTTGCGTCTCTTGGGTAAGGATGGATGCTTTCGTATACCATCCTTCTGACACGAGATGGTGATAGGCTTTTTCAATTGTTTCCACAACATTTATTCCATTTTTGACCAAAGCATTCAAACCACCGCTAATCCAAGCGATGGATTCCTTGGAGACGGGAAGATTTTGCCAGGTCACCTTCCATACTGCTTTTATTCCTGGTTCACATAGTTTGTGCGTACTGGTAACCACAACTCCAAAAGGAGGTACCATTACCGGACCTCTTCTTACATCCCATACGTAGTCATGGATGAATGTCGTACACCACATTTCCTCTCCTATGATATGATCTGGATTGTCTGGGCGATGCAACTGGGCTGATGTCTGGGAATCTTTCCCATCCTCGGCAAAATGGAATATGGAGCTCCCTATGGATAAAGTAATTTCTGTCCAATTTCCATCACTGGAGAAAAGCCTACCATCAGTGGAGTATCCCAGTAATGTTTTATGATAGAGGGGAACACTCTCCTTGAGCGTCTCTCCAACACGTATGGCATAGTAGTCGAGGATGAAATCCTTCCAGGGAATTGGCCTTGGATCATAGGAGGCATACCATGCCTTGAGGTTCTCCGTGAAATAGTAGTTGAAGCTGCTAAACAAGCCCCCATTTGAATATGAAACAGCCAAAGGGGAGGCTTTCCCTTCGAAAAGCATAGGTTCGAGATGAACCATGTCTGCATCCATCATTACCATCGCTGCATGGATAGCCCCGTCGTGTAAGTCAGGGGTCTTCACCCATTCTCCCGATTCTGACTGGAGGTAATATCCTGTCTCAATGGAGAGTTTCTGGGATTTCTGTAGTGAGGTCAGCCAAAGAGGTGTTTGCTCGTCCATGGTGATTGTTCGTTCAACTCCACAGGGAACATATCTTTCCTTCTGACTTTTCATGTACCTGAACATCCTAATTGTTCCAGGACTCTTCACGGGGTGAAGAATACTGGAAAAGAACGTTTCAGAAGGGAGATGGTGTTCTGGAGCTTCAAACACACTCTCTTGGTATAGTGCAGCAGTGAACCATTCACGACGATCCAAACATGCCACGATATCTATACCTTCTTGAAGGAATGCCATTGCATACCAGATATCAGCACAAACTATCTTTCCTTGACCGGCAAGCTTATGGATTGTCTGGGCCGGGATTTCAATTGCATCAGGAATGGTGTGTGTCTCCTCTGTGATCTGCTGCTTGCTTGTACATGACGCAGGAAGGCAGACTAGGTAGTTGCTTTGAGCTCCCCAGGGGCTTCTCAGTCTTTGAACCTGCACATCAAGCGGGGCAGAATCATAGAGGTCAGGGATGATTACCAGTGATTGTGCTGATTCCTCTGGGTTCCATAGGGTGATCGCCTCATGAAATCCTGATGTTCTCCATGGTATGATGGCCTTCCCTTGTAGATATTGCCTTCTTTCTCTGCGCAACTGGGCTAGGAGAGAACCAGGAGAGTAGGACTCCCATGTTGCTCGATTCACCATGCACAGTTCCCTGATTCTGTTCTTCCATGTTTCCAGGTCATTTGCATTGAGCATACGTTCAGCGATAGCGTCAATGATCACCTCACGTTCAGGAGATTGGTCAAACTGCAGAATAAACTCACCGGCCACCAGACGACGATACCATCGGGTTTTTCTGTATGCTGTATAGGGGCAGGGTAATAATCGCTTCATTCCTTCATTCCCCCGGTCATGAGACCACCTATGATCCGTTTCTGGAGCATGAGTACCAACGTAATCAATGGGACAACAATCACGACAGATGCTGCCATAATTGTTCCCCATGGGATATAGTTGTCTGCCTCATACATCTTGAGCCCAACGGTTACTGTTTTGATACGGATTGGGTTGAGGACCAGAGCGAAGAGGTACTCATTCCATACTTGTATAAATGCAAGAATTCCTACGGTAAATACTCCTGGTCCCAAGAGCGGGATGATGATCCTGGAGAATGTTTGTGCAGGTGAAGCCCCATCAATCTCTGCAGCTTCTTCAATTTCAACCGGTATCGAGGAGAGATAGGGAGTGAGGAACCAGATGACAATGGTCAGGGTAAAGAGGGTATTTACCAGAATCAATCCTCCGTACGAGTTCAATAGCCCCAAAGTCCTGATAATGGTATAGATCGGGTTGATGATGACGATGGGTGGAAGGAGACTGATCGAGAGCACCACCAAGAGCAAAGGGGTTTTTCCCTTGATCGGTGTCCTGGCTATCGCATATGATGCCAGACTTCCTACCATGAGGGCAAAAATGGTAGCAATGGTTGCAATAATAAAACTGTTTCCCAAATACTCCAACAAGGGCCTGGTGGTGAATGCCTTGTAGTAGTTTTCCAATGTGTAGGTAGAAGGGAACCAGAGCATAGAGAAGATGTCCCGTTCGAACTTGAATGAGTTGAGTACCTGCCAGAAGAAGGGAAATCCAATGATCACCACAAAAAAGACAGCGAATATATAGAATGATATTCTTGTAGATTGTTTGATTACTTTCATCGTTTTCCCTTTTTGCCAATATCAATCTTGCTTCGTATAGCGTCTGTGAAGAATAATGCGATGGCACAGGTTACCACCAAAGTGAAGCTTGCAAGTGCTGATCCATATCCATAGTTTCCTGCATCGAAATAGGTACGCATGGTGTACATAGTCATTGACTCAGTGGCATATCCCGGTCCTCCATTGGTGAGTGCCACGATGACGGTGTATACCTTGAATGAGGAAATGATTCTGAAGAGAATTGCTGTTGCCAAGACAGGCTTGAGCAAGGGTAGTGTGATACTGAAGTATCTCCTGAAGGCTCCCGCTCCATCAATCTCTGCAGCTTCCATCAGGGATGCTGGAATAGTCTGAAGACCCGCAAGGATAAGAAGAGACACATAAGGGCTTGTTTTCCAGATATCGGAGAGAACCAGAATGAACTGAGCGGTTCTATCCTGACTCAGCCAGGGAATAAACGAATCGAGTACCCCGATAGAGGAGAGAATCTGATTAAAGACACCGTACTGGTCGTGCACCATAAACTTCCACATGAACCCGCTTACCATCGTTGGGATGGCCCAGGGGATCAATACAATGACCCGTAGCACTCCCTGTCCCTTGATGGTGAGGTTCATCATTTGTGCGAACAAGAGTCCTAAAAGAACCTCACACCCAACCGTCAGCAGGGTAAAGAGGAGTGTAAAAGTTAGGGAACTGTAGAACCGTGAGTCAGAGAACATCTTCAGGTAGTTTGCAATCCCGAGGAATGTCATAGTTGGTCCTGTCTGCAACCGGAAGTGGAACAAGCTCAAGGTGATGGTTCGAACTACTGGATATACTGCAAATGCCAAGAATATGATAATGGTTGGTACGATACAGAGATATCCAAATTGTGTTCTATTCAATGTTTTCATCTAGACTCCAAATAAAAGCCCTCCCCTCCATCCGGAGGAGAGGAGGGATTGGTTGCATTGGTTATTTTCCTACTGCTTCCATTGCCTTCTGGGCATCAGCGAGAGCACGGGCAGGGCTCTTGCTTCCTTTCATGGCGTTCTGCACTTCTGCAGAAAGAATGGAGGAAATTTCGGAATAGTAGGGAGACTGGGGTCTTGCAACAGCAGTCTCAAGGATTGCCGGGAATTGGCTGTAGTGAGGATATTTCTCCAGTATGTCAGCGTCCTCATACAGTGCACGACGAGCAGGCAAGTACGAATCATTCAATGCATGGAGTTTCTGTGCATATTCACTCGCATAGAACTTCATGAACTTGACTGCTTCATCCTTGTTCTCTGAATATTTATTCAAGAACAGCTGCCAA
>JAQQAR010000048.1 GCA_028532765.1 Sphaerochaetaceae bacterium | reverse complement strand
TGCCTTGTCAACCAGACCCAATTCCTGGATGGCTCGGGCAACACCCGGAGCATCATAAGAAGAGGTTCCCATTACTCCTTTCAGATCGGGATACTTCTTGAAGAGCTCTTTGGACACATTGTAAGCAACATCACCGTTATCATTTGATTCAACTCTGGGTTCATCTTCCAGAAGCTTCATCTTGGGATACGTTGCTTTCTGGTGTGCGACACCTGCATTGGCCCATTCGTTGTGGGATCCATTGGTAAGGGATGCAACCATGGTGGTGTACAGTCCTTCTCCACCCATAGCCTCTGCAAGGTTGTCCATGATAAAGGCACCATAACCTGCGTTGCTGAAAGCTTCGATATCATAATCTACGTTTTCGAGATCAGCACCTTCATGTGCAATTACCACAATCCCCGCATCTCGTGCTTGAGCAAGAACTGGTTCCAAGGACTCAAGATCTACTGGGACGACACAAATTGCATCTACTCCCTGTGCAATCAGGTCTTGAACCAACTGGGCCTGCAAAGTTGCATCAATCTGAGCAGTTCCTCTCTGGTATACATTCAAGCCGGTTTCTTTGGCATACTCATCTACCCCGACTTTCATTCGTACGAACCATGGGTTTGAAGCATCCTTGGGCACTACTACAATCTCATAGCCTGATTCCTTTTCTGCTTGTCCTGCAGCAAACAGAGCTGGTACTAGAAACAAAACAATCAATACGAAAGCAAGTAATTTTTTCATTCTGTAATCCTCCTTTACAGTACGTATTTGAATTCTAACGCTGCACTATCGAGAAGTCAAATATAATTAACTTGTTTGGATAAAATGGTAAATATCATCCATAAACAGGTAAAATAATGCTAAAAAGTCATATAAAATGGGAAAAAAGTTATAATAATAAAAAAGTTTAGCAAAATTTAATAAACCATTTGACAGGAAATTCTCTGCATGATACTCCTTTATATATGGGAATTAGAGAAATTGCTGAGAAGGCTGGAGTATCTAAAACAACCGTTTCGCTTGCGCTAAATGGGCATCGTGGTGTGAGTCATGAAACAAGAATGCGAATAATAGCCTTGGCACGAGAGATGAATTATCGAGTACCAGGAGACCGGCCTATGAGTACTCCCAGCAATGGTCCTATATTGCTCGCTCGATTAAGAAAACATGGTTTATTGCTGAATCAAGACCAGAGCGTTTTTATCATGGATTATATCGACAGCATAAACAAAGCTGTCAGTGCTGAAGGGTATCAGTTCGAGATATTCGAGAGCCAATGTGGTACGCTTCAAGGCTGTGTTGAAGAAATTCAAAAAAGGCATCCTAAAGGAGTGATACTGATAGGAACGGAGCTGTTTGAATCTGATTTGGAGCTATTGCAATCATTTAGTGTTCCCTATGTAGTAATCGATACCTTTTATGACCATGTCACCTGTGATTTTGTCGATATGGCAAATATCAATGCAGTGTACCAAGTAATTGACCATTTGGTTCTCTATGGGCACTCGAAAATACAAATGGTAACAAGTTCAATGAAATCCGGAAATATTGTAATGCGAGAACGGGGGTTCTCCTTGGCAATGAACCATAACCACCTCTTGGTGGATGGATCCTCTTTCATTTCAGTGGAACCAGGCTTCGATGGTGCGTACCAAACTATGAAAGCCTATCTTGAAGATGAGCCTTTACTGCCTGAGGCCTTGTTTTGTTACAATGATGTAGCAGCCTTTGGTGTCATTAAGGCCTTGAAAGAAAAGAAGTACCGTATCCCTCGAGATGTTTCGGTTGTGGGGTTCGATGATCTTCCGATGGCTGCAATGATGGATCCCCATCTCACAACCGTGAAAATTCCGACGCGACGTATTGGAGAAAAAGCAGTACACGTGCTACTCGAAAAGATAAAGACCAAGTGGGTGCTGGAGCCTTCCAGCTGGCTTGTCCAAGGAAACTTGGTTGCTAGGGATAGTGTTATAAGAAGAACATGACAAGGAGGTATCGTCATGAGTAAGTATTCAATCATTCTGGGAAACTTAGGGAACACCTGTGACAGGTTTCTTTCTTCAGGGTACAAGGATGAGGTTCCCAAAGCAGAGCTGATCAAACAAGCATCTGAGATTGAGGGTGTTGAAGGTGTAGAACTGGTAGGAACCTGGGATGTGGCTCCAGAGAATGTAGAAGAAGTTGGTGAATTGCTCGAGAAGTATGGCTTGCAGTGCGTCTCTATCATTCCTGACCATTTCAGCCAGAAACGATGGGGTAAAGGGTGTCTTGCAGCGAAGGATAGCGAGATACGTAAGCAAGCATTGGACTATACGTTCGCTTGTGTGGAAATGGCCCGAAAACTCAACTGTAAAACATTGAATATCTGGCCGGGGCAAGATGGGTACGACTATACGTTACAGTCCAATCTTGTACAGGAGCGTGCTTGGCTTAAGGATGCCATCCAAAGTGTTGCTGCCGCTGCACCGGATATCAGATTTGCACTTGAATATAAGCCAAAAGAACCACGGAATTTCAGTTTCATGGCTCGTGCTTCAGATACCCTGTTGCTCGCAAAGGAGACGAAGCTGGATAACGTGGGAGTCTGTATAGATACTGGTCATGCGTTTGTTGCAGGAGAGAATGTGGCTGAATCCATTGTTATTCTCCAAGAGTACGGAAGGAAGCTTTTTCACATGCATTTCAATGACAACTATGGAACATGGGATGATGATATGATTGTCGGGTCCGTGCATTTCCCAAGATATATTGAAATGCTTTTCTGGCTAAAAGAGACTGGTTATGATGGGTGGCTTTCCATGGACCAGTATCCGTATCGAGAAGATGGTCAGGGTGCATTACGCGAAAGTGTAGAGTTCCTCCAGATGATTGATGAAAAGTTGAGTGACCAAGTAATGCAAGAGATCAGGGATTTGCTTGTTAAAGGAAATGCTGTCGAATCACAACGTTGGATTCGAAAGACATTCTTCAAATAACCACGGTTCGTTGATTTTCTTTGGGTTTGTAAGGCAGCCTCCCGATTGGGAGGTTGTCATGTATTTGTTCTTGGATACACGCATAATCTCTCTGCCCAGTCTACAACGATGTAGAGCAGCAACCCCAGAAGACTGAGCAGCATAATGGCAGTATACATACCTGTGTACTGGGCCATGACCCAGTAGTTCATGATCGAGTAACCCAGTCCATGGGATGCAGCATAGGTCTCGCTGATAAACAACACAGAGAGAGAAATGCCCAGTGTGATGCGCAGCGAAGAGAATATCCGAGGCAGGATTGCGGGCCAGATGATGTCTTTCAGGACCTGCCTTCTGCTTAGGTGATATGCCTCTGCCAATTGGAGAAATTCAAACGGGATTTCCTTAACCCCATCCCGAATGGTCACTGAGGCAGGGAAATAGATGATGACGGAAATCAAGATGATCTTGGAGAGGTCTCCAATACCCAGCAATACCATGAACACAGGAAGAAAAGCAATCTTCGGTAGTGGATAGAGCAAATAGAGAACTGGGGAGATTAGGCGGTCCAATGCGGGTACTCTTCCTGCAATCATCCCTGTGGGGATGGCAAAGAAGAGTGCAATGAACAGACCCGAAAGAATTCTGAAGAGAGAATAGAGAAGATGCAGATGCATCTCTTGAGGAATGAATTGTCCTATGGCGTACATGAAGACAGTATGGGGAAATGGGATAACGGGCGAGGCAACAAAGAATGCTGCAATGTACCAGAATATGAGTACTACCACCATTCCTCTAAGGTACTTCATTGCATAGCCTCCATATGATGACGCAGAGTCTTCTGCATAGTGAAGAATTCATCACGAGTACGAAGGTTGGCTTCTTCATGGAGCTGGTTATGCAACTCGTAAGAAACCCCTTTGTTAGTCATCATAACAATCCTGCTTCCCATGAATACAGCCTCCTGAAGGCTATGTGTTACAAGGATCAGTGTTATGCAGTGTTGCCTTACATACGCCTTGATATCATTCTGGAGCATCTCTCGCTGCTGTTCATCAAGGCTTGCAAGTGGTTCATCAAGCAATAGTATGTTAGGTTTCCTAATTAATGCTCTTGCCAACGCCACACGCTGCCTCATCCCTCCGCTGAGTTCGTGGGGATAGTGTTGCATCACAGCTTCCAGCCCCATGGACTGTAGCAGTTCTTCAGCCTCGTCAGTCTTCTCCCCAGGAAGGCCGAGCAACACATTGTTGAAGACGCGTTTCCATGGAAGAAGTCGGTCCTGTTGGAACATAAGAGCCACACCCTCATTGCCGACAGCTCTCTGTATGGTTCCTCCAGAGAGTGGCAACAATCCGGCAATAGTGTAGAGAAGGCTGGTTTTTCCACACCCGCTCGGGCCGATGATGCTGACCATCTCACCAGCCTTCACATTCAAGGAAAAATGCTGAAAGGCAGTAGTCTTGGGATAGTCAAGCTTGGCATCGGTGAGGGAGAGTATCATAAGGCGTTTACAAACCTCGTATCAAAGAGTTCCTTGGCACCTGCTGAATACTTGGTTCCGGTTACGCCCTCAGTCCAGGAGATGATCTCATTCGTGAAGGATTCGCTTGGAAGGGAAGGCTCATGGTACACAGGGAGTCCCATGGTCTCACGTATTGCTTCCGGCAGTGCCGGAATTGCATTCATGAGAGCAGTGCGAGCAAGCTCAGGGTCACGTTGGATATCCGTGACTGCTCTCTCATATGCCCGATGAAAACCAGCGATCTGATTCTCTTTCTCCTGTATTGCCTTTTCGGTGAAAGCAATGATGTTCAGGCTCTCTTTCGGTATACCTTCAAATGTGAGTTTCTCCAAATTCCTGAGCGCCCCAATACTGGCAAACGGCTCAGGAAAGATGCCCGTATCCAATTGAGAGGAGACGACAGCTTCCAAGCGTGCAGGAATTTCATTGATGAACACCTTCTCAACGTCATAGCGATCCGACAAGTATGCATCAAGGAGATAGTTGGTCACGCTGATCTCCATCGTTCCAGCCGTTATCGTTGTTCCCTCTGTGAGAGGGCCGGTAGCAAGCAAGGGAAAAGCTCCGTCCGTCGAGAGTGTGCCAATCAGGCGAAAATCACTGGTGCTCTGGGTGATAAGGGCTACCAAGTCACTCATGGCTCCATCAACCTGCTGCGTCTGCAGTGCTGTCTGGCGATGCTGGCCGTTGGTGAAGAGTACCAATTCAACAGCAATCCCTTCATCTTCGTAGTAACCTGCTTCCGATGCATGGTAGAAGGGGGCTGCATCAACGGCACTCATCATTCCAACTTTCAGGGAGGAAACTGGTTTGGTTATCTCTTCTGTATCTGCTTGCACAGCCTTCTGCTCTTCCTTTGTACATCCGGTGGTGATAAGCACCAGGGAAAGGATGAGGATAAATATAGTTTGCATTCTAGGTAGTTTCATAGGTGAGAAAAATGTATCACACCTGTCTAAACTCTTGCAATCATGGGCCAGTATTTTGGTTATGGTTGTTCATTAATTGAACAAGAACAAAATCCAAATACTGTATTTTGTATAACAGAAATAGTCCGAGAAAGGAATGAAAAAGCTAAAAGTATAAGAATTTGCACACAGAAATGGCAACCCCCTTCTGGAAGTTGCCTCAATTTGTCTTAGACTATTCTTGGATCAATATCTGCTTCATAGTCTATTTCAGGTAATCCGAACCCTTGAATGTGTTCGTACTCCTCAAACACTCCAGCTAAATCCCCTTGCTGGAGCGGTTGCCCTTCCTTTTGGAGAGCCCACCGGCGTTCCACCTCATTTTGGACCTCTTCAAGCATCTCCCAGTCATCAACCCTGAGTCGTCCTTTCTGATCGGTAGGAATCTCTCCTTTGGTGTAGAGCTGGTCATGGAACAATCGATAGATCTGCTGTGTGCAGTGCTCGTGGATGTTCTTCTCTTTCATCACTTGATAGAGCAGAGCCATGTAGAGTGGTACCACTGGGATAACTGCGCTTGCACGGGTAACAAGGGCTTTGTTTACGGAAACAAAGGCTTTGCCTCCTATGGCTTTGAGTTTATCAGTCA
>JAQQAR010000047.1 GCA_028532765.1 Sphaerochaetaceae bacterium | reverse complement strand
GAGGAGCTTGTGCTTGAGGTCAAGAACCTGAAGAGTGGGCCCATGGTCAAGGATGTTTCCTTCTCCCTGCATCGAGGGGAGATCCTGGGCTTTGCCGGACTTGTCGGCTCAGGTCGCACCGAGACGATGGAGACGGTGATGGGGCTTAGGAGAATGGAGTCTGGGGAGATTCACGTCAAGGGAAAACCGGCGAGGATCCGCAGTGCGAAGGATGCCGTCTCCCTTGGCCTTGGCTACATCAGTGAAGACAGGCAGGGAAAGGGTATTGTCATGAACTATGACATTACCAAGAACGTCAGCCTGATCTCCCTAAAGGATAAATATCTCAAAGGGCTTCTGATCGACAAGAAGGCTGAGACAGCTGCCAGCGATCATTATATCGATGAGTTCAACATTGTGGCTGCTTCGAAGAAATCGGAGCTGCGGTTCTTTAGCGGGGGAAACCAGCAGAAGGTGTATCTTGCTCGGTGGATGGATACCGATCCTGAGATTCTCATCCTTGATGAGCCTACCAGGGGAATCGATATCAATGCAAAGCGGGAGATCTATGAGTTCATTCACCAGCTTTCCGAGGCGAGGATCAGTTGCATCATTATCTCATCCGAGATGGAGGAGATTATTGGGATGTGCAACCGGGCTTACGTTATGCGGGAAGGAAAGGTAGCAAGCTGCTTGGATGAGAATCAGATTACTGAGGAAAATATTGTATTCAATGCGACAGGAATCAAGAAAGGTGTAGAAAAAGATGGGTGAAAATAAACTGCTGTCTTCTGTGAAAAAGTTCAAGTTTAAGGACCACTCCCTGGGGATGGCGTTCCTTATCCTTGTGGTGATCGCCACCATTCTCGGGTGGCCCAACTTCCTGAAAATGAGGAACCTGACGAACATTCTCAGGCAGATTTCCTATACAGGGATCATTGGCTTGGGGATGACACTGGTAATCATCAGTGGGGGTATCGATCTTTCGGTAGGCTCCATGACCGCTTTTGTAGGAGGTATTGCAATCTACTTCCTCAATCTCTTCGGTCCAAGTTCGGTATGGGGTATTGTCCTGACCTTCCTCTTCGCCCTGGTGCTGGGATCCCTCTGCGGTGCGCTTAATGGGATCATGGTGGCCAAGTTCAAGATGGCCCCCTTTATCGTCACCCTGGGTACCATGTCGATCTTCCGCTCCCTGATCCAGTATATTTCCAATGCAGGTACCATCCTCTCGGAGAATATGGACTACGGGAAGCTCGGTAGCGGTATCATTCTTGGCCTACCTATCCCGGTTTGGTGCTTTCTTATCGTGGGAATCTTGCTGCATATCGTGTTGAACCATACGAGCTTTGGCCGGTATCTCTGTGCAACAGGAAGCAATGAACAGGTAGCGAAGTATTCAGCGATCAATATAACCATTGTGAAGTGGATCCCCTATATCATTACAGGATTTACAGTAGGTATGACCGCTGTGATGTGGTCAAGCAGGCTCAACTGTATCAACCCAAGCGACGGGGCTGGCTATGAGATGGATGCAATCGCTGCTGTGGTCATCGGGGGAACCCTGATGAGTGGAGGAAAGGGAAGCATCATCGGTACCATGATGGGTGCGGTGATGCTTGGAATCATCAACAACATGCTTGTCATGGGAGGTATCAGTGCCTTCCTGCAGCAGGCAGTAAAAGGGTTTGTCATTATTGTTGCGGTACTCTTGCAGTACAACAACGGTAACAAATAAAGGTTCAATCAAGGAGGATTGGAAATGAGAAGAGTTACGATTATCGCTCTCTGTATGATCTTTGTAGCCGGTATGGTCTTCGCTCAGGGTGTTTCAGAGGCTGGAGTTCCCAAGATCGGTATTGCGGTTCCCTCTCCTGACCACGGCTGGACAGGAGGCGTCGGCTGGTGGGCAGACAAGGCTGTCGAGGAACTGAAGGAGCAGTATCCTGGAAAGTATGAGTTCAAGGTATTGCATGCTGACGGGTATGCAAAGCAGATTTCCGATGTCGAAGACCTCATGGTCTGGGGCATGGATTATCTGGTAATCCTTCCTCATGAGTCAGCTCCCCTTACCCCCGTGGTAAAGGAAGCACACGCATCTGGCGTAAAGTGTATCGTTGTAGACCGTGGTCTGACCGATACATCCTTCGGCTACATCAACCTCGCTGGTAACAACTCTGAGATGGGAAAGGTTTCCGGTATCTTCGTGAGAGATTACATGAAGAAAAACGGTCTTACCAAGTATGTTGCTATGGGTGGTATGCCGGTAGTAATTGATGGCGAGAGAATGAATGCATTCTTTGACGAGATGCAGAAGGAACCTTCTCTGGTCAATCTTGCCGGTGGAAGAAACTATGACTTCGCTGACTGGTCGACCCAGAAGGGCCTGGAACTGATGGAGAACTATATCCAGAAGTATCCTGAGATCCATGCTGTATTCTGCCAGGATGATGATGTCATGACTGGAGTCCTCCAGGCTATCAAGGAGAGTGGCCGAAAGGATATCAAGCTGGTCTTTGGTGGTGCAGGCTCCAAGGCAGCGTACGAGATGATCATGAACGATGACCCGTTGGTAAAGGCAACAGCCACCTACCACCCGTCAATGGTCTATGATGCCATCATGTACTGTCTGGATGTTGCAGAAGGCAGAAAGTCTGATGCATTCCACACTGCTAGCAAGCCTACTTCTGTAGTGCTCCCCTCTGTCTTGGTTGACAAGAGCAATGTAATGGACCATTACGATGCAGGTTCTGTATTCTAGAAACAAGTAGATTATTATCAATGGGAGGGTCACCACATGATGGTGACCCTCTGTTATTGTATCCACTCAGTCAACAAGGAATAGATCTTTCAGTGCAACAAGCGTAATCCCCTCTCTCAGGGCATTGGCTTTCACCTCATCGGTGAAGCCTGATTTGCTAAATAAGTAATAGTAACGGTTCTCAATGTTGTGGAATAGTTCTGCCGAGCGGAGGAAGTCTTTATATTCATTCATTCCAAACAGTTTGTTGCGATATTTACATTCGCACAATATTGCTGATCGCTTGTGAGCGTCAAAAGCAAGGATATCTATGTCATCCTCCTTTTTTGTGTTAGGATTACCTCCCCACCACCTTCCCATAGTGTGGGGGACAAAGGGTAGTTTTCTTTGCTTTGCGAGTATGGTTAGGTATTGCATGCATATTTTCTCAAACACATTACCCATATAGTGGGAGAGATGTTCAAATATCTCCTGTGCTGCTTCCTCCTCACCCAATAGCTCATAGTAGCTCTTGTTTGAAAATATGAAGTGGTACCAGAACAGAAAGAAATTGTCACTAATTTGATAGATGCTCTTTTTACTGGAGTCTTTCTCACCGCTTGGAGTTACCTTATCAACCAATCGCATGTTCTTTAAGGTTTTGATGTACTTGGAACATTTGGTTTGTTCCTCGTGGATTTTCTGGGCAATTTCGTTAAGTCGGCTTGCACCTGTAGCGATAGCCTCAAAGATGCTGTTATATACTCCAGGTTCTCTCAGTTCCATTTTTAGGAGATTCTGGGTTTCCTCCTTAAGGAATGATCCTGTTCGAAGAATGTTTTTCTCAATATTCTTAGTAATGGTTTTCTTGTCATTGAAAGCAGCAAGATAACAGGGGACGCCTCCTAGAATGCCGTAACACAGGAGTTTTTCCTCTATGGGGTAGTTAGGGAAGAAGCGAGCACTCTCTATATAATTAAAACATTGTAGTTCCAAGCTACTGGTAGCCCTTCCGTAGAGAGGGCTTTTTGCACCCATGACTTCAGTTTCCATGAAGCTAATACTTGAACCACATAGTATTAGAAAAATATTCTTATGCTTCCATTTCTTATCAATTGCATGTTGAAGAATGGATTTGATTGAGGGGTTTTCTTCAGCAATATAAGGAAATTCATCAATAATCAGGGTAACCCGTTCCTCAGATGCTTGATCAAATACATAGGATAATGCTGCATTCCAATCTTCGAACGCCCCATAGGATGATCCAGAAAAATGGAGTTGTAGTGTCTTTGAGAAGTCTGAGAGGTTCAGCCTGTCATTTTTGGCTTGTGCAGAATAGAATATCACATTTCTTTTCTTGCTAAATTCATTCAGGAGCGAGGTTTTTCCAACGCGGCGTCTACCATAGAGAACAAGATACTCGAAGTTTCCGGAAGCATGCAATTCTTCAAGCAATCCTAACTCTTTCTCTCTTCCTATAAACATAGTGGTGCTCTCCTGTTTATATAATATACTTATGAGTATTATACTCGTAATTCCCTAAATTGCAAATAGGTATATCTGTAGCATGGTGATGAAAGTCTCCGGTGGAATAGCGCAAAAGTCTCCGGTAAAACAGCGCAAAAGTCTCCGGTGAAACAGCGCAAAAGTCTCCGGTGAAACAGCGCAAAAGTCTCCGGTGGAATAACGCAAAAAATTCTAAAATTTTAAAATATAATGAGATATATCTTGGTGTGACTGAAGGTATGTTTGTACATTTGTTGGTATGTAAACCATGTTTCCAGAAGGTCAGAAATATACCATATTGAGTGGCAAACAGATCATTCTTGGCATCCACTTCGTAAGGTTATGTATTCTTTATCCCAAACCTTATAGATTCCCAACTCATACAGTGTCATCTCATCTTCAAATAAACAGTACATCTCTTCAAGTGCAATACGCTCGATTTGGAACAAGGCTTCAAATTTATGGTGTATTGTGTCTTTAACTGTTTCATCTGATTCCAGTGATAAGCCAGATAATAGAATGATGATCTTAAGATTATATTTTTCAGTAGGTGCAATTTCTTCTTCAGGGTCTAGTAAGAAGAAGAGTCTCTTAATACATGGAAACTCGTTATTGAGGTGTGTCAATTTCTGGTCGATATTTCACTTGGTCTTGAGAATCTTGTTGAATGTATCGGGGAACGCGGGTCGCGTATACTTTTTGGAGTACCAATCCAGAATTATGTCCATCTGATCTCTAGGTATTGATGGGTTGTCTGTCTGCAACGGGATATCTGCTAATCGGCTTCTTTCAATTGTAAGTCTTCTGTTTATATCAAACTCTAGAATGTCTCCGGTGGGCATTCTTTGCTGTAGCTTTCTTGGGTTTTTCCCAAAAGCGAAATTTGACTCTATGGATTCAATCTTCTTTGCGCAGAAGAATTCAGCAAACGGTTCCTTGTCTAGGCTTGGATTGATGAGGTCGCAGTCCTGGGAATATAGAACCAATACGTCTGAATCTTTGATATATGAAAAGAACTCAGAGGAGGAAAGCAGTTGGTCTTTAAGATCATTCTCAATAATGACGCCCTGCTTCCAATTATTGTCTTGAATTCTGTTAAGGTTCAGCTCACTCATCCAATGAAATACCGTGGTCTAGAAGCGCAACTTACTAAGATTATAATCTAAGGTTGCTTCATTTGGCTTCCTGTCTTTTGCGAGTCTGGCTAATCTGTCATGGGTATTTTTTGATCGCCGGATCAGAATTGCTAAGATATCAGATAAATCTTCATAATCCTTACTAATATCTGTACTTGTTAAGAATATGTCTAATAATGATTTATTATACTTCTGGATATTTTGATACAGGTATGTGCGGGAAATCGGAATGCTCGAATCAGGTAGGGTGCCTATTAATTTGTAGATACTACTGATCTTGTATACCTTCTCTCCAGTTGGTGTTGTTTTTCCGCTTAACCAGTCATAGATACTCACTCTTGATACAGAAAAGATTCGCGCCCATTCAGATTTATTGAAAGAGAAGAAACTGCTGATCTGTGCAAATTGCTCTCGATAGTCTTTCGTTTCAATAGACTCAAGTCCAGAGCAATTTTCATTTTCAATGGTATTCTCGAAAATGAAACTATTTGAGATACAGAACCTTGGGAAATGAGAACTACCCGCATACCATCTAATAATCTCGTTACTATACGTGCTGGTTGTAATAATCGAATTGGTAATTTGGATTTGGTCGTAACCTGTTGAGGAAACCTGTTTTTGCGAATATCTTCCATATTCAGCAACAGAGGATTGCCAGCGATCGAGCAGAGTATTTGGATACATTTCTTTATAAGCTACTGTTACTTCCATACTTCTTTTGCCTTTTCTGAAATTACACTAGTAAAGAATACCTCTTCTATGGCTGCATGCAATTCCCCAAAGATGGAGTCCAATTGTTCAATGACCTCATGCTTTTTTGCTGCTTTCAGGAGAATGTAGTGATCAATATCAACAAAGGTGACGAGGTTTATATCCTTAAAAACTTCCGGAGCTCCCAATGGGAATTTGATGATATCCTGGGGATATTTATATCCATTGAGGTTTTGCATAATCCTCAATTGGAAATTGCTCAACATTTTTATAGACTCTATTTGAACACCACGTTGTGTAGAGTAAGCAAATAAGGCATTGTCACTCCATGATACCGATTCTGGAAATTGCATTCCATGAAAATGCTCATGTAATACTTCTTTCCAAGAAAGGTTCTCTTTTTCTGGAATTGCATTAATATACCTTAGACCAAGACGAGTGACGGCTGAAATATCAACAATGGAATCGAAACTATTCACAGCCTCGATAAATTTTCCAATGAATGCTTGGTAATCATACCCACTGCAGTCAGTGATTTGGTAGGTGATGGTATCCTTGTCGATGAGAATATTCTCAGAATAATCATTGGATGAAAAAACCCATTGCTCTAACTTCTCTGTTTTAATTTCGCCATGTGGACCTGTTTGAAAGTTCTCCCCTTGCAGCACATCAAATAGAGGAAAATCTTTTCTCCTCAACAGATCTTGTACTTTTGGGATATATTCTGCAATTTGCATAATTGGTGAGAACTTTAGTTGGATGAGCACGGCGGTAAGTGGGCCATTCGATAACGTCATTTTCGTGCTGTTCATACCTAGCCTCCAACTACACTTTACATCATACTTTACACATATGCAAGGCATACTAGCAAAGAAATGTTGGACTTGAACTGCTAGTTATGTATTTCTATCTTTATATAAGTAAATAACTTGATATTGATTTACCTTATCTCTTCAACTCCCTTGCCAGCAGGCACGCTCCATCGAGGGCCGTTCCTCTGCGTTCAATGAGGACAAGGTGTTCCAATCGCTCAGAAAGAAAGGTTTCGAACAGTGGACGCACGATTGGGTCGTGTTCCAAAACACCGCCCGCTACCACTAGTTCATTGTTTCTGATCTCTGGATTCTGCACTGCCTCGATTAAGGTGGACAACTCCCTTGCAGCTTGTTCGAGAATTGCAAGGGCCAGGGGGTCTTCCTGTATCGCAAACGCGGTCACAATCGGGGCGAGGGAGGCAATATCAGCTTTGCTTGCCTGATGGTGTACATAGGAGACCAACTCCTCGCTCTTTTGCAGGGTACAGGCTTCGAGGAGACTCTCCAGCATGCTTGTGGGAAGGTCTCTCCTCTCGAGGGAGCGGAGGGACCGCTTCAATGCCTGGTGAGCGATCCAGTAGGCAGAGCCCTCATCCCCGAGGAGGTAGCCATAGCCACCTGATCGCATGGTCTTTCCGTCCTTTGTCCTGCTTAAAGCAATACTGCCTGTCCCGCTGATCAAGGCATATCCCTCAGGGCCACCAAGGCCACCGGCCAGGAGAATTTCCCCATCGCTGCAGAGCATAACAGGAACAGAGGGAAGCAGTGTCTCCAGGATGCTGGAAAAAGTGTTTTTCTCGCTCTCCCTTCCCAGTCCTGCCGAGCCGATGCATCCTGCCTTGAACGGGCCAAACTCCTTAACCTGGTCAAAGAGCTCGCGTAGATGCAGGGCAGCCTCTTCAGGTCTTCCTGTATAGAGGTTGGTCGGTCCACCGGTTATGACACGTACCCGATTCCCCTCTGCATCCTGGATGGCAAGACGTGAGCGTGTTGCCCCTCCATCTATACCAAAAGTAAAGCCTTCTCTCAATGTACCACTCCTCTGCTGTCCAGTGCCCGGTTCAAGCTACCATCACTCTTCTCAAGCAAGTTCTTTGCCTCCTCTGCATTAACGGAGAGCAGATGCATGAGGATGGCGACACGGATGCTGCCGTTGCTCGCCTCATAGAGTGTTTCCGCTTCCTCCCTGCTGCAGGCAGTCACCTCACTGATCAGGCGCTTGGCTCGGTCAACCAGCTTTGAGTTCAGGGGAAGTAGGTCAACCATCAAGTTATTATACACCTTTCCGATTCGAATCATCGCCGTAGTGGTGATCATATTCAGGACCAGTTTTTGGGCGGTTCCCGATTTCATCCTCGTTGAGCCGGTGATGATCTCAGCATCGACTGCTATGTATATCTTATGGTCAGCATGGTCGAATACCGCCGAGTACTCGTTGCAGCTGATCGCTCCCACCTTTGCCCCCAGCTCCTGCGCCCATGCCATTGCCCCGATGACATACGGTGCCTGGCCACTTGCAGTAATACCGACCAGGACATCATCCTTGGTAAATGCTCTTTTCTTTAGCTCATCAATACCTGCCTCTGGATTATCCTCAGCCGACTCAATGGCAGTGGTGAGGGCTGGAAGCCCCCCTGCGATAACCCCCTGGACCATCGTGGGTTTTACCCCAAAGGTCGGTGGACACTCGGAGGCATCCAGTACCCCAAGCCTTCCTGAAGTCCCAGCCCCAATGTAGAAGAGCCTTCCTCCCTTCTTGAAGGAGATAACTACATCATCCACCAAGGCAGCGATTTCAGGTAGTTTTTGGGCAACGGCGAGGGGGACCTTCTGGTCTTCTTTGTTGATGATGGTGAGTATTTCAAGCGTGCTCTTGGTGTCGATTCGGTAGGATGCTGGGTTTCTCATCTCTGTGGTAGGTAGATTGGTATGGGACATGGATTCTCCTATTTGACCGCGCCTGCGGTCATTCCCTTGATGAAGTACTTGGACATGAACAAATACAGGACCAACATGGGCAGTATTGCTATGGATAGGCCGGTAAAGAGCAGGCTCCAGTTGGTGCTGTGCTGGCCAAAGAATGTCGAAAGTCCAACAGGCAAGGTCTTTACCTTGTCCGACTGCAGGAACACCAAGGGGAAGAAGAAGTCGTTCCAGATCGGTACTGCGTTGTAGATGGTTACCAAGGCAATAGCCGGGGCAACCATCGGCATCACCACACGCCGATAGATGGCAAAGTCATTGCACCCATCAATCTTGGCAGCATACTCAAGTTCCAAGGGTATTCCCTTCATGAACCCAGCAAGAATGAAGACCGTGGAAGGCAGTCCCATTGCCATGAAGATCAGGATGACCGAGAGCGGTTTGTTGATAAGTCCCAATGTCTTGATCAAGAGGAAGAGGGGGATGATTGCTGCCTTGAGCGGCAGCATGATCCCACTCAGGAAGAGCATGTAGACCAAGGTGTTGAGTCGGTAGGTGTAGCGGCTTATCCCGTAGGAGGCCATGGAGCCGAAGAGGAGTACCAAGGTCATCGATATGGTGGTCACCAATAAACTGTTGGTGAAGTACCTGGAGAATCCCTTGTCGATCCACACCGTCTTATAGGTGGAGAAGCTAAACTCCTCAGGAAGTGAGAACGGGGTGGTGAGGATGGCGCGGTTGTCCTTGAATGAGGAGAGCACCATGTTGATCAGGGGGTAGAGGATGAGCAGTACATAGAGCGACATCACAAAGATGGCTATGGAGATGAAGAGCTTTTTTCCTGTGGAGGCTCCACGGTAGCGGAAGTCGGTGATCATAGCTGTACCTCCCGTTTCCTGGTTACAAAGATGGAGAGGAGTGAGACCGTGAATGTCAGCATGTAGATAACCAATCCAATCGCCGAGCCAATCCCAATCTCAGGGCTTCCTGCGTCGATCGAGCCAAAGGCCGTTCGGTAGAACAGCGTCCCGATGGTGTCAGTGGAGTAGTTCGGTGCTCCGTCCAAACCTGTCATCGTATAGATCTGCTCGAATACATTGAGACTCCCGATAATGGTCAGTACCGTAATGATGGTGATGGAGGGAATGATCAGGGGGAAGATAATCTTCCAGAAGAGCTTCCACTCTCCAGTTCCTTCCAGGTATGCAGCCTCCATGCACTCCTGGGGGACGTTGTCGATGGCAGCAAGGAAGACGAGGGAGGGGAATCCGACCCACCTCCAGATATTCACCATAATGATCGATGGTGTTGCCAGATGCTCAAGACCCAGCCAGGGGCGTTGGAGTGAGGCAAGACCGGCTAGTTTCAGGAAGCTGTTCACCAAGCCCGACGGCTTGAGGTACATACCCCAGAGGAACCCTACCGCTACGATGGAGAAAAGGACAGGAATGAAGAATACCCGTTTGAAGAACTGGGCACCTGGAAGATTGCGGCTCAAGAGGTAGCCGAACATAAGGCCTAGGGTATTCTGGATAAGCGTGGTGGAGAGGAACCAGGTAAGGTTGTTTCCCAGCGCGTTGAAGAAGCGTTCCTGGTAGGGGAAGGTGGTAAGCAGTCGCTTGAAGTTGTCCAGTCCTACGAAGTCGAGTCGAATCAGCTGCTTCCAGGAGAAAAGGCTGTTGAAGAGCGACATGAATAAGGGGAGCAGGATAAAAACGCCCACAACCATCAGTCCTGGGGTAATGAAGAAGAGTATCCAAAGTGTCTTGCTACGCTGTATTTGGTGCATGGGAGTTCCTTGGTTGGGTAATACAAGAGAAAGAAGGAACCCCTACAGAGGCTTACGCCCCTGTAGGAGAAGGAATGTGTTATTTCTGGAATGGCTCGTAGTAGGAGGCAATTCCATCCTGAATTTGCTTTGCAGCTTCACGTGGAGCAAGCGTGCCAGCCATCACGCCTTGGGCTGCTGCCTGCCAGAGGGAGCTGCCGGTTGGCTGCTGATAGCGGAATCCAACGAGGAACAAGTACGGGGTTGCGTGTTCCTGCAGTTCCAGGACACGGGCGATGAAGGGCTCAGAGGTTGCATCCACTCCAGGAACGGAGCTGACCATCTTCAGTTCACTGACCATGGCGCCACCAAACTCCTTGGAGGAGAGGAACTTCAGGAACTTGACTGCTGCTTCCTTGTTCTTGGAATTGGCATTCATCGCAAAGTTCATGTCAGCATAGACTGAAACATAGGCTGGATCGCTCTCTCTCTGGCCGGGAACTGCAAAGACACCCCAATCCAGGTCAGGATTCTGTGCATTGAAGTAAGCTGCTTCATAGGATCCAGCGATCAAGTGGGGGGACATCTCGTTGAAGAAGTTCGATCTCATGTCCTCATATCCGATTCCCATGTACATGTCTGGGAGGTATTTGGAGAGTGCTTTCATCTCTTCCACCATGCGGATGAATGCGGGGTCGAGGAAATCCTTATCTCCCTTGATCACTGCATTGTAGAAGTCAGTTCCACCATACCAGCTGGGGCCCATGCCACCAAGCATGGTTTCCAGGCACCATCCGTCCTTTGCTCCGTTGCCTAAGGGGATATAGCCGGCTTTCTTTGCTGCCTCGAAGTTGTTGATCAGCTGTGCCCAGGTCTTAGGGATGGAGAGACCGAGTTCTTTGTAGATGTCCTTGTTGTAGTACATGAAGACGGTCTGGCTGACAGCAGGGCTTCCGTAGATCTTACCATCGGTTGGGCTGGTAGCACCCAGGAGGGATGTTGCTGAGTAGTTCTTCAACTCTGGCATCCACTGCTCGAGGGGTTCAAGGAATCCACTGTCTGCAAAGGTCGCCAAGCCACCATAGGCTCTTCCCTGGAATACATCAGGTCCAGCTCCTCCGGAGAGTGAGGCTGCTAGGATGGTGTTGTATTCAGTGTTCTTGTGGGCTGTCTGGACAACATCGATGTCGGGGTTTGCTGCTTCAAAGCGGGCGATTTGCCCTTCATAGAAGTCTACATCCTCTGGTCTCCAGGTCCAGAACTCCAGTACGGTTTTCTCTGTTTCTGCGGCTGCAGCTTCTTTGGTTCCTGCGCCGAAGAGCATGCCAGTGGTAACCAAGACAATGCAGAGTACCAACAGTGCGTGTTTTTTCATAGAAATCTCCTTTTGTGTTGTAAGCAAAGTAATTGCTTCCTCTTTCATGTTCAGCCTGGTTTGGGCTGTTGTCAAGAAAAATCAAAAAGAATTTTCATGTATTTTATTTCATTTCTGAAAAATATTTTCACATTGCCTGGAAGTATGATATGCTTTTCCCATGAGTGGATGTTTATATGTGATCAAACAGGTGCTGCCTAATCTGGCACCGAGTGAACGGAAGGTTGCCCAGTTTCTCTTGGCAAATCCGATGCAGGTGGTCTCTATGGGAATCCAGGAGGTTGCAAGCAGCAGTACAAGCAGTGCAGCTGCCTGTGTACGCCTGGCAAACCGTCTCGGCTACAAGGGCTTTACTGATCTTCGCTTGGCCTTGGCTAAGGAAGTCTTCTCCTCAGAGCGGCCAAGTGAACAGACAACCACCGAGAAGATTACCGAGCAGACCACCACTGGGGAGCTGGTCCATATGGTGGTCTCATCCACCTGCGAAAGTCTCTCTGGTATTGAGGATGTGGTGGATCCCAGGGCTTTGGAAGCCTCGGTTGAGGGAATTCTTGGAGCAAGTCATGTGCTTATTGCAGGTATCGGGGCATCAGGGATTGTAGCCTATGACTTCCAGCAGAAGCTTGCCCGTCTCGGGCTCCATGCAGTCTATACTGCTGACAGTGATATGCAGATCGTGGAAGCCTGTGCCCTGAGAAGTGAAGGAGTCTTGATCGCCATATCCTACTCAGGTGAGTCGAGCAGTGTGCTCAAGGTAGCCAGGGAGGCAAAGAAGAATGGGGCACTCGTCATTGCCATTACCCGTATCGGGGGGAACTCACTCTCCCGCCAGGCAGACTACACGCTCAATGTCGTGAACAGTGAGTCGCTCTTTCGGGAAGGGGCAACTCTATCCCGATTCGCCCAACTCCTGGTGGTGGACCTGATTTACACCATGATCCTTGCCCGACGTCACACAACTGTTAGTGCCTTGCTCAAGCGAAGCTGGGAGGCAGTTGCCCATGTGTCTGGGTGAAGTGACTCGATACTCTGCGTATTGTCAATGTAGAAGGGGAAAATTACTCTGCGTATTGTAACCATATAGCGTGAAAAATACTTTGCGTATTATCATCATTCTGGTATATTAATCTATAGAGGGTAATGCAATGGAACTAGAAAGAAAGATATATGATAAATTACTTGCATGGAAACATACTTCGAATGGAAAGACTGCTCTATTGATTGAAGGTGCTCGTAGAACCGGCAAATCTACCATCGCAAGTAAATTTGGGAAAGAGAACTATGACTCATATGTTTTATTGGATTTTGCGATTGCATCTAAAAAGATTAAAGATAACTTCCATGAGAACCTGAATGACCTCGATACGTTCTTTCAGATTATCTCCCTCGAATATAATGTTCAGCTTTTTAAGAGAAAAACCTTGATCATCTTCGATGAAATACAAAAATTTCCAAAGGCGAGAGAAGCAATTAAATATCTGGTTGCGGATGGAAGATATGATTATTTGGAAACAGGATCTTTGATTTCAATCAAGGAAAATGTGGAAGATATTCTTATTCCTTCCGAAGAAGAGAAATTGAAAATGTATCCATTGGACTTTGAAGAGTTTTTGATGGCAGCACAGGAAACTGTCTTGTTAGGATATATCAAAGAGTGTTACGAAAAGAAAACCCCTCTTGATGAAAAATTCCATCGTAAGGCGGCAAGGCTGTTTCGTGAATACTTGCTTGTGGGAGGTATGCCACAGAGTGTTGTGGCTTATTATGAAAACAATAAGGATTTCCATAAGGCTGATAAAGCCAAACGCCAAATCTTATCCCTTTACCGGGATGATATAAAGAAAGCGGCAAGAAAATATAAATCAAAGGTTTCTGGCTTATTTGAAAACTTGCCTGGATTTCTTTCAACACATGATAAGAAAGTGGTATTGCGCAAAATCGATGGTAATAAGACATTTGACCAGTATGATGACCCGCTGTTCTGGCTTGGTGACTCAATGATTTGTAATATATGCTACAAATGTACAGACCCAAATGTAGGTATGTCATTGCATAAGGATACGTCATCTGTTAAATGCTATATGGGTGATACTGGTCTATTGGTTAGCTTGGCGTTTTCTGAAAACCAGATTTCCTCGATGAATCTCTATAAGCAAATTATGGATGGTAAGTTGTCCATAAATGAGGGGATGATACATGAAAATGCCATTGCACAAGCGCTTGTCGCAAAGGGTAAGGACCTCTATTTTTATACGCACTATTCCCCAGAGAAACGAAGAAATGACATTGAGATTGATTTCCTTGTTTCAGATGAGGGTGATACAAGAATAAAGCTGTACCCTATAGAAGTGAAGTCTTCAAAAAACTATACAACTGTATCATATGATGCTTTTAAAGCAAAATTTGGAAAGAAGATAGGTGTATCATATGTTGTGCATCCCAAGACATTTCAGATTGTAGACGATGGCTATAGGGTCCCCTCCTATATGTTCTTTTGTCTCTTTTAGGCTACTTCGCGTCCTGCTTAAACGAAAAGGGAGGCAGCCACGCATGTGTCGAGGTGAAGTGAGTCAATACTCTGCATATTGTCAGTAGATTCACATTCAAGGGCTACTCTATTTGCTTGATAGTACTGTTTTCAGAATAGTATCCAAATTATGCTTTCTACCTCCGTAAAGTATGATATAATCATACTTATAGGAGATAGAGTAGTGTTAAAAACACGGGAGTATGTGATGTATGAGCTGTCCTCATATGCCTCCCCGAAGGCAAAACTCACTCAAATGATAAAAAAGGGTGAGATAATTCAGATTGTCCGTGGAGTGTATGCTGATAGCCTTTCTGATCCACATTTCCCTGTTGGTGGTATGATCTATAGTCCGAGCTATATCTCCTTTGAAACAGCGTTGGCATATCATCAGATGATACCTGAAAGGGTGTATGAGATGAAAAGTGCAGGGTTTCGCTTGAACAAGGAAAAACACTATGAGACTCCATTCGGACGATATAGTTTCTTGTATATACCTGAATCTGTCTTCCCTTGGGCGTTGGAGCCAGCTCAGGAGCAAGGCCATGGGTTTCGTCTGGCAACACCGGAGAAAGCATTGCTTGATACACTCTATAAAATTCGCAAGATTCAGGGTAACAATGCTATCCAAGATTTGTTGTTTGATGATTTGCGGCTTTCTGAAGACCAAGTACATGCACTTGATTGGGAGATGATGGCCTCCTTGGTCCCTCTGTATCACAGTACTACCTTGCAGACCTTGTTACGATGGAAAGAACATATATGAAGAAAGAAATAGAGAAGATGCTGGAATTCTATCATGTTAATTCTCCTAGAGATTCGGTTAATGCTTTGAAGGAAATTATTCAGGAAGTGGTCTTACAAGTCCTTTCGCAGACAGATTTCTTTGCTCATGCTGCTTTCTATGGGGGAACAGCATTGAGAATATTTTATGGGTTGGATCGTTATTCTGAAGATTTGGATTTTTCATTGAAGAATAAAAATGTAGATTTTTCTTTGGGGAGGTATCTTCCCTTCCTTGAGCGTGGCTTAAATTCATATGGGTTTGAAATGGAGGCGGTTCAGAAAGTCAAAATGCAACCTACGAATATTCAGTCGGTATTTTTGAAAGGAAATACCCTCATTCATCTACTACAAATTGCTGCTCTTTCTCCTCCCGTTTCGGGTGTGCCAAGTAATGAATTGATTAAAATCAAGATAGAAATAGACAGCAATCCGCCCATTGGTGCAGCATATGAAAGAAAATATCGACTATTACCGCAACCATATTCAGTATATCTCTATGATAAACCTTCTCTCTTTGCCGGAAAGTTGCATGCTCTCCTCTGTAGAAACTGGAAATCCAGGGATAAGGGAAGAGATTTCTATGATTACATATGGTATCTTCAGAATCAAATTCCTGTAAATATCACACATCTAGAAGCACGTATGAGGCAATCAGGGCATTGGCAAGGAAGCCAGTTGCTTTCATATGAAACCCTTTTAAGCCTGCTTAATGAACGGTTTGCTGCTGTTGACTACAGAGGGATCAAAGAGGATGTTATTCCGTTTCTTCATACCACCAATTCTCTTGAACTATGGGATGAAGCATTCTTTACCTCCATTACCCGGGAGTTCCTGAGAATTGTATGAACCTAGTGATCTGCATCATCAATTGCCGGGCACAAGGTCTTCAATCGTGTTTGCCATGAGGCTTCCTCTTGGTTGCGCGCTTGCCTACGGGAAGCTTCATATCCTGAAGTGTTCTCCCCAGTACATCATCCTTGGCAATGAGAAGCAAATCATCAACAAGACCGATGGCAAGGAGTACTTGTACATATGCTCTCATCGAGACGGAAGGTGAGCCCTTCTCGATTGCCCAGAGTGTTGCCCGGCTGATCCCCGCCCTCTCTGCAACCAGGGTTACAGGGAGTTCTCTTCGTAGTCTGGCTAGTTTTATCTGTACACCCATCTGAGTGAGTTTTCGCTGTGCTGAGGGTAACAGCGTGATCGTTTTCTGTCCCATAGAAAAAGCTTAGGTTCTTTCTATCGAGTTGTGAATGAACTGACAGGTTAATGTTTAATCCTGACTTTCGGACTTGGTGAAAGAAAAATCAGCCCAAAAGGCTGAATGACGTCGGTGAATGAGGTTTTCAAGGGAAAATCAAGAAAATTATTTCTCCTACTAAATCCGGCCCAGGTTCTTGTTCAGATCAAGCTTCGTGGCTGAGCGGAACTGTGTAAGCGTCATGTTTTGGCGGAGCTCTTTCATCTTCAGGAGCCTCGCCATGTCCAGGTACTCCTG
>JAQQAR010000046.1 GCA_028532765.1 Sphaerochaetaceae bacterium | reverse complement strand
TCTCTCACTGCTTACTGGATAGATGGCTTGAAAGGTATATGCCATATCCTCAGAAACATAGGAACCAATTCTATTCCCTGCCAATTGACTACGCATCCCTGGTTCACGAGAAAACAGATTCATCCCCTCTGCATAGATGTTATTGCACTCTGATGCACCATCGATAATGATATTCCCCTGCCTGTCAATGATACTGAACTGCAGGTCCTTCATCAGCGAAGTCTGATACACTGAAAGAAATGAGAGAAGATAACAAGCATCATAGTCGATGGCAATAATACCGGTAATCCTGGAGCCCTGATACACGGGAAGAGCCAGGGTAAGTATGGGATTTCCTTCATCTTGGGGAAGAATGTCTGAGATGTAAAGAACATTTGGACTAAGTGTTTGTATCTCCTGCACCATCTCACTCATACCACTATCGGATAAATATTCTGTGCCCAACAAACTTACCAAGCCTTCTGCATTGGTATCGGCTTGGGCAAGCAAGAGCCCTTGCTCATTAAGCAAGCGTTGGTGCAGGATATACGATTTTTGTTTACTGATACGGACCAGAAGATTTGCAACCTCCTGCAATGTCCGCTCATTCTGTTTTTCCCTGAATGCTCCGAGTTCATTGGAATTATGTACGACCAAGAGATCGGAGACAAACTGGCTAAACGCATTCTCTATTTGGTTAGCGATAACTGAGATACCACGTTCTTGCTCTGCCTGAAGTCGTAGCTTGACTTGGTCGCGTAACGATGTTTCATATCCTCTCAGCAAGAATAGGATAAGGAGTACCACCGGCATCACAAACAACAGGATATACCGAACTATCCTCGTTACGGTCTTGCGCTGTAGTCGCATAGTTGCTCCCTTCAAGTCATTAGAATCCTAGCATAGGGAGAACCATAGAGAAAGAGAACTGTTACTACTTATCAGGAGATATTTGTACTTATTATCAAGAAGCAGGTAGTATCTTTAGCCCTGCAGCCCATCGCTCACGTTTTTCCTCGTAGCTGAGCGTGTATGCGGGACTGGTGGACGGCATGCTGAGAAAACAACAGGATTCAGGAAAAATCCCGACAAGACTGTTATAAAACTCCTGTGCCTTTTTCCCATTGAACAGTACCCTCTCGATTGCAGGATGTTCCTGGAAAAATTGTTTGAAATCATTGGGGATTACCTCCGTATAGGCAGAATCTGCAGATCCTTTCCGATCGAAGGCTGACAGCACATCCCATAGGGCAATATCGTGCGAGAGCAACAGCTCCCACTTCTGCTCGTAATGATCAATATCGCCCCCAAGCAGATCCCGCATGATCGGCCAGAATGCATTTCTTTCATGGCCATAGTACTGTTGTTTCAAGGCAGACCTGACACTGGGACCAGTGCCCAGGATAAGCACGGTACTTTGAGGGCTTTCGATTGGGGGAAATCCGTGCAACATGAGCAACTCCTCTTGATTATGAGACATTCTAGCTATTGGTTGTCCTTCCGTCAATTGTACAGAATTCCAGGACGTGATACTGTACTGCATCATGGATAGCAATCTTCTACTCGGGCAGTTGCTTGCCCTCGTCACTGCTGCTTGTTGGGCTCAGAATTCCATCATTTACCGCCATCTGGGAAAGCAGGTCGGTTCTGATGCAGTAGCGCATATCCGCATGTGGCTTGCCCTCCCTGCCATCATCCTTCTGACCTATCTTATGGAAGGAATGTGGTTCCCTCTCCACCTCTCTCCACAGACCTACTTCTTCATCCTGGCCAGCGGAGCAATAGGGTATTTCGTTACTGATAAGTTGCTTTTCCAAGCCTATATACTGCTGGGAAGCAGGGAATCGATGGTAATCATGACCCTCTCTCCGGTGGTTACCGCCATCTTTGGTTTCTTTCTGTTCGCTGAACGGTTGAACGGTATCCAGGTTCTGGGCATCCTTACCACCATACTGGGAGTATTGCTGATGGTCCTACTCGATCGAAAGCCAGTACTTGCCCAGCAGGAACAGAAGGACCGCTCCACTGGCCTGCTCTTCGCCATTCTTGCCTCAGTCTTGCAATCAGTCTCCTTTCTCATGGCTAAATTTGCAATGGACGAGACCGGTCCTGTTGCAACAAACCTTCTACGCAACATCGGGGGACTCTCCATCTTCATCATCTACAATTTCTTTTTCAAGAAGAATGGGAAAAAGCACCTGGCACTCCTGAAAAAACCTCGTCTCTTCCTTATCCTGCTTTTTGCTGCACTCGCTGGGCCAGTCTTGGGGATGACAACACAGATGAAGGCATTCACCTTGGCACCGGTGGGAATTGTTACCACGATTACCCAGATAACTCCCATACTCCTTCTCCCCTTTGACCGCTTCATCCTTCATAAGAAGCTTTCTTTGCCCAGCCTTGGGGGCACTTTCCTCTCCATAGCTGGGGTTGCAGTACTGTTTCTTGCTGCTTGAAGCATCTTGCCTAGGTATCCGCTTTTCGCTACGCTCAGAATATGAATGTACTCTCATTGGAATCGGTCTCAAAGACCCTCAAAGACGAACCACTGTTTCAAGATGTCAGTTTTGGATTGGAAGAGGGAGACCATGTTGCCCTGATCGGTCGAAACGGAGAAGGAAAATCCACCTTTCTCAAGATACTCGCAGGACAGGTTGTCCCAGATAGCGGAACCATCGCTATGAAAAACGGCACTGACCTGGTTATGTTGGAACAGGGAGTACAATTCAGGGAGAAGGAAACAGTTTCATCCTATCTCCTGCAAGGAAGCGGGATAAGGATCGCCACCTGGAATGCATATCAGCATGCCCTTTCCCATCCAGAGGATGAAGCTAACCTGATCAGACAGAGCGAATTAATGGAAAGCCATGATGGGTGGAATCTCCAGAGTGACTATACATCCCTTCTTGGTGAGCTTGGGCTCTACGATCTTTTGGACTCCCCTATGGCAACGCTCTCCGGAGGCATGCAGAAGAAGGTAGCTATCGCAAGGGCGCTCGCTTCCCGCCCTACCATGTTGCTTCTCGATGAGCCGACCAACCACCTCGACATTCAAACCATTGAATGGTTGGAGTCCTACCTGAAAGGTAGTCCTGCCACCATCATACTGGTCACCCATGACCGGTATTTTCTCGATACTGTCTGCAGAGCAATTCTTGAGTTGGATGGGGGACAGATGTATCTCCATCCTGGTTCCTTCGCCGATTACCTCGCTCGGCGAGAACAGCGCATCGAGAGACTACAAAAGGAACAGGATAGGCTGAGTACCATCCTCAGGAGAGAGCTTGCCTGGCTTAGGCGTGGGCCAAAAGCCCGTACGGGAAAGGATAGCGGCAGAAAGGACCGCATTGAGGCAATGCTGGCAAACCAAGCTGTCGTAGGCGACCAGGCACAAAAATCCTTTCAGTCAGCAAGCAGAAGATTGGGGAAAAAGATTCTTGAAGCCAAACATCTCAGCAAGACTTTTGGAGAAGATACCGTCATCTCTGATTTCTCATTTTCCTTTACCAAAGGAAAGAAGATCGGGGTGGTGGGTCCGAATGGCAGCGGCAAGACCACCCTACTGGATCTGCTTTGCGCTCACCTCCCCAGTGACAGTGGTTCACTTGATATTGGGGTAAATACCATGTTCGCTTACTACGACCAGACTGGTAGAAATCTTGAAAGTGGAAAAACCATTCTTGAGTATGTGGAAGAAATCGCAACCCAGGTGGTGCTGGGTCCCTCGGAGGTTGTAAGTGCTGCTAAGTTCCTTGAGCTCTTTGGATTCCCCACATCCATGCACAGAAGCACGATCGCGACCTTATCCGGAGGAGAAAAGAGAAGACTTTACCTGGTCTCCCGCCTTCTTTCCAATCCAAACTTCCTGATGCTCGATGAACCGACCAACGACCTCGACCTCCCCACCATGGAGAACCTCGAACAGTACATCCAGGATTTTGAGGGATGTGTGCTCATCGTCTCCCACGACCGAGCATTCCTGGACCTTACCTGTGACGAACTCTTCGTGCTCGAGGAAGGAGGCACAGTGCGCTATGAGGCTCAGCGTTACAGTCAGTGGAGAGAGCGAGCACAAAGCATTCCATTAAAACAGAGAGAGGAGCCGGAGGCACCGCTGCAGAAAGTGCCAAGGCGGTCAGAGCAGAAAGGACTCTCCTACCGAGAGAGGCAGGAGTTTGAGGCACTTGAGGAGAAAATGAGTATACTCTCTGAGCGTATCGATACCTTGGAAGCAAGCTTCTCGCATGCTGAGACCACAGAGGACGGAACCCTTGCAGAGAGAACCGAAACATATCATGACCTGCGAGAAGAACTCGACATGGCAGAACAAAGGTGGTTGGAACTTGCGGAAAAACTCTAGGAAGCTGGTAGCTCTATGGTTCATCCTGCTGCTCAGTACATCTTCTGTATCAGCGAATATAGAGTCTCTTACGATAGGAACAAACAATGACTGGTATACGATGGGACTCGGCCATAACCATGATGACGGACTGTCCTATGGCTCCACGGTAGAAGCGGTACTCCCTTCCTCCTTTACCCTGAACCTTGCCACGGGAGGCTATACTGACCGTCTCGATACCATGCAACGCTATGATGTCATCTCACTTATGGCTTCGTATCCTCTACAGAGCAAACTGTTCACCTTTACACCAAGAGCAGGTCTGGTTGCCTCTGGCAACCTAGGCTTCAATGAGGCACAGAATTATCTCCATAGCCTAATAGGCCGAGACCTCCTCAACCTAACCTACACTACGAATGAAATCTCCTTGCATCCATCAATTGGAGGAAGAGCAGGACTAGGGACAAGGATTGGAGGCATGAGAACATCCGTTGAGTTCGACCTGGATTATGCACATACCTGGGAACAAACATACAGCGGTAATATCCGGCTGCAGTTTGACTCCATTATCTCTGTGCGTTTGGGATATCTTCAGAGAAGTACCAACCACTCCTGTACTGTTCATCAGGAGATGGTCGAACGTTACCAAGGAACCTTTCTCTCCTACCACTATGATGGTGGGCTGCTCCATACCCAGTTCATCTCATACCTGGAAACAGGGCGCTCTTTCGGTGGTTTCAGCTTTGATGTAGTCTCTTTGTGGAGGAAGAAACAATTCCGTTCTGCTGATTTCATCTTCTCCACTGGGTTCCTCTATGACCTCAACGGCCAACAGAATCGGCTTTTTGCATTTTCCTACAAGGATGTAAGTTTCGAGATACGCCACAAGAATGGCCCGATGTTCAATAACATGGATGACCAGGATGACCGGCTCAACGTAGGGTCCTGGATGCTCGGCTATTCCTGGAATATCACTCTTCACCCTCGCTTCGAGCCCTATGGGAAACTGCTTGCAGGTATACAGCGTTTCAATTTACAGCAAGACTTTACCACTACGATTGTTGAATCAATTCACCCCACGATTGCCATCGAGGTGGGTCTCAAAGGGTTGGGCATTCCTGGCTTGGT
>JAQQAR010000045.1 GCA_028532765.1 Sphaerochaetaceae bacterium | reverse complement strand
CATCAAGGCTTTAGCATTCTCCTATTCCCCACGAAGTGCATATGACTTGGTCCCTACCTCACGGCTTTACAATAAGGAGCCAACCCAATCGAGGCGAGCGCGCTTGAGGAAATCAAGCACCTCGGCAAAAGACTGCTCATCTTCCCCTGGATACCCTAAAAGAATCGTGGAGCGGAAAACCGCTTCAGGAAGCACCTCCCTGATCTGGTCAATCATTGTCAGGTGCTGCTCCTTGTCCCCCTTCCTTCCCATGCTCTTCAGGATGGCAGCATCTGCATGCTGGAAGGGAATATCGAAGTATGGCAGCACTTTCTTGTGCTCCTTGATGAATCCAGGCAACTCGGAAGGGAATGCATCTGGATGTATATAGAGAAGCCTCACTACGAAGTCTCCTTCAAGTGCAACAAGGTCGGCGAGCAATTCCATGAAAAGACTGGATCGCTCAGGACTGTCGGTTCCGTAGGATGCCAGATCCTGGGCGATAAGATTGATTTCCTTCACCCCTCGATTGATCAAGGCTTTTGCATCATTGAGAATGGTATTCTTGGGCCTGCTTCGCAAATTACCTCTTATGAGAGGGATGGCACAGTAGGAACACCAATGGTTACACCCTTCACTGATCTTCAAGTATGCACTCCCAGGGAAGGAGAGCAGTTCATTTCTTTCATATACCTCGTTCTCTGGAGCTGGATAGGAAGGAACTTCCACGACCCTGTCACCGGCAAACACCTTTCTCACCACATCCTTGATTGCTGAAAGATCGCGGTTGCCGAAAATGGCAGAGGCCTCCGGCAACTGCTCGCGCAACTCATCTGCGTAGCGCTGGGCCATACATCCACTGAGAATGATCTTTGCATCTGGGTTTGCCTCATGCAGTGTGAAGAATGCCTCGATCGACTGCTCACGAGCTGACTCGATGAATCCACAGGTGTTAACAAGGATAAGATCGGCTTCACTTGCAGATTCTGTCAGCTCTAATGCATCCTCTTCAAGTTGCTTGATCAGCATCTCTGCATCTACTTGGTTCTTGGAACATCCAAGATTTTCTATGTAAAATTTCTTCATTGCGTAATTATCTCCTGATACATATACAAAAAATCAGATTAGCATAAATGCAGTGCTCTTTCCTACCTCCCTCCCCTCAGGATGGTTGTTGACAGTATGTAAATTTATGTAAATTTACATTACCAGTCATTGAGGCACATCTTATTATACGCAATATGATTACGTCTTGCTAAAAGTAAGAATCTTTTAGAATTTTACATCATTCTTGCATAAATGAACGTCTTGGTATAGTATCAAAATGCTGTATGTACATAGGTGCACCTTTCTGCCTTTCTACTATGTAGCAAAACTCACAGACGAGGAAACGAATGACAAAATATATCGTGAACCGACTATTGGGAATGATTCCCACGCTTTTGATTATTATCACGTTGAGTTTTTTCATTGTCCGTATTGCCCCTGGTGGCCCATTTGCCAGTGAACGCAAGCTTCCTGAAGTAGTGGAGAGAAACATTAACGCAAAATATCACTTGGACGAGCCGCTGATCCAACAGTACGGCCGTTATATGTTTGATATTCTGCGTGGCGATCTCGGCCCTTCCTTCAAGTACAAGGACTATGATGTAAACTACTACATCGCCAACAGCCTCCCGAAGTCAGTAGTACTGGGAAGCTATGCAATGCTCATCGCATTGGTTTTTGGCATATCTGCAGGTATTATGGCTGCAGTTCGACAGAACACCTGGTTGGATTATCTTAGTATGGGGGTTGCCGTCATCGGTATCTCGGTACCGCTGTTCGTCATAGCCCCGGTCCTACAGCTCATCTTCGCGATGAAACTGAAATGGCTGCCGACCAGTGGCTGGTACACTACAGGAGAAGGCTGGAAGACCGTCATTCTTCCTGCAGTATCCCTCTCCTTTGCCTATTTTGCAAACATCGCACGCTTGACCCGTTCCTCAATGCTGGAAACGCTTAGAAGTGATTATATCCGTACAGCAAAGGCCAAGGGGATGAAAAGCTCCACTATCATTTTCAAGCATGCAATGAAAGGTGCAATGCTTCCAATTGTAAGTTATCTTGGTCCTGCATTTGCCGGAATCATCACCGGATCAATCGTCGTAGAGCAAATTTTCCGCGTACCTGGTTTGGGCAAGTTCTTCGTACAGAGCTCGTTCAACCGTGACTATACCCTCATTGTCGGGGTAGTCATTGTCTACTCTGCCATCCTGATTGTGATGAACTTCCTTGTAGACATCATTTACGCACAGCTCGACCCACGAATTACGTATAAATAAGAGGAGAGGACCATGTTCTTTAAACAAAAACAACCAAAAGAAGCGGCCCTCAACGAGTTTGACCAGGTCGTAGTAGGCAATAGTCTCGGAAAGGATGCTTGGAAGCGCTTGAAGAAAAACAAGATGGCTGTGCTTGGCATGGTCATTGTTGCCATCTACTCACTGCTTGCAGCTTCAGCAATGTTCCTTCCCATCCATCCATATGATCAGATAATCCTTGATCACCAGCACTTACGTCCATCCTTTGGCAAAACTGCAGGGGACTTGATGATGGAAACCAAATTGGATGACCTGTACTTCAAGGCATGGAGAGCAGGAAGCTTGGTGGTAACCGAAGAAGAGAGTCAGCAGATTGAGAAGTGGATCTCCTTGAATGAGACCAACAAGGTCTGGAATTTCCTTTATGCTGAGGGAGAGGCACAAAGAGAGGCTGGGACATTTACCTTCAGTTCTGCAGACCAGCGTACACTCGACCGATTGCAGGAGAAAATTGATACAGAGTTCCTAATCAATATCGAAAAAATGTTTTATACCGATCCCGAGACAGGGAAGAGTAAGAATATTGCTCGAATGGACTTCGTGGATATCCAGAAAATCTACGCTGAATACCTTGGTGTAGAGGAATCTGTTATTGCCAATCAAGTCCAGAATGAAGTAAGAAGCCAAGTACTCAATTCTGTGAAAGCAGCAACTCCAGACCTCACCAATGAAGAATACGAGGCAAATCTGGAACTCGAGCTACAGAGCCTTGGGGATAAAGGGATTGCAAACATGGCCAAGACCAACTTGTTGGTCAGCCTGAAGACTGCAATCAGCAGAACCATTGAACGCGAGCTGAAACAGGAAGTCAAGGATGGCAAGGCCGAGTTCCCTATCAATCGTGAGGTTACAGTCAATGAGATGCTCTCTGCAAATATTACTGCTGATTTGAAACACGATAGGCATTATTACCTTGGAACAGACTACAGCGGACGCGATATGCTCAGCCGTATCATCTATGGTGGACAGGTCTCCATTGCCATCGGATTGGTTGGAACCATCACCAGTGTCTTGATCGGCATAGTGCTGGGAGCAATCGCTGGATACGCTGGAGGCAAGATAGACTTCTTCCTGATGCGTTTCGTCGATATCATGTACGGACTCCCCTACATGCTTCTGGTCATTATCTTCATGGCCATCTTCGGACGCAATATCATGAACCTTTTCGTAGCATTGGCCATGGTCAGTTGGCTGACCGTTGCACGTATGGTACGTGGACAGATTATGAGCTTGAAAAACAGTGAATATGTTGAGGCTGCCCGAAGTATGGGTGCTTCAACAGGAAGGATCATCTTCCGCCACATGGTACCAAACTCACTCTCTGTCATCATTGTCTATTCAACGCTCAGGGTTCCCGCATTCATTATGCAGGAGTCGTTCCTTTCCTTCTTGGGTCTCGGAGTCCAGGCTCCGTATGCTTCATGGGGGTCTTTGGTAGGTGATGCAGTTAACGGCATGACCCTGTATCCGTGGAAGCTCGTCTTCCCCGCAATCGCCATGACCATCTTCCTCTTCGCCATGAACTTCTTTGGTGATGGACTGAGGGATGCGTTCGACCCACAAAGCAAGAACCAGCTCTAGGAGGAACATGATGAGCATGAAACCTAATGCAAAGACAGTCCTTGAAGTAAAGGACCTACAGACATATTTCAAAACTGATGCCGGAATCGTAAAGGCAGTTGATGGGGTCTCGTTCTCAGTGAGAGAAGGAGAAACCATTGGTATTGTAGGGGAAAGCGGAAGCGGTAAGAGTGTTACCAACCTCTCGCTGATGCGACTTATCCCCTCCCCCCCAGGAAGAATTGTTGGAGGAGAAGTCCTCTTTGAAGGAAAAGATATCCTCAAGCTTTCTGAGAAGCAGATGCGAAGCATCAGGGGAAACAAGATTTCCATGATCTTCCAGGATCCAATGACAAGTTTGAACCCATTCCTCAAGATATCCACACAGATGGTGGAAACCATCCGTCTGCATGAGAAGGATGTTTCCAAACAGGAAGCACTCGAACGTTCCATTGAAATGCTTAAGCTGGTAGGTATCCCTTCAGCAGAAAAGCGTATTCATAGCTATCCCCACCAGTTCTCTGGCGGTATGAGACAGCGTGTAATGATTGCCCAGGCACTAAGCTGTAATGCTGAAGTCCTGATCGCTGATGAACCGACCACTGCCCTTGATGTTACCATCCAGGCGCAGATTCTTGAATTGATTGCCAAACTCAGTGACAAAATGGGAACGGCGGTTATCCTCATCACCCATGACTTGGGCGTTGTGGCTGGAATGTGCGACCAGGTGTGCGTCATGTATGCCGGTAAGATCGTCGAGAAGGCCGGAACTGATGAGCTGTATGCTAGGCCTAGCCACCCATACACAGAAGGATTGATCAAGAGTGTGCCCCGTATGGACACAACCAAGAAGGGCAACCGCTTATTCTCCATCGAGGGACAACCACCCAATGTCATCGACCTGCCCCCCTGCTGTCCGTTCCACCCACGTTGCCACAAGGCAATGGATGTGTGTAGACAGGCCTACCCACCGGTAAAGGATCTGGGGAAGGGGCATGAAGTAGCTTGCTGGCTCTTCGCTGATGAAAACGAGAAGCAGCAGGCACTGAAAGAAGCTAACGTCAAGGAGAAGGCCGAATGAGTACAGATAGAAAGCCCCTATTGGAAGTCAGGGATTTAAAACAGCACTTCCCCATCTCCAGTGGATCACTCCTCCAGAAACAGGTTGGGGCAATCCGCGCAGTGGATGGCGTCTCCTTTGATGTATACCCCGGTGAAACACTGGGTATCGTAGGAGAGTCTGGTTGTGGAAAGTCTACCACAGTGCGCTCGATCAGCCAGCTCTATAAACCAACCAGTGGAAGTGTCAAATTCAATGGCGTCGATCTGGTAAGTGCCGATACCCGCACCATGCTCAAGGCCCGGCGTGATATCCAGATGATCTTCCAGGATCCCTACGCTTCACTTGATCCCAGAATGACGGTTCGTTCCATCATTGCTGAGCCCATGGTTATCTATAATAATCGAAAACTGCTCGAAACACCGATGAGTCCTATGGAAATTGAGCGTCGTGTAGAGGAACTGATGGAACGTGTTGGTTTGAACAAAGCCTTCAAGAACCGCTACCCTCATGAGTTCAGTGGCGGACAGAGACAGAGAATTGGTATTGCTCGTGCCTTGGCATTGAACCCGAAGATCATCCTTGCCGATGAGCCGGTATCTGCTTTGGACGTGTCCATCCAGTCGCAGATTCTTAACCTCCTAGCGGACCTGCAGAAGGAGTTCGGGCTTACCTACCTCTTCATTGCTCACGACCTTGCAGTCATCCAGCACATTTCCACCCGTGTGGCGGTTATGTACTTGGGCAAGATTGTTGAGATCAGTGAAGCTGTACAGCTCTATGACAATCCATTGCACCCCTATACCATTGCACTTCTCAGTGCGGCTCCGATTCCTGATCCTAAGGTTGAAAGGGAGAGAAAGCGTATCATCCTTACCGGTGATGTACCCTCCCCCGACAAGGAACGTACCGGCTGTTACTTCTATGACCGCTGTCCAAAGAAGATGCCTTGGTGCTCCTGCCATATCCCACCGATGTTTGACATCAACGAGAAGCAACAGGTTGCCTGCTGGCTCAACGACAAGAGAGACCTGATTAAGGTCCCGAAGGAAGAACCTGAAGCAGAGGCCGCAAAAAATGGAAACTGACCACAAATGAGTGGTATGAGAGAGTCACCCTTACGGTGGCTCTCTTTTTTTACCATTTCATATCCTTGTAGGATACATTGAGGTCG
>JAQQAR010000044.1 GCA_028532765.1 Sphaerochaetaceae bacterium | reverse complement strand
CTTATACAATTTCGCATAATCAAAATAGCTTCATAAAATACAATCAAAAACTATTTACATGGAGTGACCAACTAAGGTTGTTGCAAGAGCTTTCAAAGGCAAAGGAAAGGGGCGCAATAATTCTGTCAACAAATGCCAATTATTTTATGTTAAGAGAAATGTATGAGGAGAAGGGGTTTTTTACAAAGCCGATAAACCGATATTGTTCTATATCTGGACTTGCGAAAGGACGAGGAATGCAAGAAGAACTCCTTATTTCTTCAACAGCTTTCATAGACGGATGATTTGTTAAGTGTAAGCAGTATTCTGGTTTTACCGGAGTACGTTATGGATGTCTTCACCCCCGACGTGTAACCTAATAAAGTTGTTGCCATGTCACCTCAAAAATATCATACCGCTAGCACAAGTTTTGATTCGACGGTTTTGGGTGAAGGAAGCCTTGTACCTAACAACCATGGAGAAGAATCGGCAAATCATTCATGCTGGAATCATATGCTTTTAGCTATTCTTCTTGCATTTGCTCTCTGCAAAGGGTTATCCTAGATACAAAATATGTACTTGCAACCATTCAGTATTGATACAGGACCAACCAAGCGTTGGGATCGTCGATCGGCATGAACGAGAATGGATATGCTTAATAGGGGAATGAAATGAACAAGCAACAGCTGGCTTCAAGGATTTGGGAAGCAGCAAATAAGATGCGCTCAAAGATCGAGGCTAATGAATACAAGGATTACATCCTTGGGTTTATATTTTATAAATATTTATCTGATAAGGAATTGAAATTTTTATCGCTCGCTGGTTTCAGGGACGAGGACATACAGGCTCTATCTGAGGATGATGTTGAGACGATGGAGTACATCAAGAGGAATGTCGGCTATTACATTTCATATGATCATCTTTTTTCAACTTGGTTGAAGATGGGCAATGATTTTGATGTTTCCAATGTCAGGGATGCTCTTTCCTCATTTAATCGCAACATCAATCCATCACACAAGAAAGTGTTCGAGAAGATATTTGACACGTTGCAGACTGGTTTGAGTAAGCTCGGTGATAGCTCCGGGACCCAGACAAAAGCAATCAGGAACCTGATCCAGTTGATCAAGGTTATCCCCATGGAAGGTAAGCAGAGCTATGACGTGTTGGGATTCATCTACGAGTACCTGATCAGCATGTTCGCCGCAAATGCCGGCAAGAAGGCGGGTGAGTTCTACACCCCTCACGAGGTATCATTGTTGATGTCAGAGATAGTGGCCGACCATCTCAAGGATAGGAAGGAGATAAGGATCTATGACCCTACCAGCGGTTCTGGATCATTGCTCATCAATATCGGGCAGTCGGTTGCCAGGCATATCGATGATGAGAACAGCATCAAGTATTATGCCCAGGAGCTTAAGGAGAATACGTACAATCTCACCAGGATGAACATGGTGATGCGGGGGATTCTTCCCGATAACATTGTTACGCGCAACGGTGACACGCTTGAGGATGACTGGCCGTATTTTGAGGACAACGATCCGGTGAATACCTATGATCCTCTCTATGTGGATGCGGTGGTATCCAATCCTCCCTATTCTCAGGCGTGGGATCCCTCCAATAAGGAATCGGACCCCCGATATGCCCGCTTCGGCCTTGCCCCCAAGAGCAAGGCGGACTATGCCTTTCTTCTGCATGACCTCTATCATCTGAGACCCGATGGGATCATGACCATCGTCCTTCCCCACGGAGTGCTGTTCAGAGGAGGAGAGGAGGAGCGGATCAGGAAGAATCTCGTTGAGTACAACCATATTGACGCGGTCATCGGGCTTCCTCCCAACATTTTCTTTGGGACAGGAATACCAACCATCATCATGGTATTGAAGATGAATAGAACCTCGGATGGGGTGCTTATTGTTGATGCCTCCAAAGGCTTCACCAAGGTCGGAAAGAACAACAAGCTCAGGGCATCCGACATCAAGAAAATTGTTGATGTTGTTACAGAGAGAAAAGACCTTCAAAAGTTTGCAAGACTGGTCAGCAAGGAAGAAATACGCCAAAACGAGTATAATTTGAATATCCCCAGATACGTTGATTCCTCTGAAGCCTCTGAGAAATGGGACATCTATTCACTGATGCTTGGGGGCATTCCTGAAAACGAGATTGAGGACCTGCATGAATACTGGGAAGCCTTTCCTGGGCTTAAGGAAGAATTGCTTGCCAAGTGTGATGGGCCATACAGGACCTTGGTGGTGGACGATATAAGAAAGGCTGTGATGGGGCATCCCAGTGTTAAGAAATTCGAGGGAAATTTCCGAAGTTCCTTTGAAAATTTTGAAGATAGACTCAGGAATGATCTGATTGATGGGTTTGAGAGCCTAAGAATCACAAACGAAGAGTCGATTCTCAGTGATGACATCAATACACGTCTTGAAGGGCTCCCCCTGGTTGATGAATATGATGTGTACCAACTGTTGGACGATGAGTGGACAAAGATAGCGATAGATTTGGAGATATTGCAGACGGAAGGATTTGAAGCATCCAAAAAGGTGGAACCACGGATGGTTGCCAAGAAGGATGAAGAGGTCCAGGACGGATGGCGGGGGCGTGTGATCCCCTTTGAGCTTATAGAGCGGACACTGTTGAAAGATCAATATGATGTGCTTCATTTGATTGAAGATAGGATTGCTGAGATCAATGCAACCTATGCAGAGATATTGGATGGTTTGTCTGAGGAAGAAAAAGAATCAGATGGACTCAATGAAGCGAAAGATTCTTTCATTTCATCCTGGATTGTCAAGGAAGCAAAAAAATTGATGGCTGAGAAAAAGAAGGGAATCCTGATTTCAGAAGATTCCTTTGAAGCAAAGATCATGCTCATCAATGAGTTGATGGCAGAAGAGAAACAGTTGAAGTCCAAACTAAAGAAAGAGAGTGTTGCGCTCCACAATAAGACCAAAACAGTAATAGAAGGCTTATCTAATGAGGATGCAAGAACATTGCTCGAGGCTAAATGGATCGCCCCTCTATTGGCTAGCATCCACTCAATTCCCAATGCAATCCTAGACGAGCTTGTAACCAAGGTTCAGACTCTTGCCGAGAAGTACAAAACTACCTTCTCAGAAATTGAGGATGACCTGCGTGAGACCGAATTTGCCTTGGGTTCCATGATGAAAGAACTCACGGGTAGCAACCATGACCTGAAAGGTCTTGCCGAATTCATGTCGTTGTTGGGAGTGGAGTGATATGCCAGAGAATGTAAAGAAACCTGCAATTCGATTTGCTGGATTTGATGATGCTTGGGAACAGCGTGAGTTTAGTTTATTCTTTGATTGTTCTATACCTAGCAATACGCTATCTCGCGCAAACTTAAGCTTCGAAAAAGGCGAAATAAAGAATGTTCATTATGGTGATGTATTGATTAAATTTGGGGCATACTTTGATGTAAAGAAAGAGACTATTCCTTGTATTATTCATGCCAATGAAGAGAATTATAGAAATCAGTTTCTACAAAATGGGGATGTGATCATGGCTGATGCTGCTGAGGATGAAACAGTAGGGAAAGCCTCAGAAATAGTCAATTTAGGAAGTCTGAAAGTTGTTTCAGGTTTACATACGATTGTATGTAGGCCGAGGGAGAAAAAGCAGCCATATTTCTTAGGATATTATATCAACTCTCAGTCATTTCATTCTCAGCTACTTCCTTTAATGCAAGGAACTAAAGTCTCTTCTCTAAGTAGAACTAATCTATCAAAAACATATGTTTGTTATCCAACAAACCCGAAAGAGCAAGCACAAATTGGAAATTTCTTTAGAAACGTTGATAACCTTATCACCCTTCATCAGCGTAAGTATGACAAACTGGTTTCTGTTAAGAAATCCATGCTAGAGAAAATGTTCCCGAAAAACGGATCGGACATTCCGGAAATAAGGTTTGCTGGATTTACTGACCCTTGGGAACAGCGTAAGTTGGGCGACTTGATGAACGTTGGATCAGTGAAGAGAATTCATCAATCCGACTGGACCTCTACAGGTATAAGATTTCTTCGAGCTAGAGACATAGTCTCTGCCGCTAAAAATGAAGAACCTTCTGATTATCTATACATCTCTGAAGAGAGATATCGAGAATATTCAACCTTGTCCGGTAAAGTACAGAAAGGAGATTTGTTAGTAACTGGTGTTGGAACAATAGGTGTGCCATTTTTAATTGTTGATGATACTGAAATTTATTTTAAAGATGGAAATATAATTTGGTTTAAGAATGGGGGAGTGCTTGATGGGCGGTTTTTCTACTATTCATTTATTAGTGAAAGAATTCAATCCTTCATTAAGGAATCGGCAGGAATTGGAACGGTAGGTACTTATACTATTGATAGTGGTAAGAAGACTCCAATTATGCTTCCAGATGTCAGGGAACAAAAGCAACTTGGGCTCTTCTTTACTCAACTCGACAACCTTATCACCCTTCATCAGCGTAAGCTTGAAAAGCTCAAGAATGTAAAAAAATCAATGCTCGAAAGAATGTTCGTATAAGGCGGGTATAGAGATGAATCAACCTACTTCTGCATTCACAAAGGAATTTGAGTTCGAAAGGGCTCTCATTGAAGTGCTCTCTAGGAAAGGCTGGGAGAAACAGGTGGTCAAGAACCCGACTGAGAAGGACTTGGTCGAAAACTGGAAAAGTATCCTCAACAACAACAATATGATTCGTGACAGGTTGAATGGGCATCCTTTGACCGACGGCGAGATGCAGCAGATACTGGAGCAGGTTATAGCACTGAGAACGCCACTTAAGCTGAACGGATTCATCAATGGCAAAACGGTCTCCATCAAACGTGATAATCCGAATGATACTGAACACTTCGGAAAGGAAATTAGTCTCAAGATTTATGACCGGAATGAGATAGCAGCCGGGCAAAGCCGCTACCAGATTGTACAGCAGCCAAAGTTTTCCTCACGTGAAGCAATGGCAAATGACAGGAGAGGGGACCTGATGTTGTTGATCAATGGTATGCCGGTGATTCATATCGAATTGAAGAAAAGTGGGATCTCTGTCAGCCAAGCCTACAACCAGATTGAGAAATATGCATATGAGGGGGTATTCACGGGTCTGTTCTCCCTCATACAAGTATTCGTGGCAATGGAGCCGAATGAGACCGTGTACTTTGCCAACCCAGGCCCGGAAGGGAAATTTGTCAAAGATTATTACTTCCACTGGGCGGATTTCAACAACGAGCCGATCAATGCCTGGCAGGACATTGCCTCCTCGCTGCTGTCGATACCGATGGCCCATCAGCTGATCGGATTCTATACCGTAGCCGATGGTTCTGATGGCATCCTCAAGGTGATGCGCAGCTACCAGTATTATGCCTCAAGTGCCATCTCCGATAGGGTCTCCAAAGCTCTCTGGGATGGAAGGGAGATGCGGGGTGGGTACATTTGGCATACGACGGGTTCTGGGAAGACCATGACGAGTTTCAAGTCCGCCCAGCTGATAGCCAATTCCAAGGATGCCGACAAGGTTGTATTCCTTATGGATAGGATTGAGCTTGGGACCCAATCACTCAAGGAATACCGGGGCTTCGCGAATGAGACTGAGGATGTACAGGCAACCGAGGATACCTATGTGCTGATAACCAGGTTGAAGAGTTCCAATCCTGCAGACACACTCATAGTCACCTCGATCCAGAAGATGAGTAGGATCAAGGAAGATGGGCTGGGCTCACGTGATTTGAAAAAGATTGAGGCAAAGCGATTGGTGTTTATTGTGGATGAGGCGCATCGATCTACATTCGGGGAGATGCTCCTGACCATCAAGGAAACCTTTTCACGAGCCATGTTCTTCGGTTTCACTGGGACGCCTATCCTTGAAGAGAATCAGAAGAAGTTGAGCACAACCTCCACTGTTTTTGGGGATGAGCTTCACCGATACAGCATTGCGGACGGAATCCGAGACAGGAATGTTCTTGGGTTTGACCCTTATAAAATACTAACTTTTAGGGACAGGGATTTGAGGAAGGCTGTTGCATTGGAAAAAGCAAAAGCCTCAAAGGAGATAGAAGCGATCGGGGATCCGAAGAAAAGTAGGATCTACTACCATTACATGAACGATATACCAATGGCTGGTCATTCAGGTATAGGTGGAAGACGAATCAAGGGGATCGAGGATTATGTTTCACGTACCCAATACCTTTCCAGCGAGCATCAGCAATCGGTAGTTAGGGATATTCTGGAGAATTGGCTTACATTGAGTCATGGATATAAGTTTCATGCTCTTTTTGCAACCAGTAGTATCAATGAAGCCATCACGTATTATAAGCTGCTGAAACCTGCGCAATCATTTATTAAAGCGACTTGTCTTTTTGATCCTAGTATAGACAACAAAGGGGGAGCGGAATTCAAGGAGGAAGGACTCCTTGAGATTGTAAAGGATTACAACTCCCGATACGGTCAGGACTTTACGTTATCCAATTACGATAAGTTCAAGAAGGACATATCAAACAGGCTCGCCCATAAGGATCCATATCGTTTGGTAGAAAAAACCCCTGAGAAACAGATTGACCTCTTGATTGTTGTTGATCAGATGCTCACAGGCTTTGATTCGAAGTGGCTCAATACCCTGTACCTGGACAAGGAGCTGAAGTATGAGAGCATCATCCAGGCTTTCTCGAGGACCAATAGAATATTCGGTCCGGACAAGCCCTTCGGGATTGTCAGATACTACAGAAAGCCCCACACGATGGAGAAGAATATTGAGAAGGCAGTGAAACTATATTCTGGCGATAGGCCTTTTGATCTCTTCGTGGAGAAACTCGACAAGAACCTGGTGAAGATGAATTCCATATATGCCGAGATTTCTGATCTCTTCAACCAAGCCGGAATTCCAGACCATGAAAAGCTCCCGGAGAATATTGCTGAGAAGGCGAAGTTCGCACTACTCTTCAAGAAGTTGAACGATTATCTTGAGGCTGCAAGGGTGCAGGGTTTTGTATGGGACAAGCCCAGCTATTCGTTTGGGGGAGGGGATGAGAAAAAGACGGTTGATATCGCATTTGATGAGGATGAATATTTAATTCTGGCCCAAAGGTACAAGGAATTGTTCAAGGATGAGGAGGGGCCTAAATCACCTGGTGATGTTCCCTATGCGATAGACGGTAATCTTACTGAGATTGATACCGGGAGGATCGATAGTGAATATATGGATTCACGATTCGAGAAGTATCTGAAGGCGCTCGACCTTGGTGATGAGCTGGAAAAGCAGAAGACACTGGATGACCTACACAAGTCGTTTGCCGCTCTTACACAGGAAGAACAGAAGTATGCTGCATTGTTTCTCCATGACATCCAGAGAGGAAGCGTGGCCCTTGAGGCAGGTAAGACATTCAAGGATTATGTAATTGAGTATCAGGCAAGGATCAAGAACGATCAGATACACAAGCTGGCTTCCGCGTTCGGCTTGGATGAGGTGATGCTTAGAGGGTTTATGAATTTCCGGGCAACCCCAGCAAATCTTAATGAGTATGGGCGATTCGATGATTTGGTCGGTACAGTGGACAGGAAGAAGGCGAAAGAGTATTTAGAAGATGTCGAGCAAACAAAACTCAAGGAGTACAGGGTCACTATAAAAATTGACAAGTTCTTACGGGATTTTATCATCAAGGGCGGGTTTGATATTTAGGTTGAATTAATTTTTTTATTGGTGGATTTTATTTAGAAAATGTTAGGAAAAGGTGGTTACGAAAATGACCGAGAAACAAATTGTTGAATATTTAGGGCCTTATAAAACAGGTCCTATTAAGATTGAACAAAGGCTAAAATATGAAATCGGTGGTTTGTTTAGTAACCGATGTACATATTCATTCGAGTATTTTTGTGATGAACTTGGAATATCTTGGGATAATTATGGTGTAATTAAATCTCCCAAATTTTATTCAGATGAGGCTCTTGCAAAATAGCAAATGCCTGATATTTTGCAAGAGCCTCTTTATTTTGATGTTTTTCTGGGTTCTTGACATCAAGACGATAATTTCTTGGTCAAGGGATATATTCGTACCATTGGATGCCTTTTTAACAACCTTGATTATATCGTCATGACAAGAATGGAATTTCCTTGTATTGTAACCAGTTAATCGGTACTGGAATGAGCTATGCAAGATAGAAAATTGCCCAATTCCCCAGCAAAAGATGAAAGGTCGAAACCTAGCAACCTTTTGATCCTGAAGAATTAATCAGTCCCCAAGTGTCACAATCATTTCTTAGTAACACAGAAACTTACTTGCCTTACCAACTCTATAAATTCTTGAGCACAATTGGAAAATAAGCTAACCGTAAACTTTATGATAACCAATATGTTTTGGAAGGTTTTATGATGGTATTCAATAAGAGTCCGAACATTCTGATACCCTTATCTTTGTTTGCATCTACACCATAAAGGAAAAAGCTTCCCCTGCCGATGATTCGAGGCTAAGGAAGCTTCAGGGTTCTCTTTAACAAATATTCCTTATTGAATATAATCACCCTCCATAGAGTGGCAATCTCAGGCACACCAAAGCCAAGAGCATGGTGATGCCAACGCTGACTGCATTTATCACGAAACCCTTCCTCAACATGTATGAAGGTTTGACGCCTACATCCACAGGAATGGCTCGTGTCGCATTTGGTAGCAGGTACGCCAGGTTTCCACCAATCGCCATCATATACAAATGGGGGATGGGGTTCTCGCCAATGGCAGTCATGACACTGAGCACCAAGGGAGTGGTGATTGCACAAGCCGAATTATTGCTGGATACATTCGCCAGGATGGATACGAAAACAATGAAAATCATACTCAGAATCGTAGGATTCGTGACTCCTGAATGGGTCACTAGGTTAGCCAACATATCCGTCGCCCCAGAAACAATGATTACTTTCCCCAATGCAAGGCCACCGGAAAGAGTATAAAACAATCCCCAGGACAATTTCGGCTGTACAAACTTCCAAGTCACCAGCCTGCCGTCGCAGGTGCCAGGCAACAGGAATGATGCGATTCCAAACGCCATGAAAATGTAGGGAGCTGTCAAGAAAGGGAGCAACCCTTTCCATGCTTCCCTGCTGAAAGCCAATATGACCGGAAGCAGGAACATCCATAGACTCAGCTTTTCCGTCTTGCTCATCTTGCCGAGCTTCTTATGCTCACCGATAAAATAATCCTTCGCACCGGGCAGGGAACTTATCTCTGATTTCATAGTGAACATATACAGGATATTGGCAATCGTGATGATGATGAGTATAGGCAACATCACCACAACCCAATCAGTGTAGATGTATTCTTGACCAGTCACCGACTCAATGGCCTTTATGACTATCAGATTCATGCCACCACCGAGTGGAGAACCGAATCCACCAATTCCAGCTCCCCAGGCAATTGCCAAAAGAATATTCGCCGCGCTCAAATGCTCACTCGGATTTTCCCTGTTTACCGTTTTCAACATTGCCAACGCAATCGGCGTCAAAGTAGCAGCTACGACTACGTTCGGCAGGAAAATACTCATGGCGACAGATGCTATGAACCACATTGCCATCTGGGACTTCATCGATGGACCGACCAGCGACAAGGTAGTCAAGGCAAGCCGTCGATTCAATCCCGTGGTCTCCCAGGACTGGGTCAGTATATCCGCACCAATGAGTAGCACAACCAGATCGGTGAAGTATTGGGGAATTATATCAGTAGGTTTCACAAACCCGAAAACAGCAGTCAGTGCGATGGGCAGCAACGCAGTCACCGCCACACTGACTGGAATCTTTATCCACCAAGCTGACATCCATAGGAACAAGCCCAAAGCCCCGCGAATAGAATAGGGCATCACAGAATCAGGAATGATTATCACTGCCAAAGCAAACAGGAATGGGCCTGAGAGTATCTTCAAGACAGTGGTGTTATTTGCTGCAAGGCCGGGAAGGTTTTTCATGACTATTGATCCATTCAATTAGTTACCCACCCTTGTTCCCACACTTCGTTGCTTGGCTTTCGCAATGATGAAAGCCAATAAGGGATACAGGTACATGATGATGACAATCACTGCAATGACGCTGAAAATCGGGCGATGGAAGAAATTCAGGAAACTACCCTGCATCATCAAGGCCCTACGGAAGTAGTATTCGATATCCTTACCCAAAACCAGTCCCAGGATCAAGGCCGTGGTGCTGAACTTGTATTTCTTGAAAAAGAAACCGAATATACCCCCGACAATCATGACTGCGATATCAAACAGCTTGGCCTGGTAGGCAAAACAGCCTGTGAGTGCCAGCATCAGGATCAGCGTCCCAAGAATGTAATAGGGAACACGCAAAATACGTGCGAACGTGATTGCAACAAACAAAGAGATGACAACCATCACGATATTGGCGACAATCATGGCTGAAAAGGTTGCCGAAAGGTACAGCGGTTGTGCCTTGAGCAACAAGGGACCCATGGTAACACCATGGATTGCCAACGCCGTCATCATCATGGCGGCAGCATTGCTTCCAGGGATACCCATGGAAAGCAAAGGGACCATCGCACCACCCGTGGCTGCATTGTTTGCAGCTTCCGCAGCACAAATTCCATGCGGGTCGCCATTTCCCATCATCTCCGGATGCTTGCTCAGCTTGGATTCTATTGAGTAGGAAAGCCACGATGAAATATTGGCCCCAGCTCCTGGGACAATTCCCACGAAGGTTCCGAGGATTGCCGACCTAAGCATCGTGAACTTGATGGTCCAGAAGTCTTTCATCGAGGGTAATTTGGTCAACTTGGCCTGGTTGTCCTTGCTGAATGCCGAGGCATCCGCAGGAGCGTACACATTCGAAAAGATTTCAGCGGCAGCGAACATTCCAAGCATGAACGGGAGTATCGAGATACCATCGAGCAGATTTGCAGACCCAAAGGTGAACCGTGCAATGCCGGTAAGTTTATCAACACCAATGGTACCGATGAACAAGCCGATCAAGACCGAGATGAACATATTCAACTTGCTGTTTGAACTGATGAAAATCAGGATGCTCAAGCCCAGGAAACACACGGCGAACTGTTCTGCTGAGTTGAATTTCAACGCCAATTTCATCAAGGGCTGGGTTAGCATGAACATGAGAATCGCACTTGTCAAACCACCGATGGCAGAACTGACCAGGGAAATACCCAAGGCACGCCCCGCCTCCCCCCGTTTGGCCATAGGATATCCATCCAAGACAGTAGCAGCACTAGAAGGCGTGCCAGGTATCTTGAACAATATCGCTGTTATGCTGCCCCCTGTTATTGCCGCACAATATACAGCACTCAAGAAAGCAATGGCGATAACAGGATCCATGGCATAGGTAAAATTGGTACTCAGTACAATTGCCATCGTTGCATTCACCCCCGGCAACGCACCGAATATCGTGCCGAAGAATACACCCAGGACAATCCATAAAAGTACATTAGGGTCCAATATTACGCGAAAACCAGTCGATATCAAATCCATAAGAAAACCCTCTTTTTGTAATTCCGATTTTGTCAGAACAGATACTCAGCCCATTTGCTGAATACTTCAAACATCCCAATACCTCTGGGAGGATGGATCCCCAGGCTCCAGGCAAAGATGGAAAACAGTACCAAAGTAATTACAACGCTTGTCAGTACCATTTTCCACCAATTGCGCGCACCCAATATCCAAGTCACGCCGATGCAGAATATGAGAGTACTTATCAGATATCCCACTATAGGAAGTACTGCAGCGAATAGGATGATCCATCCAAACATCAATAAAAGCATTTGGACATTCCTCTGCTTAAATATCGAAAAATCGAACTTCTTCTCTGCAGCAGGAATTGATTTCCATACCAAAACCGTTTTTGATACCAATAGAACCAGAATTGTGATGATAATCACCATTGGCCAGGATCTCACATCACTTTGATCGCTGGGAATCTGTGCAGTGATTGAATTGACTCCCAGCACAAGAAAAATCAAAATCAAGACCGCATTAAAAAGTATATTCCCCATTGTGCCTCCACCATGCCCAAGCATGCTTTTGTCATCAAGGCCTCTCCAGCCAGCAGACCATATCCGCTCGACTGGCTAGAGATCAACCAACAATCCAAGAAATCATTTCTTGTTCAGTTCGACAGCCATCTGGTAGGTCACCTTGATCATGGCGCCCAATTCCTCCTGGTTGAGGACTGCATCGGTCATGCCATTCTCCGACAGGTATTTCAACCATTCCGGATTAGCCGCAGCCTTGGCAACTGCCGCACTGAAGGAATCAACCGCTGCTTTCGGAGTACCTTCCAAGGCGGTGAAAAATCTGTTGTACCCCAAGGTACTGGTGATTCCCAATTCCCCTGAACAAGGCACCTTTGAGAATGCTTCATTTCTCTTCGGGGAGAGGACAAGCAAGGCATCCAAGTCTCCAGAGTCAACATACGCACCTACATCGGTCCAGGTATTCAGGCTAAGGTCGATATCTCCGGAGATGTTTGAAATGAACCCTTCGGTTGCTTCGGATGGAATCCATTTCAATGTGATACCTGCCGAATTCTCAAATTCCTTAACAATTGCACCAGTAATGCCGTTGACTGAATCGACTGCAATCGTAACTTTGCCCGGATGTTCCTTGGCATAGGCGATCATTTCCCGTGCATTGGTCCAGGGAGCATTTTTCTTGCTGAATACAATGCCTTCCGCATTCGTCAATCCAGAGACAGGAATCAGTACATCCATGAGCTTGAAGCCTTTGTACAAGCCTATCCCATCAGCAATGATGCTGGACGGAGCAGAAGCCTGGAACTGGAACCCATCACTCTTTGAATTATGGCTCCAGGTATAGCCGATAACCCCTGAAGACCCCCCTTGGTTAACAATTGTGACGGTCTGGCCCAACACATCCTCAAGGTAAGGCACAAACTTACGCATCGTGGTATCAAGCCCACCACCAGCAAAAGCAGGAACCATCAATTCGATGCGTTGATTCCATTCCCAAGCCTTGCTTGCCGGTTTTTCAGCTGGGACTGCGGGGGCAGCTGGACTACTTGCAGTTTTCTCAGCCGGGACTGCAGGAGCAGCGACGTTGGCTGTTGCTTTTACATCAGGGCGGTTGCACCCTGCAAAGGTGATAAGAATGGCAAAAATGACGATAGATACTAATACAAAATTCCTTTTTTTCATTTCGTAGATCCTCCAGTTGTTATTTGTTTTTGTGTGAATAAACCCTATTGCCTAGTCCGGGATGTCCAGCATGATCATCGGTCGATGTTCCTGGCATCCATACAGGTCTTCCATCTCAAAATCCCCTGCGGCGTATTTTCTGGGCATCGTGAATTTGACGGCATAGGCCAAGGGCAAGTCGTAGCGCTGCAGGTTTTCCTCAGAGACATTATACAGTTTTGCAATATTGCTCACATTGAAAGCCCCACTGTTGATTACCTTGTTGTAGCTCTCTCCGTCCGGGAAAAGGATATCCAAGGTCAACATGAATGGACCTGCTGTCTTGGAACGAATCATCCGTGCATATTCATATAATTTCTTCATTCAACTTCACTCCTCTCAAAGGTTGTAATAGGTAATTCGACAAGTTTCCAACGGATCATCTACTTCGATGACATGGTTCAGGCAGAAGCTGAAAGTCTTCCCGTTTTCCTGTGTGCTCAGGTCGGGAGGAGAGAAAGGTATTGCAATGTGGCTCTGTGCACCAACCCACTCCTTGATTGGGTAGTGAAGAACAGTATGCCAGACATTCGAAATGATGCTACTTGCATCTTCTGGATCCTTGGCCACGATGTCAAACATCACGCCTACCCTATCAGTTCCCGGATCCTTGGGATTTCCATACACGACGTATCTTAGTTTGTAATCCTCAGGGGAGAGGCCAAGACCCTTTTTGATTTTGTTCCGTGCCCGATCCAAGGCAGCTTCCATCCAGGTGTCGAACTGCTTGAGCACCAGTGGATCGGAAATGCCCCCGATGACAACCCTACGGTAACCTTCGAATTTGACTCCTTCCAGTTTGATGGTATAGGGGGTGGTTTCCAGCTCAGTGCCCGTGATGCGAACCCGCCTGTCCGACTCTGCCTGATACTTCGAGTCATAGGTCAGCATGACCCCACCTGGTTCAACCAAGCGGAACGGATTCGAATTCTCGTACAAGGTATGGGAAACCATCGAGACAGGCGAAACCGCCATCTCCGGATTACCCGGTTCGATGCTTACGGAGTCTTCGCGTACCCAAGCCACCATGCTTCCGTGGTGCTTGTCAAAAACCGAAGGAAGTGTGCCGCATTCCAGCACCTTGCCGGCATGCCATGCAAACCCATTGTCCAAGCCCTTCATGATGGGGACCGAAGCATAGATTGAAGCATCGGTGGAACGACCAGCGATCACAACATCAGCTCCCTCCTGGAGTGCCTTGATATAAGGATGGGGCCCGATGACCGAAATACATCTTGTCAGATCATCCAGGTCTGCCACGCCGAAATCGGGGGCTCCTTCCAAGGGATGCAACTTGCCATTTTCAATGTATTTTCGCAGCTGTTCCCGTGTCAGCTCAGTCTTGACCTCAGCCAGCTTGAAATGCAGACCTTTCTCGGCGGCTACCTCTTTGACAATCTCAATCATCCAATCAACGGTAGGATCTGCCCCAGCTGTTCCAGCAGAACCGATGAGTACCGGTATTTTCCTTGCAACGCCTTCAGTGAGCATCAAGGCCAGATCCCGCTTCACCGCCTTCCTGCTCATGCGAGGCTTGCCTACGCCAGGGAAGAAGGGCCCCGAATCTGAGGTACCAGAATCGCAACCAATCATCGCCGGATTGTTCTCCAGCGCTTTCATGAATCCTACTTCGTCGAAAGACGAACCCATCATACCTGCAACAGACATGATACAAACTTCTTTGTTTTGCTCATCAGTCATGTTCTTTTGCCTCCCAATGAAAATATCGTTCTATTCAGACCGAGGTGAGTTGCAGAAGCCCGTGTACACTGTATTCTCTCTTACAACACCTGCCATCAGCTTACTTGACGAATTATGATAAGTAAAATATGATTTTTATTATGTTTATCATAAGGAATTTATTATGATTAATGAGAGACAGCTAGAGTGCATCCTTGCCGTACATGAGACAGGCAATTTCACCAAGGCAGCTGACCAGCTCCATGTTTCCCAGCCTGCTCTCAGCCAGATGATCAGGATCATAGAAAATGAGATTGGCAGTGAACTATTCAATCGCAAACAAAACCCTATCAAACTCACCTATGAAGGGGAAATCTACCTAAAGACCTGCCTGGAGATGAATCAACTCCACAGGAACACATTGAGAAAGCTTTCAGAAATCCGGGAAGACAAGTCCGGACGCATCATCATCGGCCTGACACTGCATATGAGCATCTTTCTCGCCCATAAAATCGTCCCCCGTTTCCTGAGGCAATTCCCTGGGTTTGAAATCCAACTGGTGGAAGCACCCATGACAACCCTCATCGAGAAAACCAGGACTGGACAGATCGATGTGGCCCTGGTCTACAGGGAGGAGGAGGCTGACCTTTTCTACCGCGACATCATCAAGGAAGAGGTTTTCCTGTTGACCCCTGGCACTTACAAGAGACCTGTTTCAGACCATCCTGTCGACCTCAGGGAACTGAAGGATGAGCCCTTCGTCCTGATGAAAAAAGGCCATAGCTTACGGAGCCTGGCGGACAGGCTCTTCCTCGCAAACGGGATAAACCCACCAGTCAAAATGGAAACCGACAGCATCGAAACAGCACGCCGGCTGACGGAAGCCGGAATGGGGTTCACGTTTGTCCCGACCATCTCCTTCCAGACAGGAAGCAACGGGAAGGACAGGGAGAACAGCTGGCCCATCGCCCGGTATGATTCTGACAGATACATCAAAGCATGCATGAAAAAAAGCACCTGGGAGCGGGAAAAGGTACGAAGGCTTGTCAAGATCATCACTGATGTCTTGAAGGGATGGTAGAAAATCCCTTCACAAGGCATTCCTCAATGAAGTACAAGTTGTGCGAACAGTGGCGCGGCAATCACCGTGAGCAACCCTGATACAATGATGGAAAGACTGCTGAGCGCCCCCTCCACTTCACCCATCTCCATCGCCTTGCTGGTACCTATGGCATGTGAAGAGGTACCGATGGCCACCCCTTTCGCAATTGGATCGGTGATATGCATCACTTTGAGAAATCCCTCAGCCATGACGTTCCCAACAACGCCAGTGATTATGATGGCTATTACAGTGATGGGAATATACCCCCCAACTTCCTCGGAAATTCCCATCCCAATGGCTGTGGTTATCGATTTCGGCAGGAAGGTCACATACTCCCGATGGGAGAAGCCGAATACAAAGGCCATCACAAGAATATTGAACATGGAAGAAATAACCCCTGAGAGGATACCGGCTAAGATTGCCAAGGCATTGTTCCTCAATGTCTCATATTTCTCGTACAAGGGGATTGCCAGGCAAATGGTGGCAGGGGTGAGAAAGAAGCTTATGTACCTCGCTGCATGGTCATACACTGCAAACGGTATCTTGAAAATAGAAAGGAGAGCGATGACAACCACGATTGAGATGAGCAAGGGGTTCACCAGAGCTGACTTGAATCGCTTTTTCAGTTGCAGGCCAAAGAAATACGCAACCAGGCTTACGGATATGCCGAAAAACGTACTGTACTGCAAGAAGTTCATACAACGTCATTCCCTTTCCAACTTCTCCGTACCACAACATGTCGCTTCCCCTTGAGAAAAGCCTGAGTCACGTGCCCTGACACGCCCATGACAAGCAAGGTCGAGACCAGGATCACAACCAGATAAGAAACAAGGGAATTCCTAATCGCCTCCCATGATTGCATCAACCCAACCGCAGCGGGAATGAACATCACAGGCATCAGCTCAATCAGGAATTTACCTGTTGCTTCGACCTGATGCTGGGCAAGCAGCCCTGATTTCAGCAACACGAACAGGATGACGATCCCATAGATGCTCGAGGGGATGGGTAGGGGAATGATCGAATGGCAGACTTCACTGACAAACGAAATCACAAGGATGATGCAGAACTGCAGCAAATACTTCATGGCAAACTCCATACGAATCATGGTAAAAGTGAATTCCCCCGCATCAGAGATGCGAGGGAACAGGAAGGAAAGCTATCTGACGTTCCAAATCCATCAAGAAAAGATTAGAACGGGATCACACCAATGAGCGTCGAGAGAATCAGGGAAACAATGCTCAGCGGCCAAACGAACTTCAAGCTGTACTTGATATGGTCGCCAATGGTTATATCGGCCAAGCCGAGGCCAACATATACGGCAGCAACCGAGGGGCTGACGGGGGTACCGAAGGTGGCTGTCAGCAGGAATGTAGCCGCCACTGCAGCAGGGGCGACCCCGAAGGGAGCAACCACACCCATGATGATGGGAAGCATTGCATAATAGAAGGCGTCGGTACCGAGGATCATCATCAAAGGTACTGAAAAGAGCGCCAGGAACCAGTGCATGTGCGGTGCAAACGACTGGGGAAGCACATTGACGATTGTGGTTGCCATGGCTTCCACCATGCCGGACTTGGAGATGATGCCCATGAAGATGCCCACTGAGAAAAGGGTGATGGTCATGACCATTGCATTGACACCGAGGGACTTTATTTTTGCATTCTGGGTCTTTGTATGGGGAAAGTTCACCACCAAGGCGATTGCATACGCAACCATGAAGATGAAATACAACGGAAGCGGGGTATCCAGGAAGAGGAATACGAGCATCATAAGCGTGAGCGCAAGGTTGAAGAAATACATCCAGCCATACTTGTGCTTCTGGTGCTTGCCTGTCACCACCTCAACCTCGACCGTCTCAGGATGGAGTCCATGCCTGCTCTCGAAGAAGTTCACCAGGAAGGCATTCACGAATGCCAGCACAATCAACACTCCTACGCCGGGAATGATGAAACTGTACAGAGTTCCGGTCTCAACATCTGCGACAGTTGCAGCGCGCATCGTGGGGCCCCCCCAAGGCAGGATGTTCATCACTGCATACGGGCCACACATTAGGGCAAGCAAGGCCTCTCTCCTGAAACCAAGACGCCTGATGATTGGAATGAAAGCAGGTACGACGATGAGGAAGGTTGTGGCTCCAGAACCATCCAGATGCGCCACAAACGTGACAAATACGACTGAGAGGAGGATCATCCACCGGCTTCCGCCAGCCTTCTTCGTCAGGAAGTTGATGATGGGGGCGAACAGCCCAATCTCATCCATCAAGGTGAAGTAGGAGATCGAGAAAATGAACAGGACTGCTGTACTCAGCATTGAACTCATCCCGCTCTTGATGAAGCCAGCGATGTCTGCAGGCCCAAAACCAGCGATGGTGGCAGCGATCAAGGGAAGGAAGATGAAGGCGACAGGTGGAGCCACATACCCCTTGATGAGGACGACCATCAAGATGACCATCAAAACAAATCCAATCAGTGCAATCATACTCATGAGGCTCTTGCAAAATAGCAAATGCCTGATATTTTCATTCTTCTGAGCTACTTGAGGCAGCTTCAGAAGCCCAGCCTAGATGAAAACAAGCATGTAATTTGAAGATTTGTATAGAAATGGACCTGACAATCCTTTATAATATGATTAACTACAAACAATTAGAAGGAGAGCAGGTCCATGAAAAGCATAACAGAAATCCTCGGCGGTTGCCAGATGGTATTCGGTATTTCTTTCGACATCCAAGAGGTTTTCGAAGGATATGTGACCGCCGAACATCGTATGTTCATCCAGATGCTGCAGGTGATAGAGGAATTTATGCCTCCATGGTTCCGCAGCAAGTAAAAGAAGACAACGTGGCGTAATTTTTTAGAGACAAGAAATTGCGTCATTTTTTTGTACTTTTTCATTGACTTTATATCGTAGTGTAATGTAGTATATTTGTAGGATCCTGGAGGTCATATGGAACTAAAAGTCTTCACCAACAAAAAGGGCAACGCCCTGTATTACATGCGCAGCGTCCGCAAGAAGGGAAAAAAGAACCCAACCAAGGAAAAAGTGAAGTTCCTTGGCTACGAGGCAGATCTCAAGGAGTTCTATGACGATCCTATCGAGCACTTCAGGGCTGAAGCCAAGAAGCTCAGGGCCAGGGACCTGGAAGAGAAGCGAATCAGTTTGAGCATCAACCTGGAGGAACACTTTCCCCTGGGGGCGGCGGGGGGTGAAGAGGCCGTTGTTGATGATTTGGTGTCACTGGGGCATCTTCCGTTGTCCGTCATCTATCATGAGCTTGAGATAGACCAGTTTGTTAAGAACAGACGGAGGCATTGGCCGGTTGGGGCAAATGTGGAAAGCATCTTTCGTCTCTTGGTGTTTGGCAGGATTCTTTTCCCTGGTTCAAAGTTCTCAACCTGGACACAGAGATCAAGGTTGCTGCTTGGGAACAGCAGGTTCAGTGATGACGATGTATACCGTTCATTGGGGTTCTTTTGCCATTACAGCGATGACCTGCTTGTACATCTGAACCAGAAGGTGAAGAGGCTGTACAAGCGAGACAAATCGCTGATGTTTTATGATGTGACCAATTACTTCTGGGAAATCGACAACAGGGATGCAGACATCCTCGATGAGGATGGCGTCGTTGTTTCCGAGGGGTTGCGCAAGAACGGCCCATCCAAGGAACATCGCCCTGAACCGATAGTCCAGCTGGGGCTGTTCATGGACGCTGAGGGCTTGCCGGTAGACTTCGGGCTTTTCCCCGGCAACAACAATGATGTGAAAACCTTCCTGCCGATGATCAGGCGCACGCAGGAACGGATGGGTCTGGACAAGATGATTTACGTTCCCAAATTCCCGCTAAATTATAACTATAATACCAATATTTCTTTGGAATATTAGAAGATATATCATGCCAAGACATTGACTTTTGCTCAAAACATAGCTACAATAAAAGCTATGAAAAAAGCAGGGAACACAGCCAAGATC
>JAQQAR010000043.1 GCA_028532765.1 Sphaerochaetaceae bacterium | reverse complement strand
AGGGGTAGCAGCAACCAAAGTTCCTGCAACCATGAGAACCAGCGCCAGAGTCAATACAAACTTTTTCTTCATGACGTAAATCTCCATTTTTTTGCGTGAGAGTTTATTTGTAACATCAGTATGCTGATGCACTTTGTGAGTACAATGGACATACATTGTGCAAATGATAGATTAATGTGAGGAACAAGTGATGTTGTTTGAGTAAGTGTGAAGCTAAATGGTGTTTGTGTGTGGTTTGTGTGCATATATTTCCTTTGTGTGAAATTTGAGAAGGTTACACAGACATTATCACTTCGTTTGTCAACATCATTGCAGTACATAATCGATTTCATTATCATATAAGTATGATATACCTTTTTGCCTCCGACATCCATGGAAGTGCATATGCAATGCATACACTCCTGAATATCTTTCAAACAACCAAAGCCTCCAAGCTAATACTGCTCGGGGACCTTCTCTATCATGGCCCAAGAAATGCCTTTCCCTATGAGTATAACCCAAAAGAAGCGTGCAGGCTACAAAATAGTGTGAAAGAATCGTTAATTTCTGTACGTGGGAACTGTGATTCCGAAGTTGACCAGATGGTATTGGAATTCCCCATGCTCTCAGACAGTGCAATCATGCACTTGGAACAAGTTGGTGACCGCTTGATCTATCTCCATCATGGGCACAAGGAGTTGCCTCCTCTTACCCTGGGAACGATTGTCATCAGTGGGCATACCCATATTCCTGTAGCTGAGGAGCGTGATGGAATGTTTTTCATCAACCCAGGCTCAGTATCCCTTCCAAAGGGAGGGTATCCAGCGAGCTATTGTTTGTTGGAAGACAGTACGTTTACCATCCATGAGCTGGAGAGCGGCAAGGAGATGATGAGCCTCACCATTTAAGACTTACCACAACCTCCCCTTCTCTCTGGCTGATCTCTGCATCGCCATGATGGAGACGCATGATCTGGGCAGTGATGGGCAAGCCCAAGCCACTGCCGGATGTACCACGGCTGGCATCCCCCTTGCTCCAGGGCTCAAAGAAATCTATGTCTCCTGCGATCGTCCCTTTGTTGGTGAAGGTCATGGTGTTCTTCCCAATGGACCAGCCAACTGAATCTTCGCTCGACTGCAAGGCATTGGAGAGCATGGCACGGGAAGCATAGCTGAGCAGATTCTGATCTCCTTTTAGTGAAGCTTCATCGGCATCAAGGTAAACACGATCTTGTTCCTCTTCGGTTAATGAAGAGAACACTTGTTGGATGAAGGAAGGAATTGCAATCTCCTCTCTTGTTACCTTCATATCGGGACTTTGGAGATTACTGTACAGCACAACCTGGGCAATTCGAGCTGAAAGTGCATCATTCTCGTTCTTTAGTGACATCAAGATCTTCTCATCTGCAGGGAACACCCCGTCAGCAATTCCATCGAGCAGCAGTTTCATACTGGCAACCGGCGTATTCAGGTCGTGGGAGATACTCCTGAGCCACGCCTGCCGGCTTCGCTTATGCTGGGCGAGGTTCTCATCAAGCATCTTGATCGACTCATTGATCACACGCTGCTCATCTATTTTGGTCTTGGGGAGCTCAACCCCGTTCTCTCCACTACTGAGCTGTCCCAGAGCCCTCTGGATCCCCTGGGTATAGCGTTCACTCCGCTTGGAAATGGAAGCTGCCATCATAAGGGCGATGACAAATGCAATCGGCATCGCCCAGAGAATTGGAAAGAGCAAGCCCTTGAAGAGGTACCCGGTATTCTTGTAGGTAAAGGGAGTAAAGGTGAGCACATCCACCAGGGCTATCACCTCATCGTTGTAGGAGATGACCAAGCTTCCGGCAATATCGGTAGCCTTCACCTGGGGAGGAAGGAGTATCGTATGTGTCTGTGATGCAGATTGTTGGTTTACTGAGAGAGAGGATGTTTCGGAATCCTTTTCTATATGCACCTCATAGACAGAACTGTGCATCTCGCTTGCAGAGAACCCTTGTTCTGAGATCTGCTGGTGGGCTCGTTGCATTGCAGGTGAACTCATCATCGGCCGCATACCCTCAAACTCATCAGAGGGAGGAACCGGTAGGGAGGCACCACCACTGGTCATGCCGTAGGCAATGGCCACTGTACCATCAGGGTTGCGGATATACAAACCACTGACCCGGTCATCGGCTGAGCGCAGCAGGACCTCCTCCAAACTCATCAGGGAGTAGTTGCGACCCTCCAACCCTGCTGACAGATTTTTACTCAGTGCAGAGAGATAGTCCTGGAAAACAGACTCTGTCCAGTTGAGTCGCTGGTGGTGGATAGTCACCAAAAATACCGTAGTCTGGATACCCACCACAACGGCAACCACCAATACGAATCCCAGGAAGAGCCTTACGAACTGCCTTCTCATAGCACTGCGCCTTCCTTCTCATGCCCAATAAAACGATAGCCGTAGCCACGGACCGTCTCGATCCAAGGGCCCTCACCAAGTTTGGAGCGGATATTCTTGATATGGGTATCGACCACCCGTTCATAGGAGTCGACAGCATAGTCGAAACACTCCTCAAGAATTTGGGAACGAGAAACCAAATGATGTGAGTTTTCGATCAGGAATGCAAGAATCCTCCACTCAGCAGCGGTCAGGATAACCTCCCTTCCATCGACCAGAAGTTGATGATCGGTCTCATCAAAGCGCATTGAGTGGTCATTGACGTAAAGAAAGCCATCACTTGGGCTGTAACTGTTGTTTCGGTATCGCCTAAGCACTGCCTGCACCCTGAGTACCAGCTCCTTTGGGCTGAAGGGCTTTGAGATATAGTCATCAGCCCCGAGTTCAAACCCAAGGATCCTGTCGCTCTCCTCACTACGTGCAGTCATGAAAATCACCGGACAGTCACACTTCTCCTTGAGCTGTTTCACAAAAGCAAACCCATCCCCGTCAGGGAGCATGACATCCTGGATAAGCAGGGAGGGGATCTGGCTGGCGACAGCCTCACGAACCGCCCTAAGGGTTGCAAACCCCTTGACGTGATACCCCGAGAGTTCAAGGTACTGGCGAACCCCCTCACGGATCACTTCATGATCCTCTACTATATATATAAGGTCCTGTGTCTCTGCCATCGGTTATTCCTGCCCTTCGCTTCCCTTCCCGGGAAGACTGGAAGTACTCTTACCGGCGAACCGGTAACCATATCCCCTGACTGTCTCGATCCACTGTGGTCCCATGGGTCCCATCTTTGCGCGCATATTCTTCACATGGGTATCGACAATTCGGTCATACGACTCAAAACTATAATCAAAGCAGTGCTCCAAAATCTGTGAGCGGGTGATGAGAATTCCACTATTGCTCACCAAATAACTCATAATCCTCCACTCTGCAGCAGTAAGCGGTATCTGCGATCCGTCCAAGGTGAAGAGGTGACTTACCTCGTCGAACTGCAATACAGACCCTGCCAACACCCACGTCGATCCTCCCCGGTAGGAGGAAACACTGACATCAATTCGGCGAAACAGTGCGTGCACCCTGAGCACCAGCTCCTTGAAGCTGAACGGCTTGCATACATAGTCGTCAGCCCCCAACTCAAAACCTAGGATGCGATCACTCTCAGCAACCCTGCTAGTCACGAAGATGACCGGAAATGAATGGGTCTGCTTCATTTTCTTGATGTAACTGAACCCATCCCCATCAGAGAATTGCACTTCCAGGAGCATCAAGTCAGGAACTTGACGACTTATGGCTACCTGAACAGCATGCAAATCCTCAAACACATGCACCTCGTATCCTGAAAGCTCGAGATACTGTTTCACCCCTTCTCGATCCTCAACTGTGGGGTCAACGACATAAATCATCTTCATAATGCAACATCACCATACCTTTGCTCGTCTGACAAGCATTCTTGTGGATTCAACACATATCTCCACATTATCTTCATATTTCCTCTTAATAATAGACAGGGTGTGTACTGACTGTCAAATACAACAGCTGATAATCACATAGTTCATCCATTCTGCACGCGTGTGGGGATATCCGACCAAAACACCCGTCTATTGCACTGGATAGGCTTCCGCGCTACACTTGGCCAATGAAACTCAGGTGGAAAACCCTCATTGGAGACACTCTCATCCTTGCCCTTTGCATTCTTGCCCTTGTTGCCATCAGCAGGCAGACTGCCGGCGGGGGAAGCGGGTATGTGCAAGTTCAGAGCAGTGAAGCCACCTATCGATACAGTCTCGATGTCGATCGTGAGATTACCGTACAGGGGCCACTGGGTGAGACCCACATAGTCATCGAGGATGGTCACGCCCATATCGAGGACTCCGCCTGCCCCACCAAGAGCTGCACCTTCCAGAAACCTATTTCAAATGCACGTTCCTGGATAGCGTGCCTTCCAAACCAAGTACTGCTTACCATCGTAGGCAGTGAAAGCGAGAACCTGGAGGTTGATGATGTCGCAAACTGAGAGAAAAATCGCCTTCATCAGCGCTACCACCCTCCTGCTTTCCACCTTGGAGTACCTCATCCCCAAGCCCCTTCCCTTCCTTCGTTTGGGATTGGCAAACCTTCCCCTTCTTATCATTCTCGACGGTATGTCCTTCGGTCCTTTCTTCATCATCCTGCTACTCAAGGCAGTCGGCCAAGGCATGGTAAGCGGAACACTCTTCTCCTACCTCTTCCTGATTTCCCTTGCAGGCACCCTGAGCAGCGGTATCGCCATGAAAGGGGCCAAGCAACTCCTTGGACTTAAGGTCAGCCTTGTTGGCTGTTCCCTGCTTGGGGCCTTTGTAAGCAATCTGTCCCAACTCCAGGTTGCTTCCTGGGTTGCCTATGGTCCCTCCATCTGGATAGCCGCACCGCTTATGCTTGCACTGGGCATGGTCACCAGCTTTGCGTTGGGACTTCTTGCTGAGATCTATCTGCAGAGGGGGACAACGGGAAAAGCGCTCACACAGGGAACCCTTTCCCTCTCCATACCTCCCACCGAAGAAAAGGTCTCTCACAAACATCTGCTATTTGCCTCTCTGCTTGCCATTGTTGCAATCCTGCTCGCGAAGGGCCTCATCACACTTGCTTTTATCACCGCACTGATGTATCTCCTGCAATGGGTCGCCGGGAGAAGGATCCGGATCATACCAGCCCTTATGCTTATCTTCTCGCTGGTTGTATTAAGTCTTTTTGAACCAAATGGGAAGGTATTGTTCAGCATGGGAACGCTTGCATTCACTGAAGGCTCGCTTACGATCGCCCTCACCAAGGCTCTGCGCCTGCTTTCCCTCCTCTCAGCCAGCCAGAGCCTGAGCGCAAGCAACCCAAAGATAGAAGGCAAGGCTGGCACCCTGCTTGCCCTCACCCTTGCCTATTTCAGCCTACTCACCCGATCTTTCAAGGCAACCAAGGGTTCAGTGATAGAGCGGGTGGATCAGGCACTGCAGGCCACGGCAAGTGGACAAAGTACCGATAAAACACATCCTACCACGCATAAAAAGCCAATCAACATCCCACTGTTCCTTTTTATTGTTTTGGGAGTACTAGCTGTCTCACTCATTAGCTTAATAGTATATTAAGTTCTATCCAGTAATATTATTTAATACTTCTGTTGTTTTATTTTTAATATTTTTCAATTTATTTCATTTATATATGCACTAATCTGATATTTAGTGCATTTTCTTTCGTCATTTTATTCCTTTTATTTTTTAAATTGTATTGACCTTATTAGATATATTTTTATACATTGTAGTCAAGAAACCTAACGAGGAGTACATCATGGCTGATAAGAAACAAACTGAAGAGCTTTTTGCAGGACAGAAAGAACTCCAGGACATGATCGAACGAGTAAAACGTGCACAAGCCAAATTCGCTACCTATTCCCAGGAACAGGTCAACGCCATATTCCGCGCTGCTGCAATAGCAGCAAACGACGAGCGCATAAAGTTGGCCTCAATGGCAGTGAAAGAGACCGGCATGGGCATTGTGGAGGACAAGGTCATCAAGAACCACTTCTCCGCTGAATACATCTTCAACAAGTACAAGGATGACAAGACCTGTGGTATCATAGAGGTGGATCAGGCATTCGGTATCAAGAAGATTGCCGAGCCGAAGGGCGTCATCTGCGGTATCATCCCTACCACCAACCCTACCAGTACCGCAATCTTCAAGAGCTTGATCGCCTTAAAGACCCGTAACGCCATCATCTTCAGCCCACATCCACGAGCAAAGGAGTGCACTTGTGAAGCAGCCCGTGTGATCCTTGAAGCTGCAGTGAAAGCAGGGGCCCCTGAGGACATCATCGGCTGGATCGATGAACCTTCCATTGAGAAAACAGACTACCTGATGAAAAACAAGCTGGTGAATCTTATCCTTGCCACCGGTGGCCCTTCGATGGTAAAGAGTGCCTACTCCTCCGGCATTCCCGCCATCGGGGTTGGTCCAGGCAACACCCCTGCCCTTATGGACAAGAGTGCAGATGTCAAGATGGCGGTCAGTTCGATTCTCATGAGCAAAACCTTTGACAATGGAGTGGTCTGTGCAAGTGAACAGGCAGTAATTTGCCACAAGGACATCTATGATGCAGTAAAGAAAGAGTTTTCTGATCGTGGTGCACGATTCCTCACAAAGAAAGAGGCTGACATGCTTCGCAAGGTCATCCTCGACCCAAAGCGTGGAACTGTAAACCCAGCCATTGTTGGACAGAAAGCTTCCAAGGTCGCAGAGATTGCTGGATTCACCGTTCCCGAGACCACCAAGGTCCTTATCGGGGAGGTGGAACATGCCGATGCTTCGGAGCCTTTTGCCCACGAGAAACTCAGTCCTGTATTGGCAATGTATAAATGTGACAACTATGGGGAGGGAACCAACATGGCAGCAACCTTGGTTGCCTTGGGTGGTTACGGGCATACCAGTGTCCTCTACATAGATGAGAATGAGACAGAGAAGGTTGACACCTACAGCAGGACCGTAAAGACCAGCCGTGTGTTGGTGAACATGCCTGCAAGCCAGGGAGCCATTGGGGACATCTACAACTTCCGTCTGGAGCCTTCCCTCACCCTTGGCTGTGGTTCCTGGGGCAATAACTCGATCAGTGAGAACGTAGGACCCAAACACCTGTTGAACATCAAGACCGAAGCTGCCAGGAGGGAAAACATGCTCTGGTTCAAACTGCCTCCAAAGACGTATTTCAAGTACGGCTGTCTGCCTGTTGCCCTTGGCGAGTTGAAAGGCAAGAAGCGCGCATTCATCATCACCGACTCCTTCCTGTTCACCAGCGGTATGGTGGATAAGATCACTGACACGCTTGATGCCATGGGTATCGAATGCGAGACGTTCCACCAGGTGAAACCTGACCCTACCTTGGGCACCATCACAGAGGGAATGAAACTGATAAATGCTTTCAAACCTGATGTACTCATCGGTCTTGGCGGTGGTTCCCCGATGGATGCTGCAAAGATCATGTGGTTGCTCTACGAGCATCCGGAGGTTCAGTTCGATGGGCTTGCATTGCGGTTCATGGATATCCAGAAGAGAATCTACGCCTTCCCGAACATGGGAAAGAAAGCCGAGCTTGTATGTGTACCTACCACCAGTGGTACCGGTAGTGAGGTTACTCCCTTTGCCATCATCACTGATGAGAAAAGTGGGATGAAGTACGCAATTGCAGACTATGCACTTACCCCGACCATGGCGATTGTGGATAGTGAGCTTGCCATGGGAATGCCAAAAGGGTTGACCGCAAGCTGTGGTGTTGATGTATTGACCCATGCCTTGGAGGCACTTGCCTCTAGTATGTCTACCGACTACACCAATGGATTGAGCCTTGAAGCGGCCCGTGTCATCTTCAAGTACCTGCCAAAGGCATATAGGGATGGAACGGACAAGAAGGCACGCGAGAAGGTACACAATGCCTCGACCATCGCGGGTATGGCCTTCAGCAATGCATTCCTGGGAGTCTGCCACTCGATGGCACACAAGTTGGGAGCCCAGTTCCATATTCCCCATGGTATGGCAAATGCGCTGTTGCTGTGCAACGTCATACGCTACAATGCGACTGACAACCCTACAAAACAGGCTTCCTTCCCGCAGTACGAGTACCCCTCCGCTATCAGCAGATATGCTAGAGCTGCTGATTACATTGCCATGGTGGTAAATGAACAGGAGAATACTCCCTACATCAAGACTACGGCAACGGACAGCCAGGACAAGAAAGTTGAGGCCTTGGTTGCAGGAATCGAGATGCTGAAAAAGGAACTTGACATCCCTTCCTCCATCAAGGAGTGGGGCATCAAGGAGGAGGACTTCCTGGCCGTGGTTGACGAGCTTGCAGTGAAAGCATTCGATGACCAGTGCACGGGAACCAACCCCCGCTACCCCTTGATCGGCGAGATCAAGCAACTCTACCTGGACTGTTTCTACGGAAGGGTGTACCAGGAAGCCTAAGTGCGATTAATTCTTACCCAGAGAGGACTCCGCTTGACGGGGTCCTCTCTATCTGTGTTCAAGAAATAATGCATCACTAAAAATGTAAGAATATGGTTAAGGAATCCCAAGCAAAAACCAACCTCCCAGGCTTCTGTACAAGAAATGCCTCTTGTATTACTATGCTCGCATGTTTGAATGCAAACTCATCTGTACAGATATAGACGGAACCCTGCTTGATACAAACCACCAGATCAGCGACAGAACAAAGGAAGCCATTCGCCGTGCACGGCGAAAGGGCATTATTGTTGCGCTTGTCAGCGGAAGGATCTCAGGAAGCCTTACCCTGATCCAAGAGGAACTGGGAATCACCGGTCCACTGGGGTGTTTCAATGGCTCGCTTGTGCTGGATGAGGACGGAAAGGAATTGGAAGCACACCCTATCAGAGGGGAGCAGTGCATGCAGGTTCTCTCCTACCTTGCACAGACTAAGCTAGAGTATTTTGTTTTTACCAATGAGAGTTGGTACATGAATGAGATGAATGCCTGGTATGATGTTGAGGTAAGAGCTTCACGCACACAGGGACGTATTGCCTCCCTGGACAATCTTTGTGACACGCTAGACGCGGGAGAGAGACCCTTTAAGCTCTTGGCAATGCATAATGACCATGAGTATATGAGAGAACAAGAAAAAGAACTGAAGGCACGATTTGGCAGTTCCTTGAATATCTTCAGCTCCTCCCCCCGCTATATTGAAATTCTGGCAAGAGGTGTGGACAAGGGTCATGCAGTTCGCTCTCTCTGTGAATCGTATGGGGTGGGCCCAGGAACCGTCATGGCAGTGGGTGACTACTACAATGACATCGGGATGTTCCGAGCAGCTGGATATGCAGTTGCTATGGCAAATGCACCCGATGAGGTAAAGGCACATTCCCACGCATGTACTGCCAGCAATAGCGAAGATGGTTTGGCCCTGGCCATCGAGTCAGTCCTATGAAGCAGATACTCTCCCTCTACAGAGGGTTGCCGCAGCCGATCTATGTTCTCTTCTTTGCAACAGTTGTCAATGCTGTCGGGATATTCATCTATCCATTCCTGACGCTCTACCTCACCAGACGATTGGGCTATACCCCGTTGCAAGCCGGTACCTTCATGACCATCGCCTCCATTCTTTATGTCCCCGGCTCCTTCATCGGCAGCAAACTTGCCGATACCATTGGGCGTAAGCCAGTGCTTGTAATATTTCAATTACTGATGGATGTATGTTTTATTCTTGCAGGCTTCTTTGAGGGAGAGACATTCGTGCCCTACTTCATTCTGCTGGGTTTGTTCTTCGATGGAGCAGTCGACCCTGCCCGGGAAGCTTTGAAAACCGATGTGACCAGCATCGAGAATCGTCAGGTGTCATTCAGTCTCATCTACCTTGGACACAATGTAGGCTACTCCATCGGTCCGGTCATCGCAGGTTACCTGTTCTACAAAGCTCCTGAGTGGTTGTTCTATGGAAATGCTGCAGCCGGTATTCTCTCTGTGCTGCTTGTCATGCTCAAAATAAAGGAGAGCAAGCCTTCCAAGGAACTTATCGAGGAGAGCAAGGGATGGAAGACCACAGAAAAAGGTGAGGAGGGAGGCCTTTTCAAGGCCTTGCTCACCCGTCCAAGACTCCTGCTCTTTGCACTTTCAATTACCTTTTTCAGCTTTGCATACAGCCAGACGTTGTTTGCGCTTCCCCTGCTTACCACCAACCTGTTCGGCCAGGCGGGAGCACCTCTGTATGGAAAGATGATGGCAATCAACGGGATAGTGGTGGTTATATGCAATCCGATTATCGTAAGCTTGCTTAGACGGTTTCACCCTCTGGCCAATTCAACCCTCTCTGGTATTTTCTATGCGATCGGATTCGGACTCTTTGCATTTGCGACCACCCCATTCGTTTTCATGGCATTGACAGTGATCTACACGTTGGGGGAGATCATATCTGCAACGAATGACAATTTTTACGTGGCCAACAATACTCCGATCAGCCACCGCTCACGGTTCTCTGCAATCCTGCCCATCATCATGGGGACCGGGCATGCAATAGCCCCCATAACCGGGGGCCTGATCATCGAATCGTACTCCATGAGCCTGCTCTGGATCACCACTGCCCTGGCTGCCCTTATCGGGGCAACCGGAGTCTTCCTGATCTACCTGAAGGAAAAACAGGAACGAAAGTAAATACCTACAGCTTTTCCAAGAGTGCCTTAACCGCATCAGAAGGAAAATCCTTATCAGAGGAATGGTCACTGAGTAATTGCTTCAACCAAGAAGTTACTGCCTCACTTTGTGGCAGGATATATCCTGCTTCACGATAACAGTCCTCGGCAAGTACTCGATTGCTTGTTGCAACGGCATGCATGAGCTGCTTGAAGAGAGGATCATCACTTGCCTCAGCGAGTCCTCTGGCCAGACTCTCCTGGGTTGCCTTACTCTTCGCAAGTGCAAACAAGCTCTTCCTCACTTCATCACTCTTTGCCTGAGGAGAGGGATACACAGAGGGAACAAGATAGATTGCATGGCTTGGACAGGCATCAACACAGAGTCGGCAGCCATCCAGGCATCGAGCGAAATCAATCTGTCCATTTTCCGTATCAGTCGCACCTGTAGGACAGATGAACAGACAGACACAATCCTTGGTGCAGAGGGAAATATTTCTTGCAGCGTGCATCAGATTGCCTCCTTCTGGATGGGATGAATCTTGAAACTGGGTACTTTACAGATCGGGCATACAGAGGGAGGGGTATCCCCTACATACACAAAACCACAAATCTCACACACCCACACATTGGTGTTTTCCAAGAGTGCACCACCCTGTTTTTCATAACGCATCATAAGCGCTTTCAGCAGTTTTGAAGCCTTCTCTCCCCATACCAGTGCTCGTTTGGCTCCCCTGTCATTGGAATTCTCAGCAGCCTTGTTTGCTTCTGCATACCCATTAGACAAATCCTTGTTCACTGCATCAAGCAGAGCCTTGTGATCAGAGTCAGTCTTGGTGGTTCTTTGCTTCTCATAATAAGAAGCAAGCGTAGCGAACAGTGCAGATTCCTCCTCTCTATGCTGTTTAGTGCAAGCCTTCTGCAAATTGGTGCAGAGTACCGCAAGTTCTTCGGCCGACAACTGTCTCATATCGTCCTCCATGCATATCCTCCTTATTGCTTGTTGCTCTCAGTATAGCATCGTCTGCTGGATTTTTGGAAAATCTCTCAGCCTGTCTATAGATACAGATATATCGAAATAATAGTTTTTCGGACAACAATCTAGACACGTGTATATCATTACCATGTACTACAGGGAACATACCATAGTGTGTAATTTCATTGTCAGATGACGATTTTCAAGAATACAACATGTTTGGAAAGTCATACTTTCCGCATGAAACACAGAGAAATTGGACAAGCAATCAAAGAACTCAGACAGCAGAAAAACATGACACAGGAAGAACTCATAGAGAGAGCTGACCTCTCTCGAAGCCAGCTCTATTATATTGAATCGGGGAAACGGACACCCCGCCTTCCCACAATCCATAGTATTTGTGCCGCGCTCGAACTTTCATTTCTCGAGTTTGTGCACTATCTCTATCGTTACTCCCCTACCTCTTCAACACCAAGCATCTCATCAATGGATGCACCAGGGGCAACCATCGGATAGACCTTGTCATCGACAGGTATCTCACAGTCAATAAGGACGGCCTCTCCAAGATCCAACGCAGCTTGAAGAATCGGCTTTGGATCATCAGTCTTGCTGATTCTCATTCCCTTCACCCCATAGGCCTCAGCAAGTTTCAGCCAATCGATGGGGGTATCGAGAGTGGTCTCACTGTAACGTCGGTCGAAGAAGAGCGTCTGCCACTGACGTACCATGCCCAGTGTCTGGTTGTTCATCAAGAGAATGATAACCGGTAGCTGATACCGCGCAATGGTAGCCAGTTCATTGCAGTTCATCTTGAAACTGCCATCCCCGGCAACATTGATGACGCGAGCATCAGGATTGGCTACCTGTGCACCGATAGCAGCTCCTGTTCCATACCCCATGGTTCCAAGCCCCCCACTGGTGAGGAAGTGACCAGGCTGAAGGTGCTTGAGGAACTGTGCTGCCCACATCTGGTGCTGACCAACCTCAGTAACGGCAAAGAACCCTTCAGGAAGTACGCTCTGCAGCGCTTTCAGGATCTCCTTGGATCGGGCACTCTCGCTGTCCACCCTGATTGGGTATCGCTTCTTATATTCAGCAACTTGCTCCATCCACTTCGTATGCGTCATGGGATTCACAATTCGGTTGTTCAGCTCATTCAGCACTACTTTCAGGTCCCCGATCAAGTGACAGTAGGTCTTGATATTCTTGTCAATTTCAGCCGGGTCCACATCGATGTGGATAATCTTGGCATTCTTCGCAAATGCACTGGCTTTGCTGACAACCCGGTCACTGAAGCGCGCACCGATTACCACCAGAAGATCGCAGGCGGAAACACTCATGTTTGAGACTTTCGTCCCATGCATGCCGACCAAACCGGTAAAACGAGGACTGAGGGAGCTCACAGCTCCGACACCCATCAACGAGGTACAGGCAGGGCTGTCGATGTTTTCCAGGAACTGGGAGAGCTCTTCACTCGCCTTGGCCCTGATCACACCACCACCGATATAGCACATCGGTCTCTGGGCTTGCTTGATCAGTTGCAAAGCCTGTTCCATGCTCTTCTCACTCAGTCGTTCAGTACGGGGTTGCAAGGCCTCAATAGGCTGAGGTGAGAAATCAGCGGTATAGACCGTCACATCCTTCGGAACATCGATCAGGACAGGACCAGGTCTGCCCTCCTGAGCAATCCTGAATGCGCTGCGTATCGTCTCTGCCAAGTCAGCTACATCCTTCACAATGAAGTTGTGCTTGGTAATTGGCATAGTAATACCGGTAATATCAACTTCCTGGAAACTGTCCTTGCCCAGAAGAGGAACGGTCACATTCCCGGTGAAGGCGACCATGGGGACACTATCCATATAGGCTGTGGCTATACCGGTAACAAGGTTTGTGGCTCCAGGTCCACTGGTCGCAATACATACACCTACCTTTCCTGTGCTCCTGGCATACCCGTCAGCAGCGTGGCTGGCACCCTGCTCATGGCTGGTCAGAATATGGTGGATTCTGCTCTGATTCTGGTATAGGGCATCATAGAGAGGCAATACTGCCCCTCCAGGAAACCCAAAGACGGTATTAACGCCCTGTTCTATCAGACATTCTATGATTATTTGTGCTCCAGTCATCTGCATGGTAGATTCTCCTCTTAGTGTATCATTTCTTGAAGACAGCACCGGTGGAAGCACTGGTTACCTGCTTGGCATAGCGTGCCAAATACCCGGTGGTAATAGGCGGCTCCTTACAGACCCATTGATTCTTCCGCTCAAGAAGCGTCTTCTCATCGACCAACAAACTGAGCTCACCCTTTGGTATATCAATGCTGATCGTATCCCCTTCCTGGACGAGGGAGATTGGACCACCCTCAGCAGCCTCTGGGCTGACATGTCCGATGGAAGCTCCCCTGGTGGCACCACTGAAGCGGCCATCGGTGATCAGGGCAACATCCTTGTCCAGGTTCATACCGGCAATGGCACTGGTGGGACTGAGCATCTCACGCATGCCAGGGCCTCCCTTCGGTCCTTCATAGCGGATGACAACGACATCCCCTGCCTTGATCTCTCCAGCAAAGATCGCCTTGATGGTATCTTCCTCACTGTCGAATACTCTCGCTGGCCCCTTGTGCACCAACATTTTCTCATCAACAGCACTCCGCTTCACCACAGCCCCATCGGGAGCAAGGTTTCCCCTGAGTACGGCGATTCCCCCGGTCTTGCTGAACGGGTTGTCGATGGGACGAATGACCTCATGGTTGTAGATGGGTGCTGCGCGATAGAGTTCACCGATCGTCTTCGCACTCACCGTTGGCAGGTCTGCATTGAGCAGTCCGGCCTCTCCCAGTTCTCTCATCACTGCAAGTACACCACCAGCCTCATAGAGGTCTTCGATGTGGTCAGGACCAGCTGGGGCAAGATGGCAAAGATTGGGTACCTTGGCAGCAATATCATTCGCCATGAAAATATCCAGGTCAACACCAGCCTCATGGGCTATTGCCGGCAGATGGAGCATGGTATTGGTACTGCAACCCAAGGCCATATCCACGGCCATCGCATTGGCAAACGCTTCCTTGGTCATGATATCCAGGGGACGGATGTTCTTCCTCAGCAAATCCATGATCTGGTATCCTGCTTCCTTGGCAAGCCGGTCACGAGCACTGTAGACAGCTGGGATGGTCCCATTGCCGGGGAGCCCCATTCCAATGGCTTCGGTAAGGCAGTTCATGCTGTTGGCAGTAAACATACCACTGCAAGAACCACAGGTCGGACAGGCATTGTTCTCATAGGAGAGCAACTCTTCCTCACTGATCAATCCGGCTGCAAGGCTTCCCACTTTCTCAAACATGACTGAAAGGCTCGTTCCACAGGAGCTGTCGCCGGGAATCTTACCGGCAAGCATCGGTCCACCGGAGACAAAAATGGAAGGGATGTTGATCCTGGCGGCCGCCATCAACATTCCAGGGACAATCTTATCACAGTTGGGAACGAAAACCAGAGCATCAAAGGGATGGGCTGTTGCCATGATCTCGATGGAATCAGCGATGACCTCACGGCTCGCCAGAGAGTATTTCATCCCTGTATGACCCATGGCGATTCCATCACATACCCCAATAACAGGGAACGAGACAGGGTTTCCCCCCGCTTGGCGTACCCCGCTCTTTACAGCATTGACAATCCTATCAAGGTGAATATGTCCTGGAATAATCTCATTGGCCCCATTCACGATACCAATGATCGGCATATGGATTTCACGGTCTGTCCATCCAAGTGCCTTCATCAGCGACCGGTGTGGGGACCTATCGGCTCCCTCAGTCATCTGCGCTGAACGTCTCTTGCTTTCGTCCATACTATCCTCCTCCCTTTACAGGGCCTGGGCTATCAAGTCGCCCATCTCACTCGTACCGATCTTTTTCATACCGTCGGTGTAAATATCTGCTGTACGGTACCCTGCATCCAACACCGAGCTAACTGCCTTCTCGATTGCATCAGCCTCCTCAGAGAGGGAGAAGCTGTAGCGCAACATCATGGCAACCGAAAGAATTGTTGCAATCGGATTGGCCAGGTCCTTGCCCGCAATATCAGGAGCACTGCCGTGTATGGGCTCGTACATTCCAAACCCATCCTCAGCCAAGGAGGCTGATGGGAGCATCCCGATGGAACCGGTGATCTGGCTCGCCTCATCACTGAGGATATCCCCAAACATGTTCGAGGTTACAATTACATCGAACTGGCGGGGGTTACGAACCAGCTGCATTGCTGCATTATCGACATACATGTGGCTTACTTCCACGTCAGGGTACTCACTTTGTATTCTTTGTACCACCTCTCTCCAGAGCTGGCTGGAATTGAGGATATTTGCCTTGTCTACACTGCATAGGCGCTTTGAACGCTTCTGGGCAATCTCAAAACCCTTTCGTACAATCCGCTCAATCTCCACTACTGTATAGGCCATGGTATCATAGGCACGGTCTTCACTGCGACCGCGCTCGCCGAAGTAGATACCGCCGGTGAGTTCACGAACCACCATGATATCCAGTCCTTCACCAATGATTTCGCTCTTCAGAGGGCAGGCATCAGCGAGTTGCTTGTAAAGGATTGCAGGACGCAGGTTGCAGAACAATCCCATGCCGCCACGCAGGCCAAGCAAAGCCTTCTCTGGTCTGAGGTGGGAAGGAAGGGTATCCCACTTCGGTCCACCAACTGCCCCAAGGAGTACCCCGTCACTCTGCTTGCACCCCTCAAGGGTGGCATCAGGAAGGGGAATCCCTACCTTGTCGAGGGCCACACCACCTGCATCATAGCTGCTGGTAGTGAACTCATGGGAAAATTTCTTTGCGACCGCGTCAAGGACTTTTACGCCCTCTCTCACGATATCTGGTCCGATTCCATCGCCGCTAACGAGTGCAATATGCTTCTTCATGCCTTGCCTCCCCCGTTTGCGATGTAACCGGCAAGTCCACCACTTGCGATCAAGTCCTGCATGAAGGGAGGAAATGGCTCACTATGGAACACAGCTCCTGTACTCTCGTTGGTGATGGTACCAGTGTTGAAATCGACACTGACCACATCACCGGCCTTGATCCCGTCACAGGCCTCAGGGCATTCGAGGATGGGGAGCCCGATATTGATTGCATTGCGGTAGAAGATTCTTGCAAAGGTCCTTGCAATTACGCAGCTGATCCCACTCTCCTTGATGGCAATGGGAGCATGCTCACGGCTTGAACCACAACCAAAATTCTTGTCAGCTACCATGATATCGCCCTCTTTCACCTGTTTGATGAAATCCTGGTCGATATCCTCCATGCAGTGGGAGGCCAGCTCCTTGTGATTGGAGGTATTAAGGTACCTCGCTGGGATGATTACATCGGTATCGACGTTGTCCCCATATCTAAAAACCGTTCCTTTGGCTTGCATCTTACTCCTCCATAACCTTTGCAGGATCGGCGATATATCCTGCGATCGCACTTGCAGCGGCAACGGCCGGACTGGCAAGATAGACTTCACTCTTCACATGACCCATTCTTCCCACAAAGTTACGGTTGGTGGTACTCACCGCACGTTCCCCTTCTGCGAGAATTCCCATATGTCCGCCAAGACAGGGACCACAGGTGGGGGTGGAGACAGCACAACCGCTGTCGATGAAGATATCAAAGAGACCCTCATGCATTGCTTGCTTCCAGATCTCCTGTGTTGCAGGGAAGATCAGGGTACGTACATGCTTGGCGATCTTTTTGCCCTTGAGGATGGCAGCGGCTTGCCTCAGGTCACTGATATGTCCGTTGGTGCAGCTTCCGATGACAACCTGGTCAATTCTCACCTCACCGACTTCATCGATGGTCCTGGTGTTGGACGGAAGGTGGGGGAAGCTTACCGTGCTCTTCACTGTGCCGAGGTTGATGTTGATCACCCTCTCATACTCAGCATCACTATCTGCTTCGTAGATGACAGGTTCCTTCGGACAGTGCTCTTTCAAGTACTCCAAGGTTACTTCGTCCACAGGGAAGATTCCATTCTTGGCACCGGCCTCGATGGCCATATTTGCGATGGTAAAACGGTCGTCGATGGTAAGGTTCTTTACCCCTTCGCCACTAAACTCCATGCTCTGGTAGAGTGCACCATCCACCCCGATCATCCCAATGATGTGGAGGATCAGGTCCTTTCCACTCACATGAGGTCCGAGGGAACCGGTAAGATTGAACTTGATGGCTGTCGGCACCTTGAACCAAGCTTGTCCGGTAGCCATACCGCAAGCCATGTCAGTGGAACCAACACCAGTGGAGAAGGCGCCCAAGGCACCATAGGTACAGGTATGACTATCCGCACCGATGACCAAATCTCCTGCCCCGACCAAGCCTTTCTCTGGAAGCAAGGCATGCTCAATACCCATCTGGCCTACATCAAAATAGTTGGTGATCTCATGGTCGTGTGCGAAACAACGTAGTGCTTTGCACTGTTCTGCTGCCTTGATATCCTTGTTAGGGGAGAAGTGGTCTGGGACAAGGGCAACCTTATCCTTGTCAAATACCGTCTCCTTGCCGAATTTTCCAAATTCGTTTATGGCAACTGGAGCCGTTATATCGTTGCCCAGTACCATATCCAGGTCCGCCATGATCAACTGTCCAGCGCGTACGCTCTCCAGCTTGGCGTGGTGGGCCAGGATTTTCTGTGTCATTGTCATACCCATGGGGTGTCTCCTTCCTTCATTCAACCGAGGGCTCAATTCCCTCGGCAATTAATTTATACTCGATACTATCACACAAGGCAAACCAACTGGCCTCGATGATGTCCCTGCTGACCCCGATGGTGGTCCAAGTCTCATTTCCATCGGTGGACTCAATGAGAACCCTGACCTTACTGGCAGTTGCTCCTGCCGAGTCCAAGACCCGTACCTTGTAGTCGGTCAAGTGTACGCGCTTGAGGGTTGGATAGAATTGTTCAAGAACCTTTCTCAGTGCCTGGTCAAGGGCATTGACCGGACCTTCACCCTCTGCGGCAGTGATGGCACTCTCTCCCCCTACCTTTACCTTGACAACAGCGGCATGGGTTGCATCGCTGAGTGGGTCGGCATAGGGGCTGCTGCCGATGGTCTGGTAGTGTACCAGTGAGAAATAGGGCTTATACATCTTCAAGTGTCGTCTGATCACCAAATCAAAACTGCTCTCGGCTCCTTCAAACTGGTAGCCTTCTGCCTCAAGTTGCTTGAGCTCATCCATCAGACTCACCGTAACCGGATCGTCCTTGTCAAGATCGGGCATCACACGGGCGATTCGCTTGAGCATCAAGGCCCTTCCAGCAACCTCACTCATCAGGAGCCTGCGTTCATTGCCAACCTGCAAGGGATCGATATGTTCGAAGGAGAGAGGATTCTTTTGCACCCCATCGATATGCATGCCACCCTTATGGGCAAAGGCACTCTTCCCGATGAAGGGAGCTCCGCCGCTGATGCGGACATTTGCAATCTCAGCAACCTGCCGACTGGTTGCCGTCAGTTGTTCGAGACTCTCTCCACAGAGACAATCCACACCGAGTTTAGTCCCGAGAATTCCTGCCACAGTTGCAAGGTTTGCATTTCCGCAACGCTCGCCAAACCCAAGCAAGGTTCCCTGTACCTGTATGGCACCGGATTCAACTGCAGCTATGGAACTGGCAACGCCACAGCCAATATCATCATGAGCATGGATCCCGATAGGAATTCCAGGAAAAGCTTCTGCTGTCTCAAAGGTGATACGCGCAACTTCACTGGGTATCATGCCACCACGGGTTTCACAGAGCACCAGGGTGGAGGCTCCCCCGTCCAGGGCAGCCTGCAAGGTTGCCTTCGCATACTCGCTGTCATCGAGATATCCATCGTAGTAATGCTCAGCGTCAAAGAACACTTCACTTCCACTCTCAGTAATGAACTGTATGCTGTCACGGATCATCGCAAGGTTCTCTTCAGGGGTGGTGCGAATCACATCAGTGACATGGAGCTTCCAACTCTTTCCGAAGATGGATACCACCTTGGTTTTTACGCTGGCAAGGTTTTTCAGATTGGGGTCGTCGGCTGCCGTGCTGTTCTTTCTCCGTGTGGAACCAAAGGCGACCAAGGTTGCATGGGAGAGGGAGAGCTGCTCAGCGCGGTGGAAGAATTCCAGGTCCTTGGGATTAGATCCAGGGTTGCCTGCCTCAATATAGGCAACTCCTAGTAAATCCAAGGCCTTCACAATCTTCAGCTTATCTTCCACCGAGAAGCTGATCCCTTCACCCTGGCTCCCATCACGGAGGGTTGAGTCAAATAAATCTATCTTATGCATCACCTCGGTCTTTCTCCTTATCTGAATGGGAACGCAACATGTCGTTCTCAAAACTTGGTGAAGTGGTGGGTTTGAGTGACCCCCCACCCGAGATCGAGGATGCTTCATCAAGCATACGGTTCACTGCAGCAAGACAGCTGAGAATCGAAGCCTCGATAACGTCGGTGCTTACACCACGTCCACGGTACATACCATGTCCATCGGTGATCTTTACATGGACTTCTCCAAGTGCATCCCGGTGCTCAGTGACTGCCTGCAGGCTGTAGTCCTCCAGACTGAAGGGATGACGGATAATCTTCTCCACTGCCCTGAGTGCTGCATAGACTGGACCGGTACCGAGTGCAACCTCCTGGTAGGTCTTCTCCCCTTTTCGCAGGGTGACGCAGGCAGTACTGGTCATCAGATTGCCACTATTGACCACAAAACGTTCCAGTTCCCAGATTACCGGGCTACTTTGGCTGGAAGTCTCCACCAAGGCAATAAGATCACGATCGGTGATAGTCTTCTTTCGGTCTGCGAGATTCTTGAATTCTGAGAAGAGTGTCTTTACTTCCTCTTTGCTCAAGGCATAGCCAAGGTCAACAAGGCGTTTCTCGAAGGCGTGTTGCCCGCTGTGCTTACCCAGCACAAGACTGGTAGTCATCACTCCTACACTCTCTGGGGTCATGATCTCATAGGTAAGGCTGTTTGCCATCATGCCATGCTGGTGGATGCCACTCTCATGGGCAAACGCATTTGCACCTACGATTGCCTTGGAAGGGTTCGGTTTGACACCGGTGATCTGGGAGAGCAGACGACTTGAACGCGATATTTCCTCAGTGCGTACCTGGTAGGAGAATGGGTAGTCATCATTTCTCGTCCTGATGGCCATCACCAACTCTTCAACGGCGGCATTCCCTGCCCTTTCCCCGATACCGCAGACGGTACACTCTGCCTGACGAGCCCCGGCCTTCAGTCCAGCAAGGCTATTGGCAACTGCAAGGCCCAGATCATTGTGACAGTGGACTGCCAGGATGGCCTTATCCACATTGGGTACCTTGTTCATGACCGTGGATACCATCCGGGTCATGTCATCAGGGGTAGCGTATCCGACGGTATCCGGCAGATTCACTACACTTGCCCCTGCCTTGATCACTTCCTCAACAACCTTGCACATGTAATCAAGATCGGTTCTGGTTGCATCCTCCAGGGAGAACTCAACATTGTCGGTCAGGTTACGAGCAAACTTTACCATGGAGGCGGAACGCTTCAAGGCATCCTCGCGACTCATCTTCAGCTTGAACTCCAGATGGAGGTCGCTGGTTGCCAGAAAGGTGTGTATTCTGGGCCTTCTCGCGTGTTTCACCGCTTCCCAGGCTACTTCAATATCTCTCTCCAAGGCTCTTGAGAGGGAGGCAACGGTGACGTCCTTCACCTCTTTGCTGATAGCCTGAACGCTGGCAAAGTCACCGGGAGACGCTATGGCAAACCCGGCTTCTAGGATATCCACACCGAGGGCCTCTAGCTGTAGGGCCATGCGAATTTTCTCGTCCAGGTTCATGCTGTATCCAGGAGCCTGCTCGCCGTCTCTCAGTGTGGTATCAAAGATATAGATTCTGTCCTTTTCCATAGTGTCCTTCCCGGTAATATTAAGAGTTTTGGTTTGTTACTTTTTCAGCCAGCTCATCAGTGAGCGAAGCTTTTCACCTGTCTTCTCCAAGAGACTTTCCTTTTCAATGCGCTTCTTTGCATTGAAGTAGGGTCGGCCAACCTGGTTCTCAAGCAGCCAGTTGCGGGCAAAGGTCCCTTCCTGAATGTCGGTAAGAACTTGCTTCATGGATTTCTTGGTCTCATCGGTGATGATCTTTGGACCGGTTGTGTAATCCCCATACTCAGCCGTATCGCTGATGGAGTAACGCATGTAGGAGAGTCCACCCTGGTTGATCAAGTCAACGATCAGCTTCATCTCATGGCAACATTCGAAGTATGCCATCTCAGGCTGGTAGCCTGCTTCCACCAAGGTGTCGAATCCAGCCTTGATCAAGGCGGTTACACCACCACAAAGCACAGCCTGCTCACCAAAGAGGTCGGTCTCTGTCTCTTCCTTGAATGTGGTTTCAAAAATACCTGCACGACCAGCACCAAGCCCCTTAGCATAGGCAAGTGCGACATCCTTGGAATCTCCGCTGGGATCCTGGTTGATTGCGATCAGGGAAGGAACGCCCTTGCCTTCCTGGAACTGGGTGCGGACCGTGTGTCCAGGACCCTTGGGTGCGATCATGATT
>JAQQAR010000042.1 GCA_028532765.1 Sphaerochaetaceae bacterium | reverse complement strand
AGGATCTTTCCAAACTTTCTCAGTCTCTTCCCCATTATTTCCACCTTCTCGTAGTATCCCGATTATCCTACCAAGAACCCCATCGGTTGTATTTTATTTTTTTCTCTAACAAGACATTTGTGCTAATAGCGATTAAGCATTGCAAGTTGATCTAGGGATATTCCTAGGGGAATAGGATTATGCTGAGTAGGAATTACCCAGCATCTCATCCAGATGATCAAGCAATCTCGTCAAGGAAGCAAGAATCTCGTTCGTTCCAATGCCTTCTGTCACCAGTGAGAGGTCCTTCTCAAAATGAAGCGGGAGGATCGTACAGGTTTGCTTAGCCCATGAGACCAACCGCTTCTCCCCAGGATGGGTTTGTCGGTTGTAGGCAAAGAGTACATCGAAATAGCTCGCCAAGAGAGCGGCTGTTCGATGGACCTGGCTTACTGCATCACTTCGCTTGATTGCTTTCTCGATTTGGTCATAGTAGCTTGCGGTGAGCTTGCTTCTCAGCAGTGGATAATTCTTCTGGATAATTGCATCTCTGAGTTCTTCCGGGTAGGGAGTATCAAGTTGTTTCTGTAGTGTGCTGAACCTTCCCTTCGGGTCATAGAGAATTCTTGAAGTCTTCAGGTTATGGATGAATGCTGTTGAGTATCCTACGCTGGCCTGATGGTGGAACCAAACACGCTCTGTTTCCCCTTCTGCCCAGGAGAGCGAACGATACATCAGGTCAACCTCAGTACCGTCACGTAGGAACAGTTCATCACCCTCACCGAAGAAGTCATTTCCGACCTCTGCTTTCTCGGCAAACTGCTCTGCCAGATCCCGACGGAAAGAGAGGGAAACCGACTTCTCGCCATAGATATACACGTCATAGTCGGAAAACCCGTCACTGACCAACCCGGTACGGGAACCAGAAAGGACTACGGCTTCGACTTCCTCACGGGAAAAGAATGCTTTCACAAAGGTCTCAATCATGAATCCAATAGTTACAGAAAGCCCAGGAAAAGGGAAGCACTCTATATATCACCATACAACTTGGCAAGCAACTCGTAGCGACCACTAACCTTGCACTTTGCGTAGATATTACGATTATGATTAGCCACGGTCTTAACTGAAAGAGAGAGTTCCATTCCTATCTCCTTGTCACTTTTCCCCTCAATGATCAGATGCAGTACCTGCTTCTCCCGCTCAGAAAGGTTACAGGCAACCACCAGCTCATCCATGTACGGTCTTTTTTGTCCATGGGAGGGGTGTTCCATTGCATCCAAGAGGACATTCAACCCTTCCCTGAACTGTTGTATTCGTGAGCCGATCAGTGCCTGGTCATGAGAGAGTATCGATTCGATGATTGCAAGCAATACCTCGCTCCTGAAGGGCTTGGTCAGGTACCTGATTGCTCCTTCCTTTAGGCTGTCAATCTTCTCTTCCATCGAATCTCGTGCAGTGAGAAAGATCAAGGGGATTGGGGTATCAACAAAGCGTCTCCTCACTTCCTTGAGAAATGCATGTCCATCCATTTGGGGCATCATGACATCGCTGATGATCAAAGCCACATCCTCCTTTTCGAGCAACTGAAGTGCTCGATCGGCTGAAGAGGCTGATAAAACCCGATACTTCTTCTGGAGAATGGACTGAATGTACCATCGCAGGTCATCATTATCTTCCACGACGAGGATAGTGGAACTATCGGGGGGAGGCTCTGGGCACTCCATTTCCAGATGTCTGAAGTCAGAAAGATACAGATGTTCCAGCTCACTCTCAGAGACTGTTATCTCAGTTTGATGCAACAGCAAGGAAGGAAAGCGAAGGGTAAAGACACTCCCTTCTCCTAGCCTGCTCTCCAACTCAATGGTTCCGTCGTACTCCTCCATGATATGCTTTACCAAAGGAAGCCCAAGCCCTGTTTGTGTTGATGAAGTATCAGATTCAACAACTTCAAATTGCTCAAATATCCTTGCTTGGTCTTCTGGAGCGATACCGATTCCGGTATCAGAGACGGCGAGCAGCAGTTCCTGTGAGCCTACCTGCTGGAGGGAAAGTACCACACGGCCCCCTCCCCCCGAGTATTTGATTGCATTGGAAAGGAGGTTCATCACCATTGATTCATAGTCTTCCTGTCTTACCATGAGACCGAGCTTTGGAGGTATCAAACTTGCATCAAACTCCAAGGCAATGTTCTTCTCTTGGGCAATGGGCAGGAATGCATTGATGAGAAGACTTGTTAGGGGTACAAGAGGAAGAGCGGACTCTACCTTAATATCCCTTCTTTGTTCCAACCGAAGCATATGATTCACCTGTCTCAAGAGGATCAGGCTATTACGTTCTATTGCAGAGAGCATTGACTCAGCTTGTTTGATTGTGAGCGCCTCATTTTCTTGTTTCAACTGCCTAACAAGACCAAGGATAACCGTCAGGGGAGTACGGGTCTCATGGCTCATGTTCAAGAAAAACCGGGTACGCTGGGAGAGAAGCTCCTGCGTTCGAGACGCTTCTTGCCTCTCCATCTTGATCCGGTTGTACCGGTTACCCACGGCTAAGGAGAAAAGTATCGCCTGCAGGGAGAGTCCGATGGGTTGGTTGTACTGCATTAAGAAGGTTGTAAACTGCTCATGCCCTTGCATGAAAGGAAAAATATTCAAAGCATTGACACTGGTGGTGAATGCAGGGGGAATAAATGCAACCAGAAGCAAGATTGCCTCCCTCTTCATCCATACCATTGCCCTGATGATGGTGTAGAGGAAGAGTGCATTGGTATAGAAAACAAAAAGTTCCCGGATGAAATTGAGCGTAGTGTACAACCGTTCAGCCATAGGAAACAAAATTTTCAAAAGCAGGAAAAGCACCGCATACCCACCAATGACTACGATATTGACCCGATTGAATGAGGACAGCCTCTTATCGTGGTCCCTGATGGAAAACAACTCCTCGAAGAAGAGCAGGAAGGTCATGAAGAGCAGGTGGGTGATGATAGTTACCCGATTATACGTCAAATGAAAGAGAAACCGATCGTAGGTAGAGAAGGTCTGGAGTATGGTAAGGAGAACCATGATGAGGGAGAAAAAGAGGAACATCTTCTCCCTGGTAGAGATGGCAAGAAAGATGTTGTACCAGAGAAGACCGAACAATACCCCGAGTGCTACAAGCCCTATAACAAACGGCAATGCCATGGATTCGCTATATTTGGGTTGGATCAAGGGAGCAGCATAGCAGATGGCGGGGACAAGCAGAAAAAGCATTGTTCCGGCCAGAGAGCGTTTGATCGGGAGGTCTTTTCTCATCCCACCCTCCTACTCACACATGTTACTGTATTGTAACCGGTAGGAATCAGTGCGGTAAAGGGTTGGATGCAAGAGAGTACGCCTCTCTTTTCAGAAAGGCGTACCGGAGCAGTGTTGTTGTCACTAATCTGCAGCTAGACTCCGCTCCAATGTTCTGGCAGGAACCGTGTAGGAAGCACCTGAAAGGGAAACTACAGCTGTAGAGGGGACTTGTACGCTGTGCAAGTTCACCACCTGATTTGCAACTGTGGACGGATAGACGAGGTCCCCTTCAGTGAGACTATCCGAGCGGTCCATGTCGACAACCACAAGCAGATAATACGTCCCTGCCAGTACCTCTTTCAGACTTGCAGAGACCTTGTTCTGGTCTACATTCACCTGGGTGCAGGAAACAGGAGAAAAACTTCTAGCAAGGTCGAGCTCCTGGTCCTTGAACAGTAATACAAAGGCTGGCTTCCCTGCAGCCGCCACAGGGACTGCTTGAACTTCCACCGGGACAGAGCACCTCTGCGCACCACTTACCTCGTAGAACGCTTCCACAATCATGGAGGGGAATTGCTTCCCCGTCTGGTACGCGATCGCCTTGATGATGGTATTGGAAGAAACAGGAATTGCATCAGTATACAGAGTTGAATTGTTGGTTGGATCACTCCCGTCGGTTGTGTAGTAAACACTCACTTCGTCTCCGTTCCAAGAGATACTTACATGAGTCTCCCCGGTAAATGGGCCTTCCTCAGGGGAAGGGTTATCCAGGATTGGAGGCAGTGCATACACATCCCGGTAGGCGACATTATGTACATCGATGGCAAAGTGATTTTGTCTGAAAGATAGTTCAGTCTCCAATCCATGTTCATCAGAACGACTGCCATAGAACCCACGCTGGGAAGGAACAGGACCATTCGGGTCAGTTCCCCACCCGCCGTAATCCGTTGTTCCCAATTTAGGAGCAAAGCTCATGAAGCGTTTCTCAAAATCGGAGGCACCTATAGTTGCCTCACTTCCCCAGCTTCTTCCTCCACAATCTTCGCCATATCCAAAGGCAACATCAATCTGCAGGGTGATAGCCACCTCTACAATGGACATCTCCAACGCATCAGGGGTGTTGGATGGAGGAGGATCATAGACATACCCTTGTTGGCTTCTTCCCGTGGGGTCGGCAGGTCTCCTGCTTGCAACCACACAAATTCGTCCCATACTCAACTCGAGCAAGGTGGGAAAATAGTTCGTATAGCTTCCAGACCCAGCATTCGCAATCCATCGCTGAACAAACGGTGTATCATCGTAGATGTTGCTGACAAGGCCAGAGTCATAGGCATAGACTCCGAACATTTCCCGCATGGTGGTACGATCGATGACAGTTGCTGGGTCACGCCGAGTGCTGCTATAGAGCACGGAAGACATATCCCCTGCCCCTAGGTGATCGTCTGGCTCGTAGTAGATGATACTTGCATGATCATTGTTCTTGATGGTCCCCCCACTCTTGATCGGAGTACTCGCAATTGGATTGGATGCATTATAGGTTCCGAACCCTCCAGGATCAGCAATCTCCTCAATATGGGGATGGTTGTACGGTTCCGGCTGGCTATCTCCCTGTGGAGTATTGAAAATCCCCTGGCTTACCGACCAGTAGATACAGGCGACTGACGACTCAGGATGCTTTCCCTGGTTCAAGAGAAATGGGTCTTTTGGGTCTGGGTTCGTCACAATCGGCCACTCATCACCCGTACTCTCAAGATTGACAAATGTAGGAATAAGACCTGAGCTATGGTTTTTTGCTGCTATACCAGTTCCTGAAATTGGAAAATAACCTTTGTATTCGACCTCTGGGTTTGGCTCTGCCTCTGTGTCGGTATCATAGTCATCATACCCTCCGTCACTCACTGTTGGAACGGCAGATCCATCCCAGGAGTCAGGGCCATCACCATGCTTCATGTATGCCCATTGCCAGCCCTTATCAGGTGATTCACCCGCTTCGTTCACCATGAAATCCCCTGCCTTGCACTGCCCGTAATCATTGTAGTAGAGCCGAATAGTCCCGAACCCGGAGAGCTCTGCTTCGTAATAGACAAGCTCATAGGCAATACCGGTAAACAGGACTCCTTCAGGGGGTAGGTCATCAACATCGACCTTAAAGGAAGTATCCTTCAGGTCAAATACAGCCAAGGTATCATCAGTTACATCACTGGGGGTGTCATTCGACCCATCAAAGATGACAAAGGAGCCTTCCTTTACCTCCTGCTTTGTTACGGGGGTGTCATCATCCACATACACAGAGAACTCAAGCATATCATCCTCTGTGGGCATCACTTCAGGATAGTGGGAGGTATTGAACCCTGGAAGCTTTTTCATCGGTCCACTTTCATACTCTGAGATATAATCAGTGGACCATGCATTCATGGCATCATAACGCCCTCTGCCATAGATTCCCTTTTCTCCAATCTTCTGCACGGTAGTGTCTGGAATCAATGCGATGTAGCGATAAGCAACCTTGAGACTATCTGGGGTGATGGAAGTAAAGCCACTGTCAGTCTGACTTGCTGCAAGCCAACGGGAGGTTATGCTTTTCTCTGAATCTTCATATGTACCCGCCCTGAAGGAAGACTCTCCATCGGGGGCCCTGGCCAGGGAAAAAACCGTGACATCCTCTTGTTCCTCTTCACCAGGATTGTTGCCGGGATCCTTTTTGCAACCGGCAAGAGAAGCCAGAAGCAACAAGATTAATCCGATACATACTATATAGTGTGTACTTTTTTCCTTCATACTGTTTTCCTCTCCTATCCAAGAACAGTATGGAAGGGAACCATCCAAGGTAATAGCAGGTAAAAGTACCTAGGATTATAGGTATTCCTACCTAGAATTTGTTATCTGTTAGATGGATAGCAATATAATCAATCCATACTCTTTTTTTTCGCTTATTGAGAATAATTCCTTGAATTTGTTGCAATTTGTTGTATTATAAAAGTACCAAAAGAAAGCTCTGCCTTTCTGGAAGCTTCTATGCTCTTCTTTCACATGAAAAAATGTGAAGTTTCTGCCTAGTCCCAGAATTTGCAGAAGCAGGGTTGTTGAAGAAACAAGGAGGAACTCCATGAATATCATAGGAAAATCCCCAAACCGAGTCGATGCATACGACAAAGTGACGGGAAAAGCAAAATATACCCCCGATCTGGTCTCTCCCCATGCACTTCATGCAAAAGTACTGCATAGTACCATTGCAAATGGCTGGGTGAAGGAGTTTGACCTATCTGAGGCATGGAAGGTTGAAGGGGTTGTGGACATTGTCACCTGTTTTGATGTCCCCGACATTCAATTCCCTACTGCAGGGCACCCATGGTCGACTGAACCCAAACACCAGGATATTGCCGACCGTAAGTTGCTCAATGCAAGGGTTCGCTGCTATGCCGATGATATTGCAGCAGTTATTGCCGAAACTGAGATTGCTGCAGAAGAAGCAGTGAGAAAAATCAAGGTAACCTACGAAGAGTATGCTCCCATCCTCTCCATCGAAGATGCAATGAAAGAGGGGGCAACGGTAATCCACGAGGAGAAACCAAACAATGTAGTGGTTCACTCTTCCTATGAGATTGGTTCCTTTGAAGAGTCCATTAAGGAAAAGGGCCTTATCAAAGTCGTAGGCGACTACGAAACCCCAATCGTAACCCACTGTCATATTGAACCTGCAAACTCGTTTGCATATGAGGAAGATGGCAAGATTGTCGTGGTAAGCTCCACCCAGATTCCCCATATCGTGCGCCGTGTCTGTTCCCAGGCCTTGGGAGTAGGCTTTGGCAAGATCAGGATTGTGAAGCCCTATATTGGTGGTGGATTCGGCAATAAGCAGGATGCGCTCACCGAACCCTTGAATGCATTCCTGACCACTCGTGTTGGTGGCCGACCGGTTATTTTGTCCTATACCAGGGAAGAGACCTTTGCCTGTACAAGAACAAGACACGCAATGAAGTTCCACATCGAGAGCTATATTCGTCCTGATGGGTCATTTGCTGCCAGAAGCATCGAAGCCTACTCCAACCAGGGAGCATATGCGAGCCATGCACACGCACTGGTTGCCAATGCAGTAAACGGATTCAGGATGATGTATCCGGTGGGGGCAATCAAGGGGGAAGCCTATACGGTCTACACCAACATGCCAACCGCTGGAGCAATGAGGGCCTACGGTATTCCCCAGATTGGGTTTGCCTTGGAAGCCCACGTGGATGATATCGTGGCCAAGACTGGTTTTGACTCAATCAAGATCCGTAAGCAGAATATGATGAAGCTTGGCTTCGTTGACCCGGTTACCACCATCACCTGTCACTCCACCGGCCTCGAAGAGTGTATCGACAAGGGAGAGAAATACCTCTCATACTCAAAGAAGCGCAAGGAGTACGAGAAGCAGGATGGTCCGATCAGGAAAGGAGTCGGCATGGCCATCTTCTGTTACAAGACCGGCGTCTATCCGATCAGCTTGGAGACCTCTGCAGTGCGCATGCTGCTCAACCAGGATGGTTCTCTGCAGGTACAGATGGGAGCAACTGAGATCGGTCAGGGTGCTGATACTGTCTTTGCCATGATGGCCGCTGAAACCATCGGCCTAACGATGGACAAGATTCATATGATCAGCAAGCAGGACACTGATGTCACTCCCTACGATACCGGTGCCTATGCCTCCCGGCAGTCCTATGTATCTGGGTTGGCGGTTAAGAAAACTGCCGAAGCCTTCAAGAAGAAATTGCTTGAATTCGCCGGCTTTATGCTGAAGTGTGATCCTTGGGATCTTGATATCAAGGAAAACTACATAGTGCACACCAACAAGGATGAGCATTTGCTCTCGGTTGCAGATGTAGCCATTGAATCCTGCTACAGCCTGACAAACTCACAGCATATTGCTGCTGAGGAGACACACCACTGCACAGACAACACGTACTCCTTCGGAGTCTGTTTTGTCGAGGTAGAGGTGGATATCCCGATGTGTCAGGTAAAGGTTCTGGATATCATCAATGTCCATGACTCAGGAACCATTCTCAATCACCAGACTGCAAAGGGTCAGGTGCATGGTGGAATGAGCATGGGGCTTGGCTATGGATTGTATGAACGACATCTGTTCGACCCGAAGACAGGCCGGATGTACAATGACAATCTGCTTGACTACAAGCTGATGACTGCCCTCGATACCCCTGACCTCCACGCTGACTTTGTAGAGACCTATGACCCCACCGGTCCATACGGAAACAAGAGCCTCGGGGAACCTCCTACGATTCCCGTCGCCCCAGCCATCCGTAATGCAGTACTCAATGCAACCGGTGTTGCTGTAAATGCAATTCCGCTTCACCCCCAACGTCTGTTTGGTGCATTCACCGATGCGGGACTGATCAAATAAAGGAAGGAGCGCATGTATAACTTTAATAAACTCTATGAACCAACCTCTGTAGAGGAGGCCTTACGGCTTAAGAAGGAGCATCCTGAAGCTCTTATCCTTGCCGGAGGCAGTGATATCCTGATCAAGATCCGCGAAGGGAAGCTTGCAGGTTGTGATCTTATCAACATCTATATGCTTGAAGACCTGAGAGGCATCTGCCTGGAGGACGATGGTTCAATCCTCATCCGTCCACTGACCAGTTTCACCGATGTCTCCATGCACCCGGTGATCAGGGAACATGTTCCCGTCTTAGGCGATGCTGTTGACCAGATCGGCGGCCCCCAGATCAGGAATATCGGCACCATCGGTGGAAACATCTGCAACGGTGTCACTAGCGCCGACTCGGCAACCACCCTAAAAGCGTATGATGCAGTGCTGGAGCTGACCAGTCTGGATGGGATACGAATTCTTCCCTATGCAGAGTTCAATCTTGGACCAGGCAAGGTAGACCTTCGCCCAGGCGAGATCATGACTGGGATCCGTATCCCCAAAGAGAGCTACGAGAACACCTATGGCCACTACATCAAGTATGCGATGCGGCGAGCCATGGATATCGCGACTCTTGGGTGCTCAGTCAATGTAACATTAAACAAGAACAAGGACGCAATAGAAAGGCTCCGCATTGCCTTTGGAGTTGCAGCCCCCATTCCCATCCGCTCCACACAAGCAGAGGAGAGCGCCAAGGGACATGCCCTTGATGCGTCATTGCTCGACGCGGTAGCTGAGGGTGCACTTGCTGATGTCACTCCAAGAACCAGTTGGAGAGCCAGCAAGGAGTTCAGACTGCAGTTGGTAAAGGAGCTCGCAAGACGGGCAACCAAGGCGGCTGTAGAGAAAGCAGGAGGAACAATCAATGGCTAATAAAGATATCACCTGCACGGTCAATGGGAAGCAGAGAACCTTTACAGTGGATATTCGTTCATCTCTTTCCGATATGCTCCGTGGAAACGCTGGCTTGGACAGCATCAAACATGGCTGTGATGTAGGAGAATGTGGTGCTTGTACCGTTCTGATCAATGGAAAGCCGTTCAACTCCTGTATCTATATGGCTATCTGGGCTGAGGGAAAGGATATCCTGACCCTCGAGGGATTGAGTGACACCAAGGGAACGATCAGCGACATTCAGCAGGCCTTCATTGATGAAGGCGCTGTACAGTGTGGCTTCTGTACCCCGGGATTCATCATGTCTTCCATTCCCATCATCAACAAGGATACCCCCTCCACCAGGGAGGAGATCAGAAAGCAGGTAGCTGGCAACCTCTGCAGGTGCACCGGTTATGAGCATATTGTTGATGCAATTGAGAAAACGCAGAAGAAACGTATTGCAGAGAAGAAAAAGAACTAGAAATTCTCTTATTCTCATCACAAACGGGATTACCTAGAGGTAATCCCGTTTTTCTCTATGGATTGAAGAATTACATCTCTTTAACTTGTGAGTTCTTCACCTCATAGCCTAGTGCGCTGATTGCCTGCTCTATCTCTTTTGCAGCTATATAAGAATCATCGAAGTCTAGCTTTACTTTACTGGAGTTGAAGAGAACCTTCACACTCTCTTTCTGAACTCCTTGCAAAGATTTTGCAGCATTCTCTATTTTTTGCAGGCAAGACGGGCAGGTCAACGATTCCAACTGGATTGTTATTTTTTTCATGATTATCACTCCTCTTCTCGGTATGGTTTCTAGAGCATACCAAGAATTTTTCAAGTTGAAATTGATTCAAATCAACTTTCAACGTTCTTTTCGTTATCGATAGCGAAGCAGACGCATTCCATTGAGAATCACAATAAGAATACTCGCTTCGTGCACAAGCATACCAATGGACATGTTCATCCACTCACTGAAGAACACACTAAATAGCAGTACCAACACCACTCCTACGGCAATTGCAATATTCTGACGCATGTTGCTTGCTGTAGCTTTTGCCAATCCCAGAGCATGAGGCAGGCGACTGAAATCTGAATTCATCAATACAACATCCGATGTTTCAATTGCTACATCAGTGCCACTGCCCATGGCAATACCAATTCTAGCCAAAGCAAGGGAAGGGCTGTCGTTCACCCCGTCTCCGACGAAGGCAACAATTCGGCCCTCGTTTTGGAGTTTCTTTATGAAGGAGGCTTTATCTTCCGGCAACATATGTCCATGGGCCTCTGTTAAACCAAGCTGTTTTGCTACCAAATCCACCGTCCCTTGATTGTCCCCAGAAAGAACAACCAAATCCTTGACACCTAGCTTCTTGAGTTTAAGCAGATGATCTTTCACGCCCGGCCGTATCTGGTCCCGAATACCCATCAGTATCTGAAGGTCCCCGTCCACTGCTGTCAAAACCAGAGAGTTGCCGTTTGCTTCAAAACGGGAAATATCTGACCGCACCCTCTCAGGAATATTCACCTTGAGCTGTTCCATCAAGCTGACATTTCCAACTGCGATGTGATGGCCATCCACCTCAGCGGTGATTCCGCCTCCTGCAACGACATTGGTGTTTTGAACTCCATACATATCGGTTGAACCAAGATATTGGATGATCGCCTTTGCCAATGGATGATCGGACTCGTGTTCGATACTAGACAGATATGCCAGTGTTTTCTGCACATCAGAAACGTAATATTCACTATCTGCAACGGTAGGATTTCCCACTGTCAATGTACCGGTTTTGTCAAATACCAGGGTATCGATCCTACTGAAATCATGAATTACCTCACTGCCTTTCAGCAGTACCCCATGCCTTGCTCCATTGCCGATCCCGGCAACATTCGAAACAGGGACTCCGATTACCAGAGCTCCTGGACATCCAAGCACAAGAATCGTTATTGCCAGCTCGATATTCTGGGAGAACACCCAGACAAGAGCTGAGAGAACGAGTACAAGAGGAGTGTAATATTTTGAGAATCTGTCGATGAACCGTTCCGCCTCTGACTTTGAGTCCTGTGCCTCTTCAACCAGCTCAATGATTTTTCCAAAGGTGGTATCCTCTCCGACACGATCGGCTACGATTTGCATGGTTCCATTTTCAAGGATGGTCCCGGCAAACACCTGAGAGCCCTTCTTCTTGCCGACCGGCACAGCTTCACCGGTGATGCTCGCTTCATTGATATACCCCTCCCCTGTCAGGACGGTACCATCTACAGGAACCTTTGCCCCGGTTTTGACAAGCAGCGTATCCCCAACATCGACATCGTCGACTGCAACTTCCTCAAACGCTCCGCTATGCAATAGTTTCAACGCACTCTCCGGAGCAAGTTCAGTCAACTCCTTGATCGCAGAACGAGTCTTGAGCAAGGTGCGTTGCTCAAGAAATGCGCCGAAGAGAAACAAGAAGGTGACAATCGCTGACTCCTCGAAGTTTCTGATGAGAAAAGCGCCAATGACCGCCAAAGTAACAAGTACATCGATACTGACAACTTTCACTTTCAATGCTTGATAGGCTTGGATTGCAATGGGAGCTGCACCCAGCACCGAAGCCACAACCAGTGCCCATATAGCCATGCGCTCTTGGTGAAACACCAGCTCACTGGTGAAACCGAATATGATTAGCAATGCACTCAGTACTGTTATATGGTTCTTTTTGCTCAGTATATATTTCTGCATCTAGTGCTCCTTACTCGTTGCGGTGATACGCTTCATCCAATTCTGACAATATCCGGTACACAGCCTCATAACTTTCACACACATCGTCGGGAATATGGTAATTATGTGTAATTGTTCGCAGAAGCGAGAACTCTTCTTCCAATTGAGGATGCTTTGATCTGGCTTGGTCCATCTTCAGTACCACTGCATCAAAAATTTTACGAACCTCATGAAATTCAGGGTGTCTTGGTCCGTGAACCCGGTCGACGATGGGAATATACTGATTCAAAACCTTGAGATGTTGTTTCCTTGCTTGAGCGAATGTAGCTGTATCTGACATTGTATCTACTCCTTCTCTATGACTGTTATGCAAGTAATGTAGCACCGATAAAGAAAAGGATAATTGATTAGAATCAACTTTGCACTCGATAAGGAAGGTTTAAAACTGTTACTGAGTATAGTCCCGCCCTTGATACACATCAGTCGTCACGATACGCTACCAAAAGCGAGGGATATCTATGCGTATAGCCATCTATGGTGCTGGATCACTGGGAACGGTTTTGGGAGCCTATCTGAATGATCAGGGAGTAGCTGTTGATCTCATCAGCAGAAACAAGGAACACATCAGAGAACTGCAGGAGAAAGGGGCTCAAATAGTGGGCAAACGCACTGCTACCATTGCTGTGACTGCCCTACTGCCTGAAGATATGAAGGAGCCATATGACCTCATCTTCCTGCTTACCAAGCAACTCGAGAACAGGCAAGTTGCTTCCTTCCTGAAACCCTTCCTCAAAGAGGACGGGATGCTCTGTACCATGCAGAACGGAATCCCTGAACCCACCTTGATGGAAATACTGGGAAATAATCGTGTCTGTGGCTGCACCATAGGCTGGGGTGCTACATTGATCAGGAGCGGGGTGGTAGAACTGACCAGTGATGAACAAACCTTCTCCTTTAACCTCGGCTTACCCGTTCCTGGAGAGGAAGCATGGCTTGAGAAAATCTCTTCCATCCTCACTGTAATGGGATCGGTCACGATTGAGCGCAATTTCATCGGAGCCCGTTGGTCGAAGCTTCTGATCAATGCCTCGTTCAGTGGAGCCGCTACAGCACTGGGCTGTACGTTTACGGATGTTGCAGCAAACAGACAAGCAAGAAGGATAGCACAGAGGATTATCAAGGAGTGTATCGAGGTCGCCAAAGCCTCTTCAGTTACCTTGGAACCCGTACAAGGGAAAAATATTGCAAGGCTTTTCGATTATACGAATTCTCTTAAGAAGTGGGTCAGCTTCCATTTGATCCCCTTTGCGATCCGTAAGCATCGCCAGCTGAAACCGAGCATGCTCCAAGACATCGAGAGAGGAAAACCCTGTGAGGTAGATGCCATAAACGGAGTACTCAGCGAACAAGGAAAGAAATTGGGAATTCCTACTCCCATCAATGACCATGTGGTATCCATTATTCACCGCATCGAGGCCAAGGAGCTTCAACCATCAATGGAGAACCTGAAGGAGTTCATGCTTTAGAGGATACCAAGCAGCTTCCACCAGAGTGTTTCTACTACCACAGTGGTGAAATACACTACTGCAATCATGGGAACACCCAGTTTGATCGTCTCCCTCTGGGAGTATAGGCCATTCCCCTCTCCCTGCCCCACCAGCACATTCATGTGGTGGAAGGGCAAGATGTAGTGGCTTCCGATAACCGTATATGACCAGAACACAACCACCATTGGATTGATATCCAGGGGAGCAATATAGGCAAGCAGGGCGGGAATTGCTACCCCCATGACTGATAGTACGCTCCCAAGCACCATATGGACCACCAAGGTAAAGGTGGTAACGATGATCGCAAGCAAGAAGATATTGGAAGGAATGAACGAGGGAAGCACCACTTGAGCTATGTAGGCATTCATCCCGGTCTCAGCGCCTACCTTCCCGATCGCAGTTGCTGCACTGATGAAGATGAGAACCTGAATCGGCACTTCCTTGAAATGCTTAGGCTCCAGGACTTCCCCAATGATGGGTATGCTCATCAACACGGCAAGGAGGAAGGTAACCCAACCTATGGCAATCCCATGAAGGAAGTCCAGGGACCAAACCACAATGGCAATACAGAGCCAGGTCACCACTCGTACATCTTTCTTTGTGAAGGGTCCCAATGCTTGGGAGGCCTCGCTGATGGCAACCTTATTAAGGTATAAGGGTTTCTTTGGGGTGAATATTACCAAGAAGAGAAGCAGTGTAAGCAAGCTTGCAATAAAGGCAGGCAATCCCATGATCTCCAGCCACCCAAGCCATGAGAGCTCAATGCCAGCATAGGCAACCGCCAATGGACTGGTAACACTTGCCCCGGTAAGAAAGATAAGCGAGATAGGAACAGAAGAGGCAAAGACAGCGAAGCCGATGACAATTGCCTCCTTACGTTCGATGTCAGCGCTCTTGATAACCACACTCATGACTGACATGATCAAGAACGCACGGGGCCATGCATGGGGAATGAGTAGACTCAGAACGAAAGTCAGTGCAAAGATTGCAATAATCAGAGTTCTATAGGATGTGACAAAATGGAGGAGGAATGAGTAGGCGATACGTTGTCCCAAGGAGGAAGAGCGGACCGCCGCTGCAATAAGGTAGGCTCCTATGATCAGGTAAGTGCTTGAACTGGTCCAGGTTGAGAGTACAGTAGCAGGCTTGCTTACATCCAAGACGATCAAAAGAACCAAGTACATCCCTGCAATATAGCCGGTATGGCTCACCTGGAAGGCCCAGAAGGTAACGGTCATCAAGGTAAGGGCCAAAGCGAGTCTACCCTTGCTTTCCAGTCCATCCAGAGGAAGCACGAGGATAAGCACAAAAGCCGCCAATCCTAATCCCAATCCCAGTATACGGGTATTGATCCCTATGTTTTCTCTCTTCACTTCACTACCCTTTCCTACATCATAACGCTTGACAGCGAGAACAAAAGCCTTCACAATTCATATTGTTGCATGCAACAATATGGAGGATATCAATGCCACAAACCATTCTGGTCACCGGCGGAAGCCGAGGAATTGGAAGAGGAATCTGCCTCTCGCTCGCCTCACGTGGGTACTCGGTTATCATAAACTATGCAGGGAACAAGGAAGCTGCCTTGGAAACCCAACATCTATGCCAAGAAGCCGCAACTGACAAAAACCAAGCTTTCTTCATCATACAAGGCGACATCTCCGATGAACAACAACAAAACCAACTTGTCTCCCAAGCATTCGCATTCACCGGTTCACTGGATGGGTTGGTCAATAACGCAGGTGTTGCACCAAAAGAACGAGCAGACTTGTTGCAGATGAGCCCAGAATCGTATGACCGACTTATGTACACAAACCTGAGAGGACCTGTCTTTCTTACCCAGAAGATTGCAAACCGATGGCAAGAAAACTCCACTTTGCAAGGAAAGATCATCGTATTCATCACTTCTGTCTCAGCTACCATGGTGTCGGTAAACCGAGGCGAGTACTGCATCAGCAAGGCAGGGCTGGGGATGGCTGCATCCCTCTTCTCAACCCGACTTGCACCTGAGGGTGCACTCGTGTACGAAATCCGACCGGGTATCATCAAGACCGATATGACCTCAGCGGTAGAGGGAAAGTATGACTCCCTGCTTGCAGAAGGGCTGGTACCACAGATGCGCTGGGGTACACCCCAGGACATCGGCAAGACGGTAAGCTCCCTCTTCGAGGGTGCGCTCCCCTTCTCCAGTGGAACAGTCATCACCGTTGATGGCGGACTTGCGATCCCTAGGCTGTAACACGCTCATACCCCTATCTCAATGCACTATGTGTTGAGATAGGATTTTTCCTTGAATTCCCGCCAAACACGCTCGAACCAGAAGGTCTCTGATGGAACTTCCCTACAGGTATCCCATCTGCATTGGAGAGAATTTGAGTCACCCAGGTCTATAACCTGAACGTATGAACGCAAGGACCTCTCCTCGGGCACCATGCTATAGGTAGCCAACAAGGGGTGTGGAGTCTCTCCTTCCTCAGATACCACAAGATATGATCCCCTACTTCCACCTCCTCTTTCCAAATACGTTTTAATGGCATACAAGTACCACACCTGGGCTAAGACCATATGTCTTAATCGTAGTACCTTTGGTAGATACACTGAGGGTATGCCGGTTACGCTTGCAAGCGTAGATTGTTGCTCTTTCGCATCCACCAAGGCATTTTCCACCAAGGAGTGCGCCCGGATAGGCCCAGCTGAGCGAGACATCCTGTGTTGTAGCACTGACTGTTGGGTATCAAGCAGCATCTTTGCTTCCTGCAAGTTACTTCTCTCGTCGGATGTAACGTGCTTGATGTATTCGATCAGGTCATCGATCTGTTTTTTGCAAGCCTGAACTGTAGAACGCTTAGGAGTACCATATCCCACAATCCTTGTAGCAGCTCGTAAAGCTCCTACCTGTCCAGCGTTCAATGCACTGCCCCCAGGCCTACTTACACCATGACTCCCGTTCACCTCCCCAATGGGATAGAGATGAGCGATATTTGTGGACTCCCACCAGATATCTGCAGCGAGTCCACCGTTGTTGTGTTGCGCACACACATCTATCTCCAAGGGCTCGTGGGAGAGATCGATATGATTACTTGCATACATGTCAATTGCAGCCTGATTGAGCAGTTGAAGCCGTTCATAGGGTGTATCAGCCCAAGCTCCGGATGTCTGCAGGTACCCCAAGGCACTGGAAGCAACACATGATTTGGAAAAGTCACTCCATTCGCTCTTCCCACTAAGGTTCTCACGGAAATCCATGAAAACCCGTCTTCCCTTCACCTGTGTCTCCTGATACACCAACAAATCGATCAAGGAAGAGCCTTCATCGGGAATTTTTGCTGCATCGAATGGCCACTGGTAGCCTTTAAGAAAGACTGCATTGGTCAGGGCTTCCCAGGAGGAGAAGTAGGGAGAGAGGAAATCCTCAGGATTATTCCCTTCTTTGTCAGTGCTGTAATAACGGGGAAGTACCTGCTGGTAACTTCCCGAGAGGTTCCATCTGAACTTGATGCTTGCGATGCCAAACTGGGACTCAGTCAGGTTTGCTGCTTCTGCTCCAATCTCCATGGCCAGACCAATACTTCCTACGTGTACTCTAGGATAAACTGAAGAGGCGTAAAAACCTGCAGGTCCACCGGTTCCCAGGACCACATGATCGGCAAGGATAACTGACAATCCATGGTTTTCCTCTTGCAATTTTGTCTTATCCAGAATGACGGCTCCCACCATCTGATCATTCTCATCAGTAAGCAGGCGCACCACATCACACTGGTCCCACAACGGTGTACCATTTCTTTGGACTTCAGTACTAAGGACCCTTACCATCTCCCTGGAGGTATAGGGACCAAGCGATATCCCTCTGGAACTTGGGTCGTGGTCGGTTTTATACCCGGTGTATCCACCATAGCGGTTGTGAGGGAATTCCATCCCCAACGAGACCAGGTTATAGAATGCACGGAGAGAGTTTTGGGCCTCAATAAATGCAATATCCCCGTGGGTAGCTCCACCACGGATGTATGACTCCACCATCGCGTAGGGGGAATCGGGAACATGGCTGGCATCACTTTGGCGATAGTACGTCTGTTTGTCACTCCCAGTATTACGGCTGGTACCCCCATTACGATTATCGGTAACGATAAGCATCTCGTTGCACCCCATCTTATGCAGATGGATGGCACACGAGAGGGAGGCTGCACCAGAGCCTATGATCAAGACACCTGTTTGATATACAGAAAGTGTGTATCCTTGGAATAGATATTGTTCACTTGCATCAACCATCTAGATTGTTTCTCCTACGATATAATCCCCTTCCAAGGCTTTCTGGATTGCATTATCCAAGCGATTGATAATGCGACCGTTCAACCACATCCCCGCTTCTTTTCCCAATTTCAGAAGAGAAAACTCAATGGTGTCGATCCTCTGGTCCAATAGTTGCAACATGGGGGAGTTGTCAAATCCTGTGAGGGAAAACAGGTCAGGAACCCTCCAATTTCTTCTCAGGGCAGTTTGGTAAAGAGAAACAGCCATAAGGTCATTGAAGCAGAAAACCCCGTTATAGGAGTGCTTCTCTATTGCAGGCAGTACTTTCTCACGTAGTTCAGTGAGGGAGTCCACCATGATCACATCCTTCTCACGGTCAAAGGGAATATTACGGGCCACACACCCTTTATAGACGCCCATCTCACGTTGTTCACTTACCGAAGGGAGTTTCGAGAAGCCGACGTAACAAGGCTTGAGAGATTTCCCCCGTTTCGTGTACATCGCATTCACCAAGGCATCCATACCGACCAGGTTATCCACCAACACATAGTTGTGTTCAGGGTTTGAACGGTTCAGAAGGATGAACGGGACAGAACGGTCTTCCAGAAGTTCCTCAAGGGCATCAGAGGGTTTGGTGAATGCGAAAATGCACCCATCGATGTCCCCAAGTTTCTTGGAGTCGAAGAGCGAGAGATCGCCATCATTCAGGCTGGTAATGATATTCACACGAGTTTCGCCGAATCCATGCTGGATACCTTCGATCAATTCAGCCACATCATAGAAGAGATGGATGTAACTGAACTGGGTCTTGGGAAGGAACAGGCGGATATTGATAATTGCCCGTCCCTTCTGTCGCTTGATCGCTCGTTTTTGGTACCCCATCTCTTCTGCAGTACGAAGGATGAGTTCCTTCTTCTCTGTACTGATGAGGGAAGAGTTGTTGAGTACCCTCGAAACGGTACTGGGACTCAGTCCCAGCCGTTTCGAAATATCATATACCGTTACTCGCTTTGTCATGCCATCAATCACCTATTCTTTTATCACAGGGTAGATGATGCACTTCACCTTCTCCTGTTTCACCATGAGTTTTGAACAGCCCGAACAAAGTTTACAATAATCCACCTGCTCCCCCAGAGCAAGGCGTTTCGGGAATAGTGGGTCGGCAAGTGTCTGTCTTCCCCAACCTACGAAGTCTGTGTCCCCGTTCTGCAAGTTCTCTTCTGCAAGGGGAAGTGCTTCTTCCTTGAGGACAGAGTAGGCAGAACCAAACACCTTCATTGCATCCCCGACCAAGGCTTTCGCCCTTCGGGCATACCTGAACTGGTGAAGATAGAACCACTTGGAGGTTGCAGTCGGTCGGGTGATTTCACTGGTTACCCCAGGAATTCCTGCTGAGACATTCACATAATCCAGGCCAAGGTTGACCATAAGACGGATCACCTCGTCCATCTCGGTTAGATCTTCCACCGCGTCATCAGCGCTCTTTGTTCCACAACCGCCCTTGATCCCTTCCCAGTAGCTGATCCTGCTGCCAAGGATGAAGTCCTTGTTCTTCAGACGGGTTTTCAGTTCCTTCACAGACTCAGAGAGGAACCGGGTGCGGTTCTGGAAGGAACCTCCCCACTTGTCATCTCTCTGGTTTGCAGGACGAAGCAATTCACACCCGAAGTAGCCATGGCACATCTTGAAATCAACCCCATCGGCACCTGCCTCTTCTGCGAGCAGGGTTGCTTCCACAAACAGGCGTTGTATTTCATCAATTTCCTCGGTGGTGAGCAAGTGCTCATGGGGTGCTGGGTCATACAAGGCAGTCGGCTGGGAAAAGTCCTTGCCACTCTTGCGTCCTGAGTGGGTGATCTGGAAAAGAATCAGGGCATTGGGGTCGGCCTTTTTCATCTCTGAAACCAGCTTCTTGAATCCCGGAAGGTGTTCTCTGTTGATCACCATCTGGTTCTTTCTTGCCAAGGCATCACTTTTTACTGCAAGTGCCTCAATAACGATGACACCCCACTTCCCCTCTGCAAGCTGTGTATAGCGCTTGATTGCGCGCTCTGATACTGCTCCATTTTCCCCGTCATTCCCTTCCATTGGTTGGGCAACAAAGCGGTTCTGTGCAGTACGATTTCCAATTTTCAGTGAACTGAGCAATATACTATTCGCATCAAGCATACGTTATACTCCCTTGGTATTTGTAATGATTTTCTTGAGTTTCTTCATGACTACTGGGCCGGCAAGTACCACCACCACGACAACCAGGAAGAACAGACTGATGGGTCTCTGGACAAATGTAGCCCAATTACCTTCGTTCAACATCAAGGCACGTCTGAAATTGCTCTCAAACAAGGGTCCGAGGATCATTCCAAGAATAATCGGTGCAATGGGCAAGCCGATCTTCCTGAAGAGGAACCCGACCACACCACTGATGATGAGTACCCAGATATCAAAGATTGAGTTGCTGATGGCATAGCTGCCGACCAACCCAAAAACCAGGATGGCTGGGATGAGATACTTCTTCGGGAAGCTGATCAGCTTTGCATATACGCGTGCACCAAGCAAGCCAAGGATGCACATAAAGACTACCGAGAGCAGCAAGCTGATGAAGATTGAGGAGACGAACGGCATCTGCTGTTGGAACAACAGTGGACCTGGACGAAGTCCCTGGATGATAAGGCCACCCATCAAGACTGCGGTCATCGCATCCCCTGGGATTCCGAGGGTAAGCATGGGGATCAAGGCACCACCGGTGCTTGCATTATTTGCAGCCTCCGGAGCGGCAATTCCCTCAATAATACCGGTACCAAGCAGGTCTCGGTGTTTGCCCAGACGCTTTTCCTGTCCATAGGCGACCAAGGAAGCAATTGAGCCACCGGCTGCAGGAAGTGCACCGATCAAGACACCAATAAAGGAAGATCGCACTACTGTACCAAATATTCTCTTGATATCCTTCCAGGGAGGAACAATCTTACTCAACTTCTGTTCAACAGTTACCTTGTATTCGGCGCTGGAGATCTGCACGAGCATCTCAGAGAGACCATACATACCGATCATAACCGGGATTGAGTCGATTCCTTCCAACAGCTCTGCCTGTCCCATGATGAACCGGGGATATCCGGTGATGGGGTCCAAGCCAACAATTCCGATGATCAGACCGATAACTCCGGCGATCAGCCCCTTGATGGTGGAACCAGGTGAGATGATTGCAATGATACTTAGCCCGATAAGGGTAATCCCTACATATTCCTCTGCACTGAATTTCAGGGCAACACTGGCAATGGCTGGTGCTGCAAACATCAGGACAAACACACTGAGGAATCCCCCAATGGTGGAACTAATCGTGGAAATACCGATGGCCTCTCCTGCTCGTCCAGCCTGGCTCATCGGATAACCGTCCAAACTGGTTGCGATAGCTGAAGGTGTTCCCGGGATGTTGATCAGGATGGCC
>JAQQAR010000041.1 GCA_028532765.1 Sphaerochaetaceae bacterium | reverse complement strand
ATCGAATTGGTGTCACCTTCTATTGGGTGGCACTTTTTATGACTTGCGGAACTCACTGAGCGGACCTTGGAAACGAGGCTGGATTCTCGTTCTTACCAAGATTCCCTCCCCTTGGTAGTCAATGAACTCAACCTGTCCATGGCGGTGGATATGTGCAACCAGGTCATGACGGGAGTTGGGGATGAAATAGGTTGCCGTGGGATAGAGGTCTCCAAGGGTTTTGGTAATCTGCTCAAGCAGGGATTCGAGACCGGTTCCTTCTTTGATGGATGTTTCTATTACCACTGGATAGAGTGACTTGAGCCTGCTGACAGCAAAAGCGTCACGTACCATATCCATCTTGTTTGCCAACACAATTGCTGGTTTATCAGTGCAGCCAAGATCCTCAAGTACCTCAACGGTGGTCGTGTAGCTAGCAAGCATATTGGGATGAGCAGCATCACAGACAATGATGAGAAAATCTGCGAAACGGGCCTCCTCGAGCGTGCTCTTGAATGCCTGGACAAGGTGGTGGGGTAGGTCGCTGACAAATCCGACAGTATCGGAGAGCAGAATCTCTTCCCCTCCTGGGAGCTTTACCTTTCTGGTGGTGGGATCGAGGGTTGCAAAGAGCTTGTTCTCTGCAAGGACGCCTGCACTGGTAAGGGCATTGAGCAGGCTGGACTTTCCACTGTTGGTGTAGCCAACGATGGCACCCGTTGGAATGTTGGTATTCATTCTCTGGCTACGTTGGGTGTTGCGCTGTTGCACTACTTTCTCCAGTTGTGCTTTCAAGCTTACAATTTTCTCCTGAATCTGCCGTCTATCGAGCTCAAGCTGTTTTTCACCCTCTCCGCGGGTTCCCTTCACTCCACCATGTTGCCGTCCAAGACTGGTCCATCTTCTGGTTAGTCTGGGCAGCGAATATTCGAGTCGTGCGAGTTCAACTTGCAGTACTGCTTCCTTGGTTGCCGCTCTGTCAGCAAAGATCTGAAGGATGACTTCATCGCGGTCTATCACACAGATGGAGAGAATGCTCTCCAGGTTGCGCTGCACGCGAGGACTGATCGGGCAGTCGAACACGATCAGGTCAGGCTCTTTTTCTTCTATCAGGGCCTTGATCTGTTCTACCTTACCGCTTCCGATCATGGTTGCACTGTGCACCTTCCTGAGCGGGATATGCTCAGTATGAATGGTAATTGGACCCATGGTGTCTACCAAGGCCTCCAGTTCCTGTGCACGGTTTTGCGTGGTTTGTGGTGTGTCTTCACTGTTTACAAGGACCAAGAGCAGTGCTCTCTGTCGTTCATCTTGTATGTCGTGGCTGGAAATATTCTTTTCAGTGTCTTCTGTATGTGTACTACCCATTGGTGTTGACTATAGGGCTGGTTAACGAGCAAGTCAATATGTGATACACTTCGTTAGCTGGCTCACATTGAGCCGATAATGAGGTGAATCATGGGTGTTAATTGCGGCATAGTTGGGCTCCCCAACGTAGGAAAATCTACTATATTCTCAGCACTTACGGCAGCTCCTGCCGAAGTAGCGAATTATCCGTTCTGTACCATCGATCCCAACGTGGGAATCGTTTCCGTTCCTGATAAGCGGCTGGACAAGATTGCCACCTTGATTCCGCCAGAGCGGGTTATTCCTGCAACATTCGAATTTGTCGATATTGCAGGGTTGGTAGCAGGTGCAAGCAAGGGAGAAGGGCTGGGTAACCGGTTTCTCGCCTCAATCAGGGAAGTAGGGGTAATCGCGCACGTGGTTCGCTGCTTTGAAAACAGCGATATCGTTCATGTCAATAATAAGATCGATCCACTTGGGGATATCGAGACCATCAACATTGAGTTGGCTCTTGCTGACCTCGACACGGTGACAAACCGATGGGCTAAACAAAACAAGCTGAATCGACTGAGCAAAGAAGCACAGAAAGAGATGGAGAAATCTCTTCCTGTACTCTCTCGCCTTAAGGATTGTCTTGAGCAGGGAAAGAGCGCTCGTAGTCTGCAACTTGATGAGGATGAGCTTGCACTGGTCTCTGACCTTCACTTGATCACTCTCAAACCGGTCATCTATGTCTGCAACGTAGATGAGGAAGGCATTGTTGAAGAAAATGCCTTCGTGAAGCAGGTAAGAGCTGTCGCTGAGGGGGAAGGTTCAGAGGTAGTGGTTATCTGTGGAAAGATTGAGTCTGAGATTGCTGTATTGGAAACCGAGGAGGAGAAGCAGGAATTTCTCGAAGCTGTAGGGCTTCAGGAATCCGGTCTCAACCAGCTGATCCGTAGTGCCTACCACATTCTTGGCCTACGTACCTTCTTCACCGCAGGTTCTGATGAGGATAGGGCATGGACCTTCCGAGCAGGATACAAGGCTCCTCAGGCTGCTGGAGTCATCCACTCAGATTTTGAACGGGGATTTATCAAGGCCGAGGTATATAACTGTGAAGACCTTTTCACCTATGGAAGTGAACAGAAGGTCAAGGTAGCAGGAAAACTGAGGATGGAAGGCAAAGAGTACTTGGTGCAGGATGGGGACATCATGCACTTCAAGTTCAATGTCTAGGTATTACCAACGAACAGTGAATGTAATGGGCTCAGCAAGCAAGAGGAAGTCGATGAGTGGGAAGCTGAATTCATAGTCGCTTGCTGACACCTTTCTCCCATTGTTGAACGATGTGATTTCCTTCGGGGTATTTACCCTGAGGGTAATCACAGAACGTTCTATTGCAGGAGGGCCTTCCTCTCCAAGCATGAAACTGATCATCTCAAGATAGTCGGTTTCATTGAGACCTTGGTTGTACACTGGCCCAAAGGCCTCAAAGTTTTCGTCAGCCAGGAAAGGGATAACGGGAACCAGTTGCTCGTAGTTGTCCATGGATAGGAAGAAGGTCATGGAATTCCCATTGATGTCCAAGAGGCTCTGATTCTCTCCTGCTCCCAGGTCAGTTACCAGACGCATCAAGTCGGTGAACTCAAACACTCCCTCATAGGAGTGCTCATCAAGCTTCTTCAATCCAACGTTTTTGGTGGTGGGGCTATAGCGCAAAGCTCTTTCAAAATCCCCAATTGCCTTGTCCATCAGGGAGATGTTCTCATTTTCCGTAGAAAATTCACTGAAATCTTCCAGGACTGCAATGAAAAAATCCTCAACAGAAAAGGCATAGGCCGAGGCGTGGTATCCTGTCTGCTTGAAGGATATGTTTTCAGTTATAGTACAACTACTCATCAGTACCAGAGAGGCAATCACTGCCATCAATAGCCTGGTTGTTTGTTTTCTGATTTTCACCGGTTATTCATTCCTTTTGATTCACTGTACGGGATTTCTGTACGCTTCTCAAGCGTAAGTTCTATTGCAGGGGTACAAAAAGTAGTCTTCCATCCAGATCGCTGGTGATTCCAAGGACTTCTTCTTCCCTTTTAGGATATCGCTTCAGGAATGCATCAGCTGAGAGATGTTCAAATTCAGAGAGAGCATCCAGCGAGTAGGAGAGTTGCAGGACTGGACTCTCTCCGCACTCATGGAAAAAGGCAATCCCTTGATGCAGCTCAATGAATGAGAGCATGACAGCCTCATACTGAACAAGGCCAAGCTTTCTGAGGAAGCTGCGGACAAACGTTTCTTGCAGCAAGTAGATATCTATATCATCTGCTTGCTCCCCACTTCTCTTCAGATACGCTTCCAGGAATGAGGAGAAAGAGAAGAGGATCGAGGAAGGGCTCAAGGAGACCACCTCGCTGAGTTTCGTTAGCCACATGCCTGCCTGTCCCTTGGTAAAAAACAAATCAAGCGATTCCTTCAATACCAGGGCTTTTTGCATGTCTTTCTGAGGGAACGCGGGAGACTCAATAATGGTATAGGGGGCTTCGTGCAAATGAGTGATCGAAAACTCCTTTGCTTGCTCTGCAACCAAGGTTCCTGGAAGCAGGGAGAGAGGAAATACATCAAGATTGCTCGGTTTCAAGGAGACCGCATAATCAACACTCTTGATGAATGACCTGAGATTGTCATTGGGAAGTCCAATGATGAGGTCTAGGCCGAAGGGAATTCCGCGTGCATTGAGAAAAGAGATTTTCTTTGAAAAGAGCTTACTGTCAAATCTCCTGTTGGCGGTTTTCAGTACTGCTTGGTCACTGCTCTGCAGACCTATCTGCAAGGCACAGTTGATTCTTGCAAAGGCATCTGCAAGTTCATTGTCCAAAAGTTCTGCCCTGATCTCGAATACGAAATGGATGTCACTCTGCTTTTCTGCAAGCATGGACAGAATCGTAAGGGTACGCTCTTTGTCCATATTGAAGGTTGGATCGAGAATATACACCTCTCCAACCTGCTTGGCGATAAGCAGATCAAGTTCTGCTTCAAGTTGCGCTAGTGGAAAATGCCGAACAGAGCGTTGTCCCCTGGATTCAAAACAGAAAGAACAGTGAAACGGACAACCTCGTGTCATCTCCCACAGAACACTTGATCCTGCTTTCAGGAAACAATCCGCATGATGGTTGAGGAGTGGGGAAGGGAGTACGGAAAGATCAGGAGAAGGAGCCCAGGAGAGTTCGTTGAGATCGGTAACGATTCCCTTCCCTGCAATTTTCTTTCCTTCCTTGATGGCTGAAATTGCCTGCACAACCGCTTCTTCTCCCTCTCCTAGTATGAGAAAGTCGAGCATGGATAGGTCAAAGCTTGAAGGATTGGCGGTAGCCTCGGGGCCTCCCGCAAAAATAACCAGGTCAGAGCTCTGTGCTCGAAATACCGCCGTGAAGCGGTCCATCCAGGTTCTGTTCCAGAGATATACAGAAAGACCAACAACCTGTGGCCGCATTCTTGCAACATCGAGAGCCGCCTGTGAGGGGTCATCTGCCAAGGTAAAGGGCAGGTGTTCTGCTCTCATATCTGCTGCTTCGAGCGCGCTTTGGATGCAGAGTGCACCGAGAGGATAACTGAGGTTGCCTTCTTCAAGACAACAGGAAACCAAAGAGATATTCATGTGATGATAGTAGCGATTGCCATCTCCTCTTGCAAGCTGGTGTAGTAGATGTATAGTGTAGATATGAAACGGCTGTACGTGATATTCCTTATATCTACGTTCCTACCATGTGTATTTGCAGCAGGCTTGGATGTTCAGGTTGATGCACTCCACCCCAACCAAATACATCTAAGTTGGCAGGAAGTGGAAGGTGCTGAGTACTATGACCTCTACCTCAACAAGGAGCCAATGGTACACACACAAGCGAGCAAGGCAGTCTTGGGTTCCAATGAGCGCCCGCTTACCAGCCATACTCCGTATGAAGTACTGATTGCTGCAAGGAAAAAGGGGGTAGGAGAGATTGCAGTCGAGCGGCTACAGGTAGAAACACCCGGGTGGGAAGGCCGCTATAGGTGGGTGAACCTAACAAAGGAAGATAATAAAGGCAAATGCAGGCAGTTGGACTACCTTGTCAGCTTTGAGGAAGGCTCCTATGTCATCCATGGTCTTTTTGAGAAACCCTGCCAGCTCTATCCATTGGTTCCCCCTGATCGTATTGGAGAACAGATCCCCTATGAGGGCGATAGTTCCTTTCAGATAGCCTACCGATTGAATGCAGAAATCTTTAACACCACAAACTTCAAGCCGAAAAGTTGGAGTGTGAAGCGTGTAGAGTACACCGATGACCGCATCCTGGTTGAGGTGGAGACCAAGGTGGGTATGATGAGGTTTTCCACCATTTCGCAGTACCGGTTTCTCTTGGCGAGCAATGGGAAACAGCAACTCCATTTTGAGACAGAAGGATCAGGAATTGCCTCCTGGGGACTGTTCAAAAACCCTAATCCTGGGGATGCTGGAGTCTTTAAAAGCACGCTCCTGGAATAGTAAGTTTTTTCACTAAGCGTTGACAAAAGCTGAAGCCGGCAGTATATGTGTTAACTTAAGACCACCGGTCTTTAGGAGTATATTGCATGGATAATGCCAACACACTGATAATCGTCGAGTCGCCAACCAAGGCCAGAACCATCTCAAAATTTCTTCCCTCGAACTGCAAAGTCGTTGCCAGTAAAGGGCATATTCGTGACCTTCCCGAGGACAAGATGGCAATTGATGTCGAGAAAGGTTTCGCCTGTGAGTATCAGGTGGTTGCTGGTAAAAATGCTTTGATCAAGGAGATCAAGAGCTCCTTGAAGTCCGTTGATAAACTTTTATTGGCAACTGATGAGGACCGGGAGGGGGAAAGTATCTCTTGGCATTTATTGGAAGTGCTCAAGCCAAAGGTGCCTTATCAGAGGATGGTATTCCACGAGATAACAAAGAAAGCAATTACCGATGCACTTGAGCACGGCAGAGACTTGGATGAAAACCTGGTCCAGGCACAGGAGAGCAGACGTGTTGTTGACCGTCTCTACGGGTATACCCTTAGCCCGACGCTCTGGAAAAAACTTTCCAACAAACGGCTTTCGGCAGGACGGGTGCAGTCGGTAGGGTTGCGCCTGACCGTTGACAGGGAACGACTCAGGATTGCCTTTTCCCAGAGTACTTACTTTGATGCGAAGGCAAAACTGCAGAGTGTTTCCAAACAGGCTTTCGAAGCAAAACTGACAGCCTATGCTGGTCAGACAATCGCAAATGGTAAGGACTTTGATTCCACTACCGGTGAATACAAGGGAAAGCAAAACACCTTATTGCTCACTGAGGAGCAAGCAAAGGCTATTGTGAAGGAACTTTCCTCGGCTGCCTTTGTTGTTGAAGATGTCCAGAAGAAGCCGTTTGTGACTCGTCCCTCCATCCCTTTTACAACCAGTACCTTGCAGCAGGATGCGATCAAGAAGCTGCATATCAGTGCTTCTGAGACGATGCGTATCGCACAACGGCTGTATGAAAATGGTTATATAACGTATATGCGTACCGATAGTCCTTCCCTGAGCCAGGAAGGGACGAATGCAGCACGCTCCTTGGTGGATCAACTCTACGGGAAAGAGTACCTTTCTCCTTCCCCGAGATATTTCGCTGCAAAGAGCGCTGGAGCCCAGGAAGCCCATGAGGCGATCAGGCCAGCAGGGGAGCGGTTCGCAGTTCCCAGTGAAACCTCACTCAGTGGGAAGGACCTGGCCCTCTATGAGCTTATCTGGAAGCGAACCCTTGCAAGCCAGATGGCTGATGCAAAGAAGGCTACCACAACGGTAACCATCAAGGCAGGGAATGGAACGTTTGTAGCATCAGGTACTCAGATTGTTTTTCCCGGTTTCATCCGAGCCTATGTTGAAGGGTCTGATGACCCTGATGCGGCACTGGATAATAAGGAGACATTCCTGCCTGCAATGAAGGCTGGAGAGGAGTGTTCCTTGCAGCAACTTGAAGAGGTATCTCACCAGACCAAGAGCCCTGCCCGTTACACTGAAGCATCCCTGGTACAGGAGCTGGAGAAGCGGGGCATTGGAAGGCCCTCCACCTATGCCTCAATCATCAAGACACTGATGGATAGGAAGTATGTCATGAAAGAGGGCAATGCACTGGTACCCACATTCATGGGATTTGCTGTGTGTCAGTTTCTGGAAAACAATTTTCCCCAGTTCATCGACTATGATTTTACCTCGAAGATGGAAGACAACCTTGACAAGATCGCTGCTGGGGAATTGGACAAAAACAAATTTCTGAATGCCTTCTACTTTGGAGATACGGGGTTGGCGAACCAGAACAAGCTCCAGCTCGCATTGGACAATAAGGTTGTCTCGAAAACACTCCGTCTCTCTCAGATCAGCGAGGAGAATCCGATCATGATTGGACCCTATGGTCCCTATGTTGTGGATAAGGACGGACAATTCATCTCACTTCCCAACACATGGTTGCCCGGCACTACCACTGATGAGGATGTGAAAAACCTTATTGCTGAGGGTAAGAAGGTGCATGTACCGGTCGAGCTCGGAAAAGGCCCGGTACATGGTGAGCCGGTGAAGTTGATGAATGGAAGATTTGGACCATACTGGCAGGAAGGCGATGGGAAGAGTGCGGTACGTGCATCCATCCCCAAGTGGGTTCATGATGCAGAGAAGAGTGAAGATCTGGAGATAGCAAGCAGATACCTTGCACTTCCCCGCGTACTGGGTAAAGATGAGAAGGGAAATGAGGTGCTTGCCCAGAAAGGAAAGTATGGTCCGTACATCTCCTGCGATAAGAAGACAAGAAAACTCAATCGGTTGGATAAAGACCAACAGCTCTTTTCCATAACTCTTGAAGAGGCCCTTGAATTACTCAGCAAGGAACCTGAGAAGGGTAGTGGGGGAAAAGCAGGAAGAGGGAGTGCCAAGGCATCCGTGATCAAGGAACTTGGCCAATTCGAACAAGAGCCAGTAGCACTTGCTACTGGACGCTACGGCTTCTACCTTCGCTTCGGCAAACAAAATATTGCCCTACCCAATGAGTACAAGAAGGATGAAGAGAAGGCCGGTGCTTTGACGATGGATGAGGCTGTAGCGATTATCCGCGCTAAACGTGCGAAGGACTAATGACAGGAAACAATGGCAAATTTTTTACGGAGGACTCCTCCTAAAAAGCAAAATGTGGAGACCATCACCAGTGAAAATACGGTGGATATACTCTCCTCTGAATTCAAACTGAACAAGGAGAAGGTGTCGAGTATTCTCAGGAGTGTCGGTATCAACCTGGAGGCACAGAACCCTGCAGGGGAACTGGACCTGTATAGAGAGGTGATAGCCAGCAAGATTGGCGACAGGAGCCGATTTCTCAATCCTGATGAGACATACATAGCCGAGCTTGATGAGCAATTACGCTCATTTGACGAGATTTATGTTGATACCGCTCCCATCATCCAGAAGGACTGGTTCTTGCATTTTGTCACGAATGCTGAAAGCATTCTTAAGCGACGCAAGAAAAAACTGATCATCCTCGAGAAAACCCTTGAGGAGCTGCATGGGCTTAAGGACAATCCAGAGAAGGACAGGGAGGTGAGAATCCGGTCCACCATTCGTCCTGATCTGATTCGGTTCCTTGCAAAACGAGGCTTGGTTCGAATCGGGGATACCGGTAGCCAAGGTATCGCTGATGACCATCTTGTACGATTGTTCTCGCAGATTGGCAGCAAACGAAACCTTCTGCTTATTACCCAGGACCGCGGTTTGAGTGAGCGAATTGTTCGCCTCTCCACGGAATTGGAGGAGAAGGAAGCTGAACAAGAGAAACTTCCCTGGTACCGTCGCATCCTCTCAAGAAAGAGCAAAGAGACAGATACCACCCATCGCATGGTGGTTTGCAAACTTATTGAGGAAGGCAAACTCAAACGCTGCTACATCTGTCCTGAATGTAATGAAAGCTACTATGATGACATGCATGATTGCGAGGGGATGGTCCTCTGTGGACGTTGTTACCTGGACCTCAAGGAACAGGAAGCAAAACAGGATGCAGTAAACAAACAACAACGGGAAGCTGAGCTGAAGGCCGAGGAAGAACGGCAGAAGAGACTGGAAGCGGAAGAAGCACGGCTTGAATATGAACGCTCCCGCGATACCGTGGAAAACCGACTACGAATGAAGCGGAGCAAGGTTCTCCGCATTTCCCTGATTGTATTACTGGCTCTGTTGTTAATACTATCCGTTCTCGTACTAGTTCTATAAAGATGAGAAAAGGCTGTTGGGATTCCCAACAGCCTTTCTTGCCCCCGGCGCGATTCGAACGCACGACCCCTTCCTTAGGAGGGAAGTGCTCTATCCAGCTGAGCTACGAGGGCAGCACACAGCCGATACTACCTCAAATCCGGTAGAGGATGCAAGGGGCGAGTTAAATTTAATTCTTCTTCAACAGGTCCCTGATTTCAGTAAGCAAAACGATATCAGCAGGGGTTGGGGCAGGAGGTGCTGCCTCTGCTTCTGCTGCAGCCTCAGCTTTCTTCCTGGCCTCAATTCGTTCACGGATTCTGTTGATTGTCCTGACCATCATAAATACTACAAATGCGATGATGAGGAAGTCGATGATTCTCTGGATGAAGTTCCCGTACATGATGGCAACCTCAGTGGTTTGTTCCGTGGCCTCAGCAATGACTATTTTCAGGTCAACGAAACTTACTCCACCCAAGAAGAGCCCGATCAAAGGCATCAGGATTTCTTTTACCAGGGAGTTGATGATTTCCTTGAATGCAGTACCAATAATGATACCGACGGCCATATCAATTACATTTCCCCTGGTGATGAATTTTTTGAATTCAGCAATCATACCCACTTTCTCTGCCATATGAACCTCCTGGAGTCTTTCTGCTTCCTCCAGTATAAATCGAAATCAGAGAATTCCCTACTAAAACTCTGTAGCTTGCGATAATATTTCTCTTTCAGAAGAGATTTACGGTAATAAAAGGAAAATTTACAAATTGTCGTGGTTGAATATTGCATAAATATACTAGTTAATGTATAAACTTAACCAATGTTTCGAAACGAAAATGTTTCAGCTTGTTCGATAAGTATATGGAGGTACTAATATGAAGAAAAGCCTGTTTGTCTGTTTTATTCTGGTGGCTTTGCTGGCTTCCCCCTTGTTTGCACAGGGTGGCGGAGAAGTATCCAGCCCAAAAATCGGTTTCATGGGCCCAATGAGTGGTGACTATGCCAACTATGGCGTACTTAGCAACAACTCTACCATGCTTGCAGTTGAACAGTTCAATGCAAAGGGTGGATTTGGTGGCAAGGTACCTGTGGTGCTCGTTACTGAAGATTCCGAGGGCAACGTTGAGAAGGGCCTTTCCGCAATTGAGAAACTCTCCTCTGTTGATAATATCGCTGGACTTGTTGGTCCTGTATTCACCGGTGTAAGCTTTGCTGTTGGTGAACGTGTCCAGAGTGAAGGCATTGTTATGATCAGCCCCTCTGCAACACATGCTGATATCACCAGTATTGGTGACTATGTATTCCGCACCGTTGTATCCGACGGTTTGCAGGGTGAGGTTGCTGGAAACTATTTCTATGGTGAGCTTGGCTACCGCAATATTGCTGTCCTGTATGCAAAAAATGACTACAGCCAGGGTTTGTACGAAGGCATGACTGCTGCATTCGAGGCAGCTGGTGGAAAGGTAACCATTGCTGAATCCTTCCAGGTCGGCGACAAGGACTTCAAGACCCAGCTTACCAAGATTCGCAGTGCCAATCCTGAAGCAATCTACATCCCCAACTACACCGCTGAGATGGCTCAGATTCTCGAGCAGGCCAGTCAGTTGGGAATGGGTACTCCTTTCCTCTCCTGTGATGGATTCTCCAACCCTGAGATTTACGACCTTGCTGGTGAATTCACCGATGGCGTAATCTATGTTGGTCCTGCAAAGGTCAAGGAAAGTCCTGCATACAGTGATTTCGTTGCACAGTATGAAGCCAAGTTTGGTGTTGGTCCTGATAGTTTTGCTACCAATGCCTACGATGGTGCAAACATCCTGCTTCAGGCAATGGACAAGGTGTACAAGGCTACTGGTAAGTTTGACCGTGCTGCCATCCGTGATGCGGTTGCAGCCACCAAGGATTATCCTGGTGTCTCCGGTACCATCAACTTTGCAGAGAATGGTGACTTGGTTGCATACCAGGGACTTTACAAGGTCAACGGGACTACTCCTGAATACCTCGGTTCCTATACCGTTGTTGACGGAGTCCTTACCCAGGTGGACTAAGGTCTCTGTTGCTTCCCGGTCTACTCGGGAAATGGGAGGACCGGTGTTGTTTACACCGGTCTTTTCATGTTATCGTACCTACTAGTTTTCGTATGAAGGAGAGAGCATCGTGGGAATTGCCGAATTCTTTCAACATTTGATGAATGGCCTGACCTTGGGGGGCATCTATGCCCTGATAGCCCTGGGGTACACCATGGTGTATGGCATTCTGAAATTTATCAACTTCGCCCATGGTGACATATTAATGGCTGGGGCTTATATTGGTTTGTTTGTGTTTGATGGACTGAGAGGGGATGCCCCGCTTGGAACATGGACACTGATAGCCTTCTTCCTTGCCATGCTTATCAGTATGGGGTTCAGCGCCGTACTTGGCATGTCCATTGAGCGTATTGCGTATAAACCGCTACGGGGAGCAACCAGACTTGCCCCGCTTCTCAGCGCTATTGGTGTTTCATTCATACTCTCCAACAGTGCGGCGTGGGCCTTTGGTACACACTCCAGAAAATTCAACTATCCCTTTGACAATACGCCGGTTCATATCGGGGAGGTCGTTATCACGCCTCACCAGATTCTTATCTTGAGCGTCTCCTTGATTATGATGATCATTCTCAAGCTCTTTGTTGATAAGACCAGGATGGGGAAGGCCATGCGCGCAACCAGCTTGGATCAGGGAACAGCTATGTTGATGGGAATCAATGTTAACAAGGTTATCAGTATGACGTTTGCAATCGGAAGCGCATTGGCCGCAGTCGGTGGTATCTTGATAGCCTTGGACTTCAAGGTTTACGCTACGATGGGCACCATGACAGGGCTTAAAGCCTTTGTTGCTGCTGTTGTTGGCGGAATCGGGAATATCAGCGGAGCCATGTTCGGAGGAATCTTGCTCGGAGTATTGGAAACTTTTGGTGTTGCCATCTTTGGTATTCCTACCGGTCTGAAGGATACCATTGCCTTTGGTGTATTGATTCTCATTCTCTTGATCAAGCCGGAAGGACTGTTCGGCAAGGTCGAAAAGGAGAAGGTGTAATATGCTTAACTTTTTTCTACTGATATTGATTTACTCAGGTATCTATGCCCTTATGGCAATCGGACAGAACGTCATCACCGGTTACGGTGGTATGCTCAGTCTTACCCAGGCAGGGTTCTTTGCCATAGGATCCTATGCAACGGCAATTCTTACCACACAATTTGGCTGGTCATTCTGGGCCACGCTTCCTGTAGCATTCGTGGTAAGTGCCCTCTTTGGTTTGTTGATCGGACTACCGACTCTCAGACTCAAGGGTGACTATCTGGCTATCGCTACCCTGGGGTTTGGTGAAATTGTACGCAACGTATTGAACAACTGGGACTCACTGACAAACGGTCCGATGGGTATCCAGAGAATCCCCATGCCTGCCATCTTGGGTTTCACCATCAATCCTTACAAGAAGTATGCCTTCCTGGTGATGGTGATTGTATTCGTAATTATTGCCTACATTCTCTTCCAGCGTTTGGCTCGCTCGAGAATGGGTCGTGCCCTGGCTGCAGTCAGGGAAGATGAGATTGCCGCCCAATCCATGGGTATCAACATCACAAAGTACAAGGTCTATGCATTTATTCTTGGTGCTTCGGTAGCAGGTATTGCAGGTTCCTTGCAGGCAGCGTTTACTCTCTCAGTCACCCCCGGAACCTATACCTTCATGGTTTCGGTTATGGTGCTTTGTATGGTGGTTCTTGGGGGTATGGGCAATTTCAAGGCCTCGATCCTGGGTGCTTTCATCATCCAGTTCATCAGCTATTTTCCTCAGCTCACCGGACTGTCCAGTGTCATCCCTCCCCAGTTCAAGCAGATCCTGTTTGGTTTGATACTGGTTGTTATGATGATCTGGAGACCACAGGGGATTCTTGGAAGAGAGGCAACCCGGTATCGCAAGCGTGCTGCATCCACCACAGGAGGTGAACAATGATTCTGTTGGAAACAGAGGCTCTTACCAGAGCTTACGGAGGCGTTGTTGCCGTCAATAAAGTTGATTTTGAGGTGGAAAGTGGACTGATCACCGGTCTTATCGGACCCAATGGGGCTGGCAAGACCACCCTGTTCAACAATATGACCGGTCTTGATATTCCTTCCTCTGGAAAGGTTTGGTTCAACAATAAGGAGATCACCGGCTATCCGGCTCATAAGATCTGTAGGATGGGTATCGCACGTACCTTCCAGAATATCCGCCTCTTCAAGGAACTCACCGTCGTTGAGAATGTCATGATCGGTAGACATTTCAAGACAGGGAATAGTGAAACCAAGGGACGTTTTCTCAACGCTGTCAAGAGCTATGTGAAGTTAAGGGAAGAGGAAGAAGAGATCTATGAAAAAGCATTGGACTGGCTCGATTTTTTCGATATGGGCGCTTCCAAGAATGAGCTTGCAAAGAATCTTCCCTATGGAAAGCAACGTGAACTTGAGATTGCTCGTGCGCTTGCTACCGACCCAAAGCTGCTTTTCCTGGATGAACCAGCAGCCGGCATGAACCCACAGGAGACTGACCATCTGATGTCCACCATCAGAAAGATCAGGGACTTGGGAATTACGGTTGTTCTGATCGAGCATGACATGAAACTGGTGATGAACATCTGTGATACCATTACTGTCCTCAACTATTGGCAGAAACTTGCCCAGGGGACTCCCCATGAGATCAAGAAAAACCCGAGTGTCATCGAGGCCTATCTCGGTAAGGATGAAGAATGAAAGAGCTGCTCACGATAGATGACATTTCTGTTTCCTATGGGAACATCAAGGCACTGAAACAGGTCAGTATGCATGTCAATGAAGGTGATATCGTCTGCCTTATCGGAGCGAATGGAAGTGGCAAGAGTACCTTGCTTAAGTCCATCGTAGGGCAGGAGCCTTTGGATTCAGGCTCCATCATCTTTGATGGAGAGGAGATCTGCAGGGCTAAGAGTGCTGGATCCAAGCAAGGCAAGCGCTCGAAGATACTCACCACTGATTTGATTGCAGCAAAGGGAATCAGCTTGGTTCCCGAAGGCAGACGTGTCTTTGCTGATATGACTGTTGAAGAGAATCTCGATATGGGGGCCTTTCTTGTACGGGATGATGCCTTGATCGCGGAACGCAAGGAGTCCATGTATGACTTCTTTCCCATTCTTGGAGCAAGAAGAAGACAGAAGACCCGATCCCTTAGTGGGGGCGAACAGCAGATGATGGCCATTGCCAGGGCTCTGATGAGTGGGCCACGCCTGATCCTTCTGGACGAACCTGGACTCGGTCTCGCCCCACTGGTAATTGCAGACATCTTCGAGAAGATTGCCTTGATCAACCAGCAGGACAAGGTAACAGTCTTTCTGGTCGAACAGAACGCCCGTATGGCACTGAAGGCTTCCTCTGAAGGGTATGTCATGGAGAATGGTAGAATTGTTCTGAGTGATGCATCCTCCGCACTTTTGGAGAATGAGAAGGTACGGGCAGCCTATCTGGGCGAATAATTACTGGAAATTCACGATGGCATGAATTATAGTATGCTTAGATGGTAGGAGATCCATATGATTATCGAACGAAGAATGACGCGCAATCCTGTTACAGCTACTCCCGATATGTCCATCGCGGAGGCATCTACCTTGATGAAGCAGGAGAAGGTTCACCGACTTCCTGTGCTCGATAAAGAGAAGCGGCTGGTTGGTATCATAACTGAAAAGGATATCTTGTATGCCACACCTTCTCCTGCGACAAGTCTCTCTATCCATGAGATGGCTTACCTGTTGAGCAAGCTTACGGTCAAGAAGCTTATGAGTAAGAACGTGGTTTCCATTACCAAGGATACCACGGTTGAGGAAGCCGCACGCATGATGGTTGACCAAGACCTGAGCAGCCTTCCTGTACTTGAAGGACAGCAGTTGATCGGAATTGTGACAAAGAGTGATATGTTCAAGATTCTGCTTGAGCTCTTTGGTGCACGCCACTTCGGGGTACGTCTTACCTTTGTGGTAGAAGACAAGCCTGGAACCATCGCAAAGATCAGTCAGGTGCTGAGCGAGGCAGGAATTGATATCATAACCTTTGGTACCTTCATGGGAACCGATCCCACCAATGCCATCTGTACCATCAAGGTGCAAGGAGCATCCATCAGCAAGGTGGTGGAGCTTGTAAAGCCCTATGTGTCACAGTTGCTGGATGTGAGGGAGGTCTGAGTGCCAAAGAAGAAAAAAAAGAAAACTTCTGATACAAGCGAGACGGCTGGAAACAGCCGTCTTGTAGTTGATTCTGATGCCTATAAGCCGTTTGAGCATATCAAGGAAGTAAAGAAACAGCCTGTGAAACAGAAGCAACCTGCGCCAAAGAAACAACCCACCAGTCAACGCAAAGAGCCCTTGGTGCTTGGTTATGATCCAAAGGCAAACTTCGGTGATATCCTTGCCACTTGGGAACAGACAGGTGAGCTGGGCGGTGTGACCAAGCGGATGAAGAGCCACAGCAAGGTAGCGGTGGAGAAGTCCTTTGGTGAGATTCTTGCTGAATGGGAAGGCGAGAAGCAAGCTGCCAAGAACAAGAAGGAAGAACCGGTTTCCATCAAAAAGAGTGAGGCCTATGTGCCCAAAAAAGATTTTGCATCACTCCTTGAGGAATTTGAGGGGAGTGAAAGGCCCAAGAAGAAACGAGGGAAGCCAGTCTCTGATCAGAGAAAGAGAGAACGTGAGGACCTTCCCTTGCAACCTACCCATGACATGCAGGATGCCCTTGATGAGAAGGAAGAGCTTGACCAGGAACGTGATAGCTCGGTGAGCTGGTCATTTGCAGATACCTACAAACAATGGTCAACATTGAGTGATGAGGAGGCAGCCATCAAGAGGGCACAGAAGGAAAAGCGTGAAGCAAAGGCAGATCCCCATACCATCTCTGCCCTCCGTGCCATGGAGCCTCAGTCAACGTTGGACCTTCATGGAATGAAGGTGTTGGAAGCTGAACAGGCAACTGCTGAATTCCTACGCTCAGCAAAGGAGCAACGACTCCTCAAGGTGGCAATCATCACGGGAAAGGGATTGCATAATGACAAGGGATATTCCCTGTTGAAAGAAGCTGCACTCTCCCAGATACGGATCAGCAAGGTGGTACGTGAAGCATACACCCCAAAAGCCCAGTATGGGGGAAGTGGTGCTATTTGGATCATCATGAAACGATGATTCCATACACTTGGATACACGAAAAAGCCGGGTTCTCAAGGGAATCCGGCTTTTTCTCCTAATGTGGTGTTAGCGCTCACGGTAAATGATACGACCTTTGGTCAAATCATAGGGAGAAAGTGCAACACGCACGGTATCACCAGGTACGATTCTGATGTAGTGTTTGCGCATCTTGCCCGAAAGATGGGCAAGAATGACATGTTCATTCTGTAGTTCCACACGGAACATGGTGTTGGGAAGAGCTTCGCGTACGATGCCTTCCACTTCGATTGCTTCTTCTTTGGCCACAAAACCTCCAAATATTTGCTTAAAAGCAAGAAAATTATATGCACTAGGTTAAAATGTGTCAACAGTGCCCCTATGCAATAAAAATATCCCAATATCCTTTTAGGAAGATTCCTAGAATGATTGCCGGCAATACATACTGGAAGTATGGGCGAAGGATCTTGGGGAATTGCAACCCATTGGACCCACTGTCTGCCTCGGCTATAAATTTATCCCAACCCCAACCGTACTTCCATGTACAGTAGATGGTGAAGAAGAGGGACCCAAGGGGAAGCAGGGTAGAACTGACTATAAAGTCCTCAAGGTCCAACACTCCGGTACCTGGTCCAAGAGGCTGGAAACCAGAGAGTACATTGAAACCAAGTATGCAAGGGAGGGAGAGCAGTGCAATGGCAATGCCATTGAACAGGGTTGCTTTCTTTCGGTCGACACCCTTGGCATCGATCCAGAAACTGATGATATTCTCAAAGACAGCAATAAGCGTACTCAATGCTGCAAAGCTCATGAAGAGGAAAAACAGGGATCCCCAGAGTCTTCCACCGGCCATCTGGTTGAAAATATTGGGGAGTGTGATGAAGATCAGGGATGGACCTGCATCAGGCTGAACTCCGAAAGCAAATGCAGCTGGGAATATAATGAGTCCGCTGGCGAGTGCTACAAAGGTATCCAGACCGATGATGCGTACAGCTTCGCCGGTAAGACGGTGTTCCTTCCCGATATAGGAGCCAAAAATAGAGATGGAACCAATACCGAGGCTTAAGGTGAAGAACGCCTGGCCCATTGCTGCATATATTGTTTCTGAGAGGCCGCTTTCCACCATCTTGGAAAAGTCTGGTACCAAGTAGAACTTCAATCCTTCTCCAGCCCCATCAAGGAGCATGCTGTTGAATGCGAGTACCAACATCAGCAGGAGTAGGCCGATCATCATCTTCTTGGTGATTTTTTCGACCCCGCTCTGTAGTCCTTTTGCTACAGGAAGGAGACCCAGGATAACAGCAAGGATCATCCAGAATATCATGTTCCCTGGTTTTCCCAGCATGCTGGAGAAGAAACCACCCACTTGGTCTGCATTCAATCCAGTGAAGTCACCTTTGATGGTATGTACAAAATAGGAGAGGAGCCAACCGGTTATGGTGGTATAGAACATCATAAGCACATAGTTTCCGATGATGGCAAGCTTGCCATAGACATGCCAAGGTTTTTTCTTGGGGGTCAATGTTTCGAAGGTGCGTCCAATATTGGTTTGACTCGCTCTTCCGATGGAAAGCTCCATAACCATGACAGGAAGGCCTAGGATGAACAGGAATAAGACGTAGATCAGCACAAAGGCTGCTCCTCCATACCTGCCTGCAATATAGGGAAAACGCCATACATTCCCAAGTCCTATGGCACATCCTGCTGATAGTAGAATGAAGCCCAGTCTGCTTGCCAGTGCTTCACGTGTTTTTGTAGCGCCTATACTCATATAATCTCTCTCTTCCTCAATTGTATCGAGTTGCTTATTACAGAAGACAACCGTCACATTTTGAAGTATGATAAGGGAAAATGCAACCCAAAATTGCCTAGTGCGTTGACAGAGTCGCCCCACAAGGGCAAGATACGAAGTAACATAGCACGCAAAGAGGTATAACACATGTCCAGTGGAACAGCATTGCAAGCGTATTTGGCAGAAGCCAAAGAGATGAATGGCCCTATGGTGGCCTATACTGCAGCCCTTGACCAGATTGCACAGGTCGACCAGGGAATTGCAGGTCGCATCGTCAATGAGCTGAAAGATCAGCGCACCCACTTGAAGTTGATTGCAAGTGAAAATTTCTCTTCAATCGCTTCCCAGCTTGCAATGGGCAACCTGCTCACCGACAAGTATAGTGAAGGATTTGCATACCACCGCTTCTATGCTGGTTGCGACAACGTTGACGCCATAGAAGCAGCAGCAAGCGAGTATGCTTGTAAGCTTTTTGGGGCAGAACATGCCTATGTCCAACCTCATAGTGGAGCCGATGCAAACCTGGTTGCATATTGGGCGATTCTCAATACCCGTATCCAGGTTCCTGCTTTGGAGGAGCTCGGAATTCCGAATCCCAGCAATCTCAGCCGACAGCAGTGGGACCAAGTCAGGGAGAAACTGGGTAACCAACGACTCTTGGGTCTTGATTATTACTCTGGAGGACACCTGACCCATGGCTACCGCCTGAATATTTCAGCCCAGATGTTTGATGCCTATACCTATACAGTTGATGAGAAGAGTGGGCTGCTTGACTATGATGCAATCGAGAAGATGGCACAGGAGATCAAGCCGTTGATTCTGCTGGCAGGCTATAGTGCCTATCCCAGAAAGATCGACTTCAAGCGGATGAGTGAAATTGCCCATAGCGTTGGTGCAGTATTCATGGTGGATATGGCTCACTTTGCTGGCTTGGTTGCAGGAAAAGTCTTCACAGGTAATTATGACCCTGTACTATGGGCTGATGTGGTAACCACCACGACCCATAAGACTCTCCGTGGACCACGAGGTGGAATGGTACTTTGCAAGAAGGAGTTCTCAGAGAGTGTCGACAAGGGTTGCCCTTTGGTGCTCGGTGGACCCCTCCCTCATGTCATGGCCGCAAAAGCCATCGCATTCAGGGAAGCACTCGATCCTTCCTTCCAGACCTATGCACAGAGCATTGTGAAGAACTCCGAGGTCTTGGCAAAAGCATGCCTGGATGAAGGTATTCCTGTTGCTACAGGGGGTACGGACAACCACCTGATGCTTCTTGATGTCAGACCCTTTGACCTGAACGGAAGGCAAGCTGAGACAGCCCTCAGGGAGTGTGGAGTTACCCTGAACAGGAATGCTCTTCCCTTCGACCCCAACGGTCCTTGGTACACGAGTGGGTTGCGTATTGGAACCCCCGCTGTAACGACACTCAAGATGGGCGAGCCAGAAATGAAAGAAATTGCTTCCATCATTGCATTGGTGCTTAACCACACCAAACCGCTGATCCTTACCAAGGGTGCAAATGCCGGTCAACCCAGCAAGGCAAAAGCAGTGACCGAGGAAGGGGCGATGAGAGAAGCCCAGGGGCGTGTTCTGGCCTTGCTGGATAAGTTCAAACTCTATCCTGAGTTGGATCTTCCCTTTTTGGAGAAACATTTTCCACTCGACAATAACGAGCGGTGATGGTAGCATTGACGATGGTGGAGGCAAGCAATGAGTAAGGTTATAGAGAATCTGCGCTACAGCAAGGATCATGAATGGGTTCGTATCGAGGGTGACTTGGCCTATGTAGGTATTACAGACCATGCACAACATGAACTGGGTGAGATTGTCTTTGTTGAGCTTCCTCCCCTCGGTGAGCGATATCGCAAGGGAGAAGAGATTTCCACCGTCGAGAGTGTCAAGGCAGCTTCGGCCATTATCAACCCAATTGAGGGTGTGGTGCATGAGGCGAATGAGGACCTTGATGGTTCTCCTGAATTGATCAATGAGGATTGTTATGCTCATCATCTCTATATTCTTACCTCATTCTCAGAAGATGATTATGGTGAATTGTTGGATGCAGAGGCATACCAAGCATATCTAGAGACTCTATAGAGAGAACACAACAATGAGCCGCCAGATTCTGGCGGCCTTTGTTTGCCCATGTCCTGGAGGCATAGATGATTTATCCCTATATTCCCCATACTGATGAAGACCGAAAGATCATGCTGGAAGCTATCGGTCTTTCTTCAATGGAGGAGCTTTTTTCTGGTTTGTCAGAGGATATCCTACTCTCTGATTCAGTCCCGATCAGCCAGGGAAGGACTGAGGACGAGGTGCAGCGAATGATTGATTCCATTGCGCAGCGCAATGTACGTGGCATACCGTTCTTGGGGTGTGGTTGTTATGACCATATTGTTCCCTCCACGGTTGAGGCGCTTTCCAGTTTGCCCTCATTCGTGACCGCATACACGCCATACCAGGCAGAGATGAGTCAGGGCTTGCTCCAGGCAATCTATGAGTTCCAGAGCATGGTTTGTGAGATTACTTCAATGGATGTGGCAAATGCCTCACTCTATGATGGAGCAAATGCTGCCACTGAGGCGGCTTCATTGATGATGAGTGCAAAGCGGCACGCATCGATGGTGTTGGTCTCCTCTACCATCCATCCATTTACCTTGCAGGTCTTGCAGACCTGGGCAAAAGGGACGGGAAGAACGCTGAGGATGGTTGCTGAGAAGGATGGGGTGGTTGATCTCTCATTGCTTCCTTCTCTCTTGGATGCTGACTGTGCTGGTTTGATTGTCCAGAGTCCAAACCGGTATGGCCTATTGGAATCGTATGAGGGTGTGGCAGAAATACTTCATGAGCAAAAAGCTCTTCTGGCTATCTCCAACGATCCTCTGTCTCTTGCCATGCAGAAGTCTCCTGGTGGATGGGGTGCTGATGTTGCCATCGGTGACACGCAGTCCTTGGGGCTTCCCCTTGCCTATGGTGGCCCAAGTTGTGGGTATATGGCAGTAAAGGAAGCGTTATTGAGAAAACTTCCCGGTCGCTTGGTTGGTATGAGTGAAGATGCAAAAGGAAGGAAAGGATTCACCCTGACATTTCAGGCAAGAGAGCAACATATCAAGCGGGAGCGGGCGACGAGCAATATATGCTCCAATCATGCACTTGCAGCGCTCATGACAACCATCCACCTCTCCAGTCTTGGATGGGACGGTATGGTCGAAGCTGCAAACCAGAGCTATGCAAAGGCACATTACCTGGCATACCATCTGGCCCAGCTTCCAGGGATGGCCGTGGTTTGGGACAAGCCCTTTTGGTGTGAATTTCCCTTGGTTTTCTCTGATCCCAAGCGCCTGAGAAAGTTCATGCAGGAGCTTCGCAATGAAGGAATTTTCGCAGGGGTGAGACTCTCAACGTTGACCCGACAGGTCAAGGATGAGTTGGTTCTTCTTGTAGCAGTAACAGAAAAGCGTAGTCGTGAGGAGCTGGAGCTGTATCTGGCCGCAGCAAGGAGGGTGATGAAATGAGAGAGCCGCTATTGATTGATCAATCAAAACAAGGAAGAAAAGCATACTGTTATCCTCCACTGGATTTGCCCAAGGGGTTTTCCCAGGCGCTTCCCCCTCTTCCTGAATCAATCCAGCGAGAACAACCTGCCCGTCTGCCTGAAGTATCTGAACTGGATGTGGTAAGGCATTTTACCCGGCTATCCACGATGGCGCACGGGGTGGACAACGGGATGTATCCACTTGGTTCCTGTACGATGAAATATAATCCCAAGCTCAGCGAGCATATTGCAAAGATGGAATCATTTACCAAAATACATCCTCTGCAGGATGTCTCGACAACACAGGGAAGCCTCTCCATCATGTTCAACCTTTTGGAGGATCTTTCCTCCATTACCGGGATGAAATGGGGGACGCTGCAACCTTTGGCTGGGGCTCATGGTGAATATACTGGCTTGAAAATGGTCAAAGCCTACTATGAAAAGCGCGGTGAGACCGGCCGTACCAAGATACTCATCCCTTCCAGCGCCCATGGTACCAATCCCGCCAGTGCAATGGTGAATGGATTTGAGGTGCTATCCATTGGAGCCAATGAGAAAGGCCAAGTGGATCTGGATGATCTTGAGGCAAAGCTTGATGATTCTGTTGCTGCCGTGATGATGACCAACCCCAATACCCTGGGCATTTTTGAGCAGGATATTCTCATCATCAGCAAGATGGTTCATGCTCATGGGGCAATGATGTACTACGACGGGGCCAATATGAATGCCATACTGGGTATGGCTACTCCGGGTGAGATGGGATTTGATGTAGTGCATCTTAATCTGCATAAGACCTTCGCCACCCCACACGGTGGAGGAGGTCCAGGTAGTGGTCCGGTGATGGTGAATGATAAACTCAGGCCATTCCTTCCAAAGCCAGATATCCAGCTTACCGACAGTGGGTATGTCCTTGATTGGGAGAGTGAAGACTCCATTGGGAAAGTCAGTATGTTCTGGGGGAACTTCCTGGTACTGCTCAGGGCATATGTCTATATCCTGAGAATGGGAAGTGAGGGCTTACGCTCAGCAAGTGCCCATGCCGTGCTGAATGCAAACTATGTGGCAAAGCGGTTGGGTGATGTGTGTGAGATTCCCTATGGAACCCAATGCATGCATGAGTTTGTCATCAGTTTGGAGGAGTACAGGCAGAAGTACGGGGTCAAGGCCCAGGATGTTGCCAAGGCGCTCATCGACAAGGGATACCATCCGCCGACCATGTACTTTCCTTCCTTGGTAAGTGAAGCGCTCATGATCGAACCGACCGAGAGCGAAAGCCTCGAGACGCTGGAAGCTTTCATTCTTGCATTCCGTTCCATCCTTGCACAGGCAAAGGAAGATCCCGAGTATGTGAAGGGTGCACCCTATTCTACTGTGGTAGGCCGCTTGGATGAGGTAAAGGCGATCAAGGAACCAAATCTCCGTTACTAAGCAGGAGGCACGTTTTTTGCTTTGCAGTCTTTCCAATCCTGAGGTATCCTTAAGGTATGAATAGAATATTAATACAAGACGGATTGCTCGTTGATACGGAATGGACCAGGCATGCTGACATCTTGATCGAGGATTCAAAGATTGTGCATATCGCAGCAAAAATCGATCCAGATACCTTGCCTGAGGGAACAGAGATTGTGCAGGCTGAGGATATGTGTATATTGCCAGGTATCATTGATGCCCATACACACTATCACTTGGTGAGCAGGGGAACAGTGACTGCTGACTCCTTTGAGGAAGGCAGCCGATGTGCAGCCTTTGGCGGGGTCACCACGGTGATAGATTTCGCCGATGATGACAAGAAGGGAAATCTTGCTGCCTGCACCAAAGCGAGAAGTACAGCCATGGGTAAGGAGATGGCAGTCGATTTCTCTTTGCATCAAGGACTGTACGCGTACCGAGAGAGCCTGGAAGATGAGCTGGTGGAGTTGAAGAAGGCCGGGGTGAAGGTTATCAAGATGTTCACCACCTACAAGGATGTAGGCTATCTGGTCGACAATAAGGAAGAGTTACGCAAGATCTTTGCATTATGCAAGAAGCACGACCTCCTGGTCAGTGTCCACTGTGAGGATGATGCGACCATCCAGAAGGTCAATAGTAGCTATACCGGTCCTTATACACCTCCTTCGCACGCAGTGCTCCGTCCAAGTGAAGCAGAGGCAAGAGGTATTGAGACGGTAGGAAAGATAGCTTTGGAGCTTGATATGCCACTGTACGTAGTCCATCTTTCGAGCAAGGCTGGACTGCAAAAGGTGAGGGAGCTACGGGCAAAGGGCCTCAGGGTAATTATTGAGACAACACCCCACTACCTGTTCCTGGATAAGCAAAAGCTTGAAGGGGAGGATGGCCCACTGTATGTGATGACACCTCCCTTGAGGAGCAAGGAAGATAACGAGGCTTTGCAGGAAGCAGTGCTTAATGGGGAAGTGCAGATCATTGCAACTGATCACTGTTCCTTTACCCGCGAACAGAAACTCTCCAGCGATGATGTGAGAACCATTCTTCCAGGGATCCCCGGTACTGAGGAGCTTCTGAGCCTCGTGTACTCCTTTGCAGCAAATAGTGGGAGGATTGGCCTTCAACAGGTGGTGAACCTGCTCAGTACTGCCCCTGCGAAGGCATTTGGGATCTATCCCCAGAAAGGTTCCATCCGCGTAGGAAGTGATGCAGATCTTGTCATCTTCGACCCTGATATGGCGTGGACTATCAGCAAGGAGAATACCCATTCTGCCAGTGGCTATACCCCGTATGAGGGAGTACAGGTAATTGGAAAGCCGATCATGACGTATCTTCGTGGGCGTCTGATCATGGGAGACGATATCTATCTTGGACGTGTAGGTCATGGCGAGTTTGTTTTCCAGGACGATGTTGGTCGGGGTAAGACGATCATGCACTGAGTTTGAGAGGTTGGTTTTAGTGACGGCATCCTGCAAGGGATGCCGTCTTTCGCTAGTACACTTATTGTCACAAATGGCTATTTTCACTAGACTATCAGCAAGGAGTTTCCATGATTGAAGGAATACTGTTTGACATGGATGGGGTTCTCATCGATTCCGAACCTGTCATCCTCCACGCTGCAATGACCTATTTTGAACGCATAGGGGTAACAGTCCAAAGCGAGGACTTCACTCCATTCATTGGCGCAGGAGATAAGCGTTTTCTCTGTGGTGTAGCGGAGAAATATGGTGTTTCGATAGACTTTGAGGAAGCCAGAGAGACCTTGTTTTCTCTCTATGCAACATATGCTATGGATCGTGGACCGCTTGAGGGGGTTCATCGTTTCATTTCCAATGCCCGTAAGGCAGGGCTGAAGTTGGCCCTTGCCACGAGTGCTGCACGTACAAAGGCAGAGATCAATCTTCGTGCGATCGGGCTGACAGAATCAGATTTTGATTGCATGGTAACCGGGGAAAGCATTAAGCGAAACAAACCGAATCCAGATATCTATCAGTTGGCGTCTCTTTCCATGGGGCTGCCTCCTCAAGAATGTTTGGTCATTGAGGATGCCATAAACGGTATACGTGCGGGTAAGCAAGCCGGGTGTTCTGTCTGTGCAGTAGCTACCACGTTCTCAGTATCTGAACTTGTTGATGCAGGATCAGATTATGTGCTTTCAAGCCTGGATGCATTTGAGGATTTCAACAGTATTGAAGAACTGGAGATGATTCTCTCTGCAAGTAAGGGAACTGACGACCGTGTGGTGTATGGGGCAAACAAGATTCTGGAAGCATCCTCTCCCTTGAGGGGAGAGCAAGCGCTCTTGGATTTGGCGATTGAACAAGCATATGAAGCCAGAAAAAATGCTTATACCCCTTATTCAAAGTACAAGGTTGGAGCGGCAGTGGTCAGTAGTGCCACGAACCGGGTATATAGTGGATGCAACGTGGAGAATTCCAGTTATGGTGCTACCATCTGTGCAGAACGTAATGCGATCCTCAATGCCATAACAAATGAGGGAACCATCGGGATCTCCCTTCTGGTGGTAGTAAGTGAGGATGTTCCTCCTGCTCCCCCCTGTGCCCAATGCCTTCAGGTACTTGCAGAGTTCAGCCGAAAGGATACTGCTGTTCACCTGGTGGATGTTGCCTATGCTGAAGGAAGAAAGGGTAGTCATGTAGCATACCGATTCGAGGAGTTGTTGCCACATCCCTTCATATTTCCCACGATGAGGTCATGATGCGTCAGGTTCGTTTGGTATGTATAATCATCAGTCTGATACTTCTCGGAACAAGTTGCTCAAGCACTCAGCATATGATATCTGAAGAGGTGCTCTCTGATTCGGTTCCTTTCGAGGAAAAACTCTCTTCGTTTCAGATTCCTTCCGTGCAGGTTTCCTATCCTGACGTGTACTATGATGGCAGGGCATGGAGAGACCGGCTTATTGAGTTGGTTGAAGGTGCAGAGGATTATATCATAACCAGCGCATTCCTTGCCTCCAGTTCTGAGGAGTTGGAAGCGCTCTATAGTGCGCTTGCAAGGAAAGCAGAGAGTGGAGTCCGCGTATACTTTGTGGTCGACGGGACCGGTCCTTTTGACATGACAGAGACACGCTTTCACTTGATACCGCTCAAATTCCTCCGTGAAAGCGGGGTACACCTCCTGGAGTTCAATTCCATCAGTGGTGCACGGTTGGTCAGTGGCCTGAATCTCCTCTATCGTGACCATAGGAAATTTCTCATCGTGGACGGGGAGCATATTGCACTTGGGGGGATGAACCTCAACTATATCTCCATCGGTGCTGAAGATGAGCAACTGCAACGGGATAGCATGTATGAATTCACCTCTCCTGAACTCAGCAGCCTTATTCTTGACTATTTTGTTCCCTGGTGGAATGAACAGACCTGGGATGAGATAGATAGGGCGGACTTTACCGTTGATGAAACATCGCTTGAAGGAAAGGAGACATACCAGGGTTGGTATGTGAACCAGGAACCGAAAAGCGCCCAGATCAGCAAACTCATCGGCTCACTGCTCAGTGAGGCGGACCACTCAGTGCAAGTGCTGCCGTTTCTTCCCTTCATGGATGAAGAGATGATCACGGCATTTAGAATGGCACAAGAGCGGGGTGTAAAGATACAGATGATTATACCCTTTGACCGGCGGGTTACCAATCGTAAGGGCATCGAGTACATGACAAAGGATCTTCTTGACATGGGGATTGATCTTCGTATCGAGGAAGAGAGTGCGGAAACCCAACGGTTGCTGCATGAGAAGTTGCTCATTGTGGATGAGCGCTATGTTTTGATTGGATCAACGAATATCAATTACCGTTCGATGAATCTCGCTTATGAGAATTCCCTGGTGATTGATAGCCCGGAATTGGCCCAACAGTTGAAACTTCATTTTGAAGAACTGTATGAGGGAACTGTTCCCATTACCGAAGAGATGGCCGAGGGGTGGCATACCCTCAGGAACTGGCCCCGCTTCATAACCGCATTCTTTGGAGGTTGATGATGAAGAAGCCAACAATGCTACTCATACTACTGATACTTCTTTTATCAACTCCTGTGATGGCCCGATCATTCGGGTACGGGTTCGGGTACTATGGTGAAGAGATCTCAGATGGGCCAGAGCGATTGTCCAGTGGGATGGAAATCTCACTGGCTTACCGACCTTGGTTGCTGGAGTACGGGAATCCTTCCTTGGTGGGAAAAGTAGCCTTTGGAACCGATCAAGATAAGGAGTGGGTAATTCCATACCTGCAGGTAGGCTTGCACGTTGATCTTCTGAGAACTACGAACCACCCATTCAATTTCATTGCTCATAATGTGGTCGCCTATACTCCTGCGCTTGGTGTTTTCTACCAGTTTGATCCTACAAGGGAGGCCTCTACCTTTACCGTGGAAGCAAGTCTGTTGAAATTGAGCCAAAAGGACTTCTGGTATGAAGTGCTTTCCCCCTTTATCGCCTTCAATATGGATAAGGGCGTAGTGGACAGTTGGGGGATCAACCTTGTCCGTTACACGTATTTTATCAAGTAGGGTATCATGCATAAGAAATTGTTATTGACCAGTATCATCATCTTGATTGTTGTTTCCCCTCTCTTTGCTGGGTATTTTGACCTGGGAATTACCTTGGGAACCAATGCACACTTATATGAGAAAGACCTGGATCCAAGTCGGATGAAGCTCGCGTGGGGTCTTTCTACCGGTTTAACGGATGTATGGGAATTTGATGTTCAGGTCGATACCCGGATCATTCCCGACCCATTCAGCAGCTCTTCGGTTTCACTGCTTATGCAACGCACTTTGCTGGGACAACGTTCCACCGCATCTGCTGTGGCAGGGGTAGGGATCAATACGCTCGTTGGAGCAGGGGTTATGGTAAGTTCCTACCAGGAGCAAGGAACCTTGGGAATCAGTCATGTGCTGCTCTCCTTGACTCCCGTTACGATAGGAAACCCCGTAAATGGGAAGAGAGAGCGTCTGCTCTCTCTCACCCTGGCCTACAATCTATCAAATGGACAGATTGGTTTGCTTTTTGATTTGATCAAATATGATTTCTATGTGGTAGGTACCTATAAGGACTACCGCTAGCAGGTCCCTTCCAGGGCCATCATCTTGTCAACTCGTCTCTGGTGTCGTTCTCCTTCGAAGGAGACCTCCATGAAGGCATCCAGCATATCAACGGGATCTTCCGGGTAGTCGATTCTTCCTCCAAATGCAATAAAGTTTGCATTGTTGTGTCGTCTCGCCATTGCTGCTGCATAGCAGTTCTGGGGGAGAGCACAACGGATACCTTCAACCTTATTTGCACTGATGGAGATTCCAATACCGGTTCCACAGAGGACAATCCCGAATTCATACTCGCCTTTCTTGTACTCCAGGCAAGCTTCTTTCGCGATATCAGGGTAATCTACCGAATCGTTGGAAGTTACACCCAGATGGTTTACCGTATATCCCATCTTTTCCAGATATCCAATCAATCTCTTGGACAGTTCAACTGCACCATGGTCATTTGCAAGCACTACACTAGGCATATTACATCTCCTTGGTTCCTTCGATGGTACCCTATTTGTACTACTCTGACTAGCTGTTATCAGTTGTCAGAGGAGCACAACTCGGATAGAATGACGGACAACAGAGGAGCATGTCGTGGCCGAAATATTTGTGTGTGGACATCGTAATCCGGATATGGACAGCATCTGTGCTGCCTATAGCTATGCATTTCTGAAGAACAAAGTCGACCCAAACAACACGTACAACGCAGTGCGATGTGGGAATCTTAATGATACAACAAAAGCACAGTTTGACCGATTGGGGGTAACCCCTCCTCCTTTCATAAAGGATGTGAGAACCAAGGTGCTGAGTGTTACCCGAAATACCAACGCTGTTGTACAGGTGGGAGACCCCGTATACAATCTGGTTTCCATCTACGGGTCCTCCAACAAATCATCAGTTGTACCGGTTATGGATGGTGAGCAATATCGTGGTCTGTTAAGTGTCGATGAGGTCAGCAGCTTTGTCCTGAAAGAGAACAGCGGGGAACGCCCCATCTATCACTTTGTTGTGGATAATTTCCCCAAGGTGCTCAAGGGTTCCTTCCTGAAGCGTGGAGAGAGAGCAACCTTCGATGCTCCGATCATGGTTGGGGCAATGCGCTACATAATCTTCTGCAAGCATATGGAAGCTTTGGAAGGAAGCCCTCCTATCCTGGTGGTAGGGGATAGGGAAGATCATATAAGAAAAGCCATCGAACTCCAGATTCCGGCCATTGTCCTGACAGGCATTGAGGATCAGGTAACCAGCAGTGTCGATTGGGATTCCTATCAGGGTTCCGTATATCTCAGCGCGCTTGATACCGCAGAGACACTTCGTCTTCTCCGTCTCAGTGTTCCGGTCAAGGAGCTTATGGTACAGGATCCCATCAAACTTGAGGATGATTGTCTCTTCGATGTGGCAAGGGACATCCTTGCCGATAGTGATTACCGTGGGCTTCCCGTCTTTGGAGGTGGCAAATATAAAGGTTTTGTGACCCGCCGTTGTTTCCTTGACAGGCCCAAGACAAAAGTGATCATGGTCGACCACAATGAAACCGAGCAAGGGGTAAGCGGTATTGATGAGGCTGAGGTGTTGGAGATCATTGATCACCATCGTCTGGGCGCTGCAAAGACCCGAAACCCGATTTTTATCTACTGTGAACCTCTGGGTTCCACCTGCACAATCATCTATAAATTGTATCTCCGTCATAATATTGAGATTACCCAGCAGATGGCTCGTGTTCTGCTCTCTGGAATTGTCAGTGACACAATAATGCTCAAGAGCCCCACAACTACGTTCGAGGATTATACTGCAGTACAGGATCTCCTGATTCTTGGAGATGTGGAGGACATGCGAAAGTTTGGGGAGACGATGTTCAGTAGTGGTGCTTCCTTGGCAAAAGAGGATCCTCGCAAGATGCTTGAGGCCGATTTCAAGGTCTATCGAGAACTCGGTGTTGCCTTCGGGATCGGGCAATGTGAGGTCACCACGCTCAGCGACGTGGATGAGTACAAGGATACGTATCTCTCGGAACTGGAACTCCTGAAAATGGCGCAAGGCTTGGACTGGGCAATGTTCCTCATCACTGATGTTGTGAGGGAAAACAGTGTACTGCTTATGACGAGTTTGCCGATCACTGAACGGAAACTTGCCTATGAGAAGACAGGAGAAGGGAAGTTCTTCCTCCCTGGAGTCCTCTCCAGGAAGAAACAATTGCTTCCTGAGATTCTCAGGGTACTTGAAGAGTAGGAACTATTTGATTTCAGCGATGGTGATGACGCTGGGGATGGTTTTCAGATTCTTGATGATTTTCTTGAAGTCATCCTCTCTCTCCACTTCCATGGTGAATGTTCCTCTGAGTTTACCTTCCTCATCATCGTGCAGCCTGCCTTCAATAAGATGACCCTTATGCTTGCGTAGTGCTCCCTCGATCTCCCCGAAAAGGTCATAGGTTCGCTTGCTGGTTACACTGAAGCGTTTGGTAAGTTTCGGGAATTCTGTCTCCCATTCCACCTCAATAGCCCGGTCATCAATTTCTGCCATGTTCTTGAGATTGGGACAGCTGCGCTTATGGACGATGATCCCCCGTCCTCTACTGATGTATCCAACAATATCATCCCCCCGTACTGGATTACAGCACTGAGCGATGTGGATCATCATATTCTTCTCTTCACCAACACGGAATTTGACCCGTTTTGCATCAAAGACTTCCCTGACGATATGCTCATCATCCATCGGAGGCTGAGGTGGTTGCGGCTGTTCCTCTTTCTGCTGATGGTCAGGGGCTTTCCGCTTTGCAATGATATCCTTGTCTATGAGGATGTTCTCATCATACTTGTTCAGCCATGCCTTGATTTTTTTGCGTGCACTGCTTGTCTGGGCATAACGGAGCCACTGCAGGTGGGGCCGTGCATTGGGACTGGTCAATATCTCGATGACCTGTGTGTTTTTCAGTGGTGCATTGAGCGGGATAATGGATCCATCAGCTTTGGCTCCGGTGGTATGATTACCTACCTCGGTGTGGATCTGATAGGCGAAGTCCAGGGCGGTGGAGTTGGTGGGGAGTTCCACGATATGTCCCTGTGGAGTGAATACATAGATGGTATCCTTGAGCAATTCCCCCTTGATATCCTCCATGTATGACTCACTGCTCTCGATCTCGTTCGACCAGATCTTGAGCTTGCTGATGATACGGGAGAACTGTTCATTGTCCATCTTGTTCCAGGAACCACTATCGCTGCCTGTGTCTGCTTTGTAGCTCCAGTGGGCGGCAACACCATACTCAGCGGTAAAGTGCATCTCCTTGGTCCTGATCTGGATTTCCAGCAACTTGCCATCGAGTGCCATGACCGTAGTATGCAGACTCTGGTAGTTGTTCGCCTTAGGCATGGCAATGTAGTCCTTGAACCGTCCTTCAATAGGTGGCCATAGACGGTGTACCACCCCCAGGATGGTGTAGCATTCAGTCATCGTATTGCAGAGGATGCGTACCCCAAGGATATCGAAGATCTCATCAATCTCCTTCTTGCGCTTCTTCATTTTCATGTAGACCGAATAGGTATGCTTGGCTCTGCTGGTGACAATGATATCACTCAGCTCAGCATCCCCACAGGCACGGTATATGGACTTTTCCACCCGGTTCAGGTATGCCTTCTGTTCACTTTTCTTGCTTAAGAGGTAATCCTGGATGTAGTTGAAGGTATCCGGTTTAAGTACCTTCAGACTCAAGTCTTCCAGTTCATCCTTCAACCACGAGATACCCAGGCGGTCGGCAAGGGGAGCAAAAATATCGAGGGTATCACCGGCAATTTCCTTCGCCCGTTGTGGGTTCAGGTGCTGGATGGTACGCATGTTGTGCAGTTTGTCTGCAAGTTTGATGATAATGACGCGGATGTCCTTGCTCATGGCAAAGAACATCTTGCGAATGGTTTCAGCCTCCTGGACGCTCTTGTTCATCGTCTTGAGGTTGGCTATCTTGGTCTCTCCCTCAACCATATCAGCCACACTCTGGCCAAAGGTCTGTAGGAGCTCTTCGTAGGTGGTATTGGTATCTTCGAGCGTGTCATGGAGAAGTCCTGCGCAGATAGTATCTGCATCCATCTTCAATTGGATGAGAATTTCGCCTACTGCTAGGGGGTGGATGAGATAGGGTTCACCACTGGCTCTTTTCTGGTTTTCATGTTTACTGTCTGCGAAGGTAGCCGCGGCCAGGATTTTCTCCTGGTCAGCCTTGGGATACTTATACGCCTTTTGAATGAAGCGTTCAATTAGTTGTTCGTACATGCAAGTACCCCCCACACTACGCGTTCATGACCAGATAGATCCTTGGCAATGGTAATATGATTGAAGTGGTGCTCCTTGAATAGGCTGGCAACTTCATGTGTCTGCCTGTAATCACATTCGATAAACAGAGCTCCTCCTTCCTTGAGATGCAGGGTGCTCTGTTCCAGCAACCTTCTGATCAAGGAGAGTCCATCCTGGCCTTGCCCATCAAGTGCACCCCTTGGTTCCCATGCTACCTCCGCTGAGACCTCATCACACCAAGTGGCGGTGAGGTAGGGAGGATTGCTCACGATCATACCATATTTTTGTGAAATCGTGGAGAGAAGATCCGCTTCATGAAGCAAAAGCTCATGTCCAGTCAGTGAAACGGCATTTCTTCTGGCAATATTCAAGGCGCCCACAGAGATATCAGACAGCTCCACATCCAGATTCAATTCAAGGGAGAGGGTGATACCGATTGCACCACTGCCGGTACATACATCAATGATGGGAAGTAATGCTTCCTTGCACTTTTCCTGGGAGAAGTGAAGTACTTCATTGATAAGGGTCTCTGTGTCCGGACGGGGGATGAGTGTATGTTCATCGACCAGGAAAGTCCTGCCGTAGAACTCCTTATGTCCCAATATATACGCCATTGGTTTATGAGCCAGTCTCTGGTCTCTGAGTTCCTCGAGGATTTCGAGCTCCTCTGATGCTAGGATTCGCTCACTCTCCATGATCTGGTGAACCTGGTCAAGGCCGGTTGCCTTCTCAAGGAGAAGACGTGCATCCAGGTTCGCGCTGTCACCTACCTGCCCTGCTTGCAGCAATCCGGCAGTCTGTTGCTTCCAGTTTGCAATGGTCATGAACACGTTCCTTACGCTTCCTTGAGTGCAGCTTCACCTGCGGCTATCTTCAGAGCCTCAACCACCTCATCAAGATCTCCAGCCATGATCAATTCGAGCTTATACAACGTCAAATTAATTCGATGGTCGGTGAGCCTGTTCTGTGGATAATTGTAGGTACGGATGCGTTCACTGCGGTCCCCCGATCCAACCTGGCTCTTTCTTGCTTCAGCTCGTTCCTTATTTTTCTTGTCTTCTTCCAAATCGAAAAGACGGGATCGGAGAACACGAAGTGCTTTTGCCTTGTTCTTGATCTGGCTTTTTTCATCCTGACAGATTACCACAAGTCCTGTAGGAAGGTGGGTAAGCCGTACCGCACTGTCGGTGGTGTTGACGCTCTGTCCACCTGGGCCACCAGCTCGCATAACATCAATCTTCAGTTCTTCCTGACGAATTTCGATATCGGTTTCTTCTGCCTCAGGAAGTACGGCCACGGTTACTGCACTGGTGTGGATTCTTCCACCACTCTCGGTTTCTGGGACCCGCTGTACCCGATGTACTCCACTCTCGAAACGGAGCGATCCATAGACATCCTTTCCACTAATGGAGAGCACCAGTTCCTTGTAGCCTCCAATGCCTGTCTCATTGGAAGAGAGAATTTCCATCTTCCATCCCTTGGCATCAGCATAGTGGGAGTACATACGGAAAAGGTTTGCTGCAAAGAGTGCAGCTTCCTCGCCACCGGTTCCTGCACGGATTTCCATGATGATGTCTTTTCCTTCCATTGGGTCAGGGGGGATAAGGAGCATCTTCGTCTTTTGTTCGCTCTTTGCCAGTTGTTCTGTCAATTCGTCAAGCTCTTGCTCGGTCAGCTCGAGCATCTCAGGATCCTTCTCTTCCTTGAGCAATTGCTTTGCATCTGCAATCTGCTCTTTCAAGCTCTGCATTTCCTTGAGCTCGTCGATAATGGGAGCAAGGTGTGATCTCTCCTGATTGAGACTCCTGAAGAGTTTCATATCCTGCATGGTTTCAGGATTGCTGAGTTTCTCATCTATATCTGCAAGCTGCTTTTCGTAATCGGGCAGTTTTTCTAGCATCGTTTTCTCCTACAGGGCAAGTATACAAAAGTGATGGGTCTTTGCATAGCATTGCTAGATATCCAACGTTGAGAGCAACTGGTGATTTCTTGCAACCTCAGTCGGTCCAAGTGTATTCATACGCAGGAAAAGTAATCCACCGACAAGGAAGAAGAGGGCAGGGATTACCCCCATGTGGAGTCGTATGCCCCATATCGCTTGTTCTGTGATCACAAGGGGGTCGAATGCCGTTGCTTTGTGCACGATGAAAAAGACCAAGGCTTGGCTTGCATAACTAAATCGCATGAAAAATGCCCTGATACCAAGGACAACCCCATCATCACGACGCTTTTGTATCACAATAAGGCTATCAATAACATCGGCCATGGCTGGACTCATGAATGTCCAGAAACCTCCAAAACCCAAGCCCCAGAGCGCCATTGCAATAACATATGATGTGGCCGATGAAAGAAAGGAGAGGGGGAGAGCGAAGAGAGCCAAAACAAATGAGCAGAGGATAAGCATCAACTGATTGTTTTTCAGGCGCTTGGCTACCTGCATCCAGATCAGAATAGAGAGTAGCGTCCCTACCAGCATCCCTGCGAAAATTGGGGTGGCCCCGCTGCTTTTCGCTGCAAGTACATACTTAACTACATAGTTGACGCTGGCAGTCATGGTCATACACCCGCTCTGGTAGAAGAAGAGCAACAGCACAAAGGCGAGCAGATTACGATTTTTCAGTGCTCGTTTCATCTGATCAAAGAAATGAGGGGATTCTTCCTTTTCTTTCTGCTGGGTGAATCGTGCGATCATATCCTTGGTCTCAAAGACCCCGAAACTTACCCCAAAGGTTGCCAGCAGGCTGAAACCTGCTATGACCAAGGCACAGATGAGATAACTCGACCTTACTCCGTACGAGAAGAATAGTGGTGGAATGATGAAGCCGGAGGCAATTCCCAGGACCCCGATACCGGTGCCGACTGCTGCTGTGGTGGTTCTTTCGCTTTGGGTACGGAATTTATCAGGGTAGATGCTTTGGTAGTTTACTTCCCAAAGGGAGTAGAACCCATCATAGAGACAGATGGTGAGCACCATCCAAAGGAAGACAGGGAGCGGGTTCTCCCTTGCATCCCACGAGCTGGGTACACTGAAGATAAGAATGAAAAATACACTACAAAGTATAAGTCCCAGGATAATCCAAGGGAATCTTCTTCCAAATTTCTTGGAAAAAGGGGCTCCTTTGTTGGTTACATATCCGATGATTGGGTCGTTTATGGCATTCCAGAGAGAGTAGAGGATGGTTGCAAGCGCAGCATAGCCGGCAGATAACCCCACCTCTGTTTCGTAAAACATGAAGACAATGCTACCGAATGCTCCGGTAAGGAACTCTGCAATGAATTTCCCCATTCCATAGGAGACCATGATGCTTCTTTTTGCCATGATATACCTGCCTTGCTCCTTTATACTGCAGGCAGTCCTTCACGTCAAATAAAAGCAGTACCTAGCGTTTCTCCTCGGTAAAGCGTACCACCATGTGCACTACTGCAACCTGGTTGCTCTCATTTGCAATAGAGTGCTCAACATCGCAGTGGTACACGAGGAAATCACCCTTCCGTATCTCCGCAATGTTATCCCCAGCCTGGACCTTTACTGCACCTTTTACGACAGTAAGATACTCTTGTGTTCCTGCATAGTGTGGTTCACTGCTGAGAATGCTGTGTGGTTCGAGGGTAACGAGATACATCTCAAGATCCTCTACCATGCTCAAGGGGCTGAGGATCCTGATGGATACCCCATTTTCATGTGTTTCGAGTTTTGGGGAATCCTCACCGGCCGGGTTGAGGGTAAAGATCCTTTTTGGTTGATCGTCTGAATCGAGAAGATCATTGAGCTCAACATTCAAACCCCTTGCAATTTTCCAGACCGTGGCCACCGTAGGGTTTACCTTGTCTGATTCAATCTGGCTAAGCATTGCCTTAGAGACACCTGAACGTTCAGAGAGTACATTGAGGGTAAGTTTCCTGCTTGTGCGTATCCGTTGTATGTTTTTGCCGATCATGGGAGGGGTTTCCATTGCATCGCTCCTTGTGGTAATAAGTTTGACATAGTGAACAGTGTTTACTATAATGAACATAGATATTGTATGCTCCCCAAAAGGGGATTGTCAAGGAATGTGTTCTTGGAGGGTCTGATGAAAAACATCCTAATCATAGGTTCATTGGGACAGCTTGGTTCAGAGATAGCCATGGAATGCCGCCGTCGCTATGGATCCGATCATGTGGTATTGACTGATATCCGCGATGATGTAAACAAAGAGCTCATCGGTGGAGGCCCCTTTTACAAGGTAGATGCACGTGATGGGAAGACCATCAATGAAATCGTCAAGAAACATAAGATTGACACCATTTATCATTTGGCGGCACTGCTCTCTGCGAGGGCTGAGCAAAATCCTCTGGTTGCGTGGGACCTCAATATGAATGGATTGATCGCAACCTTGGAGGTGGCGAAAGAGAATCGTTGTGCGGTCTTCACCCCTTCCTCGATTGGGGCGTTCGGTCCCACCACTCCCAAACAGTTCACCCCACAGGACACCATCCAACGTCCGACTTCGATCTACGGGGTAACCAAGGTTGCCGGTGAGTTGCTGTGTGACTATTACCACCATGCCTATGATGTTGATACCCGGGGGGTTCGATACCCGGGCATTATCAGTAATATGACTCCTCCTGGTGGTGGTACGACAGATTATGCAGTGGAAATCTATTATGAAGCAGTGAAGAGAGAGCATTATACCTGCTTTCTCAGGGGTGACACCTACCTTGATATGATCTACATGCCAGATGCCGTGGAAGCGGCGATCCAGATAATGGAGGCAGACCCCGGCCGTCTCAGGCATCGCAATGCATTCAATATTGCCAGTATGAGTTTTTGCCCTGAGGAACAAGCTGCCTATATACGTACCCTCATTCCAGGGTTTACCATTTCCTATGAGGTGGACCCCGTGAAGCAAGCCATTGCCGATTCCTGGCCTAACTGCCTGGAAGACTATGCAGCACGGGTGGAGTGGGATTGGAATCCTACCTACAACCTGGAGACCATGACCCTTGATATGATTGAAACCATTAGAAGGAGGAATCCATGACAGAAGCATTAAAAAAGGATCTGAAGGCATTCTTTGCAGAACAAGAACAATCTGGATTGATGAAGAAGGAACGGGTATTGCAGGGCAAGCAGCAACGCTCAATCTCGGTCTCCGACGGTGAGGTTCTCAATTTTTGTGCAAACAATTATCTGGGATTGGCCGACAATGCAGAGGTCGTCAAGGCAGCTAAAGATGCCATGGATAGATGGGGGTACGGACTTTCCTCGGTCCGCTTCATCTGTGGGACCCAGCAGATTCACAAGGAGTTGGAGCAGCGCGTCAGTGCCTTCTTGCACACAGATGATACCATTCTCTTCACTTCTTGCTTTGATGCTAACGGGGCTCTGTTCGAACCATTGTTGGGAGAAGAAGACGCGGTTATCAGTGATGAACTCAATCATGCATCCATCATCGATGGGATTAGGCTGTGCAAGGCAAAACGGTATCGCTACAAGCATAGTGATATGGCGAGCTTGGAGGCAGTGCTACAGGAGAGCAAGGATCAGAGACGGCGCCTGATTGCTACAGACGGCGTTTTCTCCATGGATGGGGACATCGCCAAGCTTGCAGAAATCTGTGCACTAGCAGAGCAGTACGACGCCTTGGTTATGGTTGATGACTCACATGCAACCGGCTATCTTGGTCCAAATGGACGGGGAACCGTTGAACTGTGTGGTGTTGAAGGGAAGGTGGACTTGATAACCACCACCTTCGGCAAGGCCTGTGGTGGGGCAAGTGGAGGGTGTATCTCCGGTCGTCAGCTCCTGATCAACCTGTACCGCCAGAGGGCTCGTCCATACCTGTTTTCCAATACCTTGGCACCGGCTATCTGCGGTGGGACGATCAAGGTACTGGATCTGCTGGAAGCAGGAAATCCGTATAAGGAAATAACCATGCGCAATGCAGTGTATTTCCGACGAAAAATGGAAGAGGCAGGTTTCGACCTGGTTAAGGGGGAGACAGCCATCGTTCCAGTGATGATCTACGATGAGTCAAAAGCAGTCCAGATGGCTGACATGCTTCTCACGAAGGGAATCTATGTCATTGGATTCTGCTATCCCGTGGTGCCCAAGGGCAAAGCCCGTATCAGGGTACAGCTTTCAGCAACCCATACCTTGGAGGATCTGGACAAGGCGGTTGATGCGTTCAAGGAAACAGCAAAGGAAATGAAGCTGCTCTAGAAGAAGATTCGTTTCTCGAGTTCTTCCCCATACTGCTTAAGATCGGCAAGTACCAGTTTCTCCTGGGCAGGAGTCTCGGTGCTTGCCAGCCTCTCCTCAATCTTGCGTTTGAAGAAATTCCAGTTCATCTTGACGGCTCCTGGTGGGTTGAGTGTGCGCTCAGCACAGAAGCTACGCCATCTCAGGAGTTGTTCTTCTGTAAGCACATCCTCCCAATTCCGTGCAACATGACGGAAGAGCATGGTAGGAATCCTGGTATCCTCAAAGTCCAGATGCAAGGAGAGTTTCTCCTTTGGCTCGGCTTCCCGGATCAGGGAGAAACGCTTCTGGTCGGCATCAGCGAAGAAGCGGTCGTAGAGTTGGAAATCCACATCATCAACCCCTTCAAAGGTGTCTTCGACATTCCGTGCAATAAGCAACAGCTTTGGGTGGCTTGCAATTTGTTGGTGGCGGAACATGGCTAGATCCTTGTCTATCCCGAGTTTTACGGCTAGCTGGTCGGTAAGCACACTCAGCGGGGAGACAAACGGACACTTGTTGATCGCCAAGGTGAAAACGCCCTCTGTCTTGAGTAGTGTTTCCTCATTTGCCCTGAGCAGTGGAGCTGTGTCCTTGCTCAGGTCAAAACAGATAATGGCATTGGCATTGCTCTTCATGTGGGTGATCGGGGTAATGAGGCGTGAGCATCCCTCATTCTTGCTGAACATGGCAGAGGTAAAGAGAACCGGTTGCCCGAAGGGAGTCGGAACCACCCGCTTGACCTGGCTTTTTGCCCTGAGGGAGAAGTAGTAATCATACAGCTTAGGCTGTTTGTTCTTGATCAGGCGGGCAATTTCAATGGTAGCCCTGACATCTACCAATGCATCATGCGCTCCTTCCTGGCTGATATTGTTTGCCTCGGTAAGGCTGGTGAGCCGGAACGTTGGGTTTCCCGTGGTCTCCTTTCTGGGTGGCCAGGTGATGCCTTCAGGGCGTAGGTCGTACGCTGCACGTACCAGGTCGATGATATCCCAGCGACTGCAGTTGTTCTTCCACTCTCTCTGGTAAGGGTCGAAGAAATTTCTATAGAGAGCATTGCGAATGAACTCATCATCAAAGCGGATATTGTTGAACCCAGCAACCACGGTAGAGGGTTTTGAGAACTCTGCATTGATTCGAGCAATGAATTCGCTTTCGCACATTCCCTTCTGGTTCACTTCCTGCGGGGTAATGCCGGTGATGGTGCAGGAAAGAGGATCGGGCAGGTAGTCGTCGCTGAGTTTGCAGTACAGGACGGTAGGCTCGCCAATGGGATTGAGGTTGAGATCAGTGCGTTGCCCTGCAAACTGGGCGATTCTATCATATCGGCTATCAAGACCAAAGGTTTCAAGGTCATACCAGAATATTGTCTGTTTGGAAGTGTGCGTATTCATGGCATCAGTGTACCATATAAGTGAAGTTGTGTCTTTTTCCCATGAATAGGTTGTTCTCTTTTGTGTGGTGAATTATCATATCACAAAGGATGCACATGAAATACCTAATACCATTTCTGTTGATGTTTTGTCTGCTCTCCCCCCTTGGGGCAAAAGAGCCAACCCCAAATGATGTCACTGTGGCTATTGCTGCCATTACTGACACGACAATCTGTGCGGTTGCAGCCTTTCTGAATACTCCGAAGCTTGACCTTCCTGGAAGCAATCTCTATTTCAGGGATGGTGAGACACTTCCACACATCCTGACATTCCAGGAGGCTGATCTGGGGGATTATCTCCCTGTGTTCTTGGCGACAAAGGAAGGAGGGACTTCTTTCTTTGCATCACTGATGCAAGCAGCGAGAGGCCCCCTGAACGATGTGGCGATCCAATATCTCACTGTCCATGCCTGGGAAGTGGGACATGCAGTGCTTAAAGGGGCTGCAGTTACAGACTGGGGAGAAGGGGTAACACTCCCCTCCCTGATGGGTACGGTGATACAGAGCGGCAAGATTCCTGATATCATTGTCACTGCTGATGTGGTGGTGGATGGAAGGCGGGTCAGTACATCGGTCCGGGTAGAGGGTAAATTTCTGCTGCATAGTGATAATGAAGGATTTTTTGCGGTACGCCCGCTTACTTTGAAAATAAATGGAAGGGAAGTGGAGGTATAGGTGAGCCTCAATTTCCTATAGGAGGAAGCATGTCTGATTGTGTCCAAAAAACCGAGGAATTCTTGAAAAGACGGGGTATCGATCCCGCTACGGTGGATATGGAGCATTTGCTCAATACCTTTCTCAGTGAAATGGAGAAGGGTCTCATTGATGAGAACTCAAGTAGCCTGAAAATGATCCCTACCTATACCACTGTGGTGAGTGAGATTCCCAAGAATGAACCGGTCATTGTTCTTGATGCAGGAGGCACAAATTTCAGAACCTGCTTGGTAACCTTTGATGATCAGGGAACTGCACATATCGAGGACTTCAGGAAAGTTTCAATGCCCGGTGTCAAAAAGGAAGTGAGTGCAGATGAGTTTTTCTCCACATTTGCCGATGAAGTGGAGCGTCTGATCGACAAGAGCGACAAGATAGGGTTCTGCTTCTCCTACGCAGCTTCCATCACCGCTGACCATGATGGGATTCCCTTGGTGTTTTCCAAGGAGATAAAAGCTCCCGAGGTGATTGGCAAACCGGTTGGTGCAACACTGCTGAAAGAACTTGCCCGTCGGGGTTACGATGTTTCCAATAAGAAGGTTGCAGTACTGAACGATACTGTTGCCACCCTTCTGGCCGGCCAGAGTGCAAAGAGTGAAGTCCCTTACAGTGGCTATATTGGGTTCATCCTTGGTACCGGTACAAATACCGCCTATGTTGAAGAGAATGCTTCCATTGGAAAACTGGGGCTCCAGGATGGGGGTAGTCAGATCATCAATATTGAATCAGGCAACTTCGATTTTTGTCCCAGCGAGCTTGACCGTGAGTTCTTTAATGCTACCAAGGCACCTCAGCAATACCATCTGGAGAAGATGATCAGTGGAGCGTATCTTGGTCCCTTGAGCACGCTTGTCATAGAGAAGGCGATAGAGGACGGACTCTTCAGTGAAAATTTCAAGCAACGATTTGCAAGACTTGGAGGAATCAATACCACGGTGATGAGCAACTATCTTGAGATGCCGTTCAACCGTGAGTATGAACTGGTAGCCTGCTGCGAAGGAAACCAAGCGGATGCAATTTCCCTTTGGATGATTATCGATGCCTTGATTGCAAGGGCGGCAAAACTTACGGCAGCAAACCTTGCTGCCACCATACTCAAGAGTGGAGCCGGCACCGATCCACGTGTTCCTGTCTGTATCAATGCTGATGGTACCACATTCTACAAGACTGAGTACCTGAAGAAGTATACCGAATATTATCTCCATACCCATCTGGAACAGGAGAGAAGAAGGTACTATCGCTTCGTCCATATTGATGATTCGCCCACCCTCGGGGCTGCGATTGCAGGCTTGAGTCTCTAGGTTCCTCAGATGGGTGATTGCTTCTCCCTTGCCAAGCGTAGCAAGATCATGTCGAGCATAAAGGCTAAGGATACCAAGAGTGAGCTCTTGGTACGGAGCTATCTGTTCCGCCATGGATTCCGCTTCCGTGTCAATGACAAACGCTTGGTAGGGAGACCCGATATTGTGCTTTCCAAGTACAAGACCGTTATTTTCATCAATGGATGTTTCTGGCACGCACACCTAGGTTGCAAGTATTTTACCCTTCCAAAAACTAACCGTCCGTTCTGGGAACAAAAGCTCGCCAAGAACAGGGAACGTGACCAGAGGGTTTGTGCACAGTTGTTGGAGAAGGGGTATCGTGTACTGGTTGTTTGGGAGTGTGAGTTATCTCCCCCCACAAAGCGGGAGGAGACACTCAACGGTCTGGTCAATGAGATCTGGCAGGGCTCTTAATCCTGGTCGGCGCGGGCGATAAGGCTGCGATGCCATGCAAGGAGCCTGTCGTGACGACCCCGATCATCACCTTTGCTGTCTACCATGACACGATACACTGGTTCAGTCTTGCTGCCTCGCATCCAGAGAAAGTCAGTGATGATACCATCCTTGTCCTTCAGAGCCACCTTGTAGCCGCCGGTGAATGGGGGCGTGCGGAATGCTTCTCCCATACCTTCAACAGCGCTGGTTCCTTCACTCTGGAATACGGTGTATGCATGGATGTCCAGTTCCTTGAACATCTCTTGCTTTTCTATCCAATCAGCTTGCAATAACACTTCGTACCGGCTTTTCAAAACGGCATGGTCGTGATGGATCTGCATCTTGCCATCCTTCGAGAAAGCCCCAGTGGTGGTGTAAATGGGCATGCTTTCAATAATCTTTTCAAGGGTTACGGGGTGGGGGACATCCTTTCCGTTTGCTCGGAACCAGAGTTTTGCAATATCCCTGTTCCTGAGCAGTTTCACCAGACTCAGCAGAGTGTTCAGTGGGTCACGGACCTTTGCCGGATGAGTAATATTGCCTCCATTCGAGCCCTCGCCCAGTACAGGGACAAGGTATCCCTCTTTCCGCTTCATCTCTGCCAGTTCAACAACATTTGCCTCTCCTACCTCACAGCGGAAGACCTCTGCATCAAGAGCCTGTGCTATATGATCTACCCTGTTGCTGGTAGGACCGTTCACAACGGTTGCCAATAGGCTGGAGGGATGCTTCAGTCGACAGAGCGTCAGCTCTGCAAGGACGACCAAGGCGAATACATTCTGGGCTTCCAGGATACGGGCTTTCCCAGTTTTTCTCTGGATATAGACAAGGTTTCCTCGGTCCCCATCATTGTCGGGAACGTAGCCCAGGAGGAATGAAGAATCCTTGGCATACAGCATTTCAAGAGTCTGCTGACAGAGCTGGAGGTTCTCTCCTTCGGGTACGATGGCATGGACAACCTGCCCTGGCTGATCATTGATCTGGTGTACCTTGAGTCCCAGGGAGGTCAGGAATCGGTAATCAATACTTACCGAGCGGGCACTGCCATTGAGTTCTCCCACAACGCCAAGGGGTTCCTTGCTGTGGGCCTTTACCAGCATCTCCCTGAACATTCTATGTTCATTTCTATCCCCTGATTGCACTGCTGTGGTTAGCACAAATTGTTCATACCGTTCGAGATTCCTCGATTGCTCCGCTTTCACCGATGTGAGCACATGCCGGTATCGGGTGGTATCCATCTGTGAGGAGAGGTTCTGGAGGTAGAGAGGAGCCATCGGCTCTTCCAATACAATTTCCCTGAATATGTTGATGATTTTCTCAGCCTCCTTGGCCGGATACACACCACCAGTGCGACCGAACTTGAAACCATTGTGCCCGATTGGATTATGACTTGCCGATATATAGAAGAATGCATCAGCTTCATCAGGGAAGAGGTTGCAGTCAGCCATGATCTGAGGAGCAGCACAGATGTAGAGATACCGTACCGAACAGCCCAGCATGGTCAGGGTCCTGCACACAATATCCCCAAGTACTCTTCCTGTCGGTCTTGCATCAAGTCCCACCAGAATGGTTGTCTCATGAGGTTCAACGTGCACCTCTGCTCGTGCCACTGCCTGCTTTCCAGCAGCAGGGACCCCTAGAAATCGTGCAAGGGATAGGGCTGCAAGAGCTGCAAGCATGGCATCTGCTTCAGTGATATTTACTGAGGCATCCTCTTCATTCCCGCTTTCAGCAAATACCTTCCTCCAACCTGAAGAGGAGAGGATCATGGTGGACAGTGCATCTTTTAGAGCACTTGCACTTGGCACGGGAAAATCAAGAATATTGAACATGTCATCAGCAATTGGGTGATGACTCAAGGTATCATAGATAAGCATATGACCTCCGGTTTTGGGAGTATACCATATATTGCCTGTTTTGCAGATGTACGATAGTGTGAAATCATGCAACCAATTTGTGCCGCAATCCATGACCTGAGCTGCTATGCAAAGAGCTCCCTGACTGTTGTCCTCCCTGTTCTGGAGACAATGGGAATAGAGACATGCCCGCTTCCGACTGCCTTGCTCTCGACCCAGACGGATGGGTTCGATTCGTATTATTTCCGCGACACCACCTCTGAGCTTGAAGGCATTCTTGATGCTTGGAAAGAGCTCTCCCTCCACTATGATGCAGTCTATTCAGGGTTCTTGGGCAGCGAGCATCAAGTACAACTTATCAAGTGTTTCATCGAACAGCAGCGGAGGATGGGTTCCCCCCTGGTTTTGGTTGACCCTGTATTGGGCGATGATGCATCTCTCTATGGTCCAATCACGAAAGGCCATGTGGAAGCGATGCGATCCCTGGTGCATGTTGCAGACATTATCACACCGAATATCACCGAGGCGGCACTGCTTCTTGATCTCCCTTTCCAGGAGCAGTTCGAAGAAAAGGAAGCGCTTGCTTGGGCTCGTAAGCTCTCCTTGCTCACAGGGTCCCTGGTTGTGATCACCAGTGTGCCTCTCTCTGATGGTTTTGCAGTAGCTTGCCATGCAGATAATGAGGATTTTCTGGTTCGTTATACCAAGGTAGATGCTTCATATCCCGGATGTGGTGACCTTTTTGCAAGTATCCTGCTGGGGAATTTGCTTTGTAAGCAGACCTTCCTAACATCGGTAAATCGCGCTGTGAACTATACATCACTGGCCATAGAGCGAACCAAGAGGACTGGCAGGGAGCGGAGACTGGGGGTAAGCCCAACGCTGATCCTGCCCGACCTTTCCAAGGAGCGAGCGCAATGAGCGTGGATGTTTTGATGGTTGCCCCACTCAAACATGAATTGGAAGGTATCCTAACAAAGTTGAACGAACCAGTGATTTTTGCATCCAAGCGGGTCATAGGGATGGTCGTAGGGGTTGGCAAGGTCGCCAGCGGTATTGCCGTTGCTCATGCGATTGCTACATACAAGCCGTCTCTGGTGGTGCTTGTGGGTTATTGCGGGGCATTGGAAGAAACCCTTGCAATCGGGGATATTGTCTGTGCTTCCAGTGTTGTTCAGTACGACCTTGACCTGAGGGCTTTTGGGCTGGACTGGGGCTCCACATTCTTGGGCGATGGTTCGCATGCTCCCTCTTTCCTTCCTCTCAATTGTCCAGCAATTGAAGGGGCAAAATCTGTGGTAATGGGAACAGCCGATCGCTTCCTGGTCCGCTCATATCGCGAGGAACATCCTGAACTGAGGGATGTCCTTCACCTTGGATGCAGTGATATGGAGGGATATGCAGTCGCTTTTGCGTGCTATGCTGCACACGTTCCCTGTGCAATCATCAGAGTGGTCAGTGATGATGCCAAAGGCAGAAAGCCCAAGCAATTCCCTGTATTTGTAAGGGAAGCTACCAAAGGACTCAAAAATGCACTTCAGCTGTTGCTGGAGTCCCCGAGTGAGAAATCACCCACCAGCTTATAGACGTTTCCGTCCCGTTTGATCTCAATGGCACGATGCGGAAAATAGATGGGTAGGATTTCCCTTATATATTCCATGGCAGCTTTCTCGATAGTCTCTTTTTTTTCCTTTTGCACCCACGACAAGGTCCTGATCTCTACAGAGAGGATATACCCACGGCCATGGTTGCTTCCATATCCCAGGGTAAATTGTGTACCCGTGGAAAAGAGTCCATCATAGGCAACGCTGGAAGCTTTTCCTCTCTCTGGCCTGTTCGGGTGAAGAGGGTATGCATCACCGAAGGTGTCTTCGAGATAGTGATCGAGATCATCACACAACCTACGCATCGTTGATTCAAGTTCCACTTGTTTTGGATGTGTGCTCATTGAGGATTCTCCTGGTTCTCAACATCTTCAATCTGGTATCGCTTGAGAAAGTTTTGGTAGGAATCAAGTGCAGGAATTGCTTCCTGTGGTGCTTCTATTTGGGTGGGTTGTTGGCTCCCCGGAAGGACTTCCTTTGGCCCCAGTTCCATCTGGTCAAAATGGTTCCTCTGGCAGAGCAGCTGCGCAAAGGCTTTAAGCCGTTCCTCGTTTTCCTGATAAATTTTCTGGGCTCCCTGGTGCATGGTGGAAAGAGCCCCTGCTGTTGTCTCATCAAGCTTG
>JAQQAR010000040.1 GCA_028532765.1 Sphaerochaetaceae bacterium | reverse complement strand
CCTCTTTGATGCAAAACTTGAGGGAAACGAATACGAGGAGTACCAAGACCCGGATAGTTGGGATCAAGGTTCCTATCGTCTTCGACTCAAGACACTTGCAAATGTACTATTGGACCGTTCCCTTGCACTGCCTGATATCATCGTACTGCAGGAAGTGGAAGGAGCCAATGTGGTACATGATCTCTTGTATCACCACCTTTCACGTAAGGGATATCGTTGGTATGCAGTCAGCAAAGGAGAGGGTAGCCCTATCGCTGTGGCAATCATCAGCAGGCATCCTGTCTCAGATCCTGTGGTGCATGCAGCTCCTGGATGCAGGCCGTTTCTGGAAGCGAGTATTGAGACCGGCAGGGGAAATGTCGTGGTCTTTGGTTTGCATGCCAAGAGCAGGATTGGAGGGGATGAGGAGACCGAGGAGAAGCGGATTGCCCTCTCAGGGGCTCTTTCAATGGCTGCAAAGGACCATGAAGGGACACTGACCCTGCTCTGCGGGGACTTCAATGAAAATCCTGATGCTGTATGGGATGCTGGGGGAAGACAGACCGCCTTGGTGGATATCTCATATCCACTGAGCAACCAATTCATACAGGATGGCTCCCTCGCTGTTACCGGTGCAAAGGACAATGTTGGTCCCTCACAATGGTATAGTCCATATCTAGATTCCCAATACGAGTTCCTCTCTCCTCCAGGCAGTTGTTGCTGGACGGGGCAGTGGCACCGCTATGACCAGATACTTGGCAATGGCTATCTCTTTGATGGATTGGGTTGGGAGTATGATGCGTTCTCCATCTGTGGTCTTCCTTCCCTGTTGAAGAGTGATGGTACCCCATACGGGTGGGATTTCAGGATAAAAAATGGGGTCAGCGACCACCTCCCGGTTTTGCTGACCCTTACTCGTCGTTAGACGCTTCAACTGTTCTTGGGGAACTTCAACTCATAGAAAATCTGTTCCAGCTCCAGAGCAATGTTGATGTTATGCACTACCGGTGAGCGTCCATCTTCCTGTTTCTGTGCCTTGAGCGTGATAGGGCTGAAGTTCAGGATTCCCATAACCCCAGCTGCGAGCAGCCTCTCATAGCTATCCTGTGCAGCCTGCTCAGTAACGGTGATAATGCCTGCGGTAACCTCGAGTGCCTCGACAACCTCATCAATCCTGCTGATGGGGTAGATGGGCACGGGGTGGGATGCATCGCTGTATACCAAGGGATCGCTGTCAAAACCTGCGACTATCCTGATACCATCAGGTTCAAAGCCATTGTAGTGCATCAATGCTTTCCCAATCCTTCCGCAACCTACGATAATGCAGTTCTGGCTGTCTCCTTTCCCGAGGATCTCACCCAAACCTCTGAGCAGCTCGTGGATCTCGTACCCGCCGCGTTTCTGGCCATGAATGCCCAGCTGGGAGAAATCTTTACGTACGATGGCCGCCGAAACGCCTGCTGCATCGGCAAGGTTGTGGGCAAACACTTTCTCAAGTCCGATAGTCTTGAGACGATTAAGCGAGCGATAGTATCGAGTGATCCGTATCAGCTGGTCATTGTTCATGGTGAAATCTCCTATTTATGTGAAATAATGTACATTAACTCGAAGAATTGGTCAATATACTTCAATTAAAATCCTTTACTCCCTTGAAAAAAAGAATTTATAGAGAAATAGATATGTACAAACTCTTTGGAAAAGTGTTAGGATACACCAAAACGTAAATTGGGTACTGGAGGTTACATGTCGGACATTAACGAAGTCACGTTCTCACCCGAGTTGGTAGCATTCATCAAGGAATGGAAAACCAAGCAGGGTAATCTCATTATGGTGCTCCACAGGGTACAACAAGAGCATGGTTACATCTCCCGCGAAGCGGCTGATAAGGTAGCAGAATTGCTTGATGTGCCTTTGGCAACCATCTGGGGTGTCGTAACATTCTACCACTTCTTCAAGCTGACCAAACCTGGCAAGCACAACATTCAGGTGTGCATGGGTACGGCCTGCTATCTCAAGGGTGGTCAGGCGATCATTGACGAGTTGGATAAGCAACTGAATTTGCCGGTAGGAGCAGTAACAGAAGATGGAATCTTCTCCTTGGAGGCTGTGCGTTGTGTCGGTTGCTGTGGGCTTGCCCCGGTCATGACCGTTGGTGGAGAGGTTTTCGGTAAGGTCACCAAGGACCAGATTACCGGAATTATCGCGAAGTTCAGATAAAGGAGAGAGGTATCTCTCTATGCATATCTGCATCGATGACTATCTGTTGGATATCGTACAGAACTCGTTTGAGGCAGGCAGTTCCCTGGTGGAACTCACCTTCGCTGAGACGGGGACCAAGCTTTTCTGTGAGATACGAGACAACGGAAAGGGAATGAATGCAGAGATCCAGAGACGTGTGCTGGACCCGTTCTATTCAGATGGGGAGAAGCACAAGAAGCGAAAGGTCGGTCTGGGCTTACCGTTTCTCTCTCAGGCATGTGATGCCTGCGATGGGACCTTTGCCCTGCAATCGGAAGAGGGGATTGGAACCACGGTTTCCTTCTCTTTCCGCCTGGACCACATAGATGCCCCTCCTATGGGGAATGTGGCTTCCACTTTCCTGGCACTACTCAGCCATCCTCTCTGTAGGGAGCTGGTGATTGAGCGGAGTTTGGAAACAGGGAAAGGCGGAGACCGGTATACGCTTCGAAAAAGCGAGCTTGAAGCGGTCCTTGGACCATTTGAGACCAGCGGTACATTGGCACTGCTCAGGCAGTACCTTTCCTCTCAGGAGGAAGAGCTGGAACAGTACCGCGAAGAGAATTTGCTGGATATGCACAGAAGAAATACGTCACCTTCCAGACAACAGGAGATGTGAACATGGCTAAAATGACACTTGAAGAGCTGAGAAAGCTCCGTGAAAAGAAGCAGAATGAGATCCAGAAGCGCGATATCGAGGGCAAGGATGCCCGTATTATCGTTGGCATGGGGACCTGTGGTATTGCAGCCGGTGCAAAGCCGGTACTTGATACCTTTCTTGAAGTCCTCGACGAGAAGAAAATAGACAATGTCTCGGTCACCCAGACCGGATGCATGGGACTGTGCTATGTGGAGCCGACCATTGAGGTCATCGTTCCCGGTATGCCCGATGTTATCTATGGAAAGGTGGATGTAGAGACGGCACGCAAGATAGTTGAGCAGCATATTATCGGGAAGCAGCTGGTAACCGACCATATGTTCGATCGTCCTGCAGCTGACATCATCAAGAAGGATGGGGGTAAATAATGGCGTTCAGAAACTACATTTTGGTCTGTGGAGGAACAGCGTGTGAATCGAGCCGCGCGGACCAGATTTACCAGAACCTCTTAGAGGAGTGCAAGGCTCAGGGAGTTGCTGACGAGGTACAGATTGTAAAGACCGGATGTTTCGGTTTTTGTGAGCAGGGACCGATTGTAAAGATCCTGCCAGAAGACTCCTTCTACGTGAAAGTAAAACCCGAAGATGCAAAAGAGCTTATCAGTGAGCACATCATCAAGGGCCGTGAAGTCTCCCGGCTGTTGTATGACAAAGAAGCAAGCCGAAAGAATGCGAAGGTAGAGGATATCAAATTCTACCAGAAACAGTTCAGGATTGTACTTCGTAACTGTGGATTCATTGATCCAGAAAATATCGACGAATATATCGCCCGTGAAGGGTATCAGGGCTTGGAGAAGGCTCTCTTTGAGATGACCAGTGAGGACATCATCGAGGAACTGAAGACCGCTGGTCTTCGCGGTAGAGGTGGTGCTGGCTTCCCCACATGGATGAAGTGGAACTTCTCCCGTCAGGCAGAAAACGATACCAAATATGTTGTCTGTAATGCTGATGAAGGGGACCCGGGTGCCTATATGGACCGATCAACGCTCGAAGGTGATCCGCACAGCGTACTTGAAGCAATGACCATCTGTGGTAAGGCAATTGGAGCTACCAGAGGTTTTATTTACATCCGTGCAGAGTACCCCTTGGCTATCCATCGTCTTGAGATTGCCATGCAGCAGGCCCGTGAATACGGCCTCCTTGGACAGAATATCCTGGGAAGTGGTTTTGATTTCGATATTGAGATCCGCCTCGGAGCAGGTGCATTTGTCTGTGGTGAAGAGACTGCCCTCTTGCAGTCCATTGAAGGCAAGCGCGGTATGCCGCAACCTCGTCCTCCATTCCCTGCTGTAAAAGGTCTGTGGGGCAAGCCGACAGTCATCAACAATGTTGAGACCTGGGCTAATATTCCCGTCATCATCACCAAGGGTGGCAACTGGTTCAGCAAGATCGGTACTCCTGACAGCAGGGGAACCAAGGTATTTGCCCTCACCGGTAAGATTCGCAACTCTGGTCTGGTAGAGGTCCCGATGGGTACAACCCTCCGTGAGATCGTATACGACATCGGTGGAGGAATTGCCAATGACAAGAAGTTCAAGGCTGTTCAGACTGGTGGTCCTTCAGGTGGTGTTATCACCGATGCCGATCTGGATACCCCGATCGATTTTGGTTCCTTGGTCAGGATTGGTTCCATGATGGGAAGCGGTGGTATGATCGTCATGGATGAGGATGATTGTATTGTTGACGTTGCTAAGTTCTACCTGAACTTCACTGTTGATGAATCCTGTGGAAAATGCGCACCTTGTAGAATCGGTGGCCGGTCCCTGACCAACATCCTGGAGAAAATCACTTCCGGAAATGGTACCCTTCAGGATCTGGATACGCTTGAGACTATCGGGGAAGCAATGAGAAAAGGTTCCTTGTGTGCTTTGGGGCAGACTGCTCCCAATCCGGTCCTATCTACGATCAAGCATTTCAAGGACGAGTACGTGGCCCACATTGTGGACAAGAGCTGTCCCAGTGGTACCTGTAAGAAATTGGTCAGGTACTCGATCAATCCCGAGAAATGTATCGGTTGTACGGCTTGTGCACGAAAGTGTCCGGTCGCAGCAATCTCTGGCGAAAGAAAGCAAGTTCACATCATTGACCAGTCCATCTGTATCAAGTGTGGTGTATGTATGGAAACTTGTAAGTTCGGCGCCGTTGAAATCCACTAGGATCAGGTTAGGAGGAATCAATTGAGTATCGTACATGTAAAGATAAACGGCATTCCCGTAGAGGTTGAAGCGGGGACCACTATATTGCTTGCAGCCCGGAAGGCTGGGGTGAACATCCCGACCCTCTGCTACCATGATGACCTCAAGCCATTTGGCTCATGTGGTCTGTGTATCGTGAAGCAGGAGGGAAGTGCAAAGATCCTCAGAGCTTGCGCTGCCCCTGTTGCAGAGAATATGAGCATCATCACCCACGACCAGGAGCTGTTCCAGGTACGGAAGACCATTTTGGAGATGATCCTCAGCACCCACCCATCAAGCTGTCTGACCTGTATCCGTAACGGAGAATGTGAGCTGCAGACCTTGGCAGCTGAGTTCGGTATTCGTGAGCAGCCCTTTGAGGTACGCTTGAGTGATCGGCCAAAAGATACATCCTCTGCTTCCATCGTGATTGACCCTGAGAAGTGCATCAAGTGTGGACGCTGTGTCCAGGTCTGTCAGGACCTGCAGGGTGTCTTTGCGCTTGAGTTCATCGGTCGTGGTGATGGTACCTACATGGCACCAGCTGCAATGTTGCAGCTTGAGGACAGCCCCTGTGTCCGCTGTGGCCAGTGTGCTGCCCACTGCCCCGTTGGAGCCATCTATGAGAAGGATGAGATTGCAACCTTCCAGGAAGCAGTCGCAGATCCTGAGAAGCAGGTAGTTGTCCAGATTGCTCCATCAATCCGTGTAGGGCTTTCCGAGTCCTTCGGACTTCCTGCTGGAACGGTCACAACCGGTAAGATTTATGCCGCTCTTCGCAGACTTGGCGTTGCAGCAGTGCATGACACCAACTTCGGTGCCGACCTTACCATCATGGAAGAGGGAAGCGAATTGGTGCACCGTCTGACCAAGGGAGGAGCCCTTCCTCAGTTCACCTCTTGCTGTCCTGCTTGGGTTGATTACGTCGAGAAGTATTATCCGGATCTTTTGGATATGGTTTCCAGTGCAAAGAGCCCGATGCAGATGGTCGGAGCGATTGAGAAGACCTATACCGCTGAGAAGCAGAATATGGATCCAGCGAAGATGTTCACTGTTGCAATCATGCCGTGTACCGCCAAGAAGTATGAGGCATACCGCGATGAGAGCATGCGCTCCAGTGGTTACCAGGATGTGGATCTTGTGCTCACCACCCGTGAGTTTGCCCGCCTGATCAAGGCAACCGGTATTGATTTCCTCCATCTTGAGGATGAGGAAGCAGACAATCCAGTTGGTGAATACTCTGGAGCCGGTACCATCTTCGGTGCAACCGGTGGTGTCATGGAAGCTGCGGTACGTACCGCCTACCATGTAGTTACTGGAAAAGAGCTCGAGAATGTCGAGGTTGAAGCAGTTCGTGGATTGAGTGAGATCAAGAAAGGAACAGTTGACTTCGATGGGACCCCGGTCCGAGTTGCTGTAGTTCATGGCCTGTCCCATGTTGCTGAAGTACTGGATGAGGTAAGAGCTGCCCGGGCAGCGGGCAAGCAGGCTCCGTATGAGTTCATCGAGGTAATGGCTTGCCGTGGTGGTTGTATCGCCGGTGGTGGTCAACCCTATGGAGCAAACGATGAACTTCGTTTGATACGGAGTGAAGGTCTCTATGCGGATGACAAGCAGAGCAAGGTCAGACGTTCCCACGAGAACGAATCGATCAAGCAGCTGTACGAGGAGTTCCTGGACAAACCGCTCAGCAAAAAGTCTCATCATCTATTACATACCACCTATCAGGAGATTCCTGTTTACAAGGCCTGATAGTTGGCCAGTATCCAATTTGCCCGGCCCCCGACAGGCCGGGCATCCTTATTATAAGAGAGACCCGGGTTATCCGGGTCTCAATGTGTTAAAAAGCGCAATATCGAAAGTTAGGGAATGGCACACAGAATCAGTGAATCATTCATGTCAGAGACAATCGCCAGGTGTTCTTCACTGGGAGAGAGTGTCATTCTAGCAGGAGCATAATCACCGAGGGAACTATTCTCCAAAAAGAGCGGTCTCCCGAACCCATCAACAGAGAAAGAAACAACATTCTTGCTGTTTTTTGCAAGTACGTAGAGCATGGTGTCATCCTTGTTTGAGAGGAGTTGAGAGATTCCTTCCATTACCCCGATATCATTCTGGGAGGAGGTATACACCTCCTTCTGGGTCCATGCATTACTTGCATAGGCAAACCTCCCAATATCGTTATCCGTTGCATAGATGAGCTGATCATCGTTGATGAAGTGAAGGGAACCAATATTGTCCAGGTACGGGGTGTCGCTACTCTGGAAATGCTGGTCCTGTGCAAACAGATCATCCATGGCGTTCTTCCGGCAGAGTTTGAGAAATCCAGTGTCCGTGTCTGCCAAAGCTGCACTCTGTGATCCTTCTGAGATTGCCAAGGCATCAAAGACAGGCGGGTTGGAGAACCACCAAATATACTCTCCAGGGTCAGCACTCTCAGGGGTTTGTGCATACAGGTTTGTCTGTACCACATGCGAAGCATCAGGTATCAGGCCATAGAGAATTCCTGTGCTTGCCTCCTTGCTTAATTGATGCAGGCTTGTGAAGGTTTTGCTTGAACTGCTGTTCTTGAAATAGGTATTGCTTCGTTCAAACTGTTTAGTGAGCGTTGCGTTTTTTGAATCATAGAAATAGACGCTTAGGCTCGGAATACTTGCATCTGCAATGGCAACAAGTTTTGTGAGTGGATCGACATATATATCGGTTACCTGTACTGCGTTGAAGCCATCAGTTGTGGTATAGGTGTTGACCACCTCCAGGGTATCACGGACAATCCTACAGACCTGGATGGTCTGATGTTGGTTGCTGGCCAGCACCAACTTTCCATCAGGCAGGAATGCCACATGTGCATTCTTCCCGACATACAAGCCATCGGTAGTGTCCTCTACCATCCCGACGAGTTTAGGAACCCCGGAGGTTCCCTCGACAGCGGCTTTGAAAGTGATGCTGGCCGACCCAGTACTAGCCAGGAGTGCTCCTTTTGCAATGACATCCAAGCGATGTTGTCCACTCTCAGGTGTGAATGCACAGGAGAGCGCATTGCTGATTTCCTCTCCGTCCAGATACCAGCTCACCTCCAGGTCTGTTGCCTCTTGGGCAGAGAGTGTTGCAGTTGCCGGAACTTGTGCCTCCATGACTTCACTGATCCCTTGGATGCTGCACTCAACGGGTACCCCCAGGTTGTCTACCAAGGTGATGGTTGCTGGAATATCCGCATACTTATCCAATGTCAGTTCGATAGCACCCTCGGTGGTCTTATTTCCCACTATCCGGATTACTTCTGCACAACCAGCGACCGACCTTGTCCCACTGTACAGCTTAGCCCTCAGCAAGTAGGACCCTGCAGGATAGGAGCCGGTGAAAACAACAGAGCCGTTCTCCATGTTGTTCGTAGTTGGAGTAAGCGATGTAATGGTTCCCTGTGGGTCGGTAAGCCATACCTCGAGGCTGGGACTGTTGATCTTACTCGCATCCCATCCCAGGTGAATGTCCATCATACCGTTGCCACTGAGCGCGTCCAGTTTGATCACTGTCTCCAATGGGTCCTTTGATAGGTTGACTGAAACAGAACCTGTGACAAGATCGACTCCTTGGTCGTTCCTTCCCACGGCTGTTATGTCCCAGGTGCCGATCAAGAGACCATCGACATCGACGGTACTGGTGTTGGACATGACGCTGAAGGTGGTATCCTGGGGTCCTGTACCTTCCACTACGTAGCGAGACACTTCCAGGGGAGTGTCATTTGGCAACAAGGTCTTCTCAGTTCCAGATTGCCTCTCCATGCTTACATGCAAGGAGGAGCGACCTGCGCTCTCTTCTTTGCATCCCCCAAAAGTAAAACACATGCAGCAACATAGAAGGGGAATCCAAAGCCAACGTGAACATTGTGATATTCTGTTCATTGTAGCCTCCAATTAAGAAGAGGCAAGCGGCAAACATTCGCTTCAAGGCTTTTCTTTTTTTCTTCGAGCAAGTACATTGTGGGCATGCAAGCTTTAATCAAACTCATCCTATTGGCATTGACCTTCTTCCTGGTCTTTATCAATCCCTCCTATATTGGAAAAGGGCTCTATTACTCTTTATTCCCCCTCTTGTTTCTGTTGGTGTGGTTGTTCTATAGAATCACCTACTACGTTTCTGAGAAAGAGGTTCGTAAGGCTACGGACGAGACGTTTCACTACTCCCTGTTCTGTGCCATGGTTCCTCCACTGGGGGAAGGAGATTTGCTCAGAGGTAGAATGGTTGTAACCAAGGATGCTGTGGTTCTCTATCGTAGGGATGGCAGCAACCCTGTTAAGGAGTCTTATCGCTTGGCTATCGCTGACATAGAGGGCTTTTCCATCGGTAAGGTGCTTTCTGTACGGGGTGGAATTACATTCAAGGCAAAGGGACAGAGTGAAGCGAAGTTTGTCGTCTCTCGTGCCCATACAAAAAAAGAGGCTCTCACTGCAGCACTTGGCTGGAGTAGGCCTCTTGGGAATATTGAGGTAGGAGAGGAAGCCAGTGGGGCTCCCTCGTTCAAGGATCTCTAGAAACTGAATCCAAATCCTATTCGCATTGGTTCAAGCTGGATGGTGAAGTCATTGGCAGTGATGACCCATTGTGCCTGTACTCCTGCTTCGTAGAAAACGCGCATCCATTCAGTCAAAGCATAGGAGACGCCTCCCTGGATCTTTCCAGTCACCCCAAACTCATTGTTTCCGCTGGATGGAATGATAACCGTCGGACCGAGTGAGACAGAGAGTGGGAATGAGAGAGGTTTATCATCACGTAGATTCCACTGAACCTTGCCCAATACGCTTATCTCATGATTACCTTCTACCTTCGCATATTCGAGGGTTCCTCCAAACTTGAATGCTCCTTCTGCATGCTTGAGCAGGTCAACCTGGATATCGAAGCCTTTGTCCGAACCAGGGAACTGATAGTCAAGGAATGAGACCGAGGAGTTGATCGACCACTGGAAAGCTTCCTCGTCGAAGGTGACAGCGCTGGTAGCGGCTGACGGAGTACTTGGTTTGAGTACTACCGTCTGCATTTCTTCAGCTTCTTTTTCTTCTGGCAGTGGTATTTCAATTTGCTCTTCTTTCTTCCTTGGTTCTTCTTCCAGTTCGAGTACAGGAGTTGCTTTCTCCATCAGGCCTTTCTCTTCCTGATCTGTTGCAACACGAGGGGGGGCGAAGGGCACTTGTACCACCGGTCCCTTGGGCCGTGGGAGCTTGAGGAGTCCATTTTGGATTAAGGGGCTTACAGGCAGTGGCATAGGCTCTGTAACCTGTATCACCGATTGCTGAGCTTCCTCTTTCATCACCGGCATGCTTGGGGTAGGGGGTTCTTGTACCGGCTCCTCAGGACGTTGCATAAGTTCTGGGGGGAGTTCTGTTGCTTGCTTTGGTTCAACATATTGTGCAGGAGAGGTCTGTGGGACCTGTATGGTCTCACGCTCTTCTGTTTGTTCAATGGTTGCCGTTTGTTCTGTTCCACTTTGCCCAGCCAAAGGCCTGAACTCCACGTACCAGTAGGTACCTGCAGCCACAGTCAGGACAGCAATGACAATCAATACTACAGACCAAATCTTATTCACAACAAACTCCTTACAATAAACTATAACAATAAAGATTATAGTTTGTGTACAAGTTTACCATGACTTACAACCATTAATGAGAAGAATTCCTGTTTTTCTTATGAAGAGACCCACTCCTCCTTGTTGTTGGTACCCAATTTGGTGAATATTCCCATACCTTACTCCGTGCTAGTTTCTGCGTACGGAGGAATAGGTGCGTAAAATGATGATAATCATACCACTGCTCATCATAGTTAGTCCGCTCTTTGGGGCAGGACCTAGCTTGTATTGTTCTGTGGATGGTGCACTCATCGATGCGCTATGGCAGGAGACGGTACTCGCTCGTGTGGAGCTTGGTCTCTCACTTGATGAACAGTTCTCCCTTCGTCTCCCAATCAGTCTTACCGCTGAACACGAGGTAGGAGGCCCCAGGCTGTTGGAAACCGGCCTCTTTCTCGATTACTACCCCCTGGACTGCGGGTTGCATCTTACCGTTTCTCTCATCCAGGTAGGCTTTCTTTTCAATGATTGGTATGACGATGAGGAGGAATCCCTCCGCTTTCTCAATGAAATGGCATTCGGCTGGACAATTACTCCTTACAAAGGATTGCGTATTGAACCAAGGGTGATCATACGCGACCCAAATGGAGTCTTCAGTTCAGCATACAAGAGGCTCTCATTACGATTTTCCCGCTATCCCATGATTCGGTTTTCCTTGCTTTTAGGGTGGTCTTTCCCCCTGAAGCAAAAGAACCAGAAAAAGATACAAGAGGAGGAAGGAATATGACAGGAAGAAGAATTGTTACCCAGGTTGTGGTATTGTTGCTCATTGTGCAACTCTCTGGTTGCTCGATGGGGCTGCAATCGGTAGAGAAACAGAAGATTTCAGATGACCAGCTCCTGCCAGCTGTCTCTGAGATGATAGAACAACAGAAGGATGTTGTTTGGCCATATCTGGAAGAGGAGGTCAGCCGTTCACTGACAAAGAGCAACCCCTCTGGCAAGCAGATCGTCAGCAATACCCTCTCTGAAGGTCAGGGAAGAGAGTATTTGGAGTTTTGTTATACGGTAGGCAATCCTCAGGGAGAGGCTGATGTTGAGAAGGTGGTCTCTTTTGCACACACTCTGCTCAATGAAGAGGAGCAGCAACAGCTGGACCAGCAACTGGTGCAGAGACGAAGCTTGCTTCAGACAAGAGGAGAAAACCTCGCCCGGGGCTTGGCTCCCAGTCAGCGTGCAGCGTTTTGGAAGGATATGCAGAAGCTGGTTACCAGGACACTGGTACTCTTTACCGCCGGGGTGGTCTATGCCTGCATCCCTACCACGGTCTTCTGGGGGAAAATCTCAGCGGCAACTGCTATCGCGATTGCCAGTGGGGTAGTCTCAACCACTGTCATGTCCATCTGGAGGTACTACCAATTCGGGGGAACTCCTGATGAAGCGTTCGGAGATTGGCTGAAGACGGTGACCACAGAACCAGAACTCTCCAGTGCCATGACAGCCAGTGTCATTTCCGTGGGAAAAACGTTGAAGCGGGGACCGGTTGTTACGGGAATCATCATCTGTGTATTTGCTCTCTATAATGTGGTGGATATGATCAAGCCAATGTTGAAGAGCTATGACTTCACCATCTAAATAGTGTGGATTTGGTTGCCTGCAAGTCCACTTTGTGAAATACTGGGCATTGGAATACTCACAATGAAGGAGAGATCAATGCCCAATACATTTGCAGACGCTATACTGAACAGATTTTTACGATATGCAGTCATAGATACCATGAGTGATGACAAGAAAGTAGGAGAAAGACACCCCTCCACGGATGGACAATGGGACCTGCTCAGGTTGCTGGAACAGGAGTTGCGCGACCTGGGGATCGAGGACATCCAGGTTGATGAACATGGAGTGGTTATAGGAAGGCTTCCCTCCAACATCGACCATGATGTACCCACCGTGGCCTTCATGGCACATGTCGATACAGCCGATGATGTGCCGGGCAATGGCGTAAAACCCAGAGTCATCGCCTCCTATGATGGAAAAGATATCCCGCTCAATGAAGAACACACCCTCAAGGTTGAAGACAACCCTGAACTGTTGCGTTACAAGGGAGAGACGGTCATTGTAACTGATGGCAATACACTCCTGGGTAGTGACGACAAGGCCGGAGTGGCTGAGATCATGAGCGCAGCAGAGTATCTGCTCAGCCATCCCGAGATCAAGCATGGGGTGGTGGAGTTCATCTTCACCAGTGATGAAGAGACCGGTGCCGGGATGGATACGTTCCCGTACGATAAGATCAGCTGTGACTACTGTTACACCATTGATGGTGGGAAACGGTATGAGATAGAAAGTGAGTGTTTCAATGCTGCAACGGTACGTGTTCACTTCAGTGGGGTAAGCTACCACTTTGGGGCTGCCAGAGGACGACTCGTCAATGCACTGACCATGGCTGCCTTCTTTGTTAATGCTCTGCCTCAGGCAGAGAGCCCGGAGGCCACCGATGAACGCTATGGGTACTACTGTGCACAGAGCATGAGTGGTACGAATACCGAGGTTGACCTCACCTTGTACCTCAGGGATTTTGATCTGGAGATACTCGACAGGAGAATTGAGGCGATCAAGCAGTTGGCAGCCGCGACAGAGGCTCTCTATCCAAATGGAACAGTCACTGTTGATGCGAAACACATCTACTACAACATGGCATTGGTTGCAAAGAACAAGCCGTTTGCCATGGAGAATCTCTTCAAGGCCGGGGATGAACTAGGATTCAAGCTTGAGCAAGCCTTGATCAGGGGTGGTACCGATGGTGCACGCATGGCAAACGAGAGAAATATTCCCTGCCCGAATATCTTTACCGGTGGACATAATCTTCACTCCCAGTTTGAATGGGCTGCCCTTCCTGCAATGGAGGATGCTGCTCACCTGATCCTGAAAATCATAGAGGTTGGAGCTGCAACATGAGGCTCGCACTCTCTCTCATATACCTTGTCCTTATTCTCTTGCCACTCTCCTCGGCGCAGCTTGTCTTCACTCAAGATGCAGCTGTGCCACAGGAGGTGGTAGAAGGAGTGCAAAGGGCACTTGAGGAAGCTCTTGTGGAGCGGTTGGACGAGGAAGGTGAACTGAGTGCTGTTCTAGAAAAAGATGAGATGGGAGAGTATGAACTCTCCCTTTCCTACGGAGAGAGACAACTCACTTATAGACTCCTAGGCGAAGTCAGTGGGTATGAGAAGCGCCTTGTTACAGCACTCAATCACGATGGCCTTTCCCTGTTTGCATCCTTACCTGATCTGAGGCTGACCTCTTTCTCTGGTCGTGGATTTGGGGCAAAGGTTGAAAATTCTCCCTATAGAGAGGGAGATAGATTCACTGTTTTGGATGCAAGGGATAGAGAGCAGGGAGTAGTGGTGGTGAGTGAAGTTGCTGAGGAAGAAGGTGTGCTGTTACTCTCCCAGCTTTCAGGAAAGCCACTCTTCTTGGGTATGGGACTGAGGGAGAGTGGGAATAAGAGCGTCTCCCTCTCTCTTTCACTCAACAAGGATATGGATCCTTCTCTTGATCTTATCCATATCTGGCCGCTTCCCATGCATCCATACGCTGTTCAATTTGGTCTCGGTGCAACAGCGCCCAGCCGTATCTATGGTATTGCAGGTCTTTCAGCAAAGCTGCCGATCAGCCAGCTCTCTTCCGCACGGACCTCTCTGGTTCGCAGCCTCTCCCTTGATGCTTCAGTCTTGTTTTCTTCTGGGTATGATACATCAAATCAGGAGATGTTTTATCAGGCATCCGGCGAATTGGGCCTCACGTATGCTCTCCATGATTGGGCGCTTTCCCTCTCAGTCGGGAACCGGGTTGCTGCAAGCAGTGCAACACTTCTCGAACAAGGGCTTTTCCTCAAGCTCACAACCGCGTACACTTATACACTATGAAACGACTCTTCCTGAAAGCCTGCCTTATACTCTTCTTGAGTTTGATGCTTGTCTCCTGTTCCTCGCTCTCTTCCCTGGTAAGAGCACAGGTAGAGGGGCTTCCTTCTTGGATATACTCACCTCAGCAGCGAAGTGGGGAGGTTGCCTTTGTGGGTAAGGGAACTGCTCCCGTTAATTATAATGCACGATTGTTGGCATACGAATCCATTCTGGGCCAAATCTCTGCGTACGTAGGCGAGGATGTGTATGACATGTATTATCGTGAACTTACCACCACCAATGCCATAGCAGATTTCAATTTGACCATCGCAAGTGAGTATACCGTCAGTGAAGGAAGGGCTGGTTTCGATGTCTATCTGCTTGCACGGATGGATGAATCATTACTCATTGGCAGACGCACCAGTGTCTACAACCAGATGATAGAACGGGAACAAGCCATTGAAGCAATCTTGGAAAAAGCTGACCAAGCTTATCGATCAAATGATGATACCGGTGCGATCAAACAGTACCTGGAAGCTGCCATGCTGTCAGCAGAAGGACCGGTCAGTGAGCGGAAGTTTGAAACTGAGACACTTGTTGATAAAGCAATTTCCTTTATTGAATCACTGCGATTCAGTCTCCGTAACCAAGTGGAAGAAGAGGCCAGAGTCACTGTATACCTACGAAGAAAGAGTCGATTGCTTTCCCCCAAGGTGCTCAATGCTTCCATCAATGCGACATTTCAAGCAAGAAACAGCCTCTCGGAGACATATTCCGATTTCCTGCAGTTCAATACGGCCAGCGATGGATATTTTCTGTTTATTCCCTATAACCAAGGACTGGTGAAGGATGGCCAGATTGTCTTCTCCCTGGATTTAGAGCCAACCATCGCTCAGCTGGAGAAGACTCTCCCAGCGGATCAGGTTGACAGCATCAAGGAGGCAGTCTCTGCAATTTCAATCACGTTTCCCTATACACTTACCTCAACCGTCTCCGGTAAGAGCATTCTTTCAGAGATACAAGAGTTCTCTCAGGAAGGATCTCTGGGTAGAGGGACACAAGCGCTGCAGGTATTCAACCAGGAACTGAGTCTTGATGATATCACGGTGGAAGAGATTGATCTCAAACAAGTAGATATAGAGGACCAACTCTCAGCTCTGCAGGGTGAGGCGGACCTGGCCTTTTTAGGAAGTGTAGGTGTGGTGAGCGAACAGCAGGTGAGAGATCGCTTTGTGGTGGTGGCCAGTGGGAATGTTGGCCTGTATGATCTTGAAACTGGATCCCTGCTCTTCGATACCTTCTCGGTTGAGGCAGTAGGATCTGGTGAGAGTCGTGAAGAGGCTCAGCGTGTTGCTTTCTCCCGTTTTGGTTCCATCGCTGCATACTTGCAGAGTGCCTGGTTGTTCAAACGCTGAACAAGTCCTTCAGTGCTTTTGGATTGTTGCTGATGATTCCCATTACTCCTTGATCAAGAAGAGATTTCGCCTCCTCTCTATCATCGACGGTCCAAGCGCAGAGCTGGTAGCCGAAAGATTGCGCCTCCCTAATCTGCTCCTTTGATGGTTTCAGATAGGAGGGGTGGGTGATATGCCTGCCAAAACCGTGTCGGAGTATTTTGGGTACCCCTGATTCATCACCATAGATGAGAGCAGTGGGGATGGTTTTCTTGCTCATGTGCTTGAATCTAAGCAAGCTGAAAGGATTGAAAGAGCTGACGAAGCAATGGGATTCCAGACCGTGGTGATGGATCTGCTCAAGCAGAAGGCGCTCCAATCCAAGGTTCTTGGTATCAGGGGCCTTGATCTCAATATCATAGTAGAGGTCAGTACCGCCTAAGGCAAACACATCAGAGAGCAAGGGGACATGTTCTCCATTGCCGATATCAATCTCTGTCAACTCTTGGTATGTGAGTTCTGCCACCTTGCCAGGGTGGCCTGCCACCCGCTGTAGATGATAATCGTGGATCACGACTAACTCACCGCTTTTACAACGTTGTACGTCCAGCTCAATCCCATCAATGTGGTGGGATAGGCAGTCTGCAAAGCTGGCAAGAGTATTTTCAGGATGGTCAATCGAGGAACCCCTGTGTCCGAACAGCAGGGGTCTGTCAAATACCCGTTTCATCGGTTTCCTCCAAAGCGGAGATGAAAAACCTCCTCTTCCCAGAGTGTACTGTCTACCGTTTCAAGGATGAGGGGCATGTTCTCAAAGCGTGAATCGGTGGCAATATGTTCAAATGTGGCCCATCCAATAGTTCCCATTCCCAAGCTTGCATGACGGTCAAGATGACTGCCGACACTGCTCTTTGCATCGTTCAGGTGCATTCCCTTGAGGTGGGAGAGACCAATAAGTGAATCAAACTGGTCCATTGCCGCATCGAACTGATCGGGGCTTCCCATGGAATAGCCTGCAGCATGGGCATGGCAGGTGTCGATGCAGAAGCCGATACGCTCCCTCTTTGAGCATTGTCCAAAGAGGAAGGCAAGCTCCTCAAAGGACGAGCCCAGATTTGTACCCTGTCCTGCAGTGTTCTCAATGACTGCTATGGCATGATCAGTTTCACTGAGAGCAATATCGATGCTCTGGGCAACCAGCGAAAGACTCTCCTTGATATCAACGAGTCCCAAGTGTGAACCGGGATGGAAATTAAGAAGGCTCAGTCCAAGTTGTTCGACCCTCCTCAGTTCATCGATGAAAGCCTCCAAGCTCTTCTTCCGTTTTTCAGGGTCTGGATTGCCCAGGTTGATGAGATAACTATCGTGTACCAGCACCTGTTGTGCTGTGAAACCTAACTCCGCCATGGTAGACTTGAACTGTTGTATGGCTTCCGTCTCCAAGTCCTTGGATTTCCATTGCCGTTGGTTCTTGGTAAACATCCCGAAGGCATTGGCTCCAAGATTGGAAGCTTGGATGACTGCGTTTTGAACACCGCCGGCAATACTGGTATGTGGTCCTATGGTATGCATAGGTCAACGGTAGAGCGTGAGGCTAGGGTTGTCAATCATCAGAACTCGTGGTAGTGTCCACCTTACATAGGAGCGAATGAGCATGATACAACGGCAATGGGCCTTAGGGGATGAGCTCGCGGGCTTCCAGCTGGTGGAGATTACCCAGCTTGATGAGTATGAGGGAACTGGATACCTATTCCGACATATCGAGACCAATATGGAGGTCTTTCAGCTTATCAATTCTGATAGGGAGCGTTTTTTCAGCTATGTCTTCCGGACGCTTCCCAACAATGATTGCGGTATCGCCCATATCCTGGAACACAGTGTATTGGCAGGAAGCCAACGCTATCCGGTGAGAGATCCGTTCATGACCCTACTCAAAGGCAGTACCAATACCTTCATGAACGCCATGACTTACCCTGATAAGACCCTGTATCCTGGTGCAAGCCCCTTACAGAAAGATTTTGAGAACCTTTTCCATGTATATACCGATGCTGTATTCGCTCCCCTGCTTCGTGAGGAGACCTTCTGGCAGGAGGGTGTACGCCTCGTTTGTGACGAGGAGAGTTGCCACTTCGAGGGAGTAGTCTACAATGAAATGCTGGGAGACAGTGCCGATCATGATTCAATCGTCGGCAAGGGTAGCATACGCTCCCTCTTTCCCGATACCCCATACTCCTTTGAGTCCGGAGGTAACCCAGAGCAGATCGTCCGTTTGGATTATCAGCAGTTCAGATCCTTCTATAGCCAGTTTTATCATCCTTCAAACTGTAAGCTCTTTTTGTATGGTGACCTTGAGGTAGGGCAGTACCTCTCATTCCTTGATGAGGAGTACCTGAAGACACGTGGTTCTCTCAAGGTTAACAGCCTCTGTCCAACATCTGAGCCTTGGAAAAAAGAAAGGAATGTTACCCTTACCAGTCCAATGGAAGAAGGACAGACAAAGGAAAGCGCCTCGGTGGTGCTTTCCTGGGCAACGACTGATGTCACCGATCCTTTGCAGGTTGTCACCCTCTCTACGCTGGTTGACCTCTTGCTTGGTAACCAAGCTGCTCCTTTGTATAAGGCACTCCTTGACAGTGGGTTGGGAATAGACATCTCCCCCGAGAGCGGGATGAGTGCGGACTTCAGGCAGATGCCGTTCCTTGTTGGCTTTAAGGGGATCAACCCAGAGCTGGCAGAGGAAGCAAAGGCTTGCATTCTGAAGGCCTTGCAGACAATAGTAAAAGAGGGACTGGACCCGGAAATGGTTGCCTCATCCCTGAAAAGAATTCGCTTCAAGCAACTGGAAATACCTGGGGGTGTTCCCAATGGGCTCAGGGCGCTTAATAGGAGTCTCCGAGGGTGGCTCTATGATCTCTCTCCCTGTGCGACGATAGAATCGGGAAAACCGCTTGAAGCTCTTGAGAATGAACTGCAGAAGGATTCTCGTTACTTTGAGAAATGGATCAAGCGCCATCTTCTGGATAATCCACACCGTTGCATGGTTACCGTGAAACCTGATGGAGAACATCAGAAAAGGCAAACGGATGCCATTGCGAGATATGCAACACAGATTACGGAGTCCCTGGATAAGAAAGAGATCAAGCTTCTGCAAGAACAGAATCAGCGTTTCCTGCAGTTTGAGTTGGAAGGAGATACTCCTGAGGCATTGGCTACCATCCCACGCCTCCATCTGGAAGACCTTCCCAGTACCATCCGTCCTAATACTCACCAAGAGGTGCAGTGTGCAGGACAGCCACTCTTCATACGACCACAGTTCTGCAACCAGATAGTCTATGCAGATTTTGCCTTTAATGTGGAAGACCTCAGCGAGCGTGAGCTGATTTTGTTGCCGTTGTACACCCGGATACTCCAGACCACCGGTCTCGGGAAACTTTCCTATGCACAGGTAGCGACCAGGCTGAAACACCTCACAGGTGATTTCAATGTCTATGGTGAACTGGGTAGTGCCTGCAACAACAATGATGTCTTGACGTTGCTTTGCAGGGTCAAGACGCTCAAAGAAGATTTTGCGCCTGCCATGGAGTTCATCCAGCAACTGCTCTCTGGTGCGAATGTCGGGGATCTGAAGCAGTTGAAGCTGGTGTTGAACAATTTCAGAACTGATTTTGCTGATAGTGTGACCTATAGTGCCCACAGTTTTGCAAGTCTTTGCGCTGCAAGTGTATTCTCCCCCATCCAGTGGGAAGGTGAGCAACTTTCGGGTCTCCACCAGTGGTTCTTTCTTGAGTCGATAGAAGAGAAGGACCTTCCCTCCATTGCCCAGGAACTGGAACAGTTGCAGAAAAAACTCTCCAACCGCAGGAGATTATTGTTGCATCTTAGCTGTGATGAGGAGTTGGTCCAAGAGCTCGTTCCCGTATATGAATCATTCACTGAAGCCTTTGCTGATCTGGGAGAGGTAAAACCAGTATCACGCTCCTACAACGATGTAAGCAAGGGATCAATCCATGAAGTCCAGCTCTACCGGCTCCCTGCAACCGTTAGTTATGCAGCATGGGCAATGCGCACAGAGAAGCGGGGTACCGTTTTGCAGGCTGCACAGATTCTCCTTGCAAATATCTTGACGGGCAATGATCTGTGGGAAGTCATCAGGGGTCAGGGTGGTGCCTATGGGGTTGCTGCAAATGCTGATGTCATGGAAGAAATTTGTGTATTCTCCACCTACAGGGATCCCCGAATTGCCGGCAGCTATCGTGATTTCATCCAGATCCTCAACAGATATGCCCAAATTGATATTGATTCCGGACATATCGAGAATGCCCTGATTGCAACCATTGGCAGTGAACTGAGGCCCCTTTCTCCCAGCCAGGATTCCATCCTCGCCTTCAGACGTTTGCTCTATCATATCAGTGATGATTTCAGGGCCATGAGGCGTCAGCATCTCTTGCAGTTGGACAGCAAGCAACTCAACGAAGGGGCAAAAGCCTTGCTCCGTGCTGCAAAGGAAGAGGACTCCTACGTAGTGCTTAGTGGAGCGCAGTTGCTGGAGACAGAGAAAGAGAAACATCCTATTCTCGACCGTCCCTCTATACGTCTTCCCCTCTAGCAGGGTCTCCCCATATCCTGGAGAGAGAGGAAGAGGATTGTGCATTTCTTAGCCTAAGGACCACGCACTGTTTAAGGCTTGCTTGGCCACGTGCAATATCCTCAGCGAGACTCTTGCAGGTAGGACTTCCACAGAGTCCGCAGTCGATACCGGGGAGCACCTTCAGGATATCGGTTACCTTCTGGAGCTTATAGAGCGCTCTACAGCGGTCTGTATCGAGACCCATGGCCATGGTTGCCTCAAAAGGGGGCAACCGGAGGTTGTTCTGGAACGCTTTCCTTTGGTCTTGGATGCGCTTGATAAGTACTTCATCAAGGACCTCCGGGAGCTGCTCGGAATAGTACTTGAGCCTCTCTGAAGCGAGGAAACGGTTTCTTACGGTGAGAATTCCTCCCACACACCCTTCTGCGCAAGCATCCAGTTCAAGGAACTGCAGGTTTGTCTGTTCTTCTTCTTCGAGGATTTCCAGGAACTCAATGACATTATGCATCTCATCGACGGCGAGAGTTCGGCCTTCGTGTGAAGGAATCTGGCCTTTGACCAAGCTCCAGAGCAACGCCTGCTTGGTGCACATGGCAAAAGTTAGACTGCCTTCCTGAACTTGGTCATGTTTTGCAAGATAGGTACTGACCAGGTTGTATACGGTATCGATGTTGATGATGCCATCAAATAACCGGTTCTCTTCTGAACCCTCGGTGTTGAATTGGGCGATCTTTGCTGCACACGGGGTGAGATAGAAAATTCCAAGGTCCGGTGATGCTGATGAGAGTTCACTCCTTGCAAAGATAGCCGTCACTTGTGCCGGTGGACGTAATCTGCTCAGGTTGTCCACCAAGAGGGGAAATCGGATCTGGATCAAGCGTTGCACTGCTGGGCAAAAGTTGCTTATCAGGGGTAACTCAGGAGCTTTCTCCTCTGCATTCAGGACGTTTAGGATATCTACGCCGGTCTCAGCAAGATAGATATGGGTAAAACCGATTGCATAGAGTGCACCGAGGATTTCGCCTAGGGTGATGGTGTCTGGGAATTGGGCAAAGAAGATGGCAGGGATGATAGCAACACGGACAAGGTAGTCATCCAGCTGGTTGAAAGGGTCTTGCTCCACCTTGATGGCATCGTTTGGACACACTGCCATGCATTGGCCGCAGTCAATGCAGAGATCCCCATTGATTTCAGCCTTTCCATGGTGTATACGAATTGCCTGGGTAGGGCAGCGTTTCATGCAATGAGTGCATCCCTTGCAGGAGGAGGTGATGACCCTAATTGCATGATGGAATATCTGGTCGCTCATGACTCCTCCTTCAGGTCGAATCCCATGGTGACGTGGGTATGTTCTCCTGCCTTTGTCCTGATTGAGAGCCGGTCACAGCTCTTCTTGATATTCGGCAATCCCATACCAGCTCCATATCCAAGCTCCAATATCTCTTCGGTAGCGGTAGACCAACCTTCCTTCATGGCAAGGTCCAGATTGGGTATACCTGGACCAGTATCAATGACTTCTACGGTGATGGTATCCTCACCCAGCTCACAGACAATCTTGCCCCCATAGGAGTGGGCAATGACATTGATCTCAGCCTCGAAGACAGCAACAACAATACGTTTGATTACCTTCGGAGGGAGGTTTAACTGCTTAAGCAACCGCTTGAAGTTGCTTGATGCAACTCCGGCTACTGAGAAATCCTGGGCTGGTACGGTATACTCTTGATGCATCTCAATATACCGGTTTCAATCCTTCTTGGAAGAGCAGGGCGCTGGCCTTGAACAGTGAGTAGGAGGTGTATGAGAGAGATATATTCAACTCCTGTGCCATATCAATCATGTTTTGGCTTGGTTTCTTGTTCCTTACCAGGAGAATGTTCTTGATGTCACTCATCTCGGCTGTCCTAATTGCCTGATTGTTTGAGAGTCCTGTGATCAGGAGAATGTCGTCCTCAAGAATGGTCAATACATCACTCATCAGGTCACTGGCAAATCCTCGTGCAATCTCATCTTCAAGATGGGACTCGCCACAAATTAGCTGTCCATCTACACATGCAATAATATCTTTGAGTTTCATAAGGATGAGTATATCATGGACAGGAGGTATCACGATAGGGGAAATGAAGATTCCATTGTCTGCTTTTTGCCTTTAAAAAAGCGGTGGGAACGGCTATACTGCTTTGGTAAGGAGGTGCGGTGTGCGTTACATTGGAGCTTTGGATCAAGGGACTACGAGTACCCGATTTATCATTTTCGATCAGAGTGGAAGCATTGTCTCCTCGCATCAGTTGGAGCATGAGCAGATTTTCGTAAAACCCGGTTGGGTGGAACATGATCCTTGGGAAATCTGGGACAACAGCTGTGAATGCATCAGCAAAGCACTCAAAGAGATTAATCTGAAGGGAAGCGATATAGAAGGTATTGGGATTACCAACCAGAGAGAGACAGTAATCGCTTGGAATCCCAAGACAGGAAAAGTTTGGCACAACGCTATTGTCTGGCAGGATCTCAGGGGATCGGATTTGATTAATCGCCTGAAGGAAGAGGTCGAAGCAAGCTATCTCCAGGATCGCAGCGGATTGATCTTCAGCCCCTATTTTGCTGCATCTAAGATTGCCTGGTTGTTGGAGAATGTTGAAGGCCTACGTGATGCTGCAGAGAAAGGTGAGGCTGTATTCGGAACAATCGATACATGGTTAACCTGGAATCTGACTGGTGGGAAGGCAATTGTTACCGATGTGTCCAATGCCAGCCGCTATCTCCTGATGAATATAGAATCGTGTACCTGGGATGATGAGCTACTTGAGCTGTTCGATGTACCCAGACAAGCACTTCCAATGATCGTGCCTTCAAGTGGAATGATCTATGGAACAACCACCCCCAGTGGTCCCCTCAGGGCGGAGGTCCCTGTTTGCGGGATCTTGGGAGACCAGCAGGCCGCTCTCTTCGGGCAGGCGTGTTTCACGGAGGGCCTCGGGAAAAGCACCTATGGCACCGGTGGGTTCCTCTTGGTAAACACCGGAGAGAAGCTTATCAAGAGTACCCAGGGACTGCTTACCACGGTTGCCTACCAACTTGGGGACCACCGTCCCGTATATGCCTTGGAAGGTTCCATTGCAGTGGCTGGTTCCTTGGTCCAGTGGGCGCGTGATAACTTGAAACTGGTGGAAAATCCCCAAGAGCTGGACAAGCTGGCCTGCAGTGTGTCAGACTGCGGCGGAGTATACATCGTTCCAGCATTCAGTGGATTGTTCGCGCCTTATTGGCGGTCGGATGCACGAGGCGTCATTGCCGGTTTGACCGGGTATGTCAATCGTGCTCATCTATGCAGGGCAATCCTTGAGGCAACGGCATTCCAAGTCCATGATATCTATAAGGCCATGGAAAGGGATAGCCATATCGTGATGCCCAGCTTGAAGGTTGATGGAGGAATGACAAACAGCAAGCCGCTGATGGAGTTCCAGGCTGACTTGTTGGGTGTTCCGGTTATCAGGCCCTTGATCGTGGAGACCACGGCACTCGGTGCTGCCTATGCAGCAGGGCTGTCTGTTGGGGTTTGGAAAGATTTTGATGAGCTGTCTGCCTACTGGAAGGAAGGCAAACGGTGGGAATCGAATATGAGTGAGGAAGAACGCGAACAGAAAGTCCAATTCTGGAAGAAAGCGGTGAATCGTACCCTTGATTGGGAGTGCGAGGAGAAGGAGTAGCAGTTGTTGATGGTTGGCGATGCATTACAATCCATGATTTCATTGCTCCGTCCTGCTTTGCAGGTCGGTTTCCTTGCATGGTTGTTCTATCGATTCTATGTAACCATAGCTCAGACGAAAGCCCAGCAGCTGGTGAAAGTCTTGGTGGTAATGTTTTCTTTCTATGCAGTGAGTTATATCCTCAAGCTGGATGTTCTGCTCTGGTTTTTCAGGTATATCTCCATCCCTGCAACCATTTTTATCTGTATCGTTTATCAGCCTGAGCTTAGGCGTTCCTTCACCCAGCTCTGGAGTGGCCGAAGCAGATTGTTCCGCATTGGTACCCAGACCACCAGTAGCGATCAGATTGATTCAATTCTCAACGCATGCAATGTGTTGGTGAATAAACGAAGGGGAGCCTTGATTGTGTTCCCCCGTCGTCTGGGGATCAAGAACATCACCGACAGCGGGACAAGGCTCAATGCCGATCTGTCCACCAGTCTGATCCTTACCGTATTTGACCATGACACTCCGTTGCATGACGGGGCGATGGTTGTACAAGGCGGAAGAATACTCGCTGCAGGGTGCTACCTGCCCCTCAGTGAGCAAACCGACATCAAGAAAAGTTTTGGTACGCGGCATCGGGCCGCTCTTGGTTTGGCAGAGGAATCTGATGCTGTTGTCTTGATTGTCAGTGAGGAGACAGGGGCGATCAGCATGACCTATAATGCCAACCTCTACTATGACCTCGACACAGGTACCATCAAACGAATGCTGTTGGCCCTCTTCAGTTATCATGATATAACCCCAGAGGATTTGTTACAGGAGACGGGTAGTGATGAAGCTGAATAAGTATCTGCAAGGAGCACTTTACAACTGGCCAGCCAAGGTCTTGTCCTTGGTGTTTGCCGTGTTGGTGTATGCCTTCATCCAATTCTCCACCATGGGAGCGAGGGTGGTTTCCATCCCAATCGAAGTGCACCTGCCCACCTCCTTGGAGGCGGAGAGCCTGGTTCCTGCCTCGATTGAGGTGAGTATCCAGGGTAACGAGGATATCATCTATCTCATCAATCCAGAATCCATTGAAGCCAGTCTGGACTTCTCATCAGTTGATGAGGCTGGTATTGCCACCGCTCCAGTGGTCCTCAGATACGAAGAAGACGTTTTTGAGAGTGCAGGCATTGCACTGCAAGCAGAGCCCCAATACTATCGGATTCTCTTTAATGAAGGGAGTGATCTCTGATGGTCAGTGGTATTGGCGTCGACGTGGTGAATATTCAACGGATGGAGAGACTCTCAGAACATGTGAAGTCCAGGATGTTTCATCCAAGGGAGCTTGAAGAGGCGAAGATGATGGCAGAGGGTGTCCAGGCTGAATTTCTTGCAGGTAGATTTGCTGCAAAGGAAGCTCTGGGGAAAGCCCTCGGAACCGGTCTTGCCCATCTTTCCTTGCAGGATATCTGGGTCGAAAGAGCAGCTTCCGGGAAGCCAGAACTACGTTTCAAAGGAAACGTTCAGGCGTTGGTTGGACAGAGGACTGCGATGCTCTCCATCAGTCATGACAATCCTGTCGCCATTGCAATGGTGGTTCTTCTAGGAGCTGATGATGCCACGAACTGATTGGAGACGCCCCCCTTTGCAACAGATTGATCCCTCCCGCCGGCGTATCCGCCTGACGGTCTCATATCATGGTTCCCACTACAGCGGCTGGCAACGGCAGAAGAATGCCCTCGCCGTTGTCCAGGTTCTGGAAGAGGCTGTAAAGACCATGATTGGCGAAGATGTGGAAATTGTAGGAAGTGGAAGAACAGACAGCGGGGTGCATGCGCTTGGACAAGTCTGTCATATGGATATACAGAACCAGAAAGTCAGAGCGGAAAAGTTTGCTCTAGCCCTGAATAGGCTGCTTCCTCTGGATATCAGGATTTTGGAAAGCAGTGAGGTTGACAGTACTTTTCATGCCCGTTTTACGGCAATGGCTCGCATGTACCGTTACTACTTCAAGAGAGAGCAGGATATGACAGCCTTTGACCAAAGCTTGGTAGCGAAGGTGAGACAATTCCCTTCTCTTGACCTGCTTAACGGGTATGCTTCCTGTATTCAAGGAACTCATGACTTTACGACATTTACTGCAAGCGGTGATGTGTCTTCCAGTAAGTGGCGTGATATCTATGAATCCTACTGGAAGATGGAAACAGATCGCTGGGGTGGGGAACTCTTGACCTATACCATTTGCGGAAATGCTTTCTTGTACAAAATGGTACGTTCCTTGGTTGGTTCTATGATGGATTTTGCTGAGTCGGGTATGACGGTAGAGGAATTTTCATCTGTGCTTGCCAGCAAGGATCGCCGTAGGGTAGGACGAACTGCCCAATCATGTGGCCTGTATATGTACAGGATCAGCTACGATGAGGCTGAGTATGCTTGGTTTGAGGAGAAGCATCATGAGTGAACGTGAAGAGAAACGAGAACAGCTGGCTTCTTCTCTGATGGACTTTATCTATCTCTGTGATGAAGCGGAGGCGGTGATAGGAAACAAGGATGTAAGCTACAGCGAACGTGTGGATTTCTCCCAGGTTGTTGATACCGTGCTCCCCCTTCCCTTGGACAAGGATTCCATACAAGGAACCAACCTTAAACAGCTTGAATCCTTGGTCAGTAGATGTTCCAAATGCAGGCTCAGCGAGGGACGCCACCATACGGTATTTGGGGAGGGTGTTGTACCTGCCCGTCTGATGGTTATCGGAGAAGGGCCTGGTGCCGAGGAGGATGCTTCAGGACGTGCGTTTGTAGGAAGAGCAGGAAAGTATCTTGATAGCTGGCTCTCTTCCATCTCCATGGACCGTGAAACCAATGTCTATATTGCCAACATTGTGAAATGCCGCCCTCCGGAGAATAGGAATCCCCAAAGTGATGAGGTGCAAGCCTGTATCGGGTATCTCAAGCGACAGATTCAGCTCATCAAACCAGAGATTATCTTGCTCGTGGGATCAGTTGCAGCTCGTTCCCTACTTGATGTTACAGACGGTGTGGGGAAGTTGCGCGGCAGGTTCCATCGGTATGGAGGGGTTCCTGTACTGGTGACCTATCACCCGGCAGGTGTATTGCGCAATCCTGAATATCGTAGACCGGTTTGGGAAGACTTGAAAAAAGTAGCAGCATATTTGAATATCCAGCTCCCCAGGAGGTCGTGATGGCCGGATTTGTTGAGGTGTTGCTCGATCTTCCCATGGACCAGTCTTTCACCTACCAGATTCCTCTGGGCATGGAAGAGAAGGCTTGTGTGGGTCATCGGGTTGTTGTCCCCTTTGCAAGGCGGGAGATGACAGGATACATCATCGAGACCGTCCCTGAGGTGAAAGCGTCCTATACGATCAAGGAAATCAAGCGGGTCATCGATGATACCCCGCTCTATAACAAACAAACCATTGCCCTGGCTGAGTGGATGAGTCGTTTCTACCTCTGCAGTAGAGGGGAAGCCTTGAGTATGATGATCCCGGGAGGTAGGAGAGACAGCAGCATCCCTGCCCTGGAGAGTGAAGAAGATCTTCTCTTTGGTCGAATAGAGACACTCAGCGATGAGCAGCAATATGCCATCGATACCATCCTGAAGCGTGAGAAACCCATGTACTACCTCTATGGTGTAACCGGTAGTGGCAAGAGTGAGGTATTCCTTCGCTCTGCGGAAGAGGTCATTAAAGAAGGAAAATCTGTCATTTACCTGGTCCCAGAAATTACCCTTACCCATCAGTTGGCAAGACAGGTAACCAAACGATTTTCCCAACGGGTGGCGATTCTGCACTCTGCTCTGACACCAAGCCAGCGGCTCAAGGAGTGGAAGCGGATCATCTCAGGTGAGGTAGACCTTGCAATAGGGGCTCGAAGTGCAGTCTTTGCCCCATTCCCCAACCTTGGTTTGATCATTTTGGACGAGGAACATGAGAGCAGTTACAAGAGTGGAAATACTCCCCGTTACCATGCTCGCCAAGTAGCTCAGAGACGATGTCAGAGTGAAGGGGCTACTCTGGTCATGGGGAGTGCAACGCCTTCATTGGAAGCTTGGGCCCTGATGGAGGAGAACAAGCATGTAGGTTCACTCCACTTACGGAACCGGGTCAGCGGTGGTATCATGCCCATCATAGAGGTGGTAAACCTCTCCTATGAGAAGAACCTGATCAGCAAGACGTTGCAAGAGAGAATCAAGGAGACCCTGAACAAGAAGAAGCAGACAATTTTGTTCTTGAATAGACGAGGTTTCTCCTATTTCTTCCATTGCAATAGTTGTGGGTATGAACTACGTTGTCCACACTGTGCAGTAGCTCTTACCTATCATAAAGGCAAAGACCAGATGGTCTGTCACTACTGTGGGTATCGAACAAAACCGATGCGCTTTTGCCCTGAGTGTAACTCGCTCGATGTCAACTATAGCGGCTTTGGCACGGAAATGGTGGAAGAGGAGATTCGCCGTCTTTTCCCGTCTGCGCGTATTGCACGATTGGATACCGATAGTGCCAAGAAAAAAGGTGAGATCGGGAAAGTAATCAAGGCTTTCAGGGATGGCGAGATTGATATTCTCCTCGGGACACAGATGGTGGCAAAAGGCCTCAATTTCCCTCTCGTGGAATTGGTGGGAATCGTACTTGCAGATAGTGGGTTGAATATTCCTGACTTCCGTGCCCAGGAGAGGACGTTCAGCCTCTTGGTTCAGGTCTCAGGAAGGGCCGGACGATACAATGATCAGGGAAGGGTCATTATCCAGACCTATCATCCAGAGAATCCTGCTATTCAATATGCACTGCAGTCAGATGTGGAGGGTTTTTACACCCAAGAACTTGAGATTCGCAAGCAGACGGGATTTCCTCCCTACAGTCGATTGATCAACTTGGTATTCAGGGGTCGAAATCAGCAAAGAGTAGAGCAAGAGGTCCAGAAATTCTCTGCTCATATAGAGCAACTCACCGTTAGGGGAGGCGCAGAGGTGTTATGTTCCAGTGAGTGTCCTCTGGAGAAGATTGCTTCAAACTGGCGTTATCACTTGCTGGTTTCAGGCTCCCAGGCTTCCCTGGTTCATCACTTGGTAGCAAAGGCTCTCTCTGATTACACCCCACCTCGGGGAGTCTACCTGGAGGTGGATCTTGATCCTTTGCAATTGCTCTAAAACTTCTCTGCTCATAGCCCGCATTCAATAGCTATGGGAATTCTTGGTAATCGCTCGCATTCGTGATAACGTTGACCATTGCAACAGGTGTTGGTATAGTTTGGTATTATGTTAGATATATATACACTTGGAGAAGAGGTACTACAAGAGAAGTGCCAGAAAGTAACCAAATTTGATAACGCGTTGAAGATCTTGGTCGATGCAATGTTCGACACCATGGACGAAGCCGATGGTGTAGGGCTTGCAGCTCCCCAGGTTGGGGTGAACCAACGTCTGTTTGTCATCCATATCCGTGGAGCAGAGAAACGTGCGTATATCAATCCGCAGATCATCGAAACTTCCATTGAGACTGATACAGATGAGGAAGGATGTCTCTCCATACCAGGGGTTTGGCACGATGTACAACGTCCAGCTCGTGTGACTGTTCAGGCACAGGATGTGGAGGGGAAAGTATTTCAGGTCAAGGCTGAAGGATTGCTTGCTCGTGCACTCCAGCACGAAAATGACCATCTCAACGGGGTCTTGTTCATTGATCGCTTGAGCGATGAGGAACGCGAGAAGATGGTACAAGCCTACGAGAAACGTAACAAATCCCAGAGGAGAAAAAAGCGTTGAGGATTCTCTTTGCCGGTACTGCCGAAATTGCGGTTCCCTCATTACGGGCCTTGTCACAGCACTATGATATCGCTGCGGTACTTACCAACACCGACAAGCGGGGTGCAAGGGGCAAGGCCCTTGTTGCACCTCCGGTTAAGGTGGCTGGTGAAGCATTGGGCCTTCCTGTGTTGCAGTTTGATCATCTTGGGCGTGAGGCTCGTGAGGCTGTCAGCACCTATGAGTGTGATACGCTTGTCTGTTTTGCCTATGGAAGACTGTTCGGCCCAAAATTCCTGGGACTTTTCCCCAATGAGCAACTGAATATACATCCCTCATTGCTTCCTTTGTTACGTGGACCAAGTCCCATACAAGGTGCAATCCTCTCTCAAGCCAGTGAGAGTGGTATCAGTATCCAGCGAATAGCATCAGAGATGGATAGTGGGGACTTGCTGCTTGCTGAACAATTCCCTCTCAATGGGGACGAAACCACGGAAAGTCTCTCTGCGTTTGTAGCAGAGAGGGCTGCTGATCTTGCTGTAAGGGCTCTTTCCAGATTGCAGCGGGGTACCGCGGTATTTTCCCGCCAGAGTGGGGAAGCAACCTATACGAAACTGATAACCCCAGAAATGGCTGAGTTGGATTTCTCAAATCCAGCGAAGGCATTGCATGCACAGATCAGGGCAATGACGCCTTGGCCCAAGGCACGGACAACCTATCAGGGACAGACACTGCTTATAACAGGTGTACATGGTACGATAGATGAGATAGGGGAAGATTCCTATGATGCAGAGGTTCCTGTAGGAACCGTGATTGCAAAACAGAAGAAAAAGGGAATTGCCATTGCCACCTCTGAAGGATTGCTTTGGGTAACTCGTCTACAACTGGAAAAACGCAAGGAGATGGATTGGCAGTCCTTCCTCAATGGTAATCAGGATTTCTTGGGATCCAAGCTGGGGTAATCTATGAGACGTATTGTGGTGTTGGCACTCCTTGTGCTCTTGAGTCTCCCATTGTCGGCTACCACAGAGAAGGTGGCTCTTGTCCTTTCGGGAGGTGGAGCTCGGGGATTGGCTCACATTGCAGTCCTTGAGGCTGTGGAAGCGAGAGGTATTCCCATCGATATGGTAGTAGGGACTAGTATGGGAGCGTTGGTAGGTGGACTTTACAGCGCTGGGTATTCTCCCTTGGAAATACGTAACCTTCTGGAAACCTATGATATGGTTGGTCTCTTCTCCACACCCCCACTTGAAAATGCTGAAATTGAAGATGAAGTGTTTTCCTACAAGAATAACCAAGTTTTCTCATTGGGGTTTGGTGAGCAGGGCCTAGGAAATGCTCCTGCCCTGATTGGGGACCAACGAATCCTGGAACTATTAGGGTATTTGTTTTCACGATATCCCAATACCATGGATTTTACAGAACTACCCATTCCATTCTACTGTGTCTCTGCAAATGCCGCCACAGGAGAGAGAATTGTCCATAGCGATGGGTCCTTGGTTACAGCAATCAGGAGTAGTATTTCTATCCCTATCGTTTTTACCCCATTTCCGCTAGGTGAGGGTATCCTTGCCATCGATGGTGGAGTGGTAGACAATCTTCCCATCGACCTCGCGAGAAGCCTTGGAGCGGAGTATGTCATCGCAAGCGATGTGAATGCCTTGGGAATGCAGGACGCTGCCGACCTTGAGAGCCTCTCAGCAATGGCAATGCAGACAGTTGTATTGCTTACCCAGGAAAAAGCGACCGCTCAACATCCTTCTGCCGATGTGCTTGTGCTCCCAAAGCTGAAAAGCACGTTTACCTTGGATTTCTCAGCACATGAGCAGATTATCGAGGCAGGGTGGGAAGCTGTACGAAAAGAAGAGGCAGCATTCGATGCGCTTGTCGATACACTCTCACAGGTTCGCACCCTCATTCCAAGAGACGTGAAGAGGAGTGGTTATTATTCTCTTCTATCTACCCCCAAGATCCTGCAGATTGAGGTAGAGGACATCTCCTTGAAGCCGGGTGCACCCATTCCTGAATCTTCCCTGTTTTCAGATTTTCTGGGCAGGAGACTCAATTCACAAACTGCAACTGAGTTGAATCTCAAGCTTCGGGAAATCAAGAATGCCTATGATCTGACCACCCTCAGTTATGAGATGTCCAGTGATGGAAAGCTGATGATATATGCCCGGAGTTTTGGGCGAAGGGATAGAAGCATCAGTATGGGTTTTCACGCTGATACCGGCTTCTCTACTGCATTGCCCTCTGGATTTGTATGGTATCGTGCAGATGCATATCTGGATGCATCCCTCGGGGGCTTGGGAAAAAAGCAGGACTTCACCTTTTCTGTCAATGCCACACTTGGTCAGCGATCAGGGATGACTCTCAGTTTCTCCTATCCTCTTCTCAGTGGAAGCAAAGGGAGTATTGATGCAGTAGTGCAAGCCAGTTATGGAGCTGGGGCGATGACGCCCCTCTCAGCAATGATCAATGCAAAGCGAAGTGCTCCTTTGGATCGTATGTTTGATAGTGATGCTGGTTTTCGGTTTCACTTCGGAAAATATGGCAGAGCATCTCTTCAGGGGAGCTATCTGCTTGTTTCGGTAAATGATTCTACCTATGACAAGCAATTCTATGCCTATCCAGTGGGAGAGCTCACGGTTTCTTATGGAAACCTCTCATCTCGCTTCGCTACCTCGGGTTTTCGCCTTGAAGCGTTGGGTAGGCTTGGGTATCAGCAGGGGTTGGTCCACTCCCTGCGATTGGGATGGAAACAATCATTTGTCATTACCTACCGTGACAGCATAAGCTATGCAACCCAACTCTCCATGATGAGGGAGCCATTCCCCTTTATCCAGAGCTATGCAAATTTGGGAGGTATCGACCAAATGGTCAGTTATGGTCCGCTCTTCCTCCGTCGTGATATAGTCTATCTGGGTGTGGATTGGCAACACCGACTTACAGAAATCCTTGGTTACCCAGCCTTTGGCAAACTCTCACTGCATGGAGCTGTGTATGATGCATATGATCCCTACAGTGGATTGGCCCCTCTTGATGAGGCATATTTCAGTTCCAGCCTATGGGACATGGGACTGGCACTGATGCTTGGACTCGATACCCCGATAGGGGAGGTTGTTGCCTCATTGGGAGCAAGCCTCATGGGAGAGGTTTCTTTCTCAGTGGGGGTCTATTGATGAGCGAGGTCTACAGATCATATGCCACCCATCTCCATGAAGTCTACCATGCTCGTGTGTACCGAATAGGGGTAGATGGTCACTTCTCCTGTCCAAACCGCAACATGGATGGGAGTGGTGGATGCGCTTTCTGTGATGGGACAGGCACCATCGCAGCCTACCAGAAGCCTCAGGATAGGCTAGCTGAAATCTCCCATATGAGTATTGAAGAGAGAATCAGCAAGATTAAAATGCAGATAGAGCAGGGAAAACGCTTCTTGAAGCGAAGATACCGTGCTGAACTCTACTCACTTTACTTCCAGGCCTATACCAATACCTATGATACCTTGGATCACCTTACGATGCTCTATGACCTGGTATTGGAAGAAGGACCTTTTGTAGAGTTGATCGTCTCAACCCGCCCTGATTGTATTACCGATGAGATAATTACCTTGCTGAAAAGGTATCAGGGTTCGGTGCAGAAGGTGTGGGTTGAACTTGGTCTGCAAAGCGGTAATGATGAGACCCTTGTAGATATTGGTAGAGGTCATGATGTTTTTTCCTACATTTCTGCAGCAAATTCGTTACATATGGCCGATATTGGTGTTTGTACTCATGTGATACTCGGTTTACCAGGTGAAGGCCGCAAGGATTTTGCCCAAACTGCAGCCATGGTGAACAAGGCTGGCAGTGAAGCGGTGAAGATCCATAATCTGCATATTTGTCAGGGCACCCGCCTACAGGATTGGTATGAGATGGGTGAGGTAGGAACTGCTTCCTTGAGAAGGCATGTTGAGCAGAGTATATGGTTCTTGAGACGTCTGAATCCTTCCGTTGTCATCGAACGTATGGTATGCGAAACTCCCGAATATCGACTTGTCGCTCCACGTGCATTTCCCGACAAGCATCAATTTCTCCAGCAGTTGAAGAGCACGATGGAAGAGAGAGGCTGGGTACAAGGAGACTTGGTATGAGAGAGAGAATTCCCTTACAAATGATTGTGCGTGTAACAGGAACCATTCTTTCCGTTCTTGTAGTGACGTTGATTCTTATCTTCTCCTTTATGCCTAAGGAGTCCTATCCGGAAATTTCCTGGATTCCCTTTGCCGACAAGGGAGATCATATGGCAGCCTATGCTGCCCTTGGATTCTCTCTCTTTTTTGCATTCCTACGGATACCAGGATCGGGAAAACCCCACAAACGGGTTGCAGTTCCCCACTCAACGCTCCATCTCAGTTCATGGTCCGGTAGTGCTGTTCTTGTCTCCTTGGTAATTGGTACACTGCTTGGTATTATTGTGGAGCTGTTGCAACCGATGTTTGAGCGAAGTCGTGAGTGGCTTGATTTGGCAGCAGATTTCATGGGATTGGTGGTTGGTCTGGCCATTGCCTTATTGGTGCTGAAGGCTGTAGGTAGTTACTTTGCCACCAGACCATGGCTGTATGATCCCAACTGGAAGGATGAAGTAGATGAAACTCGCACAGAGAATCAGTGAGGAACTGCAGAAGGCCGTAGTCGAGCTTGATGAGGGAGTTCTGGAGAAAATCCGAGAAGCGCATGCCGTTGAATCAGCAGCAGCCGATACATCAGTAGGTAGCCGATCAAGTTTAGCCGTCCTGGACGCAATACTGGATAATCTTGCACTGGCTAAGGAACAGGCACTTCCCATGTGTCAGGATACGGGGATGTTTCTTGTATTCGTGGATGTAGGTAAAAAATGCCCGATATCTCTTTCTGTGATAGAAGAAGAGATCCTGGAAGGATGTACTACTGCAGTCAAACAAGCCCATTTTCGGCGATCGATGGTGGACGAGCCTGTGTTTGAGCGGATTAATACACAGGATAATCTCCCTCCAGTGATCTGGTGGAACCTGGTGGAGGGAAGCGGCTTGAGGATAGAGATATTGCTCAAGGGATTCGGTAGTGAGAACTGCAGCTCGGTGAGGATGCTTAATCCCACCGGAGGTGAAGAGGAAGTTATCAACGCAGTTGCGGAAATAGTGGCAGCAGCAGGAGGAAAGCCATGTCCTCCTATCTTTGTCGGTGTTGGCCTCGGTGGTTCCATGGACCGGGCGGCTTATTTAAGCAAGCGGGCATTGCTACGCGATGTAAGAGAATCCCACAGCGAGAAGCAGTATGCTGAATTGGAAGAAAAAATACTCGCACGTCTACAGAGACTGGGGATTGGCAGTGGGGGCCTTGGTGGCATGATCACAGCCCTCCATGTTGCCATTGTCCACGAGAGTACGCATATTGCCGGTCTTCCGTTGGCTGTTTCCATCAACTGTTGGGCAGACAGAAAGGCAACGATTGTTTGGGAGGGTAATGATGCGTGAATTGGTGTTGCCCCTAAGCAGTGAGGATATTGCGAGTTTGAAGGCATATGACCAGGTCTTATTGACTGGTCCTCTCTACGTAGGTCGTGACCAGGTCCATAAACGACTGTACGAACTTTTGCAGCAGGAAAGGAGTCTTCCTATCTCCTTGGAAGGTGAGACTATATACTATATGGGGCCAAGTCCAGCCCCAGAAGGGAAGCTGATCGGTTCCTGTGGCCCGACCACCAGTGCAAGAATGGACCCTTTCAGTCCGTTATTGCTTGACCAAGGTCTCAAGGTTATGATCGGCAAGGGGCCACGTTCCAAGGAGGTTGCCTCGGCAATCAAGAGAAACAAGGCGTTATATCTGCAAGCCTTCGGGGGGTGTGGAGCACTCTATGCTTCCACGGTCAGAGCTGTCACAACGGTTGCTTTTTCTAATCTGGGACCAGAGGCGCTCTTGCGTCTTGAGGTGGAGAAGTTTCCGGTAATCGTGGCAATCGATTCACAATTGGGAAGTGTTTTCCCCCAATAGGACACTTTTTGACACTTTACACTGGACGTATGCGGTTTGCTGGGTTACAGTTTCCTTTATACAGGTCTTCTTTTCACGTATGTCATAATGGGGTGTATGGCATGCTTGCTATGTGTTGATCCAGAACACATCGGTCGAAGACCTGAAATAATGCTGTTACGGAAGGATATGCCGTGAAGAATACCTTGTCTGTGCGCCTCGTCCCCTTGTTCTTGCTCTTCTTGATGGTTGGATGTTCGAAAACTCCAGTTGAATCCTCCCAGAATCCTGTGGAGGAAACTCCTTCGACAGTTGTGGTACAAGCTGAACCGATTGTTGAAGAGACGGATGTTATTCGGGATTTGGAAGAGCC
>JAQQAR010000039.1 GCA_028532765.1 Sphaerochaetaceae bacterium | reverse complement strand
GAACACCATTCTCTTTATCGATGCATCTTCACAATCCAGAGACAAGAGGCCTTCCTTCATATTGATCAGTGAGATATCCCATATATACAACGAGCAAAGGGAAGTGCCCCACTATGCTTGCCTTGTAAACAGGGAAGTGGTTTTGGAAAACAGGTGTGATCTCAGGCCTTTCCACTATGTTGAGAGTAATCACCCTTGTGAAGGGGAATCAGAGGCATCGCTTGAAAAAGCCATTGAGAAGACAGGGAATGATCTTGCATCGTTGGCTGTCTCCCCCACCGCTATTGCTTCGTTGGCCAGGAAGATTGATCAGGCACCTGTCCTGCCTGTTGGCAATGTAGCTGCAATCAAAGGGGGCAAGAACATAAGGTCCTATGCATTCACAGATTCCCCTGAGGGTATTGAGTACATGAGGACCTCAGACCTTGCATGCAATTCCAGTGATTGCCTCCTTGTTAATCCATCCGTGCTCAGGGTTGCACCGGAGGTAACCACTGCAAGGATGTTTGAGAAGAACACGGTACTTATTCCCAAGCACGCCAGCGGTATCAGATCGGGCAGGAGGGGGATCCTGGCTAAGAGGTCGGCTGTAGATGGAAACCTGTTGTGCCTTGTTCCACAGGAAGGGGTAGACGAGGAGTACCTGCTACATGCATTCGGGTCCTGGACACGTGAGGTATGGCTCAAGAGAACCGACCGCAAGGGAGTACTGAGATGTTCCGATGCTGTTACTGCCATGATCAGGGTCCCCCCTATGGGAGTACAGAAGCAGGTAAGTGAGACAATTCGTTCCCTTGAAGCGTCTGAGCGCTTGTTGAAAAAGAGGATCTCCCTGTTGAGAAAACGCTTGGAGAAGCGTCTGTATGAGCTCATGATGTCCATTACTGATACGCCCCGACTCCCTGTTTCTGCTGTTGCGGAGGTCTCAAAGATTCCTGGTTACCAGTACAACAAGTTTGTGAGGTACGCTGATTCGGGTGCCTGTATTGCCCTGAGAGGTTGCAATGTGAAGAACGGTCGCCTCGATCTGTCAGATGCACAACGTCTTGATGATACGGTTCTGCCTGAGATCAGCTGTGCGCTTCTCCATACAGGGGATATCCTGTTCACCTATATAGGCTCCCCGGGTCATGCCGCTTTGGTGGATTGCGATGAGCTCTACTATCTGGAGCCTGGCGTAGCCCTGATCAGGGTTGATAAGACAAAGGTACTTCCTGCATATCTGTTCTACTGGTACCTGAACAGCCCCAGTTACAGGGTACGTGAGGAAAGGTATGTGAGCAGGAGAAACATTCCTTTTGACCGCATACGAAGTTTCAAGGTTGGTCTTCCTCCGCTGGAGCGGCAACGGGAGATTGTCGAAGAACTTGAGAGTGGTTACATGGCGATGATTATTGAGTCAGAAAGAGCATTGGAAGAAGTCCATGCGAGTCTTGAGATGCTTGTTTCAAAGCTGGCTCTGTGAACTGGAAGGTGAGTATATGGATATTGATGCCAATAATATAGGGTATGGGAGTGATCGGGTACGGGTTGTCGATTGTGATACGTTCTACCGTGTGAAGCCAGTGAAGTACTTTGCGATCAACCAGGAAATGGCTGCAATACATACCGACATGTTTGGCTGTGGGCATAGAGCGCTGTTGGATGGTGAACATCGGGCTTGGATGATCTTCAGGACCAGGATGTACATTCACCATCTTGCTGCCTGGAGGACTGGATTCGAGGCTGAGACGTGGTGTCAGGAGGGCCATAGGCTCTTCTTCCCTCGTGCTGTTACGGCAAAGGAGGTGGGTGGAAGGCCTCTGTTTGAGGCATACAACCATTGGGTTGTCCTGGACATGGAACAGGGAAGGCCCGAAAAGCCTTCATACCTTGAGAGAAGGTAGCGCTATCCACCTACAGACAAGAGGTGGTTCGATCCTGCTTTTTTGAAGTTCCCTCGACAACAGGATTTCTCCGAAGGGGTTGTGAGCCGGAACAAGGTGCATATGGACTACTATGACTATGATTACAACAGGCATGTGAACAACCTGAGCTATATTGACTGGATGATGGCCTCCTTTCCCTTTGAGCATCTGGATACGTACTACCCTTCTTTCATCGATGTCGAGTGGAGAAGGCAGTGTCACCGTGGGGATGCACTCGTTGTGGAAACGAGAAGCAGGGATGCAAATCAGTTTCTGACCTGTATCAAGAGAACAGGTGTTGGTACTGAAGAGGAAGTGGTGTTTCATGCAGTCACGTACTGGGAGAAACGATGCACACAAGTTTGAGAGATACCAATAAGATTACCTTTCCACCTGCTTGCTGAGCCTCCTCACGGTCTCATGGCTGACATGAAGGAAGCTGGCAATGTCCCTGAGGACATGGCCGTCGGTTACTGCAGCATGGACAAATTGGTTCCTGAGTTCCCTGGAAAGTGGGGACTTTGCCCCTGAGACGACCATGGCACGAAGGTCCTCAAGGTTCCGCTTTGCGAGTGTCCGGTCCAGAAGACAGGAGAGCCGTTCCCTTGTCTTGGCTCTCTTGTCGATGATGGTGGCAAAGCCGATTTGTGGAGTCCAATTCTCATGTTCTGTGCACTCCCTGTAGCGATCCAGTGCAAGAGAGGGGTCAGGGGAGAAGAGGGAAAGCAAGGTTGTTCTGGCTATTATATAGGTGTCTCCAGTGCACACTTCCGTGTGACCACTCCATCGGTATGCAGAGGGGGTGGCAGCCAGGCCGGCCTTGACGGGGTTCTGGACTATGTAGCGGATGATGCTGAAGAGCTTATGGGTTTCACTCACGAGGTAACTCTTGTAGCGGTCTCCATAGATGGTGCCGGTGCGGTTGTACCGGCTGTTGTAGTAGAGACTGTAATGACGGTTGAGAAACCAGATGATGGAAGAGAGGGGGACACTGCCAACCTTGATGAGGAGGTGGTAGTGGTTGTCCATGAGGGCGTACTGGAGCAGGAGTGCACCGTGGGTGGTCAGTGCTGTCGAGAGAAGACTGAGAAACTCCTTTTTGTCACGGGTGTTCTCGTAGATGTAGTTCCTGTTG
>JAQQAR010000038.1 GCA_028532765.1 Sphaerochaetaceae bacterium | reverse complement strand
CAACAGGAACTACATCTACGAGAACACCCGTGACAAAAAGGAGTTTCTCAGTCTTCTCTCGACAGCACTGACCACCCACGGTGCACTCCTGCTCCAGTACGCCCTCATGGACAACCACTACCACCTCCTCATCAAGGTTGGTAGTGTTCCCCTCTCTTCCATCATCTGGTTTCTCAACCGTCATTACAGTCTCTACTACAACAGCCGGTACAACCGCACCGGAACCATCTATGGAGACCGCTACAAGAGCTACCTTGTGAGTGAAACCCATAAGCTCTTCAGCATCATCCGCTACATTGTCCAGAACCCCGTCAAGGCCGGCCTTGCTGCCACCCCCTCTGCATACCGATGGAGTGGTCACACGGAAGTGTGCACTGGAAACATCCATATAATTGCAAGGACAACCTTGCTCTCCCTCTTCTCTCCTGATCCCTCCTTGGCACTGGATCGCTACAGGGAGTGCACAGAACATGAGAACTGGACTCCTCAAGTAGGCTTTGCCACCATCATCGACAAGAGAGAGGAAACCAGGGAACGGCTCTCCTGTCTTCTGGATCGGACACTCGCAAAGCGGAACCTTGAGGATCTTCGTGCCATGGTTGTCTCAGGAGCAAAATCACCACTCTCCAGGGAACTCAGGAACCAATTTGTTCATGCTGCAGTAACCGACGGCCATGCCCTCAGGGACATCGCCAGCTTTCTCCATGTAAGCCATGAGACCGTAAGGAGGATCAGCAAGCAAGAGGCAAGGTAATCTTATTGGTATCTCTCAAACAACTGTTTGCCTCTTCTTCCAGTGCGTGACTGCATGAAACACCACTTCCTCGATGCCAGTAGCATCAATTCTCTTGATACAGGTCAGAAACTGATTTGCATCCTTGCTTCTCGTTTCCACCACGAGTGCATCCCCATGGTGGCACTGCCTTTTCCACTCGACATCGATGAAAGAAGGGTAGTACGTATCCATATGCTCAAAGGGAAAGGAGGCCATCATCCAGTCAATGTAGCTCAGGTTGTTCACATGCCTGTTGTAATCATAGTCATAGTAGTCCATGTGCACCTTGTCCCTGCTCACAACCCCTTTGGAGAAATCCTCTTGTCGAGGGAACTTCGGAAAAGCAGGATCGAACCACCTCTCGTTTGTAGGTGGAAAGAGCAACCTGCTCTTAAGGTATGATGGCTTTTCGGGTCTTCCCTGTTCCATGTCCAGGACAATCCAATGGTTGTATGCCTCAAAAAGAGGCTCTCCACCCACCTCCTTAGCCGTAACAGCACGAGGGAAGAAGAGCCTATGCCCTTCTTGACACCACGTCTCAGCCTCGAGTCCAGTCCTCCATGCAGCAAGGTGGTGTATGTACATCCTGGTCCTGTAGATCATCCAAGCCCGATGTTCACCGTCCAAGAGCGCTCTATGCCCGCAACCAAACATATCGGCATGTATTGCAGACATTTCCTGGTTGATCGCAAAGTACTTCACTGGCTTCACACGGTAGAACGTATCACAATCGACAACCCGTACCCGATCATTCCCATACCCTATATTATTGGCATCAATATCCATATACTCACCTTCCAATTCACAAAGCCAGCTTTGAAACAAGCATCTCAAGATTCGTATGAACTTCTGACAATGCTCTTTCCGACTCAATAATCCTTGCCATGTACTCACGCTCGAGCTCCTCGACAATGTCTCGTTGCCGCTCCAGCGGAGGAAGACCAATCTTGAAATTTCGTATACGGTCGAAAGGAATGTTTCTCCTGCTCACATACCTTTCCTCACGTACCCTGTAATCAGGGCTGTTCAGGTACCAGTAGTACAGATATGCAGGAAGCGCCTTTGTCTTATCAACCCTGATCAGGGCTACCCCTGGCTCCAGATAGTAGAGATCATCGCAATCTATCACAGCGGCATGACCCAGGGAGCCGACATAGGTGAACAGGATATCCCCAGCATGGAGACGCGCACAGCTGATCTCATGCAGGACCGTATCATCAAGACGTTTGGCATCTGACAAATCGAGACGACCGTTCTTCACATTGCACCCTCTCAGGGCAATACATGCACCCGAGTCAGCATACCTCACAAACTTGTTATACTGGTAACCAGGAATCTTCGAGACTTCAGCAACAGCAGAAACAGGGAAGCGGGGCGCATCATGAATGGACATCATGAGCTCACACAGACGCTTCTCAAAGTGTTTTCTCAATAGGGAAATCCTCTTTCCCAACAAGCGCTCAGACGCTTCAAGGGAACGTATTGTCTCACTTACCTGCTTCTGTACTCCCATAGGGGGAACCCTGATCATGGCATCATTGGCATCGCTGCAGCGCAGTACTCCCTTGTGGTTGGTTCTCTTGAGCCATACCCCGCGGGCCCAAGCCCCGAATGCATGTAGCAGGTACTCTTCTCGTACCCCTTCCTGTGGGACAAGGCTCAACAGGTTTCCATCTACAGCCGAACTCTTAGCCAGGATCCCCCTCCTGCCCGATTTGATGCTTGTGGCAT
>JAQQAR010000037.1 GCA_028532765.1 Sphaerochaetaceae bacterium | reverse complement strand
GATAGCGACTTATCAAGCCGGTCAATGCATCCTTGACAAGGCGGTTATTCAGCTCCAGGTTCAGCTGTTCCAATTTTCGGTTTGCCCGTTGCAACTGGCGTTGTGTATTGACCAAATCATTGTTGAGTTTTTGGATCTCTTCAAAGTGGTTGTACACTTCTTCCGAGGCGTGCATCAGTTGTTCACCGCGCAACACAGCAAATTGCTTGATCATGGCAAAGATGACCTGGTTGTGTGCTTCCTGGATAGAGGAAGGAAGATTAGCAAGATAATCCAATGCCAATACATACACAAATTTTTTAGCACTGGCAATGAAGAAACAGAGTTGCTCCTGTTCCTCAATAATAGGTATATGAGCACAAAAAACTTCAGTCTCATGGTCTAATGCGTTGGAGAAGATCGTGTTGAAACGATCTTTATCATCTTGTTGAAACAGAGACTCCAAGGTGGTCTTGAAGGGCATGGCCAATGATATGGGTTTCGACCAGTAGGTCTCTTGCACTACTTTTTTTGTATCAGTGCGGACGAAGAATGAGTGGTTCATGATTTGGCAGCCACCTTATCAGCCCAAAGGACCAACTCTGTTGCAAGGTCTGTATACACATCGATGGGCCATGTCTTATAGATGCCTCCACTCGTTTTGAATGCTCTCCCCCCAACTGCAACGAGCAGGGAAGGGTATTTCTCTTTCAATGTCTTTACCGCAAGATAGCAGGTTTGGAGGTGTTGGGGCATGGTGACCGAAAGTGCAACAAGATTGGGTTGATGCTCCGCTACTGCGCTTACTAAAGAAGGAATAGGGACCGCTGCCCCAAGGTAGACGCTTTCCCATCCATGATATTCAAAAAGGTCAGCTACCATTCTTCCTCCCATCTCATGAAGCTCGCTGCCAATGCAACAGGTAAGGATTTTCTTATCTACTGGCTTCTGGTTGAAAATGTATGGATAGAAGCGAGCAAGAATCATCTGGGTGGTGGAGGTAGCGTAATGTTCCTTGTCCACTGTTATCTTGTTCTGGTACCAGAGTTCTCCGACTTCCTGCATGCTGAGACGTATAACATCTTCATAGAGCTCTTCCAGACTTAGTCCGTCTTTTCTTGCATCTTCAATGATTTGTATCGCCTTCTGGGTTTCACTCCTAAGAAGTGCGTTAAGAAATGCTCTTCGGATGGGAAGATGGGGACCTTCGAGAAAGGCTTCTGATACCTGGTAGTTGTCCATTGCATCTTCAGTTGCATCAATAGCTGCATCGAGGATGGTTTTTGCTGAAGCAACCATTGTCTCTTCTTCAAAGAGCTTGTCACTGAATGTCTTCAGAATTTCGTAGTGATGCACCATCTGGTCCTTGATGCGATCACGGTCAATATCTTTCATCAGGTTGCAGAGCAACTCATAAAGCCAGACTGCATAGTTCGTGAAGAGTTTCTCATCTCCGATCTGTACCGCAGTTGAAAGAAAGTCGAAATTGTAGAGTATGTCCTGGAACATGAGACGTTTCCGTCGATCATCCATCTCTCGCTCAAGTCTGGGGTCTTGTTCGAACTGTTGGTCAAAGATCTTTTGCGCGAGACTGATACGTCTTGGGTCTATGTCCGGTAGTAATAAACTCATGCAAGACCTCCCTACCAAAAAGTGCGTGATATACCAATAGCATAACAGGGTATGGGAGGTTTGTCATAAGGAAAAGGTGTTTTAGTACGTTACTTCGTTTTAGCGGTTGCACCTTTCTTGTCAAAGAATTGTACGTTGAGACTAGATACCTTGAGGTGTTCAGCCATTGCATGATGCACAGCTTGCCTATCTCTATTGCAGAAGGCTTGGTAGATTTCCCGGTGGCGGGAGATTGCATCTTCAATACCGCCTTCTACAAGGATCCCCTTTCCCATGTAATCGCGGAGGAGGGATGTCAGAACGCCGATAAACATACATAGCAACTCATTGCCACCAGCCTGTGCAATGGTCAAATGAAACTGTTCATCCAGCTTGACACGTTCCTTCAATGGGAGCGTTTTATCCTCAAACTTGGAAAGGATTAGATCCATCTTCTGGAGATCTTCATCTGTAATTTTCTGTACTGCAAGATCGGCTGAGGAGAGTTCAAGAATCTCGCGTACCTGAGTCAAATCCTCAGATTTAATATGGTCTACCTGCATGATACGGTTGATGGCATTCATCACCGTATCGGTTTCAGGACGAGTGATATATGCACCACTACCATTCTTCAATGAGATAAGACCTCTCTCCTGCAATAGTTTCATAGCTTCCCTGATTACTGGGCGGCTTACGTTGTACTGTTTTGCAAGTTTCATTTCTGAAGGGAGTTTCTCGGAGACCTTGCTTTTTGGGGAGGAGAGTATGTATTCTTCCAGATGGTCAGCAACCTGCGAACTTAGATTTGTCCGAGTAAGCGAAATGTTCGAAATATCCATGCTAACCTCCGTCTCAATACAGCATATCGATTCTTCTCAATTCTTTCTACAGCTACTTACGCACCATGGAAATGGTCTGTCTTGCACCTTGCTGTAAGAAGGAAATATCATCCCCACAGCTGAAAAAATCCACTCCCAGTGCCTTGTATATCTCAATCGTCTTTGCATCAAAACCGATGGAAACACCCACAGGTTTCTTTGCTTCCTTTGCCGCCTTGATCGCAATTTCAGCCAAGGCAAGTACATCTGGATGTAAAGGATTTCCCAAATGACCGATGGATCCAGAGAGATCATTCGGGCCAATAATGATTGCGTCCAGTGCAGGCAAAGAGAGGATGGCTTCCACATGGTGTACGGCCTCCACATGCTCTATCTGGATGATCCTGATAAAACTCTCTTCACTTTGTTCCAGGTAGGTTTTGAGGTTCTGGCTGTTGTATCCTATCGCACGTCTGGGGCCAAAACCCCGCGTGCCTTTGGGAGGATACAGGCAGAGATCAAGCACTCGCTTTGCTTCTACCTCATCAAGGACCATGGGAATGATGATCCCATCAATACCCATTTCAAGAACGGGCTTGATGATATCCATTTCTTGGCTGGCTACTCGTACAAAGGCTCCTGCACCACCTGCATTTGCTGCCATGATGTGCATCAATAGGTTCTGCTTGTCAAATGGTCCATGCTCAGCATCAATCCAGATGAAATCGTAGCCATGTCGGGCAAGTGCTTCAGTAATTGCAGGATCATTGAGGAAGACATGGCCCCCAAGGGCCGTGCCTTCCAGCAATCTCTTTCGAAACTCGTTTCCACGGTTCATTGCTTCAATCCCAATTCAGTTCGCATTGCTCTCTCCATCCGGATCAAGCTGGCGATTTCAAGTCGTGCATTCTCATTGAGTAAGGAGACTGGCTTTGAACGGGTCACCAGACTCATGGGGATGTCCGTCTGTGCATAGTGATATTTTGCATTGATGGGGTAGGCCCTTGCTTCGGTGATCGCTGTTACCGTAAGGAAATCGCTCACACGTCTAGCTAACGCTTCATCCTCCCGGAAATGCTCATACAACCACTTATAAATATCGATATGGAAGTTTGCCATTACTCCATTGTACCCGTCATATCCGGCAATCCATGAATCGAGCACGGTAGCGGTATTGGCATTGAAGAGCGCAAGCTTGGTCCCTTTTACCAGTTCAACACGTCGCTTCTCGATCTCAAGGGAGCAGGAAACATCCTTAAGGAAGACCAACTTGTCCTCATGCGCAGCCCAATGAAGAAAGTCATCACTCAATAGCCTGAGATAGGGGTAGGGGCATTCGTACAATCCAAAAGTGACGGAAGGAAGCTGGGTAAAGATATCTTCAGCATTCTTTCTGAAGACATCTTCTCCTTCCTCTTCCTTGGCCATCCTGTTCGATACCAGTACCACAGCATCCACACCCGTCTCAGCCATTGCTCCGAGCTCCTGGATTTGTGCTTGGTGGTCATCAGCGGTATGTCCACTTGCGATAACCTTGACTCTGCCCTCTGCTGCTTCGACCACTGCCTTTGCAATATCGAGCTTTTCCTGAGGAGTGAGGAAGAACATCTCACTGGACTGGCAAACTGCAAAGATGCCATCACATCCCCGGTCTATGTACCAGTCTGTGAGATTCTTGACACCCTGGAAGTCTACCTTGTTGTCTTCTGTGAATGGGGTGATCATGGTTGGCCAGCAACCATTATATTGTTCTTGCATTACAAATTCTCCTTACATGAGGCCGGTTGCTTTCGGCAGGAATAGAGTGACTTCGGGGAAGTAGGTGATAATCACCAAGACAATCAACATTACAGTCAGTGGCCAGAGTATCTCCTTCATGACACCCTTGAGAGGTGTCCCGGAAATTCCGCTGGTTATGAACAGCAGCATTCCAAAGGGCGGGGTGGAGAGACCCACCATCATATTGAACGTTACTACCAGGCCAAAGTGAATCATATCGATTCCCAAGGCTGAAGCGACGGGGATCATGATGGGTACAAACACCAGCTGGATTGTCGAGGTATCCATGAACATTCCCAGGATGAGGATAACTATGTTCACCAAGAAGAGGAACGTATACTTGTTCGCAGTGAAGCCCAGGATCCAGTTTCCGATATTTGCTGCAAGCTGTTCACGAGCAACGATATAGCTGATGATAGCTGCCGCACCGATCATGATACTGGTCGCCCCGACATCCTTGATGGTGTCACGGATAACATTCATCAAATCCTTGAATCCCATGGCTCTGTAGGCGAAGATCGAGACGATCATGGCATAGAGCCCTGCAATTGCTCCAGCTTCTGTGGGGGTCGTAACACCGGTGTAGATACCCACCAAAAGAATGATCGGGGTAAGGAGTGCTGGAATAGCCCGTACAGTGAAGGCAAGGAAGGTTTTCCAGACGACTTTCTCCCCTCTGGGATAGTTACGCTTTTTAGCAACAATTGCGACATACACCATCAAGAAAAGCGAGAGGAGGACAGCTGGAACCATGCCTCCCATGAAGAGTGCTCCAACTGAGGTGCTGGAAAGCATAGCATAGATAACCAAGGGGATGGATGGAGGAAAGATAGGACCAATGGTTGCGGAGGCTGCGGTTATTGCGCAAGAGAACTCCGGGTCATATCCATCATCCTTCATGGCCTCGATCTCAATTTTTCCAAGTCCTGCGGCATCAGCGATTGCAGAACCAGTCATGCCACTAAAAATCAGGGAAGCAATGATATTTACGTGTCCCAGCGCACCTCTCATCCGTCCTGTGATACCACCGGCGAATTTGAAGATCATATCAGTGACCTTTCCGGTGTTCATGACGTTTGCAGTGAAGATGAAGAGTGGGACGGCGATTATGACGTAGTTGGTATAGTAGGTATTCATTACCTGATTAACCACCAAGCTCAGGTCAGCACCCTTTACCAATAGGTAACAAGCTGCTGAAGCGAGCATACCGAAGGCAATCGGCATACGGAGGAAGAAGATCAGGATAAAAACCAATAAGGTTACAAATAGTGGAAAACTCATTAGTTTACCTCCCCAAGCAAAGGATCAAAACGATGATCGAGACTGTCCTCAAGCTTCCCGGTAATCACTTTCCAGTCTTCTATGACCGGATTGATCGTGTATCCGATGATGGAGAGCAGGAAGTAGGTAAAGGGGAGGAAGATCCATGTGTAAGAGACCCTGAGTACAGGAGTTTTCTGGAAGCCAAGGAAAAATGCATACTTGAATGAAGGAATTACCATGACAGCAAATGTGAGAATAATCAGGAGGTTCCCGATCATCCTTGTCCAGGCTGCTACTTTCGGGCTATAGGCATCGTAGAGCATGGTGAACTGGACGTGTCCCTTCCTGCGCATTGTATAACATGCACCCAGGATTACTGACCAGCAAAAACCAATGACGATAACATCCTGTGTCCAGGTCAATGGGTGGTTAACCACATATCTAAAGAAGACCTGCAGGATGAAAGCCAAGAATAAGAATATAAACGAGAGGATGGGAATGTAGACTTCCATGACATCCCTAAGAAACAACGCAATTTTTTTCACGTAGTCGGCCTCCATTGAACAAAAGAAGAGACCCGGAGCACCTGCCCCGGGTCGTAAGGTGGTGCTTAGTTTCCAGCAGCCTGGATTTTATTGAACATCTCCATATCCCAGCTATCGGAATAGGGGCTGTCAAGATACTGTGCCAGTACGTGCTCTGCAAATGCATCAAGATCAGCCTGGTAGATACTGAGACCTTCACTCTTGAAGAACTCAACCAATTCTGCCTCTGCCTTGAGGTTGGTGGTATCACAGAATTCAATACCAGCCTTTACACCTTCCATGACCCAGCCTTTCTGCTCTTCGGTCAAGGACTGCCATTTTGCCTCGTTGATTGCAGGCCAGACAGAGTCAACCAAGTGGTTGGTGATACTGATTGACTTGGTAACCTCATAGAACTTGGCGTTCTTGTTGGTTGGAAGTGGGTTGTCCTGGCCATCGACGGTCTTGGTCTGGAGAGCCATGTACAATTCGCTGAAGGAGATCGGGGTTGGATTTGCACCAATTGCCTTGCCAAGGAAGATCCAGGAATCGGAGTTCGGCATTCTCAGGTTAACACCTTTGAGATCAGCAGGAGTCTTGATGGGGCGATCTTCTACTAGGTTAATCTGACGAGTTCCCAGGTACTGAGCGCCGAGAGGACGAATTCCCTGCTCTTTTGCAATACGGTCAAATACTTCCTGACCGATAGGGCCATTGAGTACGCTGGTCATGTGGTCATAGGTCTTGAAGATATAACCAGCAGTGAACATACCTACCCAGGGACTTCCATCAGTAAGCCATGATGCAGCGGTTGCAGTCATGTCTGCCTGACCACTCTTCACAGCTGAGACTTCCTGTTCCTGCTTGAACAAAGAAGCTGAATCGTAGGTCAATACTTTGATCTGACCATCAGAAACACGTTCAACGGTCTCCTTGAAGACGCGCATTGCTCCAGCATGAGCATCAGTGGGAACCGCTGTCATGGTGTAGACCAATTCAACGGGCTTTGCCTCAGATGTTCCCTGAGCAAAAGCCATGGGAAGTACCAGGGCTACCAACAACAGTGCGATAATACTTTTTTTCATTGTTTCCTCCTGTGGACCGCTGTGCGGTGTAACAATGTTTCTTTCTTGCTTGGCACATGCCAAGCCTTGTAAAATCTGTAAACTTGTAAAGCTGTCTTACAGGTTAATCGTTGCATGACTTTCCGGATCTGTCAAATGGAAATTTCAGCAAATCGAAAAAAAGGAAAAAAAATAGACTGTTGGAAACCCAACAGTCCAGAATTATCGTCCATATGCGTTATACAAGAATCTTAAAGACAACCTTCACCACATCAGTGGAATGCCCATCGATGAGATTGCATGCATGTCCTTCCCCTGGGAAGAACAGGGCAAAGGTAGAGGGAGTTGCTTGGTAGGTAAGTAGTTGCTTGCCTTCTGCAAACGAAGCATCCTTGCTGGCATCATACCCGATGGTCTCCTTTAGTGATGATCTATCAGCAATTACCATCGTTTCAAATCCAGAAAGGAGAATCTGTACATCCACTTCCTTTTTATGTATCTCAAACGTCAGATTCTCAGGTGTTGTAGTTGTATAGGTAAACAAGTTGTAGCGTACCTTGGGATTGTCAGTAGGGTAACTGCCATACTCCATGCTTGGTAGTTTGCCGCTTTCCAGAATTTCGCGAACTGTCTGAAGGGCTGGTAGGCTGGGGATGTAACGTTCTAGGTTGTTGATCTGATCAATTATCATGGGATTCTCCTCGCGCCCAGCATACAAGATTACGAAAAAAGAGAGAAGCAGGATACAAACAGTGAAATTTCAAATATTGCTTAATAAGATTGATTCTTTTTTAATAACTAAACCATATTTTCTTCTTGCTTTTCTCTATCAAACCACATAGGATTTTTTCATGAACAAGAAAGCAGTAGTCATAGGCGGAGGCTTCGGTGGCCTCAGTACAGCGGCACTCCTGGCCCGTGATGGCTGGAATGTGACCTTGGTCGAGAAGAATGCCCAACTTGGGGGAAGAGCTAGATATTGGGAAAAAGACGGATTTACCTTTGACATGGGACCGTCGTGGTATCTCATGCCTGAAGTGTTCGAGCATTACTTCTCTCTCTTTGGTAAACAGCGGGAAGACTACTACGATCTTAGTCCCATTGATCCATATTATAAGGTCTTCTTTGAAGGTGGGGAAACGGCCTGTCTCACCCCACGTTTTGATGAGAACCAAAAACTCTTTGAGTCATTCGAGAAGGGTGGTGGAAAAGCCCTGAAAGCCTACATGCAGCAGTCGACCTATAAGTATGATGTAGCTATGGAGGATTTTCTCTATCGTGATTATAAACACATCGGGCAGTTCTTCAATAGACGATTGATGACAGAGGGATTGCGCCTGGGAGTGCTGGGAAAACTTGACTCCTTCGTCTCAAACTACGTAAAAGATTATCGGGCAAAGCAGATCCTGGAATATGCCATGGTGTTTCTGGGCACCAATCCCGCCCAGGCCCCTGCAATTTACTCCATCATGACGCATGTTGATCTTAATCTTGGTGTATTTTTCCCCCAGAAAGGAATGGCTGGAGCTGCAACAGGGTTTGCCTCGCTGTGCAAGGAACTGGGGGTTGAGCTGGTTACCGGTGCAGAAGTGCTGAAAGTGCTGACTGAAGGAAATCGGGCAGTTGGGGTTGAAACCAATAAAGGAACATTCCTGGCAGATGTGGTTGTCTCCTCTGCCGATTACCACCACAGTGATACAAACCTCCTTGAGGATAAGCATCGCACGTATTCTGACTCATATTGGGAGAAGCGGGTGGTTGCCCCCTCGATGTTCATTGCCTATCTGGGAATTGGGAGGGAATTGAAAGGATTGGAGCACCACAATCTCTATTTTGCGAAGAACTGGAATACGCATTTTGATGCAATTTTCAAGAATCCTGACTGGCCGAAAGACCCCTGCTTCTACCTTAGTTGTATCAGCAAGACAGACCCCTCTTCAGCACCCGAAGGGTGTGAGAATGTGTTCTTGCTGGTACCGGTTGCCCCAGGACTTGTTGATACTGAGGAGCAGAGAAATGCCTATTTCGAGCATATAGCCGATCATGTGCAGAACGTGACAGGAGAAGATCTCCGAAAGGATCTCTTGGTAAAACGGTTGTACTCCCATCGGGACTTCATCTCTGACTATCATGCATATAAGGGAACAGCTCTTGGACTGAGCCATACGCTGATGCAGACTGCCGTCTTCCGTCCCCGTCACCAGAACAAGACTGTAAAGAATCTCTATTACACCGGGCAATACACGCATCCGGGGGTAGGGGTACCCATGGTGCTTATCGCCAGTGAATTGATTGCAAAGGAAATTAAGGAAACCTATGGTAGCTGACCGACATGAACATATCTTTAGGAACGGAAGTAATACCTATTACTTCAGCTCCCGCTTCTTCCCTCCGCAAGTTCGTAGGGACGTCTATGCGCTCTACGGGTTTGTTCGTGTAGCTGATAACCTGGTGGATGACCAACCGGTGGATCCCCAGCAGTTTCATCATTTTCGCTCTCTTTACATGAAGGCTCTTACGAGTGGGGATCCCAGTGGGGATGAGGTCATTGATGCCTTTATCGAGCTACAGAAACGAAAAAGATTCGACCCTTCTTGGACAGAAGCCTTCCTCGATTCCATGGAACATGACTTGAGTGAATCAACCTGTGAGACGCTTGAGGATGTACTGACCTATATCTATGGTTCAGCAGAGGTGATCGGCCTGTTCATGGCACGGATCATGGATCTTGATGAAGCTTCCTTTCCTTATGCTGCCATGCTTGGCCGTGCAATGCAGTATATAAACTTTATCCGTGATATTGCAGAGGACAATGAACTGGGAAGACGATATCTCCCCTTATTGGATACCTCTCTTGTATCGCTGAAGGAGGGGGAAGCAAAAAAGAATCCTGAGATTTTCTCTGCATTTATCAGAAGAGAGATTGAGCGTTATCAGGGGTGGCAGAGAGAAGCAGAAAAAGGCTATGCCTATATCCCACGCCGATACAGGATTCCTATCATGACCGCAGCAGATATGTATTGCTGGACCGCCAGCCAGATTGCCAAGGACCCACTCGTTGTCTTTGAAAGACAAGTCAAACCGCCGAAAGGTAGAATCTTACGAAAGGGGATTGCCCATATGCTAGGAGTAGCCCTGCCATGTCCCATCTAAGGAAAGAAGAAAGATTAATCATATATCTCTTAGGTCCCTTTTATCTTGTAGGAACAATTGCCCACATCGCGGATGCCACGCTTCCACTTATGTTGCTCCTCACCCCATACTCAATCCTCCTGACCTCCGTCATTGGTTTCTTTTTTGATATACGAGAGAAGAACATGCCTCTCTTATCGTGGGCTCTTGTTACCTTTCTTGTAACATTGTTCCTTGAGATCGTGGGGGTGGCTACCTCGCTTGTCTTTGGTGCCTATACCTATGGGAGTACCCTTGGCCTGAAGTTGCTCGGCGTTCCGTTGCTCATCGGGATAAACTGGACCATCATTATCCTGGGAATTGCCGATGTCGTGAGACAGAACGTCACGAACAATACACTTGCTGCTCTGATTACCGCTTCCCTGACCGTCTTGTTTGATTATGTCATGGAGCCGGTTGCCATTGCATTTGATTACTGGAATTGGACAGCCGGTCCTATTCCCTTGCAGAACTATATTGCGTGGTTCGTGATTGCATTTCTCTTCTCCTATCTGTATTTCAGGAATGGCTTGCAGAGTGCAAGCAAGGTCCCTACAATCATAGTTGTGATACAGTTCATTTTCTTTCTCTCCTTAAGGATATTTGCGATATGAGAATTAAAATTGTGTGTGTTATGGTCTTTCTCCTGAGCATGGGATCCCTGTTTGCAGAGCCGCAGGGAGAGTCCCCCTATGCCCCAAGTGTTCGCTACTGGAGTGAAGGACAAGACTCAACTCTTACTTCGCAGCCAACAATCCCTCTCCGCTCTGAGCCTAAGCTATTAGTTTTGCTCTACCATAATGTGGTTTTTGGCCGTACCGGTAATGTCTACAACCGTGACCTATACAATTTTGAGAATGACCTTTTGTTTGTGAAAAGGAACTTTGCGCTCACCAACTTCAAGCAGTTGCTTACCAACCCAATAGATTCCAAGACTGATCAAGCCATCATCACGTTCGATGATGGAGACCTCTCCCTGTATGCAATCGTATTCCCCCTGTTCAAGGCGTATGAATTGGAAGCGACCATCTTCCTGGTTCCTTCATTCATAGGTGAGGTGGGGTACATGAGTTGGGATCAGGTAAGGGAAATGAGTGATTACCGAACCGGGGATGGTCGGAAGCTGTTTTACTTTGAATCGCACTCTCAGACCCATCGGATGATGGGTGATTTGGGTGAGGAAGAAATCAGGAGGGAGTTGCAGCAATCGAAGCAGATTATTGAGGAAGAAGTTGGAGAGCCGGTTACTGTCTTGGCACTTCCTTTTGGCAGTGGTGCGGGAGATGAGAGAATTATCAGTGCAGCCTATGATCTTGGGTACCAAGCGATCAGGACATCAAAGCCTGAAGCCCGACTCCTAACCAAGATTAATCCCTGGATGATTGGTGCCATGAATGTCGAGAACTACAGCAGTGACGTATTGGTACAGAACGTACTCACACTGATGGGAAAACGGAAATGAAAAAAACACTATCTGTGCTCTTTCTGAGTTTTCTCTTCGTCTCTTGTGCGCTTTTTGCAGAGGAAACCACCTTGATGAAAACAAGGCCAAAGGAGCTTGCCTTTGGAGGACTGCACTGGAGGACCAAGAGCAGCATCACTCCGACCAGTCCTGGGCCAAACTATTTCAGAGCTGATCCTTCCGCTGTCTGGGTTGATGACTGGGGTCTTCATCTTACACTCAAACAACATGATGAGAAGTGGTGGGCTACTGAAATCTTTACCCGGGAGCGCTTAGGGTATGGAACTTACACCTTCACCGTGGAAACAGATGCTGCATCATATGACCCATATGTTGTTGCAGGATTTTTCACTTGGGATACCTCCCCTGAGGAGTACAACAGGGAGATCGATATTGAGTTTGCGGCCTGGGGATCACCGGACGGTACAAACTTTCAGTATGTCGTTCAGCCCTATACTGATCCAAATAGGATTGAGGTGTTTGATCCAGAACTGAATGGAAATCTTACCACCCATCGCATAGTCTGGACGCCACAGGATGTCTCTTTTGCTTCCTATCATGGGGCTGTTGATCCCGATGATATAGAGAGTGAGCGTATGCTTATCAACAGATGGAGCTATCCAGAGAGTCCAAGTGAAGGAAAGGTACGATTTCGGATCAACCTCTGGCTCTATCAGGGTAAAGCACCTTCATCGCCAGTCCATCTGGTTGTTACTTCGTTTTTGTTTGAGAAGTGGAAGCCTTGAATCCCACCCTGACCTGTGCACCCCAACCGCGATTCTTCCTCATGGCACTGAAATAGGCCGAAACACGAAGTAAGCTGATCACCTGCCGTACCCCGAAGTTCTCAACAACGGCCATTGCAAGCAATCTGGAGATATCTCTCCCTGAGTAGAGTGGTCTATCATACTCACTGATGAACACGGCTGAGAGGGAAACCATGATTCCCAAACCAATGGTAGCAGTGAAGAGCATCAGGGCAATGGGGAGATTGAGCAATCCAAGGACGGCCCCCAGTATCACAAACAACAACCCCTGTGCTTCAACGAATGGGCCAAGTAGTTCGAAGATGAAGTAGTAGAGCATCCCCACCATACCAAGACGTCCATACCTAGGATTACCAATCATGGAACTGTGGAAGAGCATGATGTCTATCAGGCCGCGATGCCAACGATTTCTCTGGCGACGAAGCACCTTCCATTTTTCAGGAACCTCAGTCCAGCAGTTTGCATTGCATGCATACTGAACACGGTAGGGCTTGTGTTTCTCCCTCATGTACCGGGAGAGACGGACCACCAATTCCATATCCTCTCCCACGGTATCCTTATGAAACTTGCCGCTCTTGGTAAGGTATCCTCCGGTGGCGATGGTTCTTTCCCGATGAAAAATACCGAAAGCCCCGCTGATAATGAGCAACAGGTTCATACTTGCCCACCCAACACGTCCAGTCATGAAGGAACGGATGTATTCCAGGCTTTGTAATCTGGCTAGGAAGTTATCAGGAAGGCGCACATTGTCCAGTGCGCCCAGCTCAACGGTGCATCCATTTACCGGGCAGATGTTCCCCCCTGTGGCGATACTCTCAATAGGTGTATCAAGCATAACGGAGACTGCCTTCAGGAGCGCATCGGGCTCAAGGAGAGAGTCGGCATCAATACCGCAGAAAAACTCCTTAGTTGATACATTCAAGCCAAGGTTCAGGCTATCAGCCTTTCCCCCATTTACTTTGTCGACCACGATAAGATTGGGGAGGCTTTTGTTCATGTATATTCCACGTAGTGGACGGGTTGAAAGTCTTCTGGAGACCATCTTGTCCTGTTTTTCCAAGTTGTAGTAATCGATCAAGGTTTTCAGGGTTGCATCCTTGGAGCCATCGTTGACCACAATCAGCTCATAGTCAGGATACTGTTGGTTCAGCAAGCTGTTGGTACTCTCAATGATGTTGCTTGCTTCATTATAGGCTGGAGCAATGATGGATACTGAAGGCAGGAGACCTTTCTGGAAGAGCATCTGGCCATCCTTGGCTCTCCAGAGTCGGTTCTGGACATTGGCTGCACGGAATGAGACCGTCAGCACTGCAAGATAGATGATGTTTATGGTAACCGAGTAATACACAAGCAGGTAATTGAACCGTACTACGTACAAGTCAAATATCTCTCGGGCAGTGAGATCAACAAGGTTTGGGAGCTCTGTAGCAAGGATAAGTAAAGGGATGATCAAGAGCGTAGCTGATAACAGGAGAATGAGCATCATCCTCTGGGGAGTTTCTTGGTGAGGGACCGCAACAGGTCCTTTCGCACTGGAAGCTTTCAGTTGCATTTTCTCAAGGATATCAGCATCGAGATAGGTAATGAGCAACTCCCTCAGTTTTTTTTGCTTTCTTGCCCGTTGCTTCACGAGAGCCAGAATTGCTTCCTGTTTCTCATTGTCTCTGGTGGTATTGAGGTACTGTATCAGACCACTTATATGTAGTTGATCGACCAAGGAAGAGATCAAATCAGAGAGTTGTGGTGTTAGAGGACCTTCCTTTGATTCCAATATATAGGAAAGTCGGTTATCCAATACCTTTGCAAGAATCTTGCGTTGTGGTACCGATCTGTGTTTTTCAAATCGTGTAAGCAAGAGGGAGATAAGGGAAGGATCGCGTTCGCTCATCTCTGTGAGCCCTTGAACCAGGTGATCATGCAACCTTGTGTGGTTGGAGTAACCAAGCATCTCATGAATCAGTCGTTTATCCTGCAGGTTGGCATACGCCTTGATGACGAAGGGAAGCGTGTCCTGATAGTGGGGTTTCTGGAATTCAGAGACAAGTAGACGCTTCGGGAAATGTCTGCAGAGTGCTCTGAGGGCAGTGATTCTTACCTGCTTGTTGGAAGTCTGTGCTTGGCTGGCCAGGTACTCCTTGAGTACTTCAGTCGAGTAGAGCAGTGCGTATTCACAAATAAGGAGGCGCATCGAAGGACTTTTTCGGTCCAGCCGTTTCAGAAGATAGGGAAGTAGCTGGCTCTTGTAGCCCAAGAGAAGTGAACGGTATCGACCAGCCATCCAGAACGTGGATCGATGCAGTTTTGTGAGCATGATGCCCATTGCCTTCTTTTCTCCTCGCCGTGCAAGACCTTGGAACAGATAGAGAATAACCACCTGGTTTGTTTCTTTCCTGAGTGCATCAAGCATGGTCTCTCTGATTTGGGGATCCTTTGCAAGATTTCTGAGCTTTGCAGCTGCTTCAATTCTACCTAATACCGAACGCCCTTGCAGGCGTTTGCAGATATTTTGGACATAGTTGGTGGAGGTGAGATGATCATAAAACTGATTTTCCACCATTTCGCTGAAACATAGAGCGGGGGAAAGTTTATTGAAGAGTCTCAGCAATGCTCTTGTCTTGAATATCGTCAGTTGCAGTGTCTCACTCTCCAGTTGCTCAAGCAACTGATCCTCCAGAACGCGGTCTTTTAGGTTCTGAGCATTCCGTGCCAAGCGTACCACCAGGGTGGCAATCAAGAGAAACAAATCGATGGAAAGGACGATAAGTGTCAAGAGTATAGCTAGTGAGTTGGACACCTCAAGCCCCCTTTTTTGCGAGTATATCGATCAAGCCAACGAGCTCATACAGTGGAACAGGGCGGGAAAAAAAGTGCATGATACCCAAACTATGAGCTCTCTTTACAGTCTGCTCTTGCTTGTTCACTGACATAAGGATAAAGGGAATCTTTCCTGCAGAGGGAGTGTCCAGTAGTTGCTTTCTCAATGTAAGAGCACTGAGTTTTGGAATGAGCAATTCAGAGAGAATAAGGTCGACTGGTTCTGAGAGTACTTGTTCCTTCGCTTCCAATCCGTTCGCCGCGGTGAGGACTCTAAATGAGTTTTTCTCCAGGGTCTGCTTGATAAGGTCACGCGAAAAACCTGGCTTATCAACAAGAAGAATGGTGAATATTGCGCTGCTGCTTGCAACACTCGTTGATGTAGAGACGATTCCCCCTCCCTGTTTCTTTGCCAGGCGGACCCTGAACAAGGTAACCTGATTAACCAGAAGTGCCATTTGCTCAGGATCTTGGTGCAATGTCTCGGGGATTTCAGAAGAGTGAAAAATACCCATGGAGACATTGATGGGGACGATGAATCGATCATCTTCATGGATGGCATTTCTTAACTGTGTGGCCCGTGTAATGACTTCCTCCTTCCCAAGGGATGCATACAGGAGTGCAAAGGCACTCCCCCCAATACGACAGACCTGTACCTGAGGTTCAACATATCCGGTTGCCAAGTCTGCAAGCAGACGAAGTGTCTTGTCTCCTTCGGTACTTCCGAAATCGAGATTGATCCGGTCCAGATTGTCGATATTCATTACACATGAGGTGATGGTCTTCTTCTGATTAGATATTCCAGAGAGCTCCTTCTCCAGCCATGCCAGATAGAATTCCTGGTTGTGAAGCTTTGTAATCGGATCGCGATGCAAGTTCTCTTCGAATTCCCTGAGTTGCGTTTGGAGCACCTGGACTTGTCTTCTGTTCTCCTCAGATTCTGATTGAGAATGAAACAGTACTGATGCCAGTGATTTGGGAATTGGTAATTCATATCCCTTACATAGTAGTTCAACCATACTGGAGATGGAAGCAAGGTATTGTGTTCCTGCTCTCTGCTCGCTAAGGAAATCAAAAAAAGCATCCCATATTGAGTCTTCTCCGATTGTGCTTTTTGTTATCTTACGGAGTTTAGTATCGATGTTGAATGGGCTTTTCTTAAACATCGCCTTGATTTCCGCTGCTCCATGCATGGTGATCAGGCGGGTGAGAATCTGTTCGAGCAAGCCCTTGATTCCTCCTTCTTCGTTCAGATTTTTTACCGGTGTTTCCAGGAAGAGCCCACACGGTGTCGTCTTGAGTGTACTGATAGCCTCATTAATCAAGGTTCCACGAAGAATTGAGCCATGCTGCGGACAGATCATTTCCAGCTGATAGCTGTCAAGAAGATTCATCGCTGAGGCAAGAATATCATTGCTTGGCATATAGACTTCATGGAAGGCAATCATCCCATCCAGATAGTCCTCATCGGCATATAGATGCCAATCTGCAGTGACAGAACCGAACAGGTCCCCACTGACCAAGACCTTCTGCTTGGGAAGGTAGCTCATGATTGCCCCGGGAAAGTGAAGGTAGGGAGTGAAGAGAAAACCAATCGTTGTTCCGCTTTTCATGGTATAGGAGAACTGATGGTAATTTACTTGGTAGAAAGGGCTCTTGAGTCCATAGTATTGGATTAAGAGTGTCGCTCTCTCATGGCAACAAATGACGCCTTTGAATCCTGCTTGTTCAAAGAGCGGGATGGCCATACAAAGATCAGGATCCTGGTGACTACAGACGATTGCCTCTAGATGTGAGATGGGGATAATGCTTTTCACTTTCTCGATGACAATCTCTCCATCCAAGGCTGATCCAGGATCAAACAAGATCCCTGTCTCTCCACTGATATAGAGATATGGGTTGCATTGCAGGTACTTGTGGGTGTTCTCTGAACCAACCCAAAAAAGATTATCTGCAATTTCCACAGGTTTGGAGAGGTCATTCATTGGTCGCTCCTCTTTTCGTGGAAATACGTCTGTAGTATTTCATAGCTTTGTTTCAATCGTTGTTGGTAGACAGGCTGGTTCCAAGGATTCCAGGTGAATGAAATACCTGGGATGCTGTCAGTCATCGTTCCACTCGCTTTATCTATGACCAAGGCGCTGAGCACCAGACTGTCGGTTGCAGAAGTGGTTATTACATCCCTGAGTGGGTCACTGTAGTAGACTCGCTCATCATCCAATACTTGCAGAGAAGAAGGGTCGCTGATATTGATCCGTGTCCACGGGATTCTCACGGTAAGCATATTTCCTTCTTTGTACCAATGGTTGGTTGATCCTAGAAGGTTTCCATACCGTAAATGGCTTGCGTCCTCGTAGTGGGGCTCAATGATGGTCCCATCCTCAAGTGCTCGCTTTCTATTGATCAATTTTACCAACGGAGTGAACTGTCCTTCGCTCCTCAGCCCAGGGGATGTCGAGAAGTGATAAAGAGTATAGTTTGCTTCATCCAAGGCAAGAAGCTGGGAATCCTGCTCTGTGTTGATCATCACTACGTATTCCATCCCAGATGATGCCACATAGGGGAGATTCGGGGTATATCTGAGCTCACCTCTATCGCGATAGAGGGTATCAATTCCGATAATCAGTTGTTCATTTTCAAGATGGATAGGACGCGAAAAGGTGAAGTCAAACCAGAGGAAGGAAGCATCAGAGCGAACCTCCATGGTTTCAAGAAGGTCCTCGCTTCCATAGGCAACCATGCTCCGTTTGGGTTTCACTGCCTCATTTGCCAGGATCCCATAGTTCTGCTCTGGGTCTACTGCATTATGCCAGAGTATCTGGCGGTCATAGGGAATCATATACGGCTCGGTAGTCCAGGTCTTTTTTGCCCACTCATCCATCCATGCGAAGATAATTCCCCCGCTATAGCCCTCTCTCTCCATGGTTTCAAACATGCGGATGATCATCTCCCCTTGGTCCTGTTCACTCAGTCCCCCATGATGGTAACCATCTGGGCTGTAATGGGCATTGCCCATACCGGTAGCTATACCAAATTCTGCAACCACTGCCGGATACCTCTGGTGCCCCTCCATGAATGATTTCAGGTATCCCCCATAGCGAAAGCGGCCCTCTTCATCTTCATATGCATTGTATGAAGGGTCATTGTTCATGAAGTCTGGATAGTTGGGGTAGATATGGTACGAGCCGAAGAGCCCTGTCTTGTTCTTCTCACCCAATACCAGATGATTGATATCCACCGTGGTCCGATCATTGTACTCATTCTTTTTCACCCCAAACTCATCCCTTTCCGATTCATGGGTGAGATAGTCCAGGGTAGGCCAGTTGACGACGGACACAGGATGTTGCCAGCCGTAGGTATCCTCCTCGTATTCAAGGAGGTAATCACAACTCTGGGCCAGCCAGGACTCCGTGGGTGTAGCATCTTCGGTTGTACTGATGTAGGAACCGATGAAACGATATCCTTTATGTTGGTGGTCGGTCTCTTCCACCTCATGTGGTTCAAGTTCACGACCTACCAGATATCCAATGACATATGAGGAAATATCCTTGTCATAGGTACCGTATGCCCTGCCTCTGCGTTCACTGATGTCAGCATTACCGTGGACGGCATCAACCACATTTCTGATCTCCTCTTCAAAGGCTTGTTGATAGGCCTCCCTCAGATAGTCATGCCCAGGAGGTTCTTCTTCCGGCCATACCTCCTGCATCAGGTAGATAGGCATGTCTGGATGGAGCCTGTTATACAGTGAGAATGCGTCATAGAATTCTGGGTCGAGCAAGGTATAGATACGTAGTGTGTTGATTCCCAGCTCCCCCATTTGCATCAGATATCGATAATACAGGCTCTTGTCCTTGGGAAATTCGGTGAACCATTTGCCCGGGGTGGCTGTACCCAGATTCATACCATAGACAAAGAAGGGCTGCCAACTTCCATTGATGTAGAGCTGCAACTCATTGGAGGTTGCTCTTGCCACAACATTTGTCTGGTCAATGGTAGTAGTATCTTGTGTTAGTTGCGGCATCTGTAATGCCTTTCGCTCTTCTGCTTCCTGGAAGATGGAGGAGAGCAGGGGAAGGTAGTATCTCCAGTAGAAGAGCTCATCCTCATTGGCTGTTCTTTCCATGAACCACTGCATACCTTTTAACTGGGAAAAGCGAAGTTCCCTGCTGCTGTAGGCCCAGTTACCACTGAAATAATATGCCCTGTGGTTTGCAGTCTCTTTCAGCTGGATTCCAGGGAACGAATCCTCCAACCCATAAGATCGAAGCAAGGCTTCCCCCTCTTCTGTAAGATCGAGTGTATAGGTTGCGAGGATATCAGTTCCCTCCAGTGGTTCAGTTATATCAAAGACCATTTCGTAGGGAATTGAGCCGGAAAGGCCCAATGTCCTTATACCATCCTCTGTATAGGTGAATTGCATCTCATCTGGCCCCAACAACTGTTTGCTAGGTAGTACAATCACCTCATCATGGATGTTGTAGAGGATGATCCCGCTCCCTGTATAGTCCCAAGCATCAGCATGCATCTCACGGATCCAAGAGGGGGTTTCTCCCTTGCTCGAGAGGTCATGCACGTACATGCCGGTCCAGCCGGTCCACCTTGTTCCCAGTAGTTCATACATCTGTGCTTGTACATATGACGGGGTAGGAGTAGCAAAGGTGTTGTATTCTGCTATGACCGTGCTGCTCTCTTCCCTGTTCAGGAACTTTCTGATCTCTTTCGCATCCAGGTCACTGGAGCCTCCCCAAATGAGATTGCTCTCACCTTGGGGCTGTTCAGTTCGGCTAAACCCTTCCCCGGACTTGTAGATGCCATAGGTATCGGTGATGTAGAGAAGATCGGTTTCTGTATCCAGATTGGAGAGATCAATAACCGGTTGTTCGCGATCTGGATGATATCCAAGATAACGCTCTTGTGCATCGAAAATGGTTCCCTCACTGGTGGGATATGAGTGATGGGTAAGAAACCAAGCAAGACCTTCATGCTGGAGTGCTGGCTTTTGAGGTACTGTTTTGTTATACACAGAAACTATTAGTTCTTTCGTAGGTTGTGCTCGGTGAAGGAAATAGGGGAGGGTAAGCAAAAATAGGAGGAGGGCAAGTATTGCCATCAGGACCCATGGGTTTGCCTTTCCTGGTTTTCTTCGTTTTTTTCTTGGTTTCATCAGTGTTAGTATACGCTCAGGTATGGGTAAACAAAAGGAAAAGTTCCTGAATATACCCCCAGTAGCCGATATACTGTTCTTTGAGTACATTTCGTATCAACTACGAGGAGTACCTTATGAGCGATAGTCATACCTATACAACCCACGTTGAGTGGACAAAAGAGAGACGGGCAGCTCTCTCATCCCCTGCCTTGCCCACCATTGAAGTTGCTACACCTGCCAATTTCCCTGGAGGCCATGAAGGTATATGGTCCCCTGAGCATCTCTATACTGCAGCTGCAGAGATCTGCTTGATGACCACCTTTCTCTCCCTTGCAGAGAAAACCAAGCTTGCATTCTTGAGCTATAAGAGTGAAGCTTCTGGGACCTTGGAAAAGGCCGAGAAGGGTTTTCTCATGACCCGTATCAATATTAAGCCAACGGTGGTCATTGCTGATGAAAAGCTTAAAGAGAAGACTCTCACTTTGCTTGAGAAAGCGGAGAAGTACTGCCTCATCTCCAATTCAATGAAAACAGAAGTAACTATTGAACCGAATGTCTTGATCAAGTAGTACGTATTGTGACATTTGTCACTGAACAGTAAGTGCCTCCTACCTGTATACTCGAGCAAGAGGTATAAAATTATGCTGTTACAGGTTGATGAAGTCATTAAACGGTTTGGGTCTACCCTTGCCTTGGATTGTTGTTCCATGCAGGTGGAAGAGGGTGAGGTCGTGGGCCTGCTTGGCCCCAATGGAGCGGGGAAAACTACGTGTATCCGCTCCATCATTGGCTTGATTCCCATAGATGAGGGAACCATCACGGTTTTCGCAAGAAACCAAGATGGGAAAAACCGGGAAATCCGGCGCAATATCGGGTATGTTACCCAGGAAATAACCATCTACGAGCAGATGAGCGGCAGAGACAATCTCGCCTTTTTCGCGTCACTCTATGGGATGGATAAGCAATCCATTGCAAGACGTATTGAAGAGGTAGCTCAGGTCATCGGACTGGAAGGCCGTCTTGATGAAAAGCCCAAGCACTATAGTGGTGGAATGAAGCGTAGGCTCAATATTGGTTGTGCCTTGATGCATCGACCGAGCCTGATCATCATGGATGAACCGACGGTTGGTATCGATCCCCAGTCACGTTCTTTCATCCTCAGCTTTGTCAAACAACTTGCCAGGGAAGGCAGCACCATTATCTACACCTCTCACTATATTGAGGAAGTGGAAGCGGTAGCCTCACGTATCTACATCATGGACAGTGGTCATATGATTGCCCAAGGTACGCTTCCAGAGCTAATTGCACGGATCCAGGGAGATCACTTCATAGAGATAGAGGTCCGAATTGCAAGCGAGGAGAAGAAACAGCAGCTCTTACGTCTGCCTGATGTAAAAGAGGTAGCTCTGGAGGGAACTCGCTACAGGATAGTAGTGCCAGGTGGTATTCCTGTACTGGACAAGGTTGTCATGATCCTCAGTGAGCAGGGCCTAGTAACCATAAACACCAAGCAACCAAATCTTGAGGATGTCTTCTTGACGCTTACAGGCAAACAACTTCGTGATGAGGTTCAATCATGATTGCCTTCCAATTGAAACGCAGCAGCAGGGATCTAGTAGGCCATGCCGTCCTGATTCTCTTCCCCCTGATTCTGATTTTCTTTTTCGACTACCTCTATAAGAACATCAGCATCGAGACCGGGATGGGAATGGGAGGACAGTCGCGTATAACGGCATTGGCAATTGGGTTTGCCTTGACCTTCCAGATCTACGGATCGGCTATTAGTTTTGAAACACTGGCTGAGGATCTCTACTCTCCGATGCATGACAGGATCTTCTCTTCCCCAGTCGAGATACGGTCCATCATACTCTCCATCCTTGTCAGCTCCACAGTACTGAGTTTCCTGCAGACTTCCATCCTGCTTGTATTTTCCAGCATCATCCTTGGGGCTTCATTTCCCTCTCTTCCCTTGGTTTTACTGGTTTTATTGGTCTCTGTGGTATTCAACCAACTTCTTGGAACGGTACTTTTGTTGCTTACCGGTGGGGTCAAGACTGCGAATATGGTTACCACCATCTATGGCTCGATTGTACCCATGACTGTTGGGCTCTATTTCCCACTTCCGCAGACGGAGTTCTTCCGTATCCTCCGGTTATACGGAACCCCGATGGGCCTAGCAAATACTGCAAGTTTAGCAGTTATGGAGGGGCAGCATAGGCTCTTTCTTATCTGCTTCGCTGTATTGGTTATCCTGATTGTTTTATTGTTTTTCTGCCTCAGACCTTTGGTAAGGAGGATAAGCAGATGAGTATTTTCACCTTCGCCCTAAGGGAGAACCTTCGTCAGAAATTAACACTCCCTTTGCTGTTGCTCTTCCCTCTGGTCCTCCTTCTGGTTCCCAGTATGCCAGGTTCCTTGCCGATGGCTTTCAGTCTTTTTGGGTTGCTCAACTTCTACTCAGCGTTCCTCTTGGTACGTACCGTTGCTGAAGACAGGATGCGGGGAGTGCTGGTGAGAATTGCTTCTTCTCCCATCAGTCATGCGCACTATCTTACCAGTCATCTAGCAGCCGGTTCTCTGTTGCTGATCCTCCAGAGCTTGGTCCTGCTTGTTGCATCCTTCATTGTGCACGGGAGCGGTACAACCAACTACCTGTTGCTCTTTATTCTCTATTGTTCCTACAGCGTCATGACCCTTTCCTTTTCTTTGGCGTGGAATACCATGTTCCACTCTTATACCACCAGCTTCGCCCTCTTCAGTGGTGTAGGTTCCATTCTCTGCCTTGTCAGTGGACTTACGTTTCCTCTTCGCTTCCTTCCTCCCTCCATGCAACGGATGGTCCGGGTACTGCCTACCTATTGGCTTGCCCATGGTCTAGAGGCCCTCTATGAGCAAGCGGGTGCTTCTCTGCTGCTCGCTGTTGTGATACTCTTGATATTTGCAGGGATATTTCTCTTGGTAGGAAGTAGAAGGAGGCTGTAGGGTCTGGTGGATAGAAGTATAAGCATAGAGAGCAAGCACCTCTTTCGGATTGTCCTGGGTGTGTTGTTTTCTCTTGTGTTCTTCCTGCGTTATCGTACGATGGATCCCCCATTGCTTCTGGTCTTCCTCTTGGTAGTCTTCTCGTTGATGCTTCGCTGGCGATTTTCGTTTTCTCCTGCGTGGATGCTCATTGATGCCTCCTTGTTGTCGATGCTTTCTCTCTCCTTGCCTGAGGCAACCCTCTTGCTCTCGCTCTATCTTTTCTATTTTGCATCACATAGGAATTTGCTTTTCTGTATTCCCTTTGCTGTATATCTGGTAGTAGTCCTTCAGGGGCTTGAGCTGCTTGTACCGCTCTTCTCACTGCTCCTTGGAGCCCTCGTGGGAGTATGGGAGCTGGAGCGGATGCAACTGATAAGAGAAGCTGACGAGTATCGGATAAGAACCCACCATCTGGAAGCAGAGACTGAGCACCTACTCTTGGATTATGCCGATGCCCAGTATCTCTCCCGCCTTCAGGAGCGGGAGCAAATTGCCCAGATCCTGCATGACAGCTTGGGGCATGAGTTGACTGCAGCCCACCTGAGTGTTAAAGCCCTCGATATGCTCCTTGAGCGGGGTGATGTTGAGAAGGCTAAAGTGAGCCAAGAGAAGATTGAACAGCGACTCTCCTCTGCATTGGCGCAACTCAAGCTTGCGGTCAGGCAACTGGAACCGGATGAAAAGCAAGTAGAGCGGTCCATTGCCAGGCTCTTTGAGGAGTTTGTCTACCCAGTCCAGTATACGATTCGTGGGGATGTTGCGCTCGTTCCTCCCGCTTTGCAACAGATACTGCATTCTGCAATCAAGGAAGCGCTTACCAATGTAGCAAAGCATGCAAATCCTACAAAGGTTTCTGCTTCCCTCGAAGTCAATGCTACCTTGGTGCAACTGGCCATGGAGAATGATGGGATTATGGGACAGAAAAACTCAAGTACAGGAAATGGCCTACGCTATTTGAGGCGGAGAGTGGAACGCCTTGGAGGAAGTATGTCGATTCAAAAAGGAGAACAGTTCAAATTGCGGATATCCATTCCGGTCAGGGGAGAGATGGGGTTATGAGAATTCTGTTGGTCGATGATGATGCATTGGTACTGGAGAGCTTGGAGATTTTGCTCTCTGGTGATGCACAGCTGCAGATTGTTGGATCCCTTTCCCATGGGGCAGAAGCACTCTCCTTCCTTGAGCATACCCAGGTAGATGTAATCTTACTTGATATCCAGATGCCGGTAATGGATGGTATCGAGGCAGCACAGAGGATCCGAAGCAAGTACCCAAAGGTCAAGATATTGATGCTTACCACCTTTGCAGATTATCGGACGCTTCACCGCTGTCTGGAAGCCGGTGCCAGTGGGTTTCTCCTAAAAAGTGATGATACTGAGAAGCAGATCATGACGATCAAGGCAGTATATCAGGGGCTGCCTGTGATCAGCGAGCAGGCTCTTAAGCAGTTCTCAGAGCAACAAATGTTCTCCTCTCTCAGTAATCGGGAGAACGAGGTGCTCTTGCAAGTTGCCCAAGGGCTTAGCAACAAGGAAATTGCCGATAGGCTCTGTTTAAGTGAGGGGACAGTTCGAAACTGTATATCAGTGATGTTGGAGAAGTTGGGATTGCGTGACCGTACCCAACTTGCCATCTATTATTGGCAACGAAAGAGCGAGGGGAGGTAAGATGCGCGATATCATTATCTTGGTTGCTGTCTATCTGGTGGCAGCGGTCTTAGCGATTGTGGGGATTCTCGGGCTTCTCAAGCATCATACACCAGATGAAAAGAAACCTATCCAGGAAAAGGTATCCAGTGAAGATATGCTCTATGGATGGGGGAAAGAGGAAGAGGAAAAGCGAAGATGAATACACTATTTCTCCTGGGAGATTCCACCTGTGCCCCCAAGGAGGATGACAAACGTCCTGAAACTGGGTGGGGAATGTACATTGAGAGCTATATCGATTCTTTCTGGGGTGTGACCAATCTTGCCCTGAATGGACGGAGTACCAAGTCCTTCCTTGAGGAAGGAGTCTTTGAACGATGCCTTGGAGCGTTGGAATCGGGTGATTTTGTATTCATCCAGTTTGGTCATAATGACAGCAAGAAGGACAAGGAACGATTCACCGAGCCTTGGTCCACCTTTCAGGGTAATCTTGCCTGCATGGCTGAGTCGGTACTCTCAAAGCATTCAACTCCCGTCTTCCTTACCCCTATTGCTCGAAGAAGATTTCTTCCAGATGGTAGCCTTGAGTACACCCATGGTGAGTACCCACACGCGATGATTTCCCTCTGCCAGGCAAGGGGCTATGCCTGTATTGATATGCATAAGACAACATTCTCTCTGCTTGAGCAGATGGGAGACGAAGATTCCAAGGAGTTGTTTCTCCACCTCAAGGCAGGCGAGCATCCAAACTATCCGGAGGGTGTCGCTGACGATACCCATCTGAATGAAAAAGGGGCAAGGGTGGTCTGCTCCTTGATCATCTCACTGTTGAAAGAAAAATACCCCGAATTCCCCTTTCTTGGTTTGAGATAGGAAAATTAACCCTCTATACTTTTCTCATTGCCCATTTTCTTCTACGATAGAGCGAATATTGAAGCAGAGGAGTGAGTCGTTTGGAATCCAAAGCAATTGTACTCGACCGAAAGGATAACGTAGCAACCTGTATGCGAGGCGCCAGAGCAGGGCAGCGTGTCTCTTGTCTGGGAATTTGTGAGCAAATCGTTACCTGCGTCCAGGATATTCCCCCCTATCATAAGATTGCCCTGTATGCTATCTCCAAGGGACACCCAGTCTATAAATACGGGGAAGTCATTGGTTTGGCTACGGAAGACATCAGGCAAGGTGCTTGGGTGTCAGATGCCAATATTCGGGGTGCCAGCAGGGATTATGAGACTGAGCTACTGTGAGAAAAGGTAAAGAGATGGAATTTTTAGGATATAAGCGAGCAGAAGGCAGAGCAGGGGTACGCAACCATGTCCTGATCCTTTCTACCTGTGGATGCAGCAGTGAGACTGCCCGTATTGTGGCAAGCCAAGTACAGGGAAGCATCAATGTGATCATCAATACCGGCTGTGCTGATGTAGAAGCCAATACTGAGCTGACCCAACGAGTCCTAAGTGGATTTGCACTCCACCCAAACGTGTATGCTGTGGTTATCATTGGGCTTGGTTGTGAGACAGTCGGACATGAAGAGCTTTGTGCGAAATTGGAGACAGAGACAAGTAAACCCATTGTATCCTTTGGCATCCAGGAGGAAGGTGGTACAGCAAAGACCATTGCAAAAGCGGTCCCTGCGGCAAGGACTCTTGTCAGCGAAGCAAGCGCACAATCTCGTGTTCCCTGTCCCATGAGTGACTTGCTTCTTGGTCTTGAGTGTGGTGGAAGTGATGCCACCAGTGGTATTTCCGCCAATCCCGCACTCGGTGAAGTCTGTGACAAATTGATTGACCTGGGAGCTTCAACGATGCTCTCGGAAACCATTGAGTTCATAGGTGCAGAGCATATACTTGCAAATCGGGCTATCAATAAGGAAGTGCATAACCAAATCATTCAGATCTGTCGAGACTATGAGGAGCACCTCTCTGCTGCCGGTCAGGATTGCCGGGCTGGACAACCTACCCCTGGCAATAAGGAAGGTGGTCTCTCCACCTTGGAAGAGAAAAGCCTTGGGTGCATCAAGAAGGGCGGAACCCGTCCTATCGTGGAAGTGCTCCAGGAAGGGGTACGGCCAACCAAGAGCGGCTCCCTGATCATGGATACCCCGGGTTATGATGTAGCATCGGTAACCATGATGGTTGCAGGTGGTTGCCAGCTGGTAGCCTTCACTACCGGGCGAGGAACTCCCACTGGTATAGCATTGGCTCCTGTCCTGAAGATTACCGGAAACCGTGAGACCTTCCACCACATGGAAGACAATATGGATGTCGATGTGAGTGGCATTACCGAGGGTGAATACTCCATCTCTGATGGCGCTGAGCAGATATTCAATGCAATTGTAAAGAGCGTAAACGGCAGAATGACCAAAGCTGAAGTCTATGGATTCAGCGATATCTGTATAGATCATATCTGCAGGTTCGTGTGATACAATTCCTCTTTCTCTCATCAGAACACGCGTATGGTAATGCTCTTCAAAGCAAGAGGAGCTTTATCAGCTCCCCCAGGGGGAAGCAGGAATATATCAACAATATGGAATCCAGGAGTCAGGATCGATCCAGGTATCATTGTCTCAAAGGGAGATCTAAGGTTTCTGCTGTTCTCTCCGCCCACAATTTCTCCTTGGTGTCTAAGAGCCAAATTGACTCTGTATTGTGCAGTAGCTTCATCATTGAATGTCACGATAAGGGGAATTGATTCCCCTTGTGGTGAATTAAGAGATGTTGATGATGGAGCTACCAGTCTTAGGTTCCAATCAACTCCAGAAGCATCGAAAGGTTCAACCGTGACCGTGAATGTAATCGTATCTAAGGGAATGTCTCCTGGTTCCATCAGGCTATAGGAGAAGGTATGCTCTCCTACCGGAAGTTCATCCGTGGAAATCCAGTCATAATAGGGTGAAGAGAGCCCTGCTGAGTCGTAACTCATTCCATAGAACTCATCATCAAGCTGGGTGAGCATCCAAGATCCCATCCGGTTTGCTGCGTAGGCATCAAACTCCAGGGTAACTGGGATACCTTCTCCTTCCATGACCCGGAAGGAATCCTTCTCAGGCTCTACCCTGGTGAGAGTCCAATCGACACTACTTGGGTCAAAAGGTGGCTCTTCCTCAACAATCTCTTCTCCCAGAGGGATACTGTAACTGTACTCAAGAGAGTGTATTTTTCCCTGCTCATGAGTCCTGACAATAAATCCCATACCCTCCTCAAACCACTCTTGACGAATGAAGAGCCAAGTATTTCCCTGTCCTGTATGATATTTCTCTGGTGCATTGTCATTGAGCAGTATGTCCAAGGCTTGTTCAAACAGTGAGGCCTGTTTATCACCTGAGAGAGTGAATGAAGGATTCATATCTCCAATTACCACTGGTTCTCCAAGGGCTGCTTCAATGCTTCCAAACAGGTAAACCTCTTCTTCTGTTTTATAAGCGTAGATGGTCAGGGTGGATGAGTATTGATATCCATCAGAATCCATCTCCTCTGTAGTAATCCATGCCTTGGTCCAGGAGCCATTCCATACCTGTTGGAGGATGGAGTTCTCAAGAGATTGCACTTCCAATGTGTAGGAGAGTTCCTCTATGAGGGTTTGCTCCATGTAGTGCATTATTGATTCGGTTGTCTGGCACCTCTCATACTGGTCGACTTCGTGCAGGGGTGTCATGCTTCCTCTCAGTTCCGGAAGTTCCATTTGAAAATCATACTCATGGGTGGCTGAAATGATATTCCCGGTTTCGTTGGTTTCAACAATCCAAACATCAACATCTCCAAAGAACTCATCACGTACAAAATACCATATATTGCCGATATTGCAGTAACCTTCGGAGAAATAATTGCCATCAATGAGATAGAGGAATGACTGGAACAGCTCAGCATCCTCATCAGATCTCAGCAGGTAACTTGGGCGTAGGGATTCTATGAACGAAGGAGAGGTTAGGTAATCTTCGGCATCCCCAAAGGATTGAATGGAATTTCCCTCTGGTACGAACAGGGCAGATGATTCTAAGGCAACGCTCCCATCATGGAGTAGTAATTCAATTGAACCTGCATACACGGTTGCAGAAGATATTTCCTGAAAAACAGGTCCAGGAAAGGCTAATTCATAGTAACTGGTTTTTGAGGATTCAATGGCAGATTCCACCATCTCCAAAGCCCCGGCCGATAGACTTGCTGTCAGGATAATGAAAATAAAAAAAAGAAAGCCTTGTCTCAATTGTTTCATAGCTACACTCCATGTATATTGCATCATGCACTGTGGTGCATCGATCAATCAGTTTCATGATGAGCCGTTGTAGAAATTTCTGAATTACTGCCTCTGAGTGTACATGAGGTTTATCGACAACACGAGTTTTCTACCACGGCATGGAATAAAATCCTGCAAAAATACCGTTTGTTTTTCTCTCTTCTACTTGTCATATGAAAAGCATGAAAATTGATAATTGTTGCTTTCCAATAAGGGGAAGCTGTCCTATCATGGAGACATCATACACCTTAAGTACCAATGAGTGCTTCGAGAAAAAGGTAAGGAGAGTCCTGGATGCATATCGTACTACTGTCTGGAGGATCGGGAAAACGGCTTTGGCCACTGTAAAATGAGGTGAGATCGAAGCAATTCATCAAATTCTTCAAGAAAAAGGATGGTAGCTATGAATCCATGGTACAGCGGGTTCATCGCCAGATCAGGGAGGTCGATCCAAACGCCACCATTACCATTGCAACTTCCAAGACACAGGTCTCAGCAATCCATAACCAGCTTGGAAAGGATATTGGTATTTCCGTAGAACCCTGCCGTCGTGATACCTTTCCTGCCATTGCGCTTGCTGCTGCCTATATGCACGATGTGCAGAATGTAGGGGAGAAGGAGGCTGTGGTTGTCTGTCCTGTGGACCCGTTCGTGGACGATGCGTATTTCTCCATGCTCGAGCAAGTGGGAAAGCAAGCAGAGAAGGGTGAGTCGAATTTGGTTCTCTTGGGTATTGAACCTACCTATCCAAGTGAGAAGTATGGGTACATCATTCCCTCTGATGGCAATTCTGTAAGCAGGGTCTCTACCTTCAAGGAAAAACCAGATGCTGCAACCGCAGAGACCTATATCTCCTCTGGGGCTCTCTGGAACGCAGGGGTCTTCGCGTTCCGTTTGGGCTATCTGCTGGAAACAGCCCACAGGTTCATTGATTTTACTGATTACCATGATCTGTTCGCAAAGTACGAAACCCTTACGAAAATCAGCTTTGACTATGCTGTGGTTGAGAATGAATCGGAAATCCAGGTGATGCGGTATGAAGGAATCTGGAAGGACCTCGGTACCTGGAATACGCTCAGCGAATCGATGAGCGAGCCTATTGTCGGCATCGGTGAGATGGACGAATCTTGCACTGATGTGCAGATCATCAATGAGCTCGACATCCCCATTCTTGCAATGGGTCTGCATGATGTCATTATCTGTGCCAGTGCAGAAGGTGTGCTGGTCTCTGATAAGGAGCGTTCGAGCCAGATCAAGCAGTATGTAGAATCCTTCAAGCAACCGATCATGTTCGCAGAGAAATCCTGGGGAAGCTTTCGCATCCTCGATGTGGGGAAGGAGAGTCTAACCATCAAGGCAATCCTTCAGGCGGGAGGGCAGATGCACTACCACAGTCACAGACAACGTGATGAGGTGTGGACTGTCATTGGTGGGAGAGGCATTGTAGTCCTGGACGGTGAGAGGAGAGCAGTAAAAGCTTCTGATGTGATCTCCATCAAGAGAGGGGTCAAGCATACCATCACCGCCGAGACGGAACTCACCTTGATCGAGGTACAACATGGAATTGATATCTCTGTAGAGGATAAGGAAAAATTTCCGCTTACCTAGAAGACTCGTATGGCACGTACAACCAATAATTCTTCTTTTTCGACTTTACCCTGTACGCCATTGGAGAACCCTTGTGCCCAAGCTCGTTCCCCATCATAGGAGGAAGAACTCCAGTAGGAAAAACCCTCCCCGCGGAAGGTGTCCTTATTGGTTCTTGCTAGCGCAGAGAACAGGAGGGCCAGCTCATCCCTTGAGGGGAGGAACCAGTCGTTGTAGCCACCGGCCATGAGATTCGTACAGTACACAGCTGCTGTTTCGTTCCAGGCAGGGTCCTGCTCCACGAGCTCTTGTGTGTTGGCTTCTCCACTTCCAAGGTTGACACTTGTGTCCACCTCGAGATCGGTTGTTCCCCACCTTGCCAACATCTCGGTATCTGCTGGGGCTGCTTCCATGTATTGCCAACCACCGGATGCATCTCCCTTATCAAAGAACACCAGTCCACCAGCTGGTCCCTGGCTGCCTATTGTGTAGGCCTCTTTCTTCGGGATCTTGCTGCCAGTGGTAGTGCATCCAGATAAAACAAGAGAGAGAACAACCACGAAAAATACTCCTGCCAGGCCTGACCATCTGTTTATTTGCATGCTAGACCTCATTTTTGGAAGAGTTTTCATCGTTGTAGAGTATATCTGAATAGATCATATATCCTCCACGTTCCCGGTCCTTGACTGCATAGGTTGCAATCTCTGCTCGTTTGATAAGCGTGTTGATGTCATCACCATGCTCTGGATAGAGGCTGATACCAAAGCTTGCCGATACTTCAATGGTGGTATTTGGTAATTCAAAAGGAGTGGCAAAGGCAGTCTGGATCTTCTTTGCAACGGCCAGGGCGTCTCTTCTCATACGGATACCATTGAGCAGTACAATGAACTTATCGCTTCCAAGGCGGCTTACCAGATCGCTTTTTCTGAGCTGTGCTTTTACCCGGGAGGCTACAATCTGGAGAACCTTGTCACCCATTTTGAATCCGTGGTTCTCATTGATGGTCGTGAAATGATCGATATCGATGACCAGAAAGGCAACCAAATCATCTGAGTAACGGGCTTGACTGACGGTTAACTTCGCTTGGTCATGGAAGAAGTTTCGATTGGGAAGGCCAGTAAGGATATCCTGTGTTGCCAAGAATGCCAGCTTATCCTCCAATCGTTTCTGTGCTGAGATATCCTCAGCTGAACCAATCATGCATGAAAATGTGTCTGGTTTGAAGAAATTTCAGGCTATGGGAGATGGAAGCTACCATATCTCAATCACTGAATTTCCCAACTACTGCTCATCGGTGGTGTTCATCATGCAAGTATCCCCTGACAACTCCCAAGAACTAGTTGGGTTTCTTTCTTTGAAAATTGATGAGACAACCCAAGTAATAGAATTTCCTTCGAGCGAAGTGATGATAAGCGATGTTTCTTTTGGGGTTGTAACTGTTTCTGCTGACTCATATATTGCGACATCTCAGTATTCTCTTGATGAAAATGGAGATAGTTTTTCAGAGGCAACCTATCTTGCCCTTCAGCAAAATGCGATTGCCAATAACTTCGCACTTATGGCTTTGAATATTCTTGGTAATACGCATGAGGAACACTTCTATGCACCATCTTTATCTTTCTCATATTCAAGAGATGATGCAAGAGATGTGAACTGGGGGACTATTGGGGTTCTGGTGTATAGTGACGATCATGAGAGTATCGCAGCTCTCTTTGACCCCGATGGTACTATGATATCTAGTAGTTACGGTATCGGATACGGGGTGAATAGTTCTGTGCAATGGTCAGCCCGGCTTTCTCTATCCGAATTTCTCCAGCTTGCTACGAAGGAAAATATCTGGACATTGAAGACTGAAGATGAAACACAGCTGGCAGCCTTTGATCTTTCGGTTGCATTGGTTATGGACGATGAAGGGAATCCCATCATTCCCTGCATCGATCCTACCTATGTCGTCAAAGAAGATGATCCAAGCCTAGTGGACCGTATTGATATGAACTGGTTCTATTATGAGCTGGACGGAGTGACCAAGTATCCGATTACAGCGGAGTCACCTATAGCATCGCTTATTGAAGAATCCTCCTTCTATATGGATATTCATGTAGAAGAAGAGAATTCTGGTACGTATATGCTCAGAAGTAGAGGCAGTGGGAGGGCTTTCGGTATGGAAGGTAATATTTTCTCCCTCTCAAATTTTGATAGACCTCTTGGAGTCGCTGAGCTTGGAAATCTTTCCATCGGATACCGCTTTACCTTCTATAACTGCAATACTCAGTGGGAGGACTGAGAATAAGACCAGAGTGGCTTAATCCACCTTCAAGTTCCCTGCTTCTGATAGTTCTATCCCAGCCATGGTGCCTGTCTCTTCAAGGAGAAGGGCACCATCCTTGTCTTTGATGGTGAGTGTAATGGTTCCCATGATGCTTTCCAGCAATGGTCTCTCCATCTTGCCTTGCCTGGGAGCAACCAGTTTTGAGGCTGGTCCAAGCTCAGCAAAAAAGATGATCTGATGCTCTTTGGTCTGTATCTGAACAGACGCCTGGGTCTCATTGCTTTCCAGGTGCGTGATCTTTGCACCAGTGTAGGTGCCGAACCTTATCAACTCGTCTCCATGCTTTACAAACCCAAGGAACCCAGGAAACACATGTCCAAGAAATGGAATCTTGGCAACAGAGAGCATACAAGAGATGTTTGTTGAGGGAAAGCAGTTTGACTGCATCCATATCCAAGCTTCGGGAAATGAGGTTCCCCAGTCCTTCTCGATATATCCGATCCCTTCATTCATATTGATTTTGTTGCCATTCAGCGTAAGAGACCCCCAGAGGGTATGCGAGATGGATACCACTCCATGGAAGCACTCCATGAAGGGAACGTAGGCATACCATCCCATGATTCCTGGAGAGGCGAGTGTAACAGGGAATGGATGTGTTCCTCTGTTTTTCACGCTTCCTGATAATATTAGATCTTCATGATTGATGTTTAGAATAATTTTTTCCGTTGAAAAACGATTACCGGCAATCTCTACAAGAAGCTTCTTCTCATCCGCCTTGAATGACTCAAAGGGAAAATGTATGTTCCAGCTTCTCCCTTCGCTGCTGCTGATTACTTGGATAAAGGCATGCCGCTCTTCTTCTGATGCGCCCAAGGCGACACCAGGAATAATGGAGAGTACTTCAGGCTCTCTGCCTGGAAGTGCCATCTTGAAGTACCAGCCTTCAAAGTAATGGGACTTTTTATGTCTACCTTGAAAGATTTCCGGGTGAAAGAGGGAGTATAGGCTCACACATACATCCTTAATCGTACAGCGTTGGTTGTTCCAATTGTACCGTAGGATGCATGGGATTCCTAGGAAAAGATGGCAGAGGTTGTTTCACTGGAAGAGAACCCATGAGCTTGAAGCAGGTGGGAGCGTGTCCTTTAGAACCCGGTATTCAGGGCCATGAAGAATAAGAACAGTGTAAGTAGGATTGCTGCAAATAAATATCCTTTTCTGACCATTTGTATCCCCCTTGGTAATCAATAAGACAAACAAGGGAGGAGTTCGTTACAATTAGTAAATACTGATTCTTTGTTAGGGGAAAACGATTCCCTTTAAGGACAACTAGTTTCATCTTGCTCCGTAATCAGAGTAGGTGCATAACTAATAAGTATCCCTCTTATTCACCATAATAAAGTATTTGGTTACGCCACTGCCTATGATATGCTGTACCTACGTTATGTTTGGAGGAATTACTGTGAAACAGAATAAACGATTACTCGCACTCCTGGTTATACTCATGGCAGCAGGCCTCTTGTTTGCCCAGACAACCACCAGCGGTACCCTGAAGCTTACCGGTGCATATGGAACTGGCATTGAGGCAAAACTCGATGCAGCATACCAGGCAAAGATTCCTGTATTGGCAGGGGAAGGTCCTCTGTTCAGTGGAAACAATGTCAAAGTAAAGGCAAACCTCGGTCTTTCTCCCATTGCTGGGACAGTGACCCTCGATGCAATTCTTACCCCGATTGCCGTAGCTGAGATAAGTTTGGGAGGAGGCCTGGGAACCGGTTGGGATTTTGATCTGATGGACCTCAATGGTCTGAAACTCGGTACAACCGTAGGAGCTCCTCTCGCATCTGACAGTTTGAATGGCCTCTATTACTTGGGTAGGGCAGGAGCTGCCTTCCAGTTTGACACAGGTGCCATCTTTTCTGGAGATTGGATGAGCGTAGTCATTCGAACCTACCATGAGTTGAACTACAAGGGATATAGCAATGCTTCTTCCAACCAAGCTTGGGAGTATGAGAATGGAGGGGCCATGGTCAATGGGTTCAACTATAAAGGTGAGTACATCCTTGGCTACCAGATGCCCCTGATGGTTAACCTAGTTGGCTTGCAGCTGGAAACCTACTCCTTCAATGTGTTTGATGATGCCACTGACATGGTCGGGGACTTGAGTCTTATTGCCAACACCCAATTTACTGAAGACCTTTCTCTCTTGACTGCAATCCAGTTCACCAACTACTCCAAGGATGACAACCGTGTTATTACCAAAGGCGATGCCGCATTCAAGAGGATAGCGCTAATTCTTACCTATGCTTTATAGAGAACGTTGACGGTTTTGACTATTTGTCAAGAACACGGTATCTTTAGTGTTAGGATCACACCCCCGGCTTCTTTCAGATCCGGGGTGTTTCATACATTAGTGTTAGAGATTTTTTGGAGGGATGGATGAAAACGAATAAACTTGCTGATGCAATCCGCATTTTGAGCATGGATGGCGTGCAGAAGGCCAACTCTGGTCACCCAGGTGCCCCAATGGGCATGGCAGATATTGCTGAGGTCTTGTGGCGCAAGACCATGGCACATAATCCTAAGAATCCACAATGGGTCAACCGTGACCGTTTTGTGCTTTCCAACGGTCATGCTTCAATGCTGATTTACTCATTGTTGCACCTAAGTGGTTATGACTTGGGAATTGAGGATCTGAAGCAGTTTAGACAGCTCCACTCCCGCACAGCTGGACACCCAGAATATAAACTTACCCCTGGAGTAGAGACTACCACCGGTCCTCTTGGACAGGGTATTGCGAATGCAGTAGGTATGGCTCTTGCAGAAAAGAACCTTGCTGCCAAATTCAACAAGGATGGGTTCCCCGTCGTTGACCACTATACCTATGCGTTCCTTGGTGATGGTTGTATGATGGAAGGAATCAGCCACGAAGTAGCTTCCTTGGCTGGAACCTGGAAATTGGGCAAGCTTATTGCCTTCTACGACGATAACGGTATCTCCATCGATGGTGAAGTTGGTGGTTGGTTTACTGATGATACTGCCAAGCGCTTCGAGTCATATGGGTGGCAGGTATTCAGAAATGTTGACGGCCACGATTCTGATGCAATTCAGAAGGCACTTTCTGCTGCAAGATATGACACTTCCAGACCATCCCTGATCATGTGCAAGACGACTATTGGCTATGGATCTCCCAACAAGGAAGGAACAGAGTCCTGTCATGGAGCAGCCCTTGGGGAAGCCGAGGTTGAACTCTCCCGCAAGAAGTTAGGCTGGGAGTATGATGAAAAGTTTTTTGTACCTCAGGAAATCTACAATGCATGGGATCAGAGTGAACGGGGTGCCAAGCTTGAAGGTAAGTGGAATGACCTCTTTGCCTCCTACAAGAAGGAATACCCTGCTGAGGCAGCTGAGCTCGAGAGAAGACTCTCAGGCCAGTTCCCCACTGACTGGGAAGCTGAGTTCGACAAAGCAATCGAGAGCTGGCAGAATGACAAGGTCAAGGTAGCAAGCAGAAAGGCAAGCCAGATGGCCCTTGATGTATTGGGTTCCTTGTTCCCTGAACTCCTTGGTGGATCAGCAGACCTCGCTCCTTCCAACTTGACTGAGTGGAAGGGCTCTGAAGCCTTCGATCCCAAGACAGGAAAGGGCAATTACCTCCACTTTGGAGTTCGTGAGTTCGGTATGGCTGCAATCCTCAACGGTGTTGCACTCCATGGTGGATTCCTCTCCTTCGGTGCTACATTCCTTATGTTCATGGAGTATGCTCGTAATGCACTACGCATGGCTGCCTTGATGGGTATCAGAAACGTCTATGTATTTACCCATGACTCCATTGGTCTTGGTGAAGATGGACCTACCCACCAGCCTGTTGAGCAGATTGCAAATCTTCGCATGACTCCCAACATGGTTACCTGGAGACCTTGTGATGCAGTGGAAACTGGTGTTGCTTGGAAGAGTGCGATCAAGAGGACTGATGGTCCTTCTGCTCTTCTGTTGAGCCGCCAGAACCTAGCACCACAGGATCGCAGTGATGAGCAGCTCTCCCAGATTGCACAGGGTGCTTACGTACTCTATGAATCAGGGGATAAGCCAGAGGTAATCCTGATTGGAACCGGCAGTGAAGTCGAACTCGCAGTCAGTGCTGCGAAGAAGCTTGCTGAGGAAAAGGTCGCTGTTCGTGTAGTCTCCATGCCTTCTCCTGAGGTATTCGACAAGCAGGATGCGGCCTACAAGGAAGCTGTACTTCCCTCTGCAGTTACCGCTAGAGTCGCTGTTGAAGCCGCATGGGCTGACTACTGGTACAAGTACGTTGGACTGAACGGAAAGATCATCGGCATGCGTTCCTTTGGTGAATCAGCACCTGCTGGTGAGCTGTACAAGCTCTTCGGCATCACTACTGAAGCAGTCTACGAGGCTGCCAAGGAACTGATCTAAGCTATTCTAAAAACATAAGAATTATACTGCCCGCTTCCTGAATGGAGGCGGGCAGTGTTGTCCTATAGTGATTTACACGGTATCGTAGAGCTGATGCATACCCATCTAGAGGAGTACTATCAGGATCTGGGAGGATTGGTTCGTGATTGATTCATCAAAATACTATGACCTGCATGCCAAGCAGTACTTATCTACAACCCGAGATGTCGATATGACCTCCCACTATGCCTTGTTCCTCCCGTATATCCCTTCTGATGGTCGTATTCTTGATGCAGGCTGTGGTAGTGGACGTGATTCACGATACTTCCTTGACTGTGGATACCAGGTAGAGGCCTTTGATCTGAGCGAGTCAATGGTAAAGGCTGCCTGTGAACTCACAGGGCTGCCAGTACGGCAACTCTCTTTCCAGCAAATGGATTACAAGAACACATTCGATGGGATTTGGGCCTGCGCTTCACTGCTGCATGTTCCTCTGATGCAACTGCCTTCAGTATTTCAGAAAATGGCTGATGCTCTCAAAGAGAATGGAGCAGTCTACTGCTCATTCAAACTGCAAGAAGAGGACTTTCAGAGAGAGGGAAGACACTTCACCTGTTTTACCACAGATGCATTTAGGCAGTTTGTTGATGAATTGCCATGGTTCTCCCTTGTTGATCTTGTGCAAACCCGGGACCTCCGCCCGGGGAGGGCAGAGGAGTATTGGATCAATGCCATACTCAAGAAAGTTTCTGCACCACCGGAAGGTTGATCAATTCTTCAACCCACTCCTCTGAAAGACGTTCCAGTCTTTTATGAGGATACTCGATCAAGCCTTGCAGGCAATTCGATATCTTCAGCGCAGAGATCCAACGCTCGGGCATATGTTCCCTGGTGGCAATAGCTCCAGCCAAGGCTCCATAGATAACAGCATTGGTGTCGGCATCACCAGCACGCATAATGAGGTCTACCATTCCTTGCTCGAATGAATCCTGGTGTAACAGAGTATAGAAGGCAAGTTGGAAAGCAACCAATACCCAACCTTTATACGGTCCATCGATACCCTGGGGTGGTTCATGTGCAGCCTTAGAGAGTGCTTCCAGTACCGATGGTTCCTTCGTCATTGAAGGGGCTGACTTTAAAAGATATGTATAAATTTCCTGGGCATCCCACCCCTTGCTGATGGCAAGCGAGAGAGCGAATGCATAGATGCGATTACAATCCCTACAGACTGTATGGGTATGGGTGATGGAGCAGTCCTCGTCTGCGACATGCATGAGGGCTGATGTTGAATAATTGCTTCCCAGAATCCCTATGGGTGTGATACGCATCAGGGCTCCATTTGCCTGGCTCTGAGGATTAAAAGAACCATCCAAAGCGCCATAGATAGTAACCCCAATATCCAAGGGGCCTGCATCCCGCCAACGGATGTATGCTTTTCTCGCTGCTTCTTTTTGGTAGCGACCATGTTCCAAGATGCTCTGGATCATCATGATTGCCATTTCACTGTCGTCAGTAATCTGACCTGCCAAGCCAACATACCGAGAACTTACACCCATATCCCGGATGCCATCAGGGAAGGCTTGGCGCACCAATTTCTCACGCTTGAACTCTGTCTGTGCGCCCAGGGCATCCCCTATAAAACTTCCAAGCAGGGATCCCAATGCTCGCTCATACCGTATCGTCACTGCATTGCTCCTTACCATGATTGTACCACATGAAGAGATAAATAAATGTAGAGAATTATCGCTTATTGCATTTGTTTTTTATGGTATTCATGCTACTGAACTGCGCAATTATAGGACAAATCGAGCATATATTTTCTTTCTTGCATGTGAATTGCCCAGCCCTTATACTAGTGGTGAGTAGACTTTTTTAAGGAGCCCAACAATGGCAGACCGAGATGGAAGGGATAATACTCCCAAAAAACCTTTGACTTCGATCAATGGAAGGCCGATAGCTCAGAATGAAAACATTCAGACTGCAGGAAAACGTGGCCCGGTTACATTGCAAGATACTTGGTATCTGGAGAAAATGGCCCATTTTGACAGGGAAGTTATCCCAGAGCGCCGAATGCATGCAAAAGGAAGTGGTGCTTTTGGTACGTTCACGGTCACCAAGGACATTACCAAATGGACCAAGGCAAGCATTTTCTCAGAGGTAGGGAAGAAAACCGAAATGTTCATTCGCTTCTCCACTGTTGCAGGAGAACGAGGCGCTGCAGATGCAGAACGTGATATCCGTGGATTTGCCATGAAGTTCTACACTGATGAGGGAAACTGGGATTTGGTAGGCAATAACACACCGGTGTTCTTCTTCCGTGACCCCATGTTGTTCCCCGATCTCAATCATGCGGTAAAGCGTGACCCAAGAACCAATATGCGTTCAGCACAGAACAACTGGGATTTCTGGGCTTCACTTCCGGAGGCTCTTCATCAGGTAACGATTACGATGGGAGACAGGGGAATCCCGAAGAGCTACCGCCATATGAACGGTTATGGTTCCCATACCTACTCATTTATCAATGCAGAGAATGAGAGAGTGTGGGTCAAGTTCACATTGAAGACTCAGCAAGGAATTGAGAACCTCACCGACCAAGAAGCAGCAGAAATTGTAGCAAACGACCGAGAGAGTCACCAGAAAGACTTGTTTGAGTCAATCGAGAAGGGAGACTTCCCCAAATGGAAGATGTATGTACAGATCATGACTGAGGAACAGGCAAGGAAGCATCCAGATAATCCCTTTGATCTTACCAAGGTCTGGTTCCATGATGAGTATCCACTGCATGAGGTTGGAGTGGTTGAGCTGAATCGCAACCCGGACAACTACTTCCAGGATGTTGAGCAGGCTGCATTCAACCCAGCAAACAAGGTCCCCGGTATTGGATACTCCCCAGATAGAATGCTGCAGGGCAGACTGTTCAGCTACGGGGACGCACAACGGTATCGCCTTGGGGTGAATTACTATCAAATTCCGGTAAACAGGAGCAAGGTTGAAACCAACCACTTCCACCGTGATGGATTCATGCGTAGTGATGGCAACTTTGGTGGCAGTGTTCACTACAACCCCAACTCATATGGTATGTGGAAGGACCAGAACAAGCTCACAGAACCTCCTTACGACGGAGATGGTCCTGTCGATCATTATGACTTCAGGGAAGATGATGATAACTATTATGAGCAGGTTGGAAAGTTGTTCTCCATCATGAAGGATGATGAAAAGCAACGGTTGTTTGAGAATACCGCAAGAAACATGCAAGGGACCACCATCCTGGTCAAAAAGCGGCATATCAGGCACTGTTATCTTGCAGACCCTGCCTATGGGGAGGGTGTTGCCAAGGCCTTGGGTATCTCCATCAAGGAAATTGATATGGATGATCCCTACGGGGCAAGAGCTTAATGGTAGACGGGGCTGGAGAGATTCCAGCCCCGATCTTTACTCTTGTGTTTCTTCCTCACTAGCTCGTTTCTCTTCCAAAGCCTTCAGCCGGTGCATATCCCGGTAGATTACCGGACTGGCACCAAAGAGGAAGGAGTCCTCCACAGCAGTGCGTTCCATCTTCACCAGCTCCTTGGCGATGGTAGTGACGTTTCTCCTAAAGGTTGGGCTGTTTATCTCCTGGACCGTTTTCCCTCGACTCTTTCTGTAGTGAGAGTAATGCTTCCAGAGGCTGTTGGTCATCTTTGCCGTCGTTGAAGGTTTTCTCAAGAGGTCGAGAACTTCCTTTCTGAACTGTGGTTCAAATGCAGCAAAGTCAGTCTTTTTTAACCCTGCGAGCGTTCTTCCCATCTCTCTTGCCCATGTGTTATCCAGTTCCTGGCAAAGGAACTTAAGACGGTACCAAACCTCATAGAGTTCTTGCATTGATGAGAGTTCATAGGTACTGAACCAGTGGAAGGCGAGAAGTCTTCTTCTCCAGTCCCACCACTTGAGTGGGCTTTGGAGGTCACTGGAAGGGATAAGGAAGAAACCTTCATCCAGCAAGAGAGAGCCAAATACCCCTGGGGGATTACCGCGCCGGGTATTCTTCAGGGTAGTGCGATAGACTCCACAAGAAGGGCTTCCATCCATGTAGATGTATGCAGTGGCTCCACTACGTCTCAAGACCTCAAGACATTCCAAGGAGCCTTGCTTCATCTCAGCAGTCACCAGCTTCCCAGAGCGATTCTTTACCTCAGCTTCTCCTTTCCAGACCTGCTCCCCTGTTCCCCCAGAGAGGTGCACAGGGTCACGGGTAATACCAAGGCCTGCCTGGCACTCAGGACAAACGGGAGTGAATACGAAGTCGTTCTTTTCTCTCCCAAGGGGAGTGAGTACATCGATCCCCTTGCCGTTGTAGCGTACAGGACCTCCCATCGCACACAAGCTTATTCCGATGGGAATTTTCTCAGTCAGGATTATCGGGGTGTGTTCAATTGTTGGACTCTCTTGATGGAATTGTAGCATCGGCTCCAAGGATGGGAAACAAAAATCGACAGGTGCAGGTCGAAGGTGTATGCTGGGACCATGGAAGCAGATGATTTCTTTGGCGGATATCCCCAAGCAAAAACTCTCTTTACTGAGATTATGAAAAAGATTTTCCCCTTGGGGCCTATACAGCTGAAGACCAGTAAGAGCCAGATTTCTCTCATTGGACAATCGGCCTTCGCCTATTTCTGGATTCCTGGTCGCTATCTCAAAGGCAAATCAATGGCGCCCTTGGTTCTCAGCATTCCTCTTTCTTATCATGATGAGACAGTGCCCTGGAAAGAGGTAACCAAGATTCAAGAAGACTGGTATATGCACCACTTGGAGATATGGGAGGAGACGTCCTTAACAAACAGTGTTCTGTCAGTGCTCGATATTACATTCAGTGGAGGTAAACCAATTGAGAAATAGGTTATTTGTAGCAGAGCATCGGGGTGGCTTGCTTTCCCTATCTGACCATCGCTCCCTCATGAAGTGGGCACTTCTCTGCACGGAGCATCTTGGGGAGTACCATGTATTACCACAGGAAGAAGTAATCATCTCAGCATTTGAAATAGGCTATAGGTGGAGTGAGGGGAAAGCAATGACTGGGGAGGCGATGAATGCCAGCAGAGCAGTACATGCTTTTGCTCGTACTGTAGAAGACAAGCCTTCTCAGTTCTACTGCCGGGCAGTCGGCCAGGCAGTCGCTACCGCCCATATGGCAGACCATGCACTTGGTCCGGTATGGTATGGAAGGAAGATGCTTGTTCTGCTCAATAGGGATGCAGAGAAGGAGCTTTCCTGGCAACTTAAAAGGTTGGTTGACCTCAATCCTCATCTCCTTCCTCGTGTACAGCAGGAGCTAAAGAAAATCCTGTAAACGCTTAGCCTTTCTTGATACCTCCACTGAAGTGAAATGCCATGCAACCAATCTTAGAGAGCATTGGTGTATATATTGAGTCCGTATTGCTGAACTATTTCTGTCTGTTCCACTTACATTGACGATGTATATACATGAGTATATACTTGTACAGGAGGACTTGGCATTGAATCAGCAATATCAATGGGACATTTTTTACATGGAGAAGTATATGAAGACAACCATCCAGAAATGGGGAAACAGTTCAGGTATTCGCCTTCCGAAACCCTTGTTGCAGGAATTGCATCTGGATAATGGCACTGAGGTGGAACTCGAGAGGGTTGGGGACGGAATAATGATGTATCCCAGAAGACCAACACGTGAAGAAACATTAGATCTCCTCTTGGAAAGAATAAGTCCAGAAAATATGCATGGTCCTGAACTTTTTGGAGACGAGGTAGGGGGGGAAGCATGGTAATTGATGCATATATCCCTGAGGAGGGCGATATTGTGTGGTTGGACTTCACTCCTCCGCCCGGTCATGAGCAAGAGGGAAGAAGACCTGGATTGGTGATAAGCCCCAAGAAATACAACAGGATAGGGTTAGCGTTAATTTGTCCGATCACAAGTAAGCAAAAAGGGTATCCATTCGAGATTTCTCTATCCAGCAGTGACGGCTTCACCTCAGGTGTTGTCCTTGCTGACCAGATACGAAGCCTCGATTGGAAAGCAAGAAATGCTTCTTTTAAGGAGACTGCCGATGCTTCAGTGGTCGATGGTGTCAAGGATTTGTTGATGCTGTTAATTGGGAAGTGAGTGTATTTATTCCTTAGGCCATCCTTGTTGAACATATTTCCTCCTTTGTCTTTGTTATAACACTTTTCTTAAGTCTTTCTCATGGTTTCTACATTGTTTGCTTACAAGCATTCCCCATAGTTGAGCCATCTCAATATTCCTTATGGGGGAAGTCATGAAGAAAAGACTGATTCTGGTATTATTGCTGTTGGCAGCAGTAACTTTGGGTCTTGCAGCACAGCCTGCAGGAGAGAGTACACCTACTTGGGAAGTCACAGAGCAACAGACTGCAAAAGCTCCCAAGTATATTTTTATGTTCATCGGTGACGGTATGAGTCACGTACAGATCAATGCTGCCCAGGTATTGAAAGGAAACAACACCAAGGGTTCTGTCTCCTTGGAGAAACTCACATTCACAGAGTTCCCGGTCTCTGGGTTACAGACAACCTATGATGCAACCTCCTTCTGCCCTGATTCAGCTTCCACAGCAACCAGCTTGTCCTCAGGGTATAAAACCCACAGTGGTGTTCTCGGATTGGGAATAGACAAACAGTATGTGGGAAAGAACATTGCTGAACGGCTCAAGGAGCAGAAGGACTGGAAAGTGGGAATCGTCTCAACGGTAACCATCAACCATGCTACTCCTGCAGCCTACTACGCCCATGTACCTTCCAGGAATAACTACTATGACATCGGTATACAGATGGCAAATAGTGGTTTTGACTACTTTGCAGGTGGTTCGATCAACAAGGCAGAAGATGGGGGAAAGAAGAGTATCTATACCTTGTTGGAAGATGAAGGGTATCTGGTCACAGATGACAAGAGCGAAATACTCTCACTCTCAAGCAAGAGCGGAAAGGTCTATGCTCAAAGCCCACGACTACAGGATGGTGGGGCGATGCCCTACGCAATCGATATGGATGCAGATGATGTCACGCTGGCTCAGTTCGTCAAGAAGGGAATTGAGGTGCTTGATAATGAGAACGGCTTCTTCATGATGGTAGAGTCTGGGAAGATAGACTGGGCCTGTCATGCCAATGATGCTGCCTCGGAAATCAGGGACTTGCTTGCCTTCGATGAGGCAATTCAGGAAGCAGTCACATTTGCTGAAGCTCATCCTGATGAGACGTTGATCGTAGTAACCGGAGACCATGAAACCGGTGGTATGACCATCGGATTTGCATCTACTGGGTACAATACAGCATTCAACATCCTTGAGAACCAGAGTGTCTCCTACGTAGCATTCGATGGAATTATGCAGGAGGCCATTGCAAATAATCCAGATCTGAGTTTTCAGGAAGTACTGGTATTGGTGGAAGAGTATTTCGGCTTGGTCCCTCCCGAAAGAAAAGCTTCCTCGGAGGTGCTGACATTGACCAGTCTTGAATACTCAAGACTGGAGGAGGCATTCCGCCAGGCAATGCTGCCAAAGGGCAGTCGTGCGAATGACCAATTGAGTTATCAACTCTATGGAAGCTACAATCCATTCTCCATCACCCTGACTCATATCCTGAACAACAAGGCAGGTATAGGTTGGACGAGTTACTCCCATACAGGAACCCCTGTAGGAGTATTCGCCTACGGGGTTGGCTCAGAGATGTTTGCTGGCTCCTATGATAACACTGATATATTCGCCAAGTTGAAATCACTTGTAGAAGTTGTATAACAGACAATCAGATCAAACCTTCCCCCTCTCCATGAGGGGGAAGCTGTCTGAAAAGGAATAGTGGTATGAAGAAAGCGGAACGTAGCTATCGAGAGTGGTCATTGTTGGCTGTCCTGCTAGGTGTGGTACTCCTCCTGATAATGATCCCAACCGGTTTTGAGCGAGAGATATATATAAATGCAATAGGAAGTAGGGCAAGGGTAATTGCTTTGGATAATTCCAATATGTACCAGACCGGGGTTGTTCGTATGGGAGAACAAATCTGCACAATAGAGATACTCTCAGGACCTCATACAGGCAAGCAGACTGAGGCTATAAACCTTCTCAATGGAAAACTCGAATTTGATACTGTCTATGAAGAAGGTGATATTGCCTGGGTATTGGTAGAACAAGACACAAACCAAGAGATACTCTTTACCAACATGGTCAGTTATTATCGTTTCTCAAAGGAACTGTTGCTCATTGCATTCTTCGCCTTGGGACTTATTGTTTTCTCTGGGAAGACGGGAGTTAGGACGATCATCTCATTTGCCTTGGCCTTTTTACTCATTTGGAAAGTACTTATTCCTCTTACACTCAAGGGCTATGAGCCCATGCTGGTTTCCCTATTGGTTGGCTCCTTTCTTGCCGTGGCTTGCTTGCTGCTGGTAGCCGGACTGACAAAGAAAGCCTATGCAGCAATTATCGGGACCATTATTTGCTCTATCTTTACGGTACTGTTCTCGATGTGGGGGACATGGTATTTGAAATTGCATGGTGCTGTGATGCCATGGTCGGAGTCTTTGTTGTTTGCAGGGTACGAGAGTATGCACCTTACCAAAGTCTTCCAAGCGGCAATTTATCTCTCTTGTTTAGGGGCAGTGCTTGACTTGGCGATCGATATCAGCTCCGCACTGGAGGAGGTGCAGAGGCACCACCCAGCCATTACTCGCACGGCGCTTATACAGAGCGGATTGAATATCGGGAGATCCGTGGTAGGGAGCCAAACAACAACCCTCCTGCTCGCGTATATTGGGAGCTATCTTACCATCATGATGGTGTACATGGCACAGGGCACCCCGGTTATGAGTATTCTCAATTCTCCAAGCGTTGCAGCAGAAATTCTCCATACCATGGTGGGCTGTATCGCACTAGTTTTGGTTGCTCCCATTACTTCCGTTACCTGTGGGTATCTGTATGAGAGAGAGGATATAACAATGCAACTAGCTCCACAATCATGTACAGAAAAGCAAATCACTGGAGCTACTTCCTCCAAAAACTTGAACACTCCTTCTTGTCCTCGATATTGAAGAGGATGATCCTTTCAAGAATGGAGAAGGGAATTTCCTGCTCCCAAGTGATCCTGAACAGTTCTTTGGTGGCTGACAATTTTGCCTTTGAAAGATCATCTGAGAATTTATCGATCGTTTTGCTTTCAGGTGCAACACTGATGTGTGCTTTTGCCCTGCTGAAACCGATGATGAAGGTCTCATGGTCAGTGAATATTGGTTGGTTCCAGGCAACTCTCATCCCGAGTGTTGGAAACGTCTCATGCACCCAAGTAAGCAATGCATCCATCTTCTTGCGGTGGTTCTCATCAGCAATTTCCTCAAGATATGATTGAAATATATGCATGGTTATCCCCTTATACCTAGTAAAATAGTAGGTAATAAGTATACCTGCGGGTTTAGGGATTCGTAAAGATAGCCGAAAGCAAGAAATGAAAGGATGGTCGTTTTTGCTACGTGGAGAAATGGATCCTTTCAGCTGTATCGTGAAAGACCATCTTACGCTCTTCCTCTGTAAACAACTCCCACTGGTAGTCCAGTAGCTGCCTGTAACTGTATTGTACCAAGGTGGAAGGGACATCGGTGCCCCACATCAGGTGGTCTGGTCCAACCAAGTTTTTCGCGAGCGAGATGAATTCCTGTGCGGTTGGAAACGGATAATCTTCAGGACGTACCTTGTGGTGTAGGGCGGCAAGGTCAAAGTAAATATTCTCCCGTTTCATTGTCTCCAAACCGTTTTCCAATTCTCTCCTGTGTTGACGTCTTGGACTCATGAGGTGGCAGATGACAATGGGCATATGTGGAAATGCATCAGCGATATTTTTGATAGCCCCAGGCTGGTTGCTCCCATCTCCAGGACTTCCCAAGTCAAACACCAGGACGCCTTTCTTTGATGCTATCTGCTCATAAAACTGCATCATACTTGGATTATCGAGGGGAAAATCGGGATGGCTTCCCATGATGCCACACCCTGTGGACATCTCGAATTTGAAGATTCGATACGTCTGGATTAGATTATCCAGAATTTTCTGTGCATTGCGGCAGAATGGATCGAAGGTTGCCGAAGCAGCGAAGCGAGTAGGGTATGTAGATACCACCTGAGAAAGATAGTCATTGGCAAAACCAAGGAAGCCTCCTTGTAATAGAACGGCCTTTTCAACATTGTTCTGATCCATCAAGGTGAGAAATCGCTCAGCACTGAAGGTGGTATCCCCATAGTTTCGGGGGATGAGATCGATCACCTCCCCTGTGGCCCAACGAGCCTT
>JAQQAR010000036.1 GCA_028532765.1 Sphaerochaetaceae bacterium | reverse complement strand
CCCCATAGCATGAGGGACACGGTTCAGTTCAAAAAAATTATCCATGACCAGCCAAAGTGAGCTGAAAGCCCTTCGCCTGGGCTCTTCACCTGTGGCAACTTTTTAGTTGGCTGATCATGATAATTTACTATTCATTTTGTGATAACCGAAACAGATGAAGCCGTGTTGGTTTCAGCTTCGGAAAGTGGTGTTTCAGCAATGACGAGTTCATATGCTGTTCCAAGGTCAATGGCATCCTGTGTAGCAAAGAGCATAGAGAAGGTGAGCAACAGGACCAGAGAGAAGATTCCGCGCTTCTGCATGAAGAGCCTCCAGAGAGTGTTGTCTGGTCATTCTGCGTGGAAATAGTATATGCACGGGAGCAAGCGATACCCAGAAGGTAGAAACTTACTGTTTGCTGTTTCTTTCTCCACGAAGAATTGTTTTCTGGAAACGTCTCCTGGCTTACGACTCTTCTTACTGACAGGCCTTCTCGTCCAAATGGGACAATGGCATCGTCTGCTTTCATCATCGATTACAGTGGCGGGACCGCCGGGGAATCACACCCCGTTCCGTTTTTCCAGATCCAGCAATTAGCATGGTAGGCGTTGAATTGGTGTTGGTCAAGGCTCTACAAGGGAAAACCCCTGTCCGCTTCTTGCTTTTTATCCCCTTGGGTTCCTATACTGGAGGTAGATTAGTGAGAAGGAGCGGTCTATGCCAGGAAGATTTATCATTACCAAGACCCCAAAGGGGTTCTTTCGGTTCAGCCTTCAGGCTGCAAACTACCAGACGGTCCTTACCAGCAAGAACTACTCAAGTCTTGCTACTTGCAGGGAAGGTGTGGAGACAATCAAGAAGAATGCCCTCTCCCCGATAGAGGACCAGACGTTGCAAAAACCAGGTCCTTCGTTAAAATACCCAAAGTATGAGGTGTATTTTGACAGCGCTGGGAAATATCGATACCGGCTCTTGGCTTCAAACGGCTTGAATGTTGCTATGGCTGAGGACGGGTATTCCACCAAGGCAGGCTGCATGAACGGAATTGAATCCATCAGCAGGGCAGCTGTTGATGCCCAGGTGGATGAGAGTGCTCTGCAGAACTGAATAATTTGAAAACATAATGAAAACAACAGGTTGCCAACTCTGTACACGACGACCTGTTGGTTGTCGTGTTAAGGCGTTGCATCTTCCTGTTGTTTTTATCATAATGCCTAGCTGTATATGAAATACCGAATACCATTAATTTTAATATTACTTATAGGGATCTCTTTAATGTTTGTTTCCTGCGACAAACCTGCGCCTGAACCAGAGTCGCAGAGTTTTCTCATGCTGGGAACCGTCTGCAAGATTACCATCTACGACCACCCCAGCGATGAAGCGTTCTCTGCTGCCTTTGATCGGATCAGAGAGATAGAGAACCATATGAGTCTCCATACAGACTCCAGTGAGATTGCCTTGGTCAATGCCAATGCAGGTAAGGAAGCCGTACAGGTTTCTCCTGATACCTTTGCAGTAATCGAGAAGGCCTTGGAAATTGCACGCCTCAGCGAAGGAGCTTTCGACCCAACCATTGCGCCGCTGGTACAAGCCTGGGATATTGGTGGGGAGAATGCACGACGACCACCCGATGAGGAGATTGCCGCACTGCTTCCCTTGGTTGACTACACCAAGGTGGAGCTCAATACAGAGACCCATGAAGTCTACCTCCCCGAAGCAGGAATGGCCCTCGACCTCGGTGGGATTGCCAAAGGATATGCAGCTGATGAGGTGAAGCAAATACTGCTTGATCATGGAGTCAATAAAGCCATTGTGAATCTCGGTGGGAATGTCCTGACGTTGGGAAGAAAACCCGATGGATCCCTGTGGAGAATTGGGATCCAGGACCCAGATGATGGCCGGGGTGCCTATGTGATGATCGTGGAGCTGGATGATACCTCCTTGGTGACCAGCGGACCGTATGAACGATTCTTGGAGTTCGAAGGGGAAACGTATCATCATATTCTGGACACCAGAACTGGTTTTCCTGTGAAGAGTGATTTCACCAGCGTAAGTATCATCACCCAAAGTTCTTTCCTCGCAGATGCACTTTCCACCAGTGTCTATGCCTTGGGATATGAGAAAGGCATGGACCTGATCAACAGCCTTGAAGGCGTACAAGCAGTATTCCTCACTGATGAGAAGGAAGTGGTACTCAGCAAAAAAGCATCTAATGGTGAGCTTGATTACTCCCTGACAGATGAAACGTATCGTATAAAAGAGTAGGGTCCGACCCTTGTGGAACCAGCTAGGCTGTCCATACAATGTTCCTATGATTTGTTCAGTAATTTCTACATGTAAAACCTTCCAAAGAAACAAACCAGCAAGGGGGTTTTGTCATGGATGTAAGGATGAAACAATCACGAACTTGATAATTTTAGGATTAATTGGTCATATCAGTAATGAGTACTTGAATATTTGCTGATATTAGTAGTTTAATGAAGAAAATTGAAGTATATAAGTAATTAACATATTGGAGGATGATATGACCGGTACACATCAGGAAATATCGTACATTGTTCGTGAGCCCCGCCAGAAGAACACCCGCCTGGCTGAGGAACTCTTTTCCATGAAACAAGCCCAGTGCTCCCGCCGATTCCATCGGCAGATTCCAGGATACAGAATGAGTCCACTGCAGGGGCTGCCCAATCTGGCAGCAATGTTCGGTGTAGGCGGCATCTGGACCAAGGATGAGTCAAGTCGCTTGCAGTTGAACAGTTTCAAGGTCTTGGGGGGATCCTTTGCCCTGTACCGATATCTCCAGAAGTTGCTGGGTCTCTCAGGGTCTGATACTTCTTTTGAGTATCTTGCCAGCCAGGAAGTCAAGGACAAGGTGGGTAACCTTACCTTTGCCAGTGCCACCGACGGTAATCACGGACGTGGTATTGCTTGGGCGGCAAAACGTCTGGGATTCAAGTGTGTGATCTATGTTCACTCCGAAACCAGTATTCGTCGTATTGACGCGATCAAGAGCAATGGTGCCAAGGTCGTAATCGTAGATGGAAACTATGATGACGCTGTACGTCAGGTTGCAATCGATGCAGAGGCGAACGGTTGGACCATCATCAGCGACACAAGCTGGGACAACTATACTGAAATCCCCACCTGGATCATGCAAGGTTATCTTACCTTGCTTGCAGAAACCCAGGAGCAGTTCACCGGTGTGGGTATTGTGAAACCAACCCATCTTTTCATCCAGGCAGGTGTTGGTGCCTTGGCTGCCTCTGTAATCGGGTTCTATCATGCTCTCTTTGGCCAGGATGCACCAAAATGCATCGTGGTTGAGCCGGATAAAGCTCCATGTATCTATGAAAGTGCGCTAGCAGGAGACGGGAAACCTCACTCTGTCGGTGGCGCGCTCGATACCATCATGGCAGGACTTGCTTGTGGAGACCCGAGTCCCATCGCATGGGAGATACTCAACGAGGATGCTGATGCCTTCATCAAGGTCCCTGACTACGTGGCCGCAAAGGGTATGAGAATGTATGCAACGCCGCTTAATGGCGACCCACTCATCATCAGTGGAGAGAGTGGGGCTGTGACGCTCGGTGCCTTTGCCTCCATTATGCAGTATCCGGGGCTCAAGGATTTGAAGGAAGGTCTTGGGTTGGACGAGGAGAGTCAGGTGCTTTTCATCAATACAGAGGGAAATACCGATCCAATCCACTTCCGACAGATCATCTGGGAAGGTGCCAATCCGGTTCCCAAGGAGTACTGGCATAATCTGTAGAAGCAACAATACTTGATTTCTTAGAAGAGGAGCCGTCGCAAGCTGCGACGGCTTCATTAATTAAGAGTGAATTTGTGTTATTTCATCAGTCCTCTTCATAGAGCAGGTCGAATGATTCATTCTTCGGCGGGAATGCCTTGCTGAAAATAAGGAAGGCCACCAGGCTCACCAACAAGCCGGGAATGATGTTGTTCAGTCCCGGGATGGAAGGGATGAAGCCTTTGTCCATCAGGAAGAATACGATACTTCCACTGAGTATCGATGCAGTGGAACCTGCACTGGAGGACTTTTCCCAGAAGTGACCCATAACATAGGGCACGAAGGTACCTGCTGCTCTCAGGGTGAAAGAGAAGGCCAGGAGGGTGAGGATATTGTCAGCTACCAGAGCGGTAATCAGGCTGAACAGAGCAATAACAACCATGGTGATCTTGGTCACCCTCATTACCTGCGCGCTTGAGGCTCCCTTGTGGATGAATACCTTGTACAGATCGTTGCCGAAGATGGAACCTGCACCGAGCAAGTCACTGTCTGCCGAGCTCATTGTTGCACTGATGATACCGGCAAAGAGAATGCCGGTTACCACTGCTGGCATGGTGGCTACCGCCAGAGCAGGAAGTGCATAGCGGCTGTTTTTTGAAAGTGCATCGACCACATTCCCGTCAAGCATATTCTGGTTGAACAAACTGAGCATGGTAAGACCAAGAATTACTGGGATGAATGCAAAGAGAAAATTGACGATTGCTGCAATGATTGAGCCTTGTACAGCGGCTTTTCCGTCACGAGCAGCATAGTAGCGGGAGACCGCTTCCTGACCAACGGAGAAGGTGGCTACGTACATGATGACAAAGCCAATGATCTGGCCCCAGCCTCCAATACCTCCGGTGAGGCTGAAGTGCTCAGCCGGAACCGTTTGTTTGACGGTTGCCCAGCCGCCAGCCAGTTTGAGCGCAAAGGGAACGGCGATTACCATACCGATAACAATGAGGAATACCTGAATGAAGTCTGTGAGGGTGACAGACCAGAGACCACCCATGACTGCATAGACAGTAATAACAATGGTTACAATGATCAGGCTGGTTGTGTAGTCAATCCCAAGCATGACCTCAAGAATTGAAGCAGAAGCCTTGAACTGCCCAGCGGTCAATCCTACCAGTGCCATCATCATGACAATTGCACTAAACGCTCCACTAAACTTGTCATAACGTCTTCTGAAATACTCAGGAACCGTTTTTACCGAGGTGGAACGGAACTTCGGAGCAAGGGGGATAAGGATCATGAAAGCGAATCCCATGGCAATGATATACCAAGCAGCGCTCATGCCCCAATTCCCATATGCGTTGGCGACAACACCGAGAGAGGACCCTCCACCGATTTCCGTAGCTGCCAAGGTTCCGGCCATCAAGAGAGGACCAAGCCTTCTTCCAGCGACCATGAAGTCAGCATTTGAACTAATCCGCTTTGAGGAGTAGTACCCGATTCCCAACATCATAAGCATGTACAAAACAACGATGAGCGTGATGGTGATATTCATTCCCCATCCTCCTTCTCCAAAGATGTCAAAGATAAAAATATGATGTTACATGTAATGATAGATGTCAAGAAAATTATGTTTATGTATAAAAAAATATGTAAAATTACTGTAAAACATAAAATAGTAATATTATATAGCTCATATAGTAGACAATATGATAAAAAAATTCCCATCCTGTCATGAAATGGATGGGATAATACAGCCAAAAGTGATAATAAATGTACAAACTATGGTCAAACCAAGTTCTTGTACCATACATTCATACTCTCGATATTTCCTGCTATATTGGTATTGTTGTGTAATCTGCCCCCATAGGTGTAGCCAGCCTTTGCGAAGGTGATGTTCATCCCAGGCGAGATAGCCCTTGCAATGGTGTAGGCTGTGAGAATTCCTCTCTTCCTAAGCTCATCTTCCAGGAAAGCAAGTAAGTGAAGGGCATACCCGTTACC
>JAQQAR010000035.1 GCA_028532765.1 Sphaerochaetaceae bacterium | reverse complement strand
CATATGACCTCCAGAACCCTACCATTATCCTACAATATACTACGATATAAAGTCAATGAAAAAGTGTAAAAAAATGACGCAATTTCTTATCGTTAAAAAATTACGCCCTACTGGCTTCTTTTACTCGCTGCGGAACCATGGAGCCCTAGAGAAAATTTGCTGGACATACTTGACTTATTACGGGTCAATTCGTATGATACTTTTTGTTATTGTCTTGGGGGTGTAGCTCAGTTGGCTAGAGCGTTTGAATGGCATTCAAAAGGTCAGGGGTTCAATTCCCCTTACCTCCACTAAAGAAGTCGTTGCGAAAGCAACGGCTTTTTTTTGGCTCAATCGAAGGTCGGTAATACGGAAGGAGGAAGAAAACTAACACCTAATCAAGCTCCTCCCTACAAATAATTCAGCATTGCCTGATAGGTCTCCATGATCTTTGCCTCATCCAGAGCTTTCTTTGCGTTATTTACCGTTATCACTACCGTATACTGGGCTCCCTCTTCATCAATAAGGAACGTGGTGAGATTAAGTACACCCGGCTCACTGCCTCCCTTATAGGCAACACGCTGCCACTTCTCCTTGGTTGCCAAGCCTGCGTTTATGGTCATCAGATCCAGATGCTGGAGTCGTTCGATCAAATCAGCAAGCTCCGATGCTGTCATGAACCACTCTATATCAAGGGCAACAGGGTCCCCCGAGAAGAGACTTGCTTCAGGGAGGTTTCTGTGTGGGAGAACTGTAAGCAACGTTCTTTTAAGAGCTAGGGAAGCTTTCCGATACTGTTTAAGGATGTCCTCGTTCTCTGGGTTTTTAAGCCGAAACATATCTCCGGTAGAAAGGACAGGGATACTATGAGGGAGATACTTCTCTACGCTTGGTCGGCCTACCTGAGAAAGCAACATATCAGTGGCTGTGTTGTCACTCTGGGAGATCATAAGTGCAGCAAGCGTCTCAATGGTTACTTGGGTACCATCAGGCCAATCCTGAAGAATACCGGTGGGGAGACTCTTCTGTGAAGAACGCAACGGTACACTCTGGTCCCATCGTAGTCTCTCCTCTTCTACGGCATCCAGGAGGGCTGCCAGAATACCAAGCTTGAAAGAAGAGCCTACTGCAAGAGGCATATCCGCTTGGTGGTCCACGAGAATTTCTCCATTCCTACGGATCAACACGGAACTTTCTCCATCCAAGGAGGTTATCTTCTTCACGGCATCAGCAAGGGTTCCACGTGTATCGATGATCTCGGTAAATTGGAGACCTGCAACCTTTCCCTGTCCATCTAGGCTGATATATGCAGTAATTGTTCCATGTTCAAGAACAATGGTATACGGATTCTTATGTCCATCCACCCTCTTGAAAACTCCAAGTTGCTCAGTCAGTTGGCTGATGAGTTGTTGCATGGAGGAGGGAGGTACTGCTGCCTCGAATTGCCTTGTGTATTTGATACTGGCAGGACCATCCGTAAACAAACGAGTAAGAGCGGTGGGTTCAGTTATAGTACTGGCAATCACTACGGCCTCCAGAAATACCAATAACACAATAAGAATTGCTAGATGTTTTCTCCACATATACCTCTCCAACCATATACATAAGGTTTTTATGGAGGCCATTATACAATACAAACATCTAATAGTCACCTAGAGTAGACTAATTACAACAACCCAAGATCCTTGTTCAGGAGGCTGGTGGTCGACTTGGCATTCGATTCACTCCCTCCGTTGGCAAACACCAGTAAAGGAGCCAACATGAGCATTGCACGTATTCAGGTGAGGGAGCATAATTTTATTCTTTTCATAACGAGCTCCTTTGGTAACATGTAATCTGTTTTTGGCATTCATACTACCTGATTTGACTAAGCACCCAGAGGAGACTCTGCGCTTTCAAAAATTTACAGACAATCTGAACGATTCTATGAAGCAGAGACCCAATATTACAATCAGTATGTGCTATCTGATGAATACCTTAGGATTCCTCTGAAAATTCCACTATTTTGCAGCTTCCAAAGGTCTATGAAAAGCGAGACCAAGCGCTGCTTCAGGCCATAGATTGAAAGGGAAGGCAATGTCCCTCACTAGGTCCTTGCCCTCCTCGAAGAACAGGGGAAAGCCTGCACCTAGGCGCAAGGTGATGTCCAGGGATGGAGAAAGAGAGTGCTTGAACTCCACCGCACCGCCGAGAGAGAACATCGCAGCATCGAAGGTCAGGGGAAATAGGAAATTGGGTATTCCCAAGAGCACATTTGCACCCCAGGGCTCTTTCAGGAGGTGGGTATCAAGAATAACATAGGCCTCGGTCGCAGCTACACCCATGAGGGAAATGCCCAGCCCGGCCTTCAGCGAGAGGTACTCGTTGAGAGGTTGCGTTATACTGCCTTGGATGCTCATCTGCCAGTCAACTTCCACACCGTAGGAAGGAGCGGAGCAAAAGAGCGGAAAACACAGGAGAAGTACAAGTGGCAGCACCAATACATATACCCTTTTCATGGGGTCCTCCACCTAAAAGTATATACCTTTTCTTCGGGGTATCAAGTGTGGGTGATTCCCCTACAACAACCCAAGATCCTTGTTCAGGAGGCTGGTGATAGACTTGGCATATTCGGTTGGGCTCTTTCCGTCGACCTTGGAAAACTGCTTGGAGAAGTGGTGGATGGAACTATAGCCAAGCTGGTAGGCGATAGTGGTCATGTTCCCCTTCCCTTCCCTGATCAGCTGTTTTGCTTTTTCTATCCTTAGGCGGGCATACCACTGCATGACACTATTACCTGTTTCATGCTTGAAGATCTGTTGGGCGAGGGAGTTGCTCATTGAGCAGTGATCGCATATGTCGGACAGCCTAAGATTCTCAGCAAGATTATGTTGCATGAAAGAATTTGCCATTTCAAAACGGAAACGCCTGTCCTCCACTTGGGTGGTGTTGAGCAAGGTTCCTTCTTTCTCATTCTGGGAGTTCTGGATGATCAACTCCAAAAGGAATGCCTCAAAATAGTTCTTGATCAATTGTTCGCTCCCAAAGGGCCGAGTGTCACGTAATTCCAACTTGGTGTAGAAAGGATCTGATAAATTTGTTTGGAAGTTCTTCTTCGCTTCATTGATGATGATGGACATCAGGCTCTTGGTCCGTTGGGTAATACGCAGAACCTTGTTCTTGAAATAGTCCATACTCGGGGAATTGCAGACAAAGGAGATAACCACCAGACAGGGAGAGATGATCCCATTACACTCCACACTGTGAAATTCATTTGGCTTGTGGAAGATTATCTGCCCCTGCTGAAGCTGATACCTCTCCCGGTCGGTCCCAGCAAATACTACACCCTTATCCACATACAGCAACTCCCAGAAGTTATGTCGCTCTCCTTTGAAGATAAACTTGTGGGGGTATTCAAAATAATGAAAGGTCACAAAATGACTCACATTAAGCTCAATCTTCATAGGGGAGAGGGAAAATCCATCGATGTATTTTGTCATGATTCTAGTATACAAGAGAAAATCATAAACGACAAACATTATGTTTTTTTGGATAAATCCAGCATGAGAAACGGGCTTATACTCGAATTAGATTGCAATTCAAATACGAATTGTTCACACAAAAAGGAGTCAACTATGAAGAAGAAAGGAATGGTTGTTGCACTGTTGGTATTGGCAGTTATCGCCACCCCACTGTTTGCCGGGGGATCTGCAGAAGATGCTGCGGGGAAAAAGACTGTCACCTACTGGTCGATGTGGAATGAAGCTGAGCCACAGGGCCTTGTCATGGCTGAGGCTGCTGAAGCATTTGAAGAAGAGACTGGTATCGAGGTTGAAATCGTCTTCAATGGTCGCGAGATCAGAAAGACCCTGCAACCTGCTCTGGACGCCGGAGAACCGATCGATATCTTTGATGAGGACATCTCCCGTGTTAACTCCACGTGGGGTGAATATCTCCTTCCTTTGGAAGAGTATGTATCCAAGAGCTACCCCACCACAGGTGGTGAGAGCTACAGTGATGCAGTAAGCACTGCATTAATCGATCTTGCTCGTCAGGCAGGTGATGGCACACTCAAGACAGCTCCTTACCAGCCATTTGCTTTTGTGGTTATGTACAACAAGGACCTTTTCAACAAGGCAGGTATCACCGATACACCCAAGACTTGGGCTGAGTTCGAGAACGTTTGCGCAAAACTGGTACAAGCGGGAGTTACCCCCATCACCGTTGATGATGCCTACATGGCAGCATTCTTCGGGTACAACATGGCTCGTCTTGCTGGTTATGAGAGAACCTTGGAAATGGCCAACAACAATGAATTCAACGATCCAGCGGTTCTTGAATTTGGCAAGATCTGGTCAGACTTCGCAAAGAAAGGTTACATCAGCAAAAAAGCAGCCTCCAACATCTATCCTGCAGGACAGATTGAGGAAATTGCCGCAGGAAAGGTTGCAATGTACCTGAATGGCACCTGGCTTCCTAATGAGATCAAGGGCAACGCTCCAAACTTCAACTGGGGTGCATTCGCATGGCCTGAAATGGGACCGAACGGAAATGGTACTGAGGCAAACAACTATGGAGCACAGTGCTTCGGTATAAATGCTAATTCTCAGGTTCCAGACGAAGCCTTCCAGTTCATCGTCTACCTAACCACTGGAGAGTGGGACTCCAAATTGGCAAAGGAAAGCCTTGGTGTACCGATGGGCAAGAACAGCACCTGGCCAAAACAAACAGCTGAAGCCAAGACCATCATCGACAATACCACAACATGGATGACCTGGGCTGCTGGAATGGAAAATCTTGCAGACGTCAATGCAAAGATCAAGGAGAACTTCTCCAAGCTCATCCTTGGCTCTTTGAATGCTGAACAGTTCTACGCTGCAATGAATAAATAGGGCTTATACACTACGCCCTCTGAAACACCATGTTTTAGGGGGCGTTCATTTCTCAAAGGTACCATTATGAAAAAGAATCGCATGATGATCATCATCTTTCTCACCCCAGCCATGATCTGCTACCTGTTGGTATTCTTGTATCCCTCGATCCGGACAACCATCATGAGCTTTTTTGCCGTCGAGTCTGTATCAGATCCGATTTCAACCTGGAGTTTCAACGGGTTGGAAAACTACCGGACCCTGTTCAACACAGCTATTTTTAGACAATCGATGCGTAATATTGCAAGTATCTGGCTTGTTGGTGGTATAGGGGTAATGGTCACCGCACTGTTCTTCGCTGTATCCCTTACCAACGGGATGAAGTTTGCAAAATTCTTCAGGAGCGTCATATACCTCCCCAATGTAGTATCGGCAATTGCGATGGGAACCATGTGGATCAACTACGTCTATAACTCTTCCTATGGTTTGCTTCACGATATCTTTGCAACACTAGGGATGACGACACTTTCTGAGACCCTCTGGACAGGGCCGGACAAACTCTTCTGGTCCATGCTGGTCGCCTACTCGTTCGGCATGGTTGGGTACCATATGCTGATTTTCATGGCAAGCATTGAACAAATACCCAAAGATTATATGGAAGCAGCACAGATAGAAGGGGCAAATGTCTTCCAGCGTTTCTTCCATATCACCCTGCCGTTCCTACGGGGTTGTTTTAGGACAAACATCGTTATGTGGACCGTTTTTACTGTTGCCTTCTTTGTCTGGGGCCAGTTATTCAGCCCGGTCAACCTCTCCAATGCAACGGTAGCACCTATGAACTATATGTATGAAATCGTATTTGGATCTTCGGCAAGTACCACCACCGTTAGGGATAGTGGAGCAGGTGCAGCAGTTGGAGTTATCATGATGATTATTGTCATCATCGCCTTTTCAGCAACCAACCTCATCGTCAAGAACGATGATGTGGAACTATAGGAGGGAGTCATGGCCAAAAAACTTCGTTCACTCGACCATCATACACAAGTTAGACTGATCCCTTCCTACGTCTTGGTAGTTACATGGGTAATCTTTACCTTCGTACTCATTGGCTGGGTATTCTTTGCTTCTTTTTCAACCAGTCAGGAAATATTCAGTGATTCCATGTTCAAGTTTGAGTCAGGGTTCCATTTCGAGAACTATATTCGTGCCTGGAACACACAAAAAGTATCGGTGTATTTCATGAACTCGTTGATGTACACCGTGGTATCCTGTACTTCAATCATCCTCATTGCTTCCCCGGCAGCCTATGTATTGAGCCGGTTCAAGTTCAGGGGAAATCTTTCCATCCAGAGCCTTCTTGCCTCAGCATTGGGAATCCCTGCGATTATGATCGTCATGCCACTGTTCAGCCTCGTAAGCCGACTACGCCTGACAAACAACCGTTGGTTGCTTATATTCCTCTATATTGCCATGAATGTTCCTTTCACCACCTTCTTCCTGCTTGCATTCTTCAAGAGCCTAAGCACCACCTATGAGGAAGCAGCATACATCGATGGCTGTTCCCCAATGGGGACCTTCTGGAGGATTATGTTCCCCTTGGTGCAACCGGGGATTATCACGGTTACCGTGTTCAACTTCATCACCATCTGGAACGAATACTTCATGTCAATGATTTTTGCAAATAAGCCAAAGGTGAGACCTGTCTCCGTTGGATTGTTCAATATGATCCAAGCCATGCGATACACAGGAGATTGGGGCGGGATGTTCGCCTCTGTCGTTATCGTTTTCCTCCCGACATTTCTCCTCTATATATTCCTTTCAGAGCGAATCATCCAAGGAGTAACAGCAGGAGCTATCAAAGGATAGAATCACACACTGTTCATTCCACTTCACTCATCCCACTCCAAGAGGCCTGTATGCAGATTTCAGAATATAAGCTCCGCCAAGTTATCAATCATTTCGCTATCGAAGGTTCCCTGGCTTCCATCGAGGTCAACAAGGAAGGACATATCAACTCCACGTTCTTCACCACCTTCACGAATGAAGGAAGTGTCCAGAAATATACCCATCAACGAATAAACACCTTGGTGTTCAAGCAGCCGGTTGCCTTGATGGAGAATGTCAGTCTGGTTACCTCACACATACGATCAAAGCTATCCGGTCACTATGACAATGTTGAGCAACGGTGCCTGCGTGTCATACCTACCCGTTCTGGGGACAATGTGTATGTTGATGAGGATGGGGGGTATTGGAGAACTTACCAGTTCATCGATCACGTAAAGACCTTCAAGACGATAGCAAATGCAGAACAAGCATATCTCCTGGGTGAGGCCATTGGCAACTTCCAGTTGCAACTATCGGACTTCGATGGAAAACTGTTGCATGAAACCATTCCTCACTTCCATGATATGCGCCTACGCTATGAGCAACTGCAGGAAGCGATACTAATGAACCATAACAACCGAATAGAGCTAGTAGGAGCTGAACTAGAGTATCTTATGGAGAACAAGGAACGAGGATATATCCTCTGGGACAAACTGCAGGAAGAAAGTCTTCCTGTACGGGTAACCCATAATGACACGAAAATCAACAATGTGTTGTTCAGCCTCGATGGGAAAGAAGCGCTCTGTATCATTGACCTTGATACCGTGATGCCTGGAACCATCCTTTTCGATACCGGAGATATGATCAGGACGGCAACCACAACAGCTGAGGAGGACGCCACTGATCTTTCCATAGTACACTGTGACACCTCACTCCACCATGCTTTACTGGAAGGATACTTCTCAAAAGCTGACTTCCTTACCCCGCTTGAACGATCTCTGGTGGTCGAATCAGGAAGAAACATCACCCAGATCATGGCAGTACGATTCTTGACGGATTTTCTCAATGGCGATCGCTACTATCATATTGATCGGGAGAACCAAAACCTTGATAGAGCGAGGAACCAGATTGCCCTCATGCAGGACATGGACAGCAAGTGGCAGACACTATCACAAGGAGTATAGAACATGACTTCAATTAAGAGCGGCACATTCAAGGCAAACGCAGCCTTACCTAATGGAGCCAATCCTCTTCCTTCCTTTAGAGACCCCAAACACGATGCCCTCGTAAGGGTAAAACCACAAGTTTCTTCTGAGTATACTGCTCTTATGGGCCTTGATTGCGGCAAGCGTTCTCTTCCCTACCAAATCCAAGACCGCTACGATAGAAACCGGGAAGAGCAAGATATTCCAGCAATCATCATGGAGAACGACTATCTCAAGGCAACCTTTCTCCCGACGCTTGGGGGAAGACTCATCAGTCTGTTCGACAAAGAAAATGACAGAGAACTGCTGTATTGCAATACGAGTCTCCAAGCTTGCAACCTTTCCAATCTTGATGCATGGTTTGCAGGAGGCATTGAGTGGAATATAGGCCAATATGGGCACGCCTTCACCACCTGCAGCGATGTATTTGCCTCGATTCAGAAAGATGAGGAGGGTGTGCAATTCTTGCGTCTCTTTGAATATGAGCGCTGCAAGGGTCTCTGGTGGCATATCGACTTCCACTTGGGAGATACTTCCAGGCTATTGTATGCCCATGTCCATATCCACAATCTTTCCAGTGAGCGAAAATCCTTGTACTACTGGACAAATACTGCAGTACCAGTCACAGATAAGACACGCGTTCTTGCAAGTAGCAATGAAGCACTCTATCTGGATCCCTATGCAAAGAACAACACCCGACTCTTCGGACATATGAATATGCCCCAAATGGAGATCTACGAAGACATTGATTCCTCGTACCCGAACCAGTTCAAGGCATCAAACGAGTATTTCTTTCTTTGCGAAAAGAGCCCAATGCCATGGGAGTGCGCCATTGAAGGGGACGGCAGCGGCTTCTTTGAAGCTTCTACACCACCCTTGTCCTACAGGAAAATGTTCTGCTGGGGGAGTCATGCAGGGGGCAAGAGGTGGCAACGCTACCTTTCTGGGGACAGTGAAGCTGAATACATCGAGGTCCAAAGTGGCTTGGCTCCAAGTCAATTGCACGGCTCATATCTGGAGGCACAGAGTTCAATCTGCTGGACGCAGGCCTTCGGGTCTTTGGATATATCCCCACAAGAAGCCCACAGCCCACAATACGAAATTGCCATGCAGGCAGCAGAGGATACTATTCGTTTGATCATAGACGAAAAGAGACTCAGAGCTATGCATCAAACATGCCTCAAGGCAAGTGAACGCAGCCCTGAAATACTATTGAACAAAGGAAGCGGCTGGGGGTTTGTTGAGCAAAAGGCCCAAAACCTCTCACTACCGGTAGCGTTCCACTTTGGAATGGACAGCATCAAGGATCAGGAACTTCCATATCTTGGCCTGATAACAGAAGGTAAACTGCCGGTTATGAATCCCAATAGCCGACCTCTCAGTGCTCCTCCCTGTTCCGATACGTGGAAAGCAATATTCATGGCTGCATTGAGAAACCCTTGCTTGACCATTCAAGAATCGGCCACCCTCAATCATTACCTTGGAATCATCCATTTGGAACAAGAAGAGGTATCATATGCCCAAACGTGTTGGCTTAAGACAATGGAGAATCTTCCAAACGCCTGGACCGCAAGAAATCTTGCACAACTGGAAATCAGAAGAGGTGAAGTGGAGGAAGCTCTTCGATGGTACTCCATCGCAAGCAACCTCTCTGGTTTTAAGGCTGACCCCGCTATTGCAGAAGAGTATTGTGCACTCTTGGTTGCTGAACAGAAAACCGCTAAAGCCCAGATGCTATTCCAGGATATTCCCTCCACTTGGATGGATTCAAGTGAAGCATTAAGAATTACCCGTGCAAAACTGGCTATTCAGGAGAAGAATGCCCCGCTCATCAAGCGTTTGGTCTTTGACAGGGAGATAGGGCATATCCGAGAAGGGGATACACCCCTGAACAGCTTATGGATCTCCTATCAATCCATCCTCTACAGTGAAGTACATCCTGAGGTATCCGAGGACGAAATAGCAAAGATTGTCAAGGAACGTTATCCAATTCCACAAGCCTTCAACTTCATGATGTTTAGGGAATGAATTCCCTTCTAACCGAGTGAAGAACCTAGGTCGAGACCCTGTTGGTATTTCTTCATGAACACTTCGAATGTTGATTCAGGAATGGGTTGCGTAAAATAGTTACCCTGCACATACGTACATCCAAGTGCCATGGCAGCATCGAGAACAACCTTGTTTTCAATTCCCTTTGCAAGAATTTCAACATCTCCCTTCTCTGCTGCCTCTTTCAATGCCGCATATACTTGTTGCAGCTGAGGAGAGAAAGCCCTGAAATCCAGCTTGATGATATCAAAATCTGCTCTCACCAATGCTTGAAGATCGAACGCCGTCTCAGTAAAGACATCAAGGGAAACCCTGAATCCAGTTTCTCGCAGTTCCTTGATCACCAATAGGGATTCAGGAAATGCCAAGGCAGAGTCTTTGATATCAAACTCTATCTGGGAGGGATGTAATCCATGCTGCTCCGCCAGAAAGAACATTCGTTTTGCAAATCCCTTCTCCAGGCTTTCATCACTCACATTGATTACCGTCTTGAAGGTATAGGGAATTATCCTCGCCATCATCATGCGACGAATGATTGAAAACGTCTTCGATATAATGGTCAAATCAATGGTCGTAATGTGCTGCAGTTCACAAGCTACATCCCTGAACACCTGGGCTGATAACACCCTGAAGCCTCCAAGTTGCCATCTTGCCAAACTCTCAGCACCCACGACGGAGAGGGAAGCAGAATCGATGACCGGCTGGAAGAATGGATTGAACTCCTCTTCCCATCCTTCAGTCAGGAATCCCTGTTTGCATTCATCTATATCCAGTTTTCTTGCTCGTATCACTTCATCAGCTACAAGGAATTTCTTGCGACTCTTCCTTGCTGTCTCTTCGGTGACATAAGCCAGATCGACAAGTTGCTCAAGGGTATCCATCCTATACCGTAGACCAGAGGAGGCACACCCAACGGTTACCGCAAATGGTGGTAGCCGGCTCGTATCCATGGAACCGAGCAATCCATTGATGCGGTCTGTGATGGTTTGGCATACGATGGTCTGGTACTCAACTTTCTCCTTCTCATCGGCTTCGGTTGATGAGGGAAAATCCCGGAGTATGGCAAACTCATCATGAGTCATCCTCTGGACATTCCCCACCCCAAAATAGCCCATAAGCTCTTGCGTACAACGAGTATACACCACTTCCAGTTCCTGACGATCAACGCAGGATTGGAAAACCCCTCTTGCATGTATGGAAACGTAGAGGCAGAACACCGAGTCCAAATTGGCTTGATGACTTTTCAGCCATCTTGTAAGCGACCTATTGGAAAATCCCCAGGGTCCTGTTTTTCCGGAAATCAGGAACCCAATGCTCATACTGATGAGAAATAGCAGGGCAAAGGAGAGACTGAGAATAAATCTTGTGTAATAGAGACTGGTCAATAGTGCGAGGAAGAAGACACTTCCAACTACCATACAGTGACGTTGCATGATTCTCATAAGGCGTTCCTTTTCAGTAGAAATTGGGGATCAGACCTTTCCTTCCCATTCAGGAAAGAAAGGTCTGCGCTCATCCCTTCACTTAATCGGTTGGCTTTACGAAATAGCTTCCCCGGTTCTTCAGCAAAAGCTTGGTTCCATCAACCACTGCCGTCATGGGACGCTTGGAGATGTGGAAATCCATACCAACCTTACGATGGAGGAACTCATCAACACCATCGATCATTGCTCCTCCTCCGCTGACGTAGATTCCATTCACGATAATATCGGAAGAGAGCTCAGGCGGGGTGTTCTGCAGTACCTTCAATACCATGGTGGCAATTGATTCAAATGGCTTGACCAGAACATCACGGATTTCGTTCTCATGTATCGTAATTTTCTTGGGAAGTCCGGTAACTACATCCCGTCCACTTACCCAGGTCTCCTTCGGACTCTCAATCTTCTGTCGCAAGGAACCGATTTCTACCTTGATCCGCTCTGCAGTTTTCTTTCCGATCAGCAGTCCATGCTTATACTGCATGTGGTCCATGATCTCACTATCAAAATAGTTACCTGCAATACGATTGGACTCAGACACCACAATATCGCCCAAGGAGAGTACACCTATATCTGTGGATCCTCCCCCAATATCAATGATCATCGATCCATTGCTGCTGAAGATATCAAGGCCTGACCCGATTGCTCCAGCTTTCACTTCCTGCTCAATGAATACATCCTTGACCCCAAGCTTATTGCCAAGGTCCATGAATGAGTCCCGCTCCAACTGAGTTACCTCAGAAGGACAGCAGAGCAAAAGCGTTGATTCTGTGATGTCGATATTGATGTTCTCAATCTTATGCAAGGAAATCTCGATGAGCTTCTTGGTTGCCTCGATATCTGAAATGACACCTTGGTTCAGCGGACTGACTATCTTGATACCATGATGACCCTTTCCGATCATGTTGGCTGCCATGGTTCCTGTAGCCAGCACCTCATTGGTTTCATAGTCAAATGCGATTACCGAAGGTTCATTCGTGATGATTCCTTCTCCTTCAACATAAACAAGGATGTTTGCGGTACCCAAGTCTATTCCAATATTTTTCCCAACAACGCTTTTTGTCTCTTTCTCTTGTTTTCGAATGGTGATTGCCATGATGAAAATCTCCTACAGTTGAAGCGGATTAACGAGATAGTCTCCGCGGTTTTTCAGTAAATACTTAGTACCTTCTGCAACACAAGTAAGCGGGTTCTGGACCACTTTCACAGGAACCTGAATCCGTTCCTTTATGTACTCCTCAATCCCTCGGATCATGGCACATCCACCGGTGAGTAGGATGCCATGCTTATAAATGTCTGCAGATAATTCGGGTGGGGTATCCTTTAACACTCCAGTGATAAGTTTTACGATTTCATCAAATACTGGCGTCAATACCGTTTGGACTTCCTGGGTTGAAAGCATGACCCACTTGGGAATTCCCTTCACCATGTCTCTTCCTGCATACCGATTCACGACGTTTTTTGCGTCTACATGCAAGTCACCCAATTCAATCTTCATTTTCTCGGCTGTTAGTTCTCCGATCTCAACGCTTTGGGTCTTTTTCACGTATTTGGAGATTTCATCATCCATGAAACTTCCAGCTTTTCGTATGGTTCGAGAAAGCACGATATCACCGAAAGAAATAATACCGACGTCCGTAGTACCTCCTCCAATATCGACAACCATCACCCCTTTGGATTTAAAGATATCCACCCCGGCGCCCAGTGCTCCAGACTTGATCTCTTCCTCGATGAATACATCTGTGATTTTCATCTTCGCTGCAAGATCAGCCATGACGTCCCGTTCAATCTTTGTCACTTCAGAAGGGCAACAAATTACACACGTAGTCTTGGAGAGATCTTTTTCTGTAAGATTCTCAATCTTCCCAAGCACATACGTCAGCAAAGCCTTTGCTGCACGCATATCTGAGATAACGCCATTTTTCAATGGCTTTATCACTGCAATTTTGGAGTGGACCTTACCCAACATTCTATGGGCATCCTCTCCAGCCGCTACGATTTTCCCGGATTCTCTATCAAACGCAATTACTGCAGGTTCATTGAATATGATTCCTTTCTTTTCAAGGAACACCAATAAATTTGCGGTTCCGAGATCTATTCCCAACCCAAGTTTGTCATGTACCATTGTTGCACTCATTCTTATACCCTTCCTATAGTTCACTATAAAAATGCCGATTTGTCATTTTGAGCATCTTCTTGCATCCATCTATCACCGCAGAGAGAGGTACCTCAGAGAGATATACCGGAATCTGGGCAATATCAGTGAAATACTCCTTGATTCCAGGAATCTGTGAACAACCACCTGTCAGCAGGATTCCAGAATCAACCAAATCCCCTGCCAGCTCTGGAGGTGTCTCTTCCAAGGTTGCCAGCAAGATGGACTTAATGGGATCAAAGCAATTGAGAAGCACTTCCCTGATTTCCTCAGGGTGTAGGAGAATCTGCCGAGGAAGACCAGTGACCAGGTCACGGCCCATAGCCTCAGTCACAACAGGAGCACCATCTTCATCTACTGGGAAAGGTCCAGTGAGAGAAGCAAGCGAAATCTTGATTCTTTCTGCTGTCTGATTTCCAATCTCCAGCTTATGGCTGGTTTTCACATAGTCGATGATCTGTTTGTCAAAATAATCCCCGGCAATCTTGATTGATTTGGAGAGCACCACTTCCCCAAGGGAGAGAATGCCAAAATCGGTAGTACCGCCACCAATATCAATCACCATATGCCCTCTTGGTGCAAAGATATCTACACCTGAACCGAGGGCTCCTGCCTTTATCTCTTGTTCTATTTCAGTGTTCTGGATTCCAAGTCCGTGGCCAAGCTCGATAATAGCCTCTTTCTCTGTGTTGGTAATTTCTGAAGGAATACAGATCAAGAGCCTGCTGATCGACTCAAGGTTCGAAAGGAATATCTTGTCCAATGTGAATAGGAGAATTTCTCGAATCAGTTGAATATCTGAGATTACTCCTCCCTGTAGTGGCCTGGCTACCTCAACCTTGCTATGGGTCTTTCCATCCAGTTTTGCTGCTTCGTACCCAACTGAGACTACATTACCAGTTGCCTTGTCAATTGCAATGATCGAAGGTTCATTGAAAAGTGTACCTTGCCCTTCAACATAAATGAGAAGGTTCGAGGTACCTAAATCGACACCCACTGATAAATTTGTTTTTTCCTTCATGTTTTCCCTCCAGCGGAAATTTCCAAAATATCAAAAGCAGAAATGCTTCTAATTCAAAACTTCAACGTCTCAGATGTATTTTTTTTGTAACCTTATCCAATGCATATCTGTTTTAAAACTCCGCTTCAGTAAATCACACACAAATTTGGCTGTCAACAATAAAATTTTTTATTTTTCTTTATGTCACAAGGACTTATAACATATGTCAGTGACATAAGTTGCATTAAAAAACGTGCTGTTCAGACACGTGTCAATACGTATCTATATGCAATTTGTATTCAAATTATTATGTATTAATAGGTTATCTTGTTTAAATACAATTACACATGGCAAAGCAATTGTGACAAATGGCAAATGTCTGGTAATTTAAAAAATTACATTACTTTTGTATTATCAGCATGACAAATGGTTTGGATGGTGTTCTTGAGGAATGTGAATACACAAGAAAAGACCTCACCCATATACAATGCTATAGGCATTTTTTGGGATTTAGGATAGGTATCGTACGATTTTTTTCTTGTCTGAGGTATGAAAATCATGAAATTTGGAAGGGTATAGACAACGGGAGTTGCCGTAGATTTACAACAACTCCCGTACTGAATCCTGAGGGGATACTAAGCTACCATACCAAAGACAAATCCTGCTATGGTAGAAAAGAACACCACCAGAGCAATGTAGACCGCAGTCTTCTTAAAGCCCAGTTCACCGCCGATCACCAGCATGGATGGAAGGGAGAGACTAGGACCGGCAAGCAACAAAGCCAAAGCGGGCCCTTGGCCCATTCCTGCTCCCAATAATCCTTGTACAATGGGAATCTCAGTGAGGGTTGCAAAGTACATGAATGCCCCTGAAATGGCTGCAAAGAAGTTAGCAAAGAGAGAATTCCCTCCTACCAATGATGCAACCCATGCCGTTGGTATGAGTGCTTCCTGGCCAGGTCTTCCCAGCAGGAATCCTGCAACCAACACGCCACCAAAAAGCAAGGGAAGAATCTGGAGTGCAAAGTCCCTGGTTGCTCCGCCCCACTCTTTCAGCTCATCCTTGGTGAACCATCTGATCAGGGAGTATGCCAACATCAAGGCAAACACCCCGGTAATCCAATACTTGGACTCATAGATGAAATCCCAAAGGGTACTTGAACCCTGGCTTGGTGCCCAGTTCAGAAAGACCAGGATACCGATCATGGAAACCATGTAGAGAGCCATCTGGGGAAGGGAACGTGCATCAGGGCCCCCCATATCCTTGAACAGGCGCTCGTCAGCAAGACGTTTCTCGTCCTCCTTGCGGAAGATCATATGCATGAGCAATCCGATCACGAAGGCAAAGACGATGGCTACAATCATTCTGGTCAATCCCATCTTCCATCCAAAGACCTTGTAGGAGAGGATAATCGCCAAAATATTGATCGAGGGGCCACTATAGAGGAAGGATACTGCAGGACCAAGTCCTGCACCCTTCTTGTAGATACCCTTGAAAAGAGGCAATACCGTACAGGAACAGACTGCCAGGATCGCCCCTGAGACAGAAGCAACTGAATACGCCACCAGCTTCTTTGCCTTAGGACCGAGATATTTCATTACTGCCTGTTGGTTGAGAAATACCACAACCGCCCCTGCAATGAACATTGCCGGAACCACACAGAGCAGTACATGCTCATGTGCGTAGTCGGCCAGCATGAGGAACGCTTCCTGGATTGCCCCTGCAACACGCGGATGGGTAAAGGGAGTAAAAAAGATTGCCAGGAAAATCCCGGCTATAATCAGAAGTTTCTTGTTTGGAGTAAGTTGCTTCATCGCCATAGGAGCACCTCCCTGGGAACAAGGAATAGCATCACAAACTCTCCTTGATCAATGAGAGCACCTGATCTTTGTTCAGCACCTTTCCCATGCTTTTCACATCGCCATCAATCGCGAGGGCGGGGGTCATCATGACTCCCATATCCATGATTTCGTCGAGGTCAGTAACCTTCACGATTGTTGCAGCGATGTTTCCCTCTTCGACTGCTTTGACAGCATTTGCTTCCAATGTCTTGCATTTGGGACATCCTGTCCCGAGTATCTGTATGACCATGAGTTCATCTCCTATGTTTCCATTATTGGAAACTATTATTGCAATGTCAACTGGATTCATTGACAAAGTTTCCATTTTTTGCAACATTGCAATCATGAACGAATATGATGCTGCACAGTTTGAAGATACTGCAAAACGTTTCAAGACGCTTGGGCACCCCATGCGGCTTGCTATTATTGAGGCGCTCTTTTCTCGCTCCTACTGTGTCTGTGAACTTGCGGAACTACTTGGCATGCACAAATCAGTTACTTCAAAACACCTCTCAGCATTAAAGCAAGTGGGAATCATCGACATGCAGAAAGAAGGGACCAGAGTCAATTGCATATTGACCATGCCCTGCGTGCTGGAGATGATGCACTGCTCAATCAAACCACAAAATAATGAAAAGGAATAACCAACATGGCTAAAGAACGAATCATGTTTGTCTGTATCCATAACTCAGCAAGAAGTCAGATGTGTGAGGCTTTCGTAAAACACTATGCGAGTGACCGATTTGAGGCACATAGCAGCGGAATAGAAGCCGGAAAACTGAACCCCTTGGTTGTTCAGGCCATGGAAGAGATTGGAATCTCCATGGAAGGCCACTATGCGAAACCTGCCCAGGAGTATATCGATAGAGATGAAGCATTCGACTATGTAGTGACAGTCTGTGACGAGAGCAACGCCGAACGCTGTCCCATGTTCCCAGGCAGGAGTGAACGTATGCATTGGGGGTTCCCCGATCCAAGTGCCATGACCGGTAGTGATGAGGAAAAGCTGGAAGGGATCAGGCCAATCCGCGATGCAATCCACACCCGCATCACCGACTGGATCGCTTCCTGCTAGTCAGCTGAGCTTGCCTCCAACCAGGAGAGGAACTCCCCTGGAGGAAGTGGTCTTGAGAAATAGTACCCTTGAACATAGGAGATTCTGTTGCTTTTCACCATCTCCAGCTGTTCGAGGGTCTCTACTCCTTCAGCAATGACTTCTTTTCCGAGACGTTGCAGCATTCCTGCGATAAGGGAAAGCAACTCATAGCTGTTTGTGGTATTTGATACGACACTTCGGTCAATCTTCACCACATCAAAGGGGAGGTTGACCAATGACTCAAGGTTGGCATAGCCGGTTCCAAAATCATCCAGGAAAAATCGGACACCCATGTCTTGTAGTGCTTGCCATGACTTAGCCACAATCGGATTGCTTGAAAGCGCCATGGACTCTGTTACTTCAAACCCTATCTTCTTTGCATCAATTCCCTTCTGGCTTAAAATTTCCAGCAACTTACAAGCAATATCTCCTACTGCAAGATCCTCAGCAACGATGTTGATTGAAACATGGCTCAATCGCTCCTGGATACTGGGATGCGCTATGAGAAAGGCACATACTTTCTGCAGCATGATCTCAGTGAACATGCTGATCAGGCCGGCTTGTTCGGCAAGAGGAATGAACTCCCCAGGTGATATGATTCCCATCCGCTCATCCTGCAGCCGCATCAAGGCTTCTGCAGCAAATGGTTTGTTGTCATCTATATCCATGATTGGCTGGAAGTAGACCTGTATCATGTCTTGCTCCACCAAAGCCTTTCGGAGAATTGAAAGGATATCAAGTCTTCTCTGACGTACCCCAATGAGCTTCTGGTTGAAGATGATAACCGGCTGCCTTCGCTTTTCCTTGATCTCTGTCATGGTAAAGGAGAGAGATTCAACAACCTCATCAACCGTATTCTTCTGCAAGGGAATTTCCACAATCGCGATATTCACATGAAAAGAGACTTGCATCTCCCCGATGGAACACCCCTTTGCAGTCTTTTTTTTGATCAAATTTACTTCCCTGACCAGCTCATTATGCGTTAACAAAGGAAACATCAGAACAAATCGGTTGCCCCCAATACGGAAAATCTCAGCTTGCTCATAGGTGGTTTTCAGGAAACCAGCAAAGGAGAACAAGATTGCATCACCCCCATCTTCTCCATAACGTTCGTTGAGTAGGCGAAAGTTCTCAATATCCAACAAAAGAATGGTCCTATGGTCGCTGCTATCAATGGCATGTTTGAGTGCTTCCAAAAATGCCTGATTGTTCGGGATCCTGGTTAACAAATCCAACAGCAACTCCTTCCTCTGCCTAGAGAGAAGGCTGAGCAGCAACATGAAGGCGCTGCTGAGGGAGAGCATATAGGGTTGCCGAAACACCTCAAACAAAACCAAGGAGAACAACAGGAACAATGCAGTGAGTACCATGATGGCCCGTTCATGCCACTCGATATGCTTCCATCGCACCAAGGAGGCATAAAATTCTACCAGAACAAAGAGCGCACTCAGCCCAAGCATGAAGGGTATCCCAAGGCCTCCGATTATCAGCAACTCTGGGGAGAAAACAAAAAAACGATTCAGGAATAGATCAACAAAGGAAGCAACGCAAAACAGTGTAAGTAAGGACCTCTGTACACGGAAGAGTAATGAATAGCTTCTTTTTGATAGGAGCTGTTTTTCAATACTGTTCATCCAGATGAATAGAAACATCGGGATAGAAACAATATGGAGAATTATTACCAAGCGAGCAAGGGGTGGAGGGAACGGGAAAAGACCACGTATATGCACATGGCTGAGCACTGCAAGCGCAAGATACCCAATATAAGCACTTGCTACACCTACAACATTTACATCTTGGTAATTGAACAGTGAAGAGGTGCCTTTCTGGTTAACTACGATGGAAACAACCACAATCAGTAAGAACAACTCCATCATTACAAGTTCCATGCACCCTGCCCCCTCGATGATCAACCATTAGTGTCTGCAGCCTGTCATCCCCAGAAAATACTGGAGGACCCGAGTATCATCCGTCAACTCCGGATGAAACGCAGTCACCAGCATCGTATCATATCTTGCTGCAACGCTGAAGCCATCATACTCTGCTAACTTGTGTACATTCTTGTCTGCCTTCAGAATAACTGGGGCTCGGATAAACGTCATGGGAATTTCGCCAATACCCTCAAACATGCCAAGGGAGGAAAAACTCCCAAGTTGCCGACCGAATGCATTTCTCTGGACCGTGATGGGCATGAGCGCTAGATGGGTATCGGTCCCTCCTTCCAACTCACTCGCAAGCAGTATCATGCCGGCACAGGTCCCCCATACCGGCAATCCCTGAGCGATCAAATCCATGAGGGGGTAATAGAGGTCAAGTTCCCTGAGAAGTCTACCCATGACTGTGCTCTCCCCACCAGGAAGGATCAAGGCATCAAACGGAGTCTGTAGATCTTGGGGACTGCGAATCTCAAGGGAAGGGATCCCTAGCTTGTTCAATGCGTGAACATGCTCTACAAACCCTCCTTGCAGTGCTAATACACCAACTCTCATACGCCACGCTCAGCCATAAGAAGGGCAATTTCCTGTTCATTGATACCAATCATGGCTTCTCCCAGATTCTTTGAGAGCTCAGCCAACATCTTGGGATCCTGATAATTCGTAACAGCCTTCACAATGGCATTTGCCCGTTTCTTTGGATCTCCAGACTTGAAGATACCTGAACCCACAAACACTCCTTCTGCTCCAAGCTGCATCATTAGTGCGGCGTCAGCAGGGGTAGCTACCCCACCGGCGGCGAAGTTGACCACAGGAAGCTTTCCGCCTTCAAACACACTTCGCAATAGATCGTAGGGAACCTGAAGAAGCTTTGCTTCCTCAAACAACTCATCCTCGCGCATGGATTGGACCTTCCTCATCTGTTGCTGGATCAAGCGCATATGCCGAACAGCCTGGACAATATCCCCTGTCCCGGGTTCTCCCTTGGTCCTGATCATACTCGCACCCTCGCCTATCCTACGAAGAGCTTCACCCAAGTCACGTGCTCCACAGACAAAAGGTACGGAGAATTGTTGCTTGTCGATATGATAGAGGTCATCGGCTGGGGAGAGGACCTCACTCTCATCAATAAAATCAATCTCCAAGGCTTCAAGAATCTGGGCCTCAACGATATGGCCTATGCGCACCTTTGCCATGACCGGGATGGAAACCGCTTCCTGGATCTGTTGGATCAGGATTGGGTCACTCATACGCGAAACTCCCCCGGCTGCACGGATATCGGCAGGGATTCTCTCCAACGCCATCACGGCACAAGCTCCTGCATCCTCAGCTATTTTGGCTTGTTCTGAAGAGGTAACATCCATGATTACCCCTCCCTTGAGCATCTGAGCAAGATTCTTATTCAATACATTTCGTTCACTCATATTGCACCTCCTACCATTGTGCTATTCATTGTTCTGCCCTAGTATAGGTGGTATCTGATAGTATAAAAAGTTCCAGTTTATGAATTTTTTATGGTACCAGTTTATGGAGGGATATGTACAAGATCAATCTACAGCTACAGAGTAATACTCCTGAAACACTGACAGAGCAGCTCTACAGGTACCTCAAGGAAGAACTTATCAAGGGAACCTTCAACCGAGATGACAAACTCCCTTCCAAGCGTAGGCTTGCAGAAAATCTCCAATGCAGCATCAACACAGTGCAGGCAGCGTATAACCAACTTGTTGACGAGGGCTACCTCCAGACAAGGGAGAAGAGTGGCTACTATGTAGCCGACCTCAGCGGCATCATCGTTCTCGGGCCAGATGAGTATAGGCCTGTCGTTGATACAGTAAAAACACCGTCCTACCTGTATACCTTCTCCCATCAAGGAGTAGACCATAAGAGGTTCCCCTTCTCACTCTGGAGAAGGTTGAGCAACCAAATCATCAGTTCACGCGATACAGAACTCCTCACAATCAGTGATCCAAAGGGTTTGTTTGCTTTACGCTCCAGTATCACCCACTATCTGCAGTCAAGCCGGGGGGTTCACTGTGGTGCAAACCAAATCATCATCAGCAGTGGTACGGAGTACCTGATGCAACTGCTCATCCAGCTTCTGGATGAGAGAACTGTCTATGCTATTGAGAACCCCGGGTATGAGAAACTTACATTGTTGTTCAAGAGCAATCGCGTACAATATGTTTCACTGCCTTTGGATGAACAAGGTGTTGCTCTAGAAGCACTCTATGCCAGTGGAGCAGATGTACTCTCCATCACACCAAGCCATCAGTTTCCTACCGGTCGTATCATGCCGGTCACACGGCGACTGCAACTCCTGCAGTGGGCAAACGAAAAATCCGGACGATATATATTGGAAGATGATTATGACAGTGAGTTTCGCTATAGCGGAAAACCAATCCCTTCCTTGCAAGGCCTCGATGGACAAGGCAAGGTCATCTATCTTGGAGCTTTCAGCAAATCACTCTCCCCTGCCCTGAGAATCAGTTACATGGTTCTTCCTGAGGCACTCATGGAGCGGTATGAAGCATATCTCAGCTTCTACTACTGCCCTGTTCCACTTATTGAACAGAAGGTCCTGCATGCATTTCTCGAAAAGGGGCATTTTGAGCGGCACCTAAACAGGATGCGTAATCTCTATCGTCAAAAGCGGGAGCTTCTGGTCTCCTGTATCACCAGACTCCTCCCCTATGTAGAGATTGCCGGAGATTCAGCGGGATTGCACCTGCTGTTGTACGTTCACAATGGAATGGATGAAAATACCCTGGTAAAGAGGGCTGGTAACCATCAGGTAAAAATCTATGGGATTACCCGCTACTATTCGGAGCCTCCACTACAGACAATGCAGACTACACTCTTGATGGGGTTTGCAACATTGGACCTAGAGGAAATACCAAAGGCGGTTTCACTTCTAAGGGAGGCATGGAGTGACTGAGATTCACCCCACTTAACAAGATCCCAGCTTCCCTGCCACCAAGGCCAAGGCATCAGATGCATTTAGGGGCTTGCTGAAAAAGAAACCCTGGGCCTTGTCACAGTTGTTTTGCTTCAGATAATCAAGCTGTCTCTGATGCTCAATCCCTTCTGCTACCACACTGTGTCCTAATTTATGAGCCATGGAAATGATATCTCCTGTGATGGCCTGATCATCAGAGAGGTACATCAGTTTATCGATGAATGACTTGTCAATCTTCAATTCATTGACATAGAGCTCACGCTCCCTTGAAAGAGAGGAATAACCACTACCGAAATCATCAACTGAGATTTTGACTCCTTTGTGTTGCAATGTTTTCAGCACTCTGTTGATCTCTTGGAAGTTCGAGGCAAAGATGGACTCGGTAAGTTCCAAGCAGACGCATGATGGGTTCACATCCATTGAATGCATCAAGCGGATGATATGCTCAGCAAACCCCTCTTTTATCAACTGGATGGCAGAAATATTGATGGATATCGTGCAATCCATTACATGATGCTCTTCCAGCTGCTTCAAGAACTGGAATGCCTGCCGGATGATGATATCGCCCAAGGGGATGATGAGTTTTGTCTTCTCTGCAATTGGGATGAAGTGCAAAGGCGGGATCAACTGCATATCCGAGCTCTTTAATCGTGCCAATGCCTCAAACCCACAGACACCTCCTGTCCGCATATCTATGATGGGTTGGTATTGCAAGAATAAGCAGTCCGGGTTCTTCCCCGATACTATCCTTGAAAGAAGTGTAGAGAGTGTTGCTTCCCGCTGGACCTCTGTCTCCATACTCTCATCAAAAAAACAGATTTCTGCCTCTCCATCATAGAGAGCAATGGAACGTTGAGAGGCTATCAAGATATTTCTGAGCAATTGATCTACATTTTCTTGATTGGACTCATCAATCTCCAGAACTCCCAATCCATAGGGAATTCTTTCCAGAGATACAATATACTCCAAGGTACTTTCAATCTTCTTGCAAAGCAGTAAAAGGTTCTGTCTCTCGTCATAGGACCTAAGATAGAACACGAATCGATACTCATGGGTAATACTCAACACCGCAAGGTCGTTGCAGAGGATACTCAACCCTTCTGCAACTTTCTTCATGATATCCTGGCTGTATTGGTAGCCATAGGCAATACTCTTTGCATTCAGCGCACCCAGATTGATCGAGATGATGGCTCGTTTGGCTCTCTTCCTTGCCTTGATATCCTGACGCAACAGTTGCTCAAGGTATCTTCGATTGTACAATCCAGTCCACAGGTCATGTGCATCCCGATAAGCAAGGTTCTGCTCCATGAGTTTCCTGTCGGTGATATCGAGGATGATCCCTTCCAAGGCTTCTATATCCCCATCTTCTGAAAATACAGCCTGTCCCATCTCCCAAACCCACTTACGAGTGCCTTGGGCTGTGAGAATTTCGTATTCCAACACAAAGGGCTTGTTTTCATGGATTGCCCACTTCCACTCGTTATAGATTTTCTGACGATAGGAGAGCACAATCACATCATTGTAGGAGATATCACGGTTGTTTATCAGCTGGTCAGGGGAGTACCCAGTCAAGGCTTCACACCCAGCTGAAACATACAACATGGTCCAGTGGGAATCATAACGGCATCGGTATGCCATTCCAGGCAAGTGAGAGAGCAGTGCTGATTTGCTGCGTTCACTCTCCGCAAGTAGCTTTTCAGCTTCCTTTCGTTTTGTAATATCTTGCAAAAGACAGATATGGGCGAAGAGTCGGCTATCACTCGCTTGCAAGGGAGCCACCGTCATCTCAACCCAGACAATTGAGCCATCTGGACGAATAAAACGTTTCTCCATGCTGTAGTTTTCCAGCTCACCTTGCTTTAATCGCTTGAAATTTTCCAACTCCTTAGGAAGATCATCAGGATGGGTAATCGTTGTCCAGCCAATCCTAAGGACCTCTTCCATGCTTCTTCCCGTAATTTTCTCATACATGGGATTAACATCGAAACGTTCTTTACCCGGTTCCACCCCAAGGTCAACTCGATGAGAAATGGAAATACCAATAGGCGCTTGGTAGAATATGGCATTGAATAGGTGTGCTTGCTCCTGCATATTCTGTTGCTTTGAATCTGCGTCCTGTTTCACCACCGCTCTCTCGAGGATTTCTCTCAGTTGTGTTTCTTGCAGGGGTTTTGTCAAAATCGTCACGATATCCAGGTCAAACACCCGTTTCTTCTGCTGGAGCAGATGCGGCTCACCAAGTACAACAATTCTCAGTGGCTCTTGCTGTGATCGGTAGACCAATGTGTGGAGCAATTGGAGGCTCTGCAGATATGAGCGCTCAATATCAATTATCACCATATCGATGGATGCATGTTGCTCCAGCAGATGAAGCGCCTTATTGCTGTTTCCCGCTGCAAGTACCTGGATACGTCCAGCAATCTTTCTCACCAGAGAAAGATCTTCTTCGTTGAGCTGGACAGCAAGCAGTTGAGTTAACAAATGGGGCTCCCTCTTCACAAATTCTTACACATATCCTAGAGGAGAATGCACTAATTTACAATGAGAAGCCTCAGTCAAGTCCGCTTGATTGGTCAAAGCAATAAGAAACAGGAAGAACCATAAGGGAAAGGATATCCTCTCGCGTCACAGGAATCCCACCAGCTTCAAGGTTGGTAAGCAACTCCTTGGCAAGGTCAGAAGAAGCTACTGGGGCAAGGATCACCAACTGCTCTCCTTCCATCTCACTCCTACTGTGTAGAAACCCGGTGAATAGGCTGAATTCGCTCTCAAGACTCCGATCCATGCTTTTGGCATCGAACACGGAAGCTTTGGTGATCCCGACACTTTGCATTGCCAGAAACACATCCTCCTTATAATCCAGTTGCGAGAGCACCATAAGCAATAGATTCATCATTTCCTCCTAGACCTGCTCATTCGTTTCGCTCGCCTTGCGTAGTGCCAACCGTGTCAGCAAGGGTCCTACGACCTCAGTTATGATTGTGGTAAACAGCAATACGTTGATGATCATGCTCGCTAATTGCTGACCTGTCTCCCCGAAAGCTGGGGCTGAGAAGGTCTTGTTGATCGCCAAGGCAAGAGCCAGTGCAACCCCTACCTGCGGCAAGAGAGAGAACCCGATCAAAAACCGTACTTTCTTCGGTGCCCGCCCAACCAAGGCTCCGAAGGTAGCCCCCCCGACCTTCCCGATACTTCTTGCTGCAAAGTAGAATAGTCCAAGCATTCCAATCTGTGTAATCAAGGAGACATCCAGGTGAGCTCCACCAAGAATAAAGAAGGCAACCAGGAACACTGGGCTGAAAGAGGAAACCACCGTCTCACTCTTCTTGCTCAATACAGCCGAGCTATTCACGATGGTCATTCCGAAAGCCATAATTGAAAGTAGCTCAGATACACCAAGCAACTCACAGACACCCAACAACAAGAAGAGGAAGGCAGCAAGCAGCAACATCACCCAATCGTTATTTCTCCTTCCTCGTAAAAGCAGGATATAGAGAACCGCAGAAACAGCACCAAGTCCTACTGCGATTGCTACAGAGAGCAAGGCTGAAGCTACCATCGGCCCGATTGCGAGGGAACCCCCGAGCAGGTTGGAACTGACAAAGCTCTCCACAAAGACATAGATAATGAGTGCAAACGCATCATCAATACCGACGACTGCCAAGATGGTTGAAGTCAAAACTCCCTTTGCCTTGTACTGTTTAATAACAGCAACTGTTGCCGCAGGGGCTGTTGCTGATGCTACTGATCCTAGTAAAAGCGCAGTATTGAGATTGGTCTTGAATACATAGAACAAGCCAAAGAAAACAACAAGGAACGCTCCAATGCATTCGAAGGTTACGATGGCGATAATGCTCCTTCCCAGACGCTTGATCACATCAATCTTGAGCTCAATTCCAATCATGAATGCAATCAGGGCAAGAGCAATGGATGAGAGAGGGGATAAGATATCCAATACCACAGGAGAGAGAAGATTCACCAAGGAGCCACCAAGCAATACACCGAGAAGGACATAGCCGGTGACTTCAGGAATTTTCAGGGTTGTTGTGAGTACCTTACTCCCATACCCCGCTGCAAAAATTGCAGCAAGATAGAGAAACAGATGGAATTCCATTATGCAGTCCTACAGATCGGCAAATGCATCGAGCACAGCCTGGGGAGTCTTGGCAGCCATGAGTGCTTTCCTGCGTTCGGGGTTCTTGATTACCAAGGTAATCTTGGAAAGGATCATGAGATAATCAGACTGTCGGTCGGAAGGACCCCCGATCATGAAAACCAGACGTACCGGTTTCTTATCCAAGGAATCCCATGGGACATCATTTTCCAGCACTGCAGCAAGTACGAAAAATTCCTTGATGCCGTTCAACTTTGCATGAGGAATGGCAACCTGAAGACCGATACCCGTGCTCATGATGGCTTCACGCTCAAGGATAGCTGCAGTGAAATCCTTTTCACTGGAGACATACCCGCTTTCAGTTGCTTTTTCTGTCATGGTTGTGAGTATCTGGTTCTTATGAGTTTCGTTGAGGAACAAAATGGAAGATTCAGTAAGATAATCGAGTATACGCATTGACACCTCTCCTACGTACTCAAAAGCATAGAAGTTTGCTGGAGGTTTGTAAAGTGAAGGATAAAAACGATATGAAATAATTCTCATTAGGAAGTGATATTGTCCTGAGGTAATGAAAGGGACTTTGTCACATTGAAGCAGGAAGGGGATTTCCTGCCTGCCTTTGTGGTATAGTCCATACCTCAAGAAAACAAGAGGGATTGGTTCTTCTGTTTTAGACG
>JAQQAR010000034.1 GCA_028532765.1 Sphaerochaetaceae bacterium | reverse complement strand
ATACAGATGATGTAATTTGCTCTGCTCCAGCTTGTCCGCATGAAGCTTTTTCCATAACTCATCAGTGGTATACCTGTGGAAGGCAAAGGAGAAGGGAGAGTCACTACTGAACTGTACGCTCCCCGTGTTGCCATCATAGAGGTCCAGGCGCCTGAGAGCTGTATGCACCCCATGATCCTGGGGAACAATGTAAGGAACAAAGAGCTCGTCTACTGTCGCGTGGTACTCTCCCATGATCGCCCCATCCTTTCGGTCGGGGTAGTTCTCTTGTGGACCCAACCCAAAATAACGACATGCAGACCACCTCCGTTCAAGATCACAGGCAAGTCCCACCCTTGGGTATTCCCCCACAGTGTCATTCAGGTCGAATGTACACTGATAGTGCAGCTTATCAGAAGAGAAGACCCAGTGCTGGATGAAGGTACCAAAGACCTCCTTGTCCGGGTTCTCCAATCGATGTTGCGTGCAGAGTTGCCCTTCCTCCTGATGGATGTCCTCCAAGATCATGCATACCTGGTTCAGCTTATGCTTGAACCAAGGACCGAAGGCCTTATTGTCGTGGTAGAACTCATACTCCGGCTCATCGGTATTGGACTGCAGTGTCTTGATACCGTCATTCTCGGTTGGACAGCGGAACAGATTTACCCTGAGGGGGCTCGCAAGCAACTCTTTCTGACCGGCAAAGGCAAGGCTATGCAAAAGGCCATCCTCCCCGATCTTCGCTCGATAAGCCTCTGTCTCCACCAGGAATGATCCCTTCGGGGTTTTTGCCAAGGAAGCCTCGGGAATCGGGAAAGCCTTTTTGCGAGCCTCACAGAGCTTGAACTGTTGCCAAGCCACTACATGTCCAGCATCTGCATATGCGGTATGTTCCTTGAGGAAGATTTCAAAGAGCAAGAAGGTCTCTCCATAGCGCATCATGGAGCGCACTTCTTCACCCAGCAACTCAGGTACTGCAAACTCCTGACTGCAGCCAGGGTCCACAGCAGGAAGGGAGAGTGTCCCCTCCACTACCTTGGGGTCAGCCTCGCTGACCAGGCGGTAACGGATGGAAAGATGCTCCGTGTTGGTGAAATCCTGCTCGTTGATTAGGGTGAATGTTCCGCTCGATGGATGATCACTGGTTATCTGAATGGACTGCTGTACCTTGAGGCATTCAGCCATCGCAGGCTTGAGAGTACGGTCGGGGAGCAACAGGCCGTTGAGGCAGAAATCGTAATCAGTGGGTTTATCACCAAAATCCCCACCATAGCGCCACGCTTTTATTCCATCCTTGTTCCTATAACCCTGAGAAGAGAAACCCACAGGCTTTCCTTCTTCATCCACCAGAATTCCTTGGTCGACCCAATCCCAGATGAATCCACCTTGTATCCCACGACTTTTCTTGATAACCCTCCAGTAGTCGCCCAGGCTTCCATTGGAGTTTCCCATCGCATGGCTGTATTCACACATGATCAAGGGACGGTCATCATTGTCAGGTTCAGTGGTATGGTCCCATTCCTCGATCAGGGAGATGGGGGGATACATTGGGGCAATAATGTCGGTGGTAAACCTTCCCCGCTTTAAGCTGGAAAGAGAATGGGGTCCCTGACCCCACTCGTCGCGGTTTGCTCCTTCATAGTGTATGGGACGGTTCTTATCGTAGTACCGTATCCAACCAGCACATGCGTCATGGTTGTTCCCATGTCCACTCTCATTTCCGAGGGACCAGATAATGACAGAAGGATGGTTGTAGTCACGACGGACCATCCTCTGTACCCGATCCAGAAAGCAGGATGCCCACGCTTCGTCACGACAGATGCTGTCGTAGTTTGCGTGGGTCTCGATATTCGCTTCATCCATTACATACAGACCGTATTTATCACAAAGCGCGTACCAGATTTCATCATCCGGATAGTGACAGGTTCTCACTGCATTGAAGTTGTACTGTTTCATCAGCTTGATATCCCGCACCATGCTGCTTGTACTCAATGTCTTTGCTGACCGTTCATCATGCTCATGCCGGTTTACACCCTTGATAAAGACTCGCTTCCCGTTTATCAGGAGAGCTCTACGTGCAATTTCCACCTTTCTCAGCCCTACCATGCAAGAGCGATGCTCCCTCTCTGCATCCAAGGAGAAACTGAGACAGTAGAGTACCGGATTCTCACTGCTCCACAGATGGGGATGATCCACCTCAAAGGTGGTTTCATAGGATCCCGTACTACCCGTTACATGGCGAGATATGATCAAGGCTCCATCTGGGTCATAGAGACTAGCAAGCAGCACCTGCCCGTCCCCTCCAGCATAGGGTGCTTTGATGTGGATGCGGGCTTTGGAAAAATCATCATCCAGGGTGGGTGTAACTTTCACATCCTGCAGGGCATTGCTTCCCTCACTGATCAGGACAACTGTGCGATGGATACCGCCAAACCACCACTGGTCCTGGTCTTCCACATAGGAGGCATCACTATAGCGAACCACGATCAGGACAAGGGTATTCTCCCCTTTCTCCAGCACAGGGGTAAGGTCAAAGGAAGAAGGGAGCCTGGAATCCTTGCTCATTCCGACGAACGAGCCATTGAGATACACCTCCAGATAGCTCTCAGCACTACCAACCTTGAGAATTGTCTTTCTGTTCATCCATTCGTCGTCGATAATGAACTGTTTCTTGTACACCCCGGTAGGATTTTGCTCTGGAGGAAATGGAGGGGTGTTCTTGAATGGCATGATCACATTGGTATAGTGTGGCTTGTCCCACCCTTGCACACTCCACGCACCAGGGACCCTGATGGGATCAAAATCAAGATCATAATCCTTCTTGACAACCTCGTCCTCCACCTGGAGGGGGGTCTCATAATACCTGAAAGACCAAGTTCCATTCAGCCTGACCTGGTAAGGAGATTCCCTCTGATCCCACCCTTCTGGGCCTTCTTTCGCCCAATGCATTGCATCTTCTACGGATGTAAAAGATGGGGGCAGACTGTTGATCGGAAGCCGATTGACCGAGGTGATCGACGGCTGTTGCCAAGCTTTGTGGTGAAGAAACAACGTATCCATACGAACCTTCCTTTGTGTTATTTGACCGAGCCGAGCACCCCTTCAACAAACCGTCTCTGTTGGGTAAAGAAGAGGATCAAGGTCGGCAGGGTTGTGATGGTGACAGAGAGCATCAGAATACCATAATCGGTAGTATACCCTGCGGTCAGGCCGGTGATCAGGAGAGGCATGGTCTGACTATCCTGACTCTGCATGATGATCAATGGCCATAGGTAATTATTCCATGCATTCATGAATGTAACAATAGCAGCTGCTGCAAAGGTAGGCGCCATGATAGGCACATAGATCCTGAAAAAGATGCCAAACTCCCCCAGCCCGTCCACCCGGGCAGCCTGCACAGTCTCAATGGGAAAGGATTCGCTGCTCTGCCGGAAGAAGAAAATCAGGAAGGCGGTAGAGATTGTGGGAAGAATGAATCCCATGGTCGTATCAAGCAACTTTGCCTGGCTGAACATCCTGAAGAGGGGGACCATGAGGGCAGCGAAGGGAACCATCATGGAGAGCAGAAGCAACCCCATCAGGGTATCCTTTCCCTTGTCCCGATAGATCTGGAATCCATACCCAGCGAGGCTGCAGACCAGAAGGGCGGCTGCCGTATTGGCCAAGGCATTACGCAGTGAGTTCCAAAATGCATTCCCCAGTCGCACGTTCGTAGCGAGGGTCTTGATGTTCTCAAACAGGAAGGTCCCGAAGAAAAGCTTACCTTTGATGATGTCCACACTCTTGTTGGTTGCACCGACCACCATGAAGTAGAACGGAAATACAGAGAACAGGCAGATGATAATCAGAAATACATATTTTGCTATGGATGCACCTTGTCGCTTGTTCATCGCTTACCTCCCACTTTGATTTGGACGAAGGAGAGCACGGCAACCATCACCAGGATTGCATAGGATACTGCCGCTGCATACCCAAATTGTGGGTTATACATAAACGACAGGTTATAGATGTATTGGCTGATCGAGAGGGTTGCAATCCCTGGACCTCCGTTGGTCAGGGTACGCACCTCATCGAAGAGTTGCAATGTCCCATTGGTGGACATGATGGTAGTCAAGAGGATTACCGGCTTGAGCAGGGGTATGGTTATGGAGAAGAATTGCCTGCTCGCTGAGGCTCCGTCGATGCGGGCTGCCTCATATACGTTCCGGTTGATATTCTGGAGTCCCGCAAGATAGAACACGGTATTATACCCGGTCCATCTCCAGGTAATGGTAAGGATGATGACAAATTTCGCCCAGACGGGATGGGTAAGCCAGCTGATCGGCTCAGAAAGCATGCCAATGCCAACCAGGGCTGCATTCATGATTCCATCAATGGAGAACAATGATTTGAAGATCATGGCCGAGGAAACCAGACTGGTCGCACACGGCAGAAAAATCATGGTCCTGAAAATTCCCCTGCCTTTAAGCTTTGGATCGTTCAGCATGGTGGCCAGGACCAATGCGAACAACAGCATAATGGGGACTTGGATCACAAGATAGGTGACAACGTTTCCCACTGAGGTGAGAAACATCTCATCCTCAAACAGTCGAGCGTAGTTCTTCAATCCTGCAAATTTCAGGTTATTGCCCCTTCCTGATTGCAACGAGAGCAGGAACGCACTGATCATTGGATAGAAGTTTAGGATAAAGATGAATAGTGCTGCAGGAATGACAAACAACCAGCCGTACAGGTTGATTTTTCGTGTCAGATTACTTTTTACCATGACGGTTTCCCTTATCTATGCCGGTACAAATCCGATACCGCCCGTATACAGCGGTATCGGATATCAATGTGGACTAAAACTACTCGCTCATCAGGAATTCGACATTCTTCTGTGCAGTCCCAAGCGCTGCATCAATGTCCGTTCCCTGCATTACTTCGCTCAATGCACGGGCGATGGCATCTCGGGCTTCATAGTTGAAAACACCGTACTTGACGTTTGGAACCTTGCCAGCAAAACCTACCAGGTCCTCATAGATCTTCTGACCACCAAAGAACTCAATGGGGGTCGCATAAACCGGGCTTTCTGCGGCGGGAAGCCAAGTTGCAATTGCTCCACTGGTTGGCAGAATGGTCTCATACAGTTCGACGCTTCCACCAAAAGTCTTTGCCAGGAAATCGATGGCAACATCAGGATGCTTGGAGTTTGCCATGACCATCCAACCTGAACCACCCTGGCTGGAGTAGTTCACAGAACTGCTGATATTTGCAAACCTGGGAGTATTTGCAACAGCCCACAGGCCCTTCTGGGACTCCTCGGCCTGGATGGATCCACTGATCCAGCAGCCGTTGATGGTGGAAGCAACTGTTCCGTTGTTCAGCGTTGCAATATAGGCATTCCAATCTGGCACAAGCAGACAAACACCACTCTCTACCATCTCCTTGGTAATACGGAGTGCTTCCTTGAGGACAGGATTGTCCTTGATGTAGGCACTTCCATCCTCATTGAACATCCACGTGCCTGCACTTTGCAGCATCAACATGGGGAAATCGGGCTCATTGGCCACCGTGCTGATCATAGCTACACCGGTCTTCTGCTTGACAATCTTGCCTAGCTCGATGAAGCGTTCCCAGGTTATGTCGTTGAAATCACTTACTTTGAGACCGGCTTTCTCAACGATGTCCCTTCTGAGGAATGTACCGGTTGCTCCGTTGTCAAAGGGAACTCCATAGTGGTTACCATCAATGGTACCAACATCAACCTTGAACTGGGCAAACTGGCTAAGGTCAATCTTACCATTGAGAGGTACAAAGGCTTCAGGATAGGTCATCACGTTCTTCTGGATTGCGTTATCCTGCATCAGGATGATGTCCGGAAGATTCTCGGTGGCATTGGCACTGAGACTGGTGATCAACTTCTGCTGCAGGTCATTCCAGGGTGTCTCAACCACATTGATGGTTACATTTGGCTTGATGTCCTTGTAAATCTTTGCCGCCTCCTCCATGGCATAGATATTGAACATCGGATCCCAGCACCATACCGTCAGGGTGATTGGGGCATTTGGGTCTACAACCTCAGCTTCTTTCTCTCCAGCACCACCGGCGAATAGCATGGTTGATCCCAGCACCAGAACCAATAGCACATACAACATTTTCTTCATTGCATTCCTCCTCGTTGTTCTTTGAACAAGCTTGCTACGTTTTCTATTGTTTCATGATAGGGGCAGGCCTGTCACAGCGAAAGTGACAAGAATACTGAAAACATCTTTTTTTTCGGCCTTCTTCCGGTACAAAAATACCGACTCTCATCCTCCTTATGGTATACTGTCTCCAATGGTTGAAAGTGAGCAATCCAGAAGAACGACACCCTTTGAGCGTGCCCTGTATGGTTACGCAGGATTCCTTCTTGCCCTCGGTCTTGTAGAGTTTCTCCTTACCTATGGATTCAACAGTGGAGAGAGTACCCGAGCGTTTGAGTTCTATCGCACATTTTTTGTCTTCTTCGCTTTCTACTGTTTTTGTATCTTCCTGCTTACCCAATCGCGCAATCTTCTGGCAATTCTTCTGCTGATTTTTCTCTCCCTTACCGCCCTATGGGTTATTGGATACTCATTAAACGATTTTCTCACCATTCGTCTCTCACTCTTCCTTGCTTTCCAGAGTGTACTACTTGTCTGTTGCTCCTTCCCTTGCAGTCTGATTCTCTGCCCAATCCTATCAACCACAGGAGTAGCTTTGTTGCAGCTACCCAGACTGCTTGGGGAGAATGAACTGAATCTTGCTCTCAGAAATGCAGAAATCCCTGAACTCTGGGCATTCTTTTCAATATCCTTGGGCGCTGCACTCTTACAGGTTGTCCTTACCCAGTACCGTCAGCTTTATTTGAAAGCCCAAGAGCAGATTACCATCCTGAATACCACCATCACCAAGCTCACTGTCTTCAGCCAGAGCCTGCAATCATACGCAAGGACTGCGGAGATTGAGGCCGCAAAAAAGGAGCGTTTTCGTATCAGTCGGGAAATCCATGATATCAGTGGGTATATGTTCACCAATATCATTGCAATGATGGATGCCATTGTCTCAACTGGATGTAGAAACAGCGAAAAAACCAGTGAGATGTGCTCAGCTGCACGCAGCCAAGCACAAGAAGGATTGACAGAAACCAGGAAGGCTCTACACTTGCTCAGGACCAATGAACAGGATCGGGAGACTGGAATCAAGGCAATCTACAAGATTAAGAAAATTTTCGAAGGGACTACCGGGGTTACCGTGGATATTGAGGCAGGGAATCTGCCTGCCTCCTTCGGTGATGAGATCGATCTGGTCTTGTATAGAGTGGTACAAGAAGGACTGACCAACGCCCTGCGGCATGGACATGCGACGCAGGTCAGGATGCTCTTCTGGATTATCAGAGACCAGGTACAAGTCATCATCCTGGACAATGGTAGTGGAGCAAAGAAAATTGTCAAAGGTATTGGACTTGCCGGCATGGAGGAGCGAATCAGCAAGCTCGGCGGTACAGTCCATGCAGAGAATGCCCCGGAGGGAGGCTTCCAACTAACCGTTACCATCCCACTGCAAAAGGAGCACACACATGATTCGAATTCTGTTGGTTGATGACCAGCCACTCTTCGTTCAGAGCTTGAGAATGAGCTTGGAGAGCTATGTGGACGATTTCCAGGTAATAGGAATCGCGAAGAATGGAACCAGCGCCATACAGATGGCCCTGGAGGAAGTACCTGATGTAATACTGATGGATGTCCATCTTCCTGATATCAACGGGGTGGAAGCTACCCGGGAAATCCTCAAGCAAAACCCTTCTATCAAGGTGGTCATGCTCTCCACCTATGATGAGGATGAGTATGTGAGGGAAGCACTGCGAATTGGGTCAGCCGGGTATCTCCTGAAGGATATATCCCCTACTGAATTGATAGCTGCCATCAGGGCGTTGCAATCAGGACTGGTACAGATTTCCCCAAAGATCGCAGCCAAGTTGATCAATACCATGTACGATGGAACCAGCCCGAAAATTCCTGAGGTATCCGGCAGTTTTGAATGGTTCGATACCCTTACATCACGTGAGAAAGAGATCTTCGGCCTCATCGCCACCGGCTATGACAACCAACAGATAGCAGACCGACTTTTTCTTGCGGAGCAGACGGTACGTAACAATATCAGCTCCATATATTCAAAATTGGAGGTGAAAGATCGCTTTGAGATCATACGCCTGGCCAATACCATTCACTATCACTAGACATATTTCCGATTTTGTCACCCTACAGGCTCGTGTTTGTTCTCACAGTATGAGAAACTAAATGCAGAGGAGCCTACTATGAAACGTACTACTATATTGCTACTTGTGCTTGTTTTGTCACTTGGAACGCTCTCCGCTCGAGAGAACAGCGTTGCAGTCGGTGCCCAGTTGGGATTTACCACCACAGGAGTATTGGTCGACGTAGGACTTGGGGATCTCTACCTGCAAGCTGGCGTCAACTATCCTATGGGGATCACCTACATTGCTTCAACCACAGACTCAGAAGAAAAATTCTTCGATATCTACACGTTCAATGCAGATATCAGCCAAGCGTTCGCGCTCAGTGAAAATTTTGATATGAAAATTGGTCTGGGGACCACCGCTTTCACCAACTTCGGTCCGGTTGTCCTGGGATTGGCTGGTGCTGTAGTGAAGGGAGAGTACTGGATTCCGAACAAGAATACTGGAATATTTGTGAACCTGAACATCCCTGTCATGGCATATGGATTTATCGAGGATGATGAGACCTTCGATGGAGGAGTTGTCTTCAATCCCCTTTTCCCACTTGCAGGATTACTCACCTCTACTGTCGGTGTGTTGTATGCGTTCTAGGATTCTATGCTGAACAGTATGGAAGGGAGGCTGAGCCTCCCTCTTCTTTTCGGCTCCTTTCACCAGACTACCTGCACAACTTGTTTGCATTGCAAGAGAAAAAGAGGCATAAAACATCCTTTCTATATTAGTTCTTGTCGTTTTGTTGCAGTAATGTCAAAAACATGTTATAATAGCTCCATCCAATACAAGAATAGTTGCCAATTGATCGGAGCAATCATTCGACCACAGACTTTCTGTGTGCCATGGGGATTCTTTGCCTATGGAACATCACCAGAAGAGAACCGTACAGGAAAGACCCATGCAATTTACCGATTCAGAACAGCAGATAGTAGACCGTTTCGATACCGATGTCAGTAGAGAACGCTGGCGTGACTGGAAATGGCAGCTCAAGCATTGTATCAAGGATGTTGCAACGTTTGAGAAGCTGCTTGACTACACGTTCCCGGAAGCAAAACGGAAGGATATTGAGGCAACTATTGCAAAGTTTCCCATGGCCATCACACCCTATTATCTCTCGCTCATCGATACTGACAATGTGGAGAATGATCCCATTTTCAAGCAGTCGTTCCCCGATGTACGTGAGTTGGATATTGCAGACTATGATATGGAAGATCCCTTGCACGAGGATGCAGACAGCCCGGTTACCGGTATCACACACCGTTATCCAGACCGTGTGCTCTTCTTGATCAGCAATACCTGTGCAATGTATTGCCGTCATTGCACCAGGAAGCGCAAGGTTGGCGATGTGGACAGCATCCCAGACCGCCAGCAGATAAAAGCAGGACTTGATTACATCAGGAACACCCCACAGGTTCGCGATGTCCTGCTCAGTGGTGGAGACCCCTTGATGCTCTCTGATGAGTACCTAGAGTGGATTCTCTCAGAATTGAGAGCCATCGAGCATGTTGAGATTATCAGAATTGGGACCAGGATTCCTGTGGTACTCCCCTACCGGGTGAATGAGAAGCTGGTAACCATGCTGAAAAAATATCATCCACTGTGGATCAACACCCAGTTCAACCACCCGCGTGAACTTACCAAGTCCTCGCGAAAGGCAGTGGAGATGCTCGCTGATGCAGGAATCCCCATGGGAAACCAGTCAGTTCTGCTTAATGACGTGAACGACTGCCCCAGGATCATGAAGAAACTTGTCCAGAAATTGACCTATAGCAGGGTACGACCCTACTACCTCTACCAGTGTGACCTCTCTGAGGGACTCACCCATTTCAGGACCTCAGTCGGAAAGGGTATCGAGATAATGGAGAGCCTCAGGGGCCATACCAGTGGTTTCTGTGTTCCAACCTATGTGATCGATGCACCGGGCGGTGGCGGAAAGATTCCCATCATGCCCAACTATATTCTCTCCTGGTCCACGAACAAGGTAATTCTTCGTAACTTCGAGGGTGTCATCACTACCTACCGTGAACCAGACAGTTACACATCCGTGATGTGCGACCGCAACTGTGAGAAATGCACCCTTGAGTTGAAACTGGATGACAGTGATGAGTTCAAGGCATACGGTATTGAAAAGCTCTTGGCAGATTACGATGACAGTTATTCCCTGACGCCTGAGGGGCATGTATCGGTAAGCGAGGCATATGCTGAAGCCAACGGTGAAGAGGAGCGCTAGGAATGGGTGATACAAACGACACCTTGTTGCATTTGGATGGGGCGCTTGTCCAACATGGTAAAAGCAATGACCGGATCTACTTGATGGATCCCGGCTCTGCGGATGTTTCGCTCCTGATTCCCAAATTGGTGAAATTGGCAGAAGAGAACGGTTACGGGAAAATCTTCACCAAGATTCCCCGCTCCATCTCTGCGCCATTCCTGGAGGCTGGATTCCTGATTGAGGCAACAGCAGAAAAGTTGTTCCACGGCGAGGAAGAGGGGCTTTTCCTTGGAAAGTTCCTTGACAAAAAACGCCAGGAAGAGAAGCTCTGTTCTGAATATGAAAGCGTGCTTGCATTGGCTCTTTCTGTTAAGCGAAGGAAACCAAGCCAGAAATACTCTGTACGTCTATGCTCCAAAGAGGATGCTGCGTCAATGGCTACAATCTATGGCAAGGTCTTTGACTCCTACCCCTTTGCAATAGATGACCCATCGTTCATCATGAAAACCATGGATGAGGGTACCATCTACGCTGGAATTGAGGAGGATGGCAATCTTGTTGCACTGGCCTCAGGAGAGTGCAGCTTCAAGGAAGATAAACGCTTCTCTGAGATGACTGATTTTGCCACCCTACCCAATAAACGCGGTAACGGGTATGCCCTCCACTTACTTGCATTCCTGGAAGATGAGCTTAGGAAGAGAGGAATTCTCACAGCCTACACCATTGCAAGGGCTATCTCGCCTGGTATGAATATCACCTTCGCAAAGGCGGGATACACCTATGGTGGCAGATTACACAACAATACCAATATAGCAGGAAATATCGAGAGTATGAATGTATGGTATAAGAGCTTAGTATGACCAAAGTTTGTACATTTATTTTCGCTTATAGCTATATTATCCCATCCATTTTATGACTGGATGGGAATTTTTTTTCATATTGTCTACTTTATACACAATAGAATGGTACTTTTTTATGTTTTACAGTAATTTTACATATTATTATATATTAATACATAATTTTCTTGACATCTACCACAACATGTAACATCATATTTTCATCTTTGACATCTTTGGAGAAGGAGGATGGGGAATGAATATCACCATCACGCTCATCGTTGTTTTGTACATGC
>JAQQAR010000033.1 GCA_028532765.1 Sphaerochaetaceae bacterium | reverse complement strand
TGCGACAAGCATGAAGTCGGAGGGATAGCGGTTGGTTTGGTTGACCCGGCTTATGGTGACTCGCTTGTCCTCAAGGGGGAGACGGAGGGATTCGAGGGTTTTCCGTCCAAATTCGGGGAGTTCATCGAGAAAGAGGATGCCCCGATGGGCAAGGGTCACTTCCCCGGGTTTTGCCTGTGGGCCCCCTCCTATGAGGGCATGGGAGGACATGTTGTAGTGGGGAGCCCTGAAGGGTCTGTTTCTCTTGAGCTCATGGCCGTCAAGGTCCCCTGCTATGCTGTAGATGGAGGAGACTTCCAATATTTCCTGTTCATTCATTGGGGGGAGGATGGTGGGGAGCAACCGGGCCATTAGCGTTTTTCCAGCTCCAGGTATCCCTACCAAGAGAAGGTTGTGGTTTCCTGCTACGGCGGCAGCAAGGTAAGGAAGGATGTCGTCATGTCCGACGACGTCGATGAAATCACCTTCATTGCTGGTTTTTTCCTGAAAGATGGGGTCCTGATCTGTTTTATGGGGAGAGAGATGCAACCGGCCTTCCAGGTATTGGATTACCTCTGTGATGGTACCACAGGCGATGATGTCCAGGTCCTTGACCAGGGAGGCCTCATTTGCACAGTCCTTTGGTACGATGAGTTTCTTCCATCCCATGCGGTGGGCCTGGATTGCCATGGGCAGCACGCCATTGAAGCCGACAAGGGCCCCTGTGGTGCTGATTCCCCCAACACAGGCTATTTCCTGCCAGTCCTCGATTCTTGGCCTGACCTGCTTCGATTCAACCAGGAGGCCGAGGAGCATGGGAAGATCGAGATAGGCTCCCCTCTTGGGGATGTCACTGGGGCTGAGATTGACTACGACTTTCTTTGATGGGTAGGCATAGGAAAGTTCTTCTGTGCATGCCTCCATCCTGTCTTTTGCTTCCTTCACTGCAGCATCGCCAAGCCCGACAATGGTGGTTGCCTGCAGGCCTGCTATGATCGCTACCTCCACTGCAAGTGGATACCCTTCTATTCCGTTGATTCCGAGACTTCTGATGACTGTTGCCACTGTGTTGGCTCCTTTAATTCAGATACAGGAAAAGAGCAGGATAGTTGGCTTTTGCTTCAGAGAATGGAAAATGGGGTTTTCCTAGTGTCGATAATCCTGATGACATACATTTTCCTCTTTGCTATACTCCTTCCAAAAGGAGGAATACGATATGCTCTGCATTGCTTCATCTCCATGCAAGGTCTGACAAGGACGAAGCTGCATGGAGTCGTAACCTCTCTCGTCCAAAGGACTTTGCATTTTCCTACCAAATTCAACAAGTAAGGAAGCAAAGTCAATATGAACATAAAAACACTCATTCACCGGGATTTACAGGCATTTCTCATGCTCCGGATTACCCAGTCATGCTCTCAACTCGGGAGTTCGATGACCAGTTTTGCACTGGTTCTCTATCTGTACGAGAAAAGTGGTTCTGCGTTATCGACAGCACTGCTGTCTGTGTGCTCGTATGCACCGTACATTCTTCTCAGTATGTTCGCAGGGGCGCTCAGCGACACCTGGAACAAGAAACGGACCATGCTTGTCTGTGATAGCCTGGCGGCAATTAGCACGATTGTTGTGTGTGTACTGCTGCAGACGGACCAACTGCAAATCTGGCATCTCTATGGTCTGAATGTGATAAATGGGATGATGAACACGGTGCAACAACCGGCTTCGGAAGTTGCTGTCAGCCTGATAACCCCCCGTAGGTTCTATCAGAAAGTCAGTGGTCTGAAATCCTTTTCCAATGCACTGAATACCATGCTCACACCCATAATCGCCACTGCTCTCTATGCCTTCGCAGGTATGCAGGCGATTATGCTTGTGGATGTCTCAACGTTTCTCTTCGCTTTCATCATCCTCTTGTCCTGTATCAGGATCCCGCAGCAGGATTCAGTTTCCAAGGCTGAGAAGGAATCGGTTCTTAAGGCCACAGGGGAAGGAATTCGCTATCTCAAACAGAATCGCGGCATCCTGAACCTGATACTTTTCCTCTCTGCCATCAATCTGACCGCTTCTGCCTACAATGCAGCACTTCCTGCCATGTTGCTCTCTCGAGCAGGAGGCGGTGCAACAGCACTTGGTTGGGTTACCATGGTGACCGGTTTTGCAACACTGGTGGGGAGTATCGTAGCTTCTGCCATCAGGGCACCCAAAAGCAGGGTGAAAGTCATCTATTGGTCGCTGTTGTTCTCGATGAGTGCCGAGAATTTCATGCTTGCTTTCGGGAAATCAATTCCTGTGTGGTGTATAGGTGCAATACTTGGTTGGATTGCCATACCTCTTATGGGTACGAACCTGGGGGCTATCTTGAGGCTCCATATTCCTATCGAGATGCAAGGCCGTGTGTATGCTACAAGGAATACGTTGCAATTCTGCACTATACCAGTAGGGTATTTGCTGGGGGGATTTCTGGTCGACCAGGTATTCGAGCCTTTTGTATCAGAACATGCTACGAATGACCTTTTAATTTTCCTGTTTGGTTCGGGCAAGGGTTCAGGAGCGGCATTTCTCTTTGCAGTGATCGGTGTCATTGGTGTGGCAACGTGCCTGGTTTTCGGCAAGAACCGAGCAATATGGAGTCTTGAGCAGAAAGAACCGATGGATGAGAAATACTAATGTCACTCACCTTTGGAGGATGGGCCTTGGTGGCTCATCCTCCATGTATGAATGGCTTGGATGATGGGTTGGGGAGGGGGATTGCTGGGGGGACAGTTTTTCTTGGTACCGATAATGTTGTCACATAAAATATACTATTTTTGTGACTAGAAAAAGAAGGCGGGGGAACGAAGCAAAACCTGGGACATTCCGTTTGAATCCTCCTGCGCATAGGTAGACTGATGAAGTTTTCCAGTGAACCAAACCTCGATTATGGTCAGCTCAAAAGCAAGCTCGAAAACCAATGGAAACAGTAGAAACTTCTTCCTCTTTCCTACAGAATTCACAGAAGCTTTGACTCGTTCCCGAAGAGAAATATATGCCTGATAACCGTAAACAGAAACTGATGGACCTTGGCCTTGAGACTCTTGTTGATACCCTGTTGGAGTTGGCAGGCCATATTTCCCAAGTCGATGACAGGATCAACATGCTCATAGCAAACGAGCAAGAGAATCTCGAAAGATTCAGACGAAAGTTTGCAGCATTGAAAAACT
>JAQQAR010000032.1 GCA_028532765.1 Sphaerochaetaceae bacterium | reverse complement strand
TGCGACAAGCATGAAGTCGGAGGGATAGCGGTTGGTTTGGTTGACCCGGCTTATGGTGACTCGCTTGTCCTCAAGGGGGAGACGGAGGGATTCGAGGGTTTTCCGTCCAAATTCGGGGAGTTCATCGAGAAAGAGGATGCCTCGGTGGGCAAGGGTCACTTCCCCGGGTTTTGCCTGTGGGCCCCCTCCTATGAGGGCATGGGAGGACATGTTGTAGTGGGGGCACCTGAAGGGTCTGTTTCTCTTGAGCTCATGGCCGTCAAGTTCCCCTGCTATGCTGTAAATGGAGGAGACTTCCAATATTTCCTGTTCATTCATGGGAGGGAGGATGGTGGGGAGCAACCGGGCCATGAGCGTCTTCCCTGCTCCGGGGATCCCTACCAGGAGAAGGTTGTGGTTTCCTGCAACGGCTGCTGCAAGGTAAGGGAGGATGTCGTCATGTCCGACGACGTCGATGAAATCGCCGTCCTTGCTGGTTTTCTCCTGAAGGATGGGGTCCTGATCTGTTTTATGGGGGGAGAGATGCAACCGGCCTTCCAGGTATTGGATTACCTCTGTGATGGTCTCACAGGCGATGATCTCCAGTCCCGTGACCAGGGAAGCCTCATTGGCACAATCGAGCGGCACGATGAGTTTCTTCCATCCCATCCGGTGTGCCTGGATTGCCATGGGCAGCACGCCGTTGAAGCCGACGAGGGTCCCTGTGGTGCTGATTCCCCCGACACAGGCTATTTCCTGCCAGCCCTCGATCCTTGGCCTGACCTGCTTCGATTCAACCAGGAGGCCGAGGAGCATGGGCAGATCGAGGTAGGCTCCCCTCTTGGGGATGTCACTGGGACTGAGGTTTACCACGACCTTCTTTGATGGGTAGGCATAGGAGAGTTCCTCTGTACATGCTTCCATCCTGTCCTTTGCTTCCTTCACTGCTGCATCACCAAGGCCAACGATGGTGGTTGCCTGCAGGCCTGCTATGATCGCTACTTCCACTGCAAGTGGGTATCCTTCTATTCCGTTGATTCCGAGACTTCTGATGACCGTTGCCATTGTTGCGGCTCCTTATATTTGGGAAAGAGCAGGCAGGTGTGGTTTTGCTTCAAGGAAAAAGAGAAAATCTAAAAATCTTGTGGTTTACGGGAAAAAACGGCAAGTATGGTATGTGGAACATGAGGTATTTTATTAATGTTATTAATATTGATATATAAGGGGTAAAGAAAAACATCTCCGAAGAGATGCTGTGGATTTTGTGACAGTTCTTCCTAGCGCCAATAATCCTGATGACATACACCACCCTCTTTGCTATACTCCTTTCAAAAGGAGGATACGATATGCTCTGCATTGCTTCATCTCCATGCAAGGTCTGACAAGGACGAAGCTGCATGGAGTCGTAACCTCTCTCGTCCAAAGGACTTTGCATTTTCCTGCCAAATTCAACAAGTAAGGAAGCAAAGTCAGTATGAACATAAAATTACTCATTCACCGGGATCTACAGGCATTTCTCATGCTCTGGATTACCCAGTCGTTCTCTCAACTCGGGAGTTCAATGACCAGTTTTGCACTGGTCCTCTATCTGTACGAGAAAAGCGGTTCTGCGTTATCAACAGCGCTGCTGTCTGTGTTCTCGTATGCGCCGTATATTCTTCTCAGCATGTTCGCAGGGGCGCTCAGCGAGAGCTGGAACAAGAAACGGACCATGCTCGTTTGTGATAGCCTGGCGGCAATCAGCACGATTGTTGTGTTTGTACTGCTGCAGACAAACCAACTGCAGATCTGGCATCTCTATGGTCTGAATGTGATAAATGGGATGATGAACACGGTGCAACAACCGGCTTCGGAGGTTGCAATGAGCCTGATAACCCCCCGTAGGTTCTATCAGAAAGTCAGTGGTCTGAAATCCTTTTCCAATGCCCTGAATACCATGCTTACACCAATAATCGCCACTGCTCTCTATGCCTTTGCAGGCATGCAGGCGATTATTCTTGTGGATGTCTCAACGTTTCTCTTCGCCTTCATCATCCTCTGGTCCTTCATCAGGATTCCACAGCAGGATGCTGTTTCCAAGACTGATAAAGAATCGGTCCTGAGGGCTACAGGGAAAGGAATTCGCTATCTCAAACAGAATCGCGGCATCCTGAACCTGATACTGTTCCTCTCTGCCATCAATCTGACCGCTTCTCTCTACAATGCAGCACTGCCTGCCATGTTGCTCTCCCGCTCAGGTGGCGGTGCAACGGCTCTTGGTTGGGTTACCATGGTAACCGGTTTTGCAACACTGGTGGGGAGTATCGTAGCTTCTGCCATCAGGGCACCCAAAAGCAGGGTGAAAGTCATCTATTGGTCGCTGTTGTTCTCGATGAGTGCAGAGAATTTCATGCTTGCTTTCGGGAAATCAATTCCTGTGTGGTGTATAGGTGCAATACTTGGTTGGATTGCCATACCTCTTATGGGTACGAACCTGGGTGCCATCCTGAGGCTCCATATTCCTATTGAGATGCAGGGCCGTGTGTATGCTACAAGGAATACGTTGCAATTCTGCACCATACCAGTAGGGTATTTGCTGGGGGGATTCTTGGTCGATCAGGTATTCGAGCCTTTTGTCGCCGAACATGCTACGAATGACCTTCTAATTTCACTGTTTGGTTCGGGCAAGGGTTCAGGAGCGGCATTTCTCTTTGCAGTGATCGGTGTCATTGGTGTGGCAACGAGCCTGGTTTTCGGCAAGAACCGAGCAATATGGAGTCTTGAGCAGAAAGAGCCATTGGAAGAGAAATACTAATGTCATTCACTTTTGGAGGATGGGCCCTGACAGCTCATCCTCCAGGTATGAATGGCTTGGATGAAGGGTTGGGGAGATGGAATGCTGGGGGAGTGTTTTTCTTGGAACCCTAAATTACCCCGATAATACGAAAATACACACAATTTTTTTATTGACACACATAATGTGTGTATTTATAATTCATGTATCCAGGAGGCTAAGCATGAACAGAATTAAAGATTACCGCAAGCAATCCCGTCTTACCCAGAAACAGTTAGCAGATCTGATGCATACAACACAGCAAACAATTGGAAGATGGGAAAACGGGAATCCAGAACCCAGCATTGCAAACTTACGTGATCTGGCTTATGCCTTAAGAACAACAGTAGGAGCATTACTTGGAGACCCTTGGACATCGAACCAAAGTTCAAATTATCATTTGATGCTCAAAGAGGATGAGAATGGAATGGATGGACTTTGGGGCAATCTTGGCATTTTGCCCAGCGGTAGGCCTAAATCAATTTGGTATCCCATCACTGTTGGGACATTTGAAAGCATCCCTTCTTCACTCAAGCATAATGAACCTTTCTATTTTGAAACTCTTAATAACAAACTCGTCTTGGTAAATCCTAAGCACGTAAAGCGATTTGTCACACTTGACGAGGCAGCTGATGAGTTTCCTGATGATTGGGATTTGGAGTGGCATGAATTCGGCTATGAGTCACTTGAGATTTATGATGCTCTAGAAGCATATCAAGAAGAATTAATGCATCCAGATTCGAAAATGCTTTCAGAGCACTTGAGGAAAACGATAGAAGAATTAATAGCCGATCATGATCTTGATGAAGACGATATTTTAAAGCTTACGTCCAGTATCCGAATTTTCTTCAATGATGGGAAAATGGAGCCCTACACTCTTTCGGCTTTCGATTTTATTGATGATATACTGTACCCAATTTTAAGCGCAGATGAATGCCCCAAAACCATCACTATAGACCATGATGATTTCTCCATGTACATTCCAACAGCTTCTGTATCCCTGATTGAATTTCCTCTCCTGAAAGCCAATGAGGTGATGAAGCGGCTTAACTCTGAATGAATTGAGTTGATCCTGAATTCTGTAGCTTTGAATTATGTGATAGTTCTTCCTGTGAACTGATAATATTCAACAGCCACTGCTATTGAGATTGACATTTGGAATGACATATTTCTTGCCTCGATTATGATAGGGTTTCATGATCAGTATAATCTGCGCATAGCTTGGTAGACTGATGAAGTTTTCCAGTGAACCAAACCTCGATTATGGTCAGCTCAAAAGCAAGCTCGAAAACCAATGGAAACAGTAGAAACTTCTTCCTCTTTCCTGCAGAATTCACAGAAGCTTTGACTCGCTCCTGGAGAGATATATGCCTGATAACCGTAAACAGAAACTGATGGACATTGGCCTTGAGACTCTTGTTGATACCCTGTTGGAGTTGGCAGGCCATATTTCCCAAGTCGATGACAGGATCAACATGCTCATAGCAAACGAGCAAGAGAATCTCGAAAGATTCAGACGAAAGTTTGCAGCATTGAAAAACT
>JAQQAR010000031.1 GCA_028532765.1 Sphaerochaetaceae bacterium | reverse complement strand
CGGAGGGATGATTTACCAAGAGGGCTACCAACTGTGACCCCGCATAGCCTGTAGCACCAATGACTCCAACTTGTAGCATACGTTCCTCCATATAAACAATATTAGTATAATTATACAAAAATATTCCGTTTTGACCAGACTCTTTGCATATATTTTCACAAATTTATGTATAAATATTAATTAAACCAATACACCAACTCTGAAGAAAACACCAATCCAAGCTTATTTTGGAGAGACAGAGAGGCTTTATTTGCCACCTCAACGTGGCAATATGGAATAGTTCCTTGAGCAAGCAACCTATTGATATACGCTCTCTCCAATGCTTCCCCCACATGCCTCCTCCGGTAATGAGGCAATACTTCCAGGAGACCCATTGCACACTCGATATGCCTGCCCATGAACCCAGCGAGATTGCCATCGACCTCTGCAGCAATCATGACCCCTGCCTCGTATCGTTCACGGATATACGCTTCATCGCCATGTTTGTAGTGATGCAACACCACAGGAAGGTCTTTCTCCTCAAGAGGGCGTATACGGATAGAGTCATTTTCAGCAAGTGGTTGTGTCAAAAGATACACAGCCTGGACACACTCCAAGGAGACCGTAAGACCTCTCTTCTTAAGTGCAGGAACAATTGGTCCGGTATGCACTGAGATGGGGTCCTTGCAATGAGAGAGCTCGTCAGCAAAGGTATCTGCCGCAGCTGGGTTGAATAACGCCACCGCATAGGTTGCATCCTGAACATGGAGCAATATACCATCTTCATCTGCAATGAGGACTTCTGCTATCCCTTCTTCCAATGGTTCGATCAAATCGATATAGGTAGTGCTCCCCTTCATGGAGAGTGTCTTGATTACATCCATAGCCTACTGTAACGCAAGATGGCGCCGCTGTCAGTGTCGCAGGCTGTTGATTCCATGAAATGCCAATCCTATGAGACTAAGATTATAGAGAATCAGCATGAACCCAGCAAAAAAGGGACTCGGATCACTGAGTGCCATCAGGATAAAGAGCGTAACAAGCATCACAGGAAGAAAAATGAACAGCAACGTGGCAGGAATCCTTCTTGCCATGGTTCCGATGGTAAGGGAGAGGGCCCCAACACAGGCTACCAAACCAAGCTCAGCAGTAAGCAAGTAATCGAAGAAAAACTCCCCTGAGACTATCAAGGACAATAGGGCAAGCAGGACAGGGGAGAAAAGCAGTAGCAAAAGTATCCCAGTTCCCACCACCATCAGGATTGCACTGGGTGAGCGTTCTCTCATCTTGCCTCTCTGCCAAGCATCTTCTCAACAAGTTTGAGCAGTACATCGTCAACCACAAGATCTGCTCGGCTGGTTTTGGCATCTATTCGTGGCCGTTTCATCAGTTGCTGATAGGCATCAGCAATCCAAAGCGTCGCTGTCTCCGGTGGAACAATACCGGTATCAAGGACCAAATCAAAGAGAGAAACATCGCGTTGGTTATACTGCAGGTCGGACTGGACAAAGGATGTCCTCACCAGCTCCTGGTCAATAAGTGCCTTCCTTGCCTGCTCTTCAGTTCCACCCCGCTCTTTCTGTTTTCTCTGGACCCTCACCTCAAGCGGAGCCTTGATCCGTACATTCAGGACGTCAGTATAGCCTTGCAGGAGACCAAACCCTCCTCTACCGAGCATGACTACATTGCCAACCTTGGCAAATGCGCGCATGACTGCAAGCAGGAAATCTACTGTCCGGTATCGGTGTTGGTCAAATCGTTCCCAGAATGTGGGCAGACTGTCATAGACTTCGTCAAACCCACTAAAGCCATACTCATGCATGACTTTCTCGATATCTTGCTTGTCCACGAAGGAAAGCCCCAGTTGCTCGGCCACTTGCTTGGCGATGAAGGTTCCTTCACTGCCAATCTGACGGGAAATAGTAATGACTCCCATAGGCACCTCCTCTGGTAATTTCATGGTAAGTCAGTACCTTTCTGCTGTCAAGGAACGGCCCCTAAAGCGGGTCATAGGAAAGAGCAAGTACCTGTTCTATAAAGAGTTTAGCGAGCAATGGATCAAACTGGGTCCCAGCGCATTTTTTGATCTCCTTTGCCGCTTCACCGGCGGAGACTGCCTTACGGTAAGTTCTCTCACTGGTCATTGCATCAAAGGCATCGGCAATCGCAATCATCCTGGATTGCAAGGGAATTGACTCCCCACGTATGGCCTTGGGATATCCAGTTCCATCAAAATGCTCATGATGGGCAAGCACATAGGGCGCCAATGCTTGCATATCCTCAACTGAGCTCAGTATACGGAAGCCGATCTCGGCATGCCGTTTCATTTCCTCCCATTCCAGAGGGGACAACTTTCCATCCTTGTTGAGTATATTCTCAGCAATAGCGATTTTCCCGATATCATGTAAAAGGCCTACCAAGCGTAACTCGTTACACGATCGCTCACTGAGACCATAGGATCTTCCCAGCTGTTCACTGAGTTCACTGACTCGTCTTGAGTGAGCCTCTTCCCGTTTATTTTTCTCATGGAGGGTGTTGATGATGGCATAGACAGCTTTTCCCTGCATCTGGGGACTATCGAGCAATTTCTGGGTTGCTAGGTGTTTCTCAGCCAACTTCACCGCCTCATTCAGGTCAAACGAGGCATCCTCCACGACATAGAGCCCAAAACTGATCGAGGGTGCAACAGCATCCATTACCCTGAATGTTGATACCTCCTCAGCAACAGATTCGAGTCTTGGTTCACACTCCTCTGCTGAGTAGCCAGGCAATAGGAGCGCAAATTCATCGCCCCCTACCCTGAAAAGGTTTGGACAATCAGGGAAGGTTTCCCGCAAAAGGGTGGCGACCCGTTTCAGGATTCTGTTCCCTTGCTCCCGCCCGAAGGCTTCGTTGATGATCCTGAGACGATTCATATCAGCAAATACCACACTCAAGGGGAGCTTCCCCTCGAGGGACATATTGCTGATAACCCGCTCGAACTCCACCCGGTCATACAGATCGGTGAGCGCATCATGGGTAGAGGCATAGAGAATCCTCTTCTCAGCAAGCTTTCTCTTGGTAATATCGACGGTCATGCAAAGACTGTTTCTATCAACAAATGCATCCTCAGGAAATACACAGAGAGATAGATTGGCCCAGATGGTTGATCCATCCTTCTTCAGGAAGCGCTTATCGAAGACAAAGGAATCCTCTTCCCCACTGAACATCTTCTGCGTGATTTGATTACTCATCTGTACATCCTCAGGATGTGAGAATTCTGCCCATGTATGACCAAGCATCTCCTCTCTGGTGTATCCCAAGATATCCAGATAACTTTGGTTGATACTCTGAATCCTCCCTGTCCTGAGATTGGTAAGGGACATCCCGATCGGTGCTTTTTCAAAGATGGTCTTGAATTGATGCTCGCTTTTTCTCAGAGAAGCAATATCTTCCAAACGGTAGACCTGGCTGAAGAGAAGGAGACAGAGCAGGTAGGTTCCTATCGGATAGAAAACCAAGATGGGGAAGGTCATCTCAGAGAAGACCTGGCTTCTAACCGGTAAAGGCATTAGCATCATGCAGAGCAGCATGATAAGGTGATCTAAAACACCCACAAGATAGAACTCAATATTGATATGACTACGTCTCTCGAGCACAACCGTATAACGGAAATGATGCCAAAGAACTCCAACAACCGTACTGGTTATGATGGTCGCCAAACCAGCATAGACGCCACTTCCCCCACTCAAAACCCTGAAGACGGCCATCATACTACTTCCAATAAGCGTCGGCATCAAACCAAAAACCATACCCGAGACAACGATGAGGATGGACCTTGAGTCGAACACAACACCTTCCTCGAGAATAAATGGGTTAAGCATCACCAAGATGCCCACCACACCGATAACAATCCCGACCAGGATATGGTAGGAATAGAGTTTTCTTGGATTCTTGAATGGATAGGTAGTGAAAAAGACACTGAGTGTTAAGAGCATTGCAATGTTGAATAATACATTAACCATCATGATTCCCTCATTGAGGGGGTAAAGAGACACACGTGGTTCCTTCCCGACTCTTTTGCTTTATACAAGGCAATATCAGCTTTGCTGATAAGGGAGGAGGAATCCAAATCCGGTCCTTCTACCCGGGCAACACCGATTGAGATATGAACATTCAATGCAAGATCCTGGAAGAAGAATGCCGCTGAAGCCACCCTCATTCTCAGCTCTTCAGCGATTTGTACTGCCTCTTCATCACTCTTGTTTGTCACCGCGATGACAAACTCATCTCCACCATATCGCGCAATTGCCTTGCTGTGTTTGATAACTTCCTTGGAACGGGCTGCAAATTCCTGAAGCACCGCATCCCCTGCCAGGTGACCATGGGTGTCGTTGATCTCCTTGAAGTGGTCGATATCACAGATGAGGATGTGGGCTTTCCCCGCTTCCTGCAGATGCAGGGAAACACGTTGCAGGAAGTATCGACGATTATACAAACCGGTAAGGGGATCAACATTGGAGAGATCCCTGAGTTGTTTATGGAGGTTCCTTCTCTCCGTGATGTTGATGATCATCACGGTCACTGCCCGCTGTCCTTGATACGGTTTCTCCAATGGATACATGCGAGCCTCAAACCACTGATTCCCCCCCGGTCCATTCTTGGTGGTCAGGGTTACATCCTCGGTTTCCAATTGGTAGTCGAAGGAGTTGAGCATACCTGCTTCCAGGGTATGGTGTACTTGGTCCATGAAAAAGTCAGCAAAATCCTTGGGCATGAATGAATAGATATTCTTACCCTTGAGGGGAATTCCATCATCATAGAGCGAGCGCTCCGTTCCTCCGAGTACCTCAAGATACGTTCCATCCTCACCCACCACAATAAAAGGGTCTGGAATGGTGTTGAACAGCGACCTTGAAATGTCATCAAGAAGAGAAATACTCTGTTCTTGTTTCGCCTTCGTTTTCATACTCCTCATGGTAGTGTGCAAAGAGAAGGAATTCAATTGGCTTGTACGATAATTTGCATGAAAGAATACAAAGAAAAAATTACAAAGGGGGGGCTTCCCGACACAACTCAGAAAGCCCCCAGAGCGAAGCAACACAACGTATTACACTGAATACAGAAGTGACTCGTAGGTAGGAATCGGCCAATACTGCTGGTCTGTGAGAAGCTCGGCAGTATCACACAGGGAGCGGACCTGTGCCATCTGGGAGAGGACCGTATCATGATAGAAGTGGCTCTCACTGCTTATATCTTCCACCATCCTCGCTTCCAGAAGCTGCTGCTCCAACAGTGATACTTCCTTATCCAAACCATCAGCAAGATTACTCAGCTCAGTGATCAACCCAGCCTCATAAGAAAGGGAGAGGGAGGAGACTGCTGCTTTCTTATCCAGAAAGCTCTTCGCCAGCGTTCCGCTGAATGCGCTCAATGCAGGGAGCACTTGCTTTCTCATCATATCGACGAGCGTAAGTGCTTCGATGTTGATCGTCTTGCAGTAGTTTTCCAGAACTATTTCATATCGGCTATGCATCTCCGAGGAGGAGAGCACCCCAAACTTCTCAAAGAGCGCAACGTTTTTCGCATGGATGAAGGTAGGAAGGGCCTCAGGGGTACTAACCAGATTCAACAGCCCTCGCTTATTTGCCTCTTCAACCCACTCAGGTGCATAGTTGTTACCATTGAAGACGATTCTTCGGTGCTTGCTGTAGGTCTCTTTCACCAATGCAGAGAGGTCGCAGGCAAAATCCTTGGCCTTCTCCAACTGGTCGGCAAACCGGGAGAGCTGCTCTGCAATAATTGTATTGAGGACAAAGTTGGGACCAGAGACCGAGAACGAGGAACCAAGCATACGGAACTCGAACTTATTGCCGGTAAAGGCAAATGGACTGGTACGGTTTCGGTCGGTGGTATCCTTGGGAAATGGTGGAAGGAGGTTGACGCCTAGGAGCATGGAGGATCTTTCCTTGTTCGGGCAATCAGTTCCATCAGCAAGGGAATCGAGGATCTCAGTCAGTTCCTCGCCGAGGAACATGCTGACAATAGCCGGAGGGGCTTCGTTTGCACCGAGGCGGTGGTCATTCCCTGCACTGGCTACCGAAACACGAAGCAGATCCTGGTACTCATCCACAGCCGCGATTACCGCTACAAGAAAAAGGAGGAATTGTGCATTGTCCTTGGGATTGTCTCCCGGTTCCAGAAGATTCAGTCCTGTGTCGGTCGAAATTGACCAGTTGTTGTGCTTCCCTGAACCATTCACCCCGGCAAACGGTTTCTCGTGCAGCAAACAGACAAGACCATGCTTGTCGGCAATCTTCTTCATCATCTCCATGGTCAGCTGGTTCTGATCGACGGCAAGGTTGCTTGTGGTAAAGACTGGAGCAAGCTCATGCTGGCTGGGAGCGACCTCGTTATGCTCGGTCTTCGCAAAGATGCCAAGCTTCCAAAGCTCCTCATCCAGTTCCTGCATGAAGGCAGAGACGCGACTCTTGAGATTGCCGAAGTAGTGGTCCTCCAACTCTTGTCCCTTAGGTGGGCGTGCCCCTACAAGGGTACGACCGGTGTGAATCAAGTCCTTACGCTGTAGGTAGAGATCTTTATCCACCAAGAAGTACTCCTGCTCTGGACCTACAGTGGTCACCACACGCTTCACATCACTCCGTCCAAAAAGCTTCAGAATCCTGATGGCCTCACTGCTGATGACTTCCATCGAACGGAGTAAAGGAGTCTTCTTATCCAGTACTTCGCCGCTGTAGGAGCAGAATGCAGTAGGAATGCAGAGTGTATTCTCCTTGATGAAGGCATAGCTGGAAGGGTCCCAGGCGGTATACCCACGAGCCTCAAAAGTTGCCCTGAGACCACCGGAAGGGAACGAGGATGCGTCAGGTTCTCCCTTGATCAACTCTTTTCCACTGAACTCCATAAGGGCAGTACCTTCAGAGGAAGGAACCAAGAAACTCTCATGTTTCTCTGCGGTGATACTGGTCATGGGCTGGAACCAGTGACAGTAATGGGTAGCCCCTTCAGCCATAGCCCACTCCTTCATGGCATGGGCAACCTGGTTGGCAATCTCCAGATTCAGCTCCTTTCCAACCCTGATGGTCTCTTTCAGCTGCCGGTAGGTGTCCTTGGATAGATACTCCCTCATCTTCTCGTCCCCAAACACCATACTCCCAAAATACTGATCTGCTCGCTCTTTCATACGGTTCCTCCACTCTCGATAATTCATAAACGGGGTCTTCGGCGGCCAGGGCGCTTTGCCTGAGACATCGCCCCGACTGCCCACTTGCCCCAATCCGACAAGAATCCTTCTGCCGGAAACGCAAAAAAGGCGCTGTAGCCCAAACTGGACCACAGCGCCTTTGCTGATGATTCCTTTTACACCAGAGTCACCACTTCTGTCAATCAGTGCATCTTGGTTTCTCTTTTTTTCACAGGAATCCAAATTTCACTCTTCGCAGTATTTCCCTCGATATCGCTCCAGCTGAACGAAGGTAATTCGAGGAGTTCAAAATCTGAGGAAGGAAGCCAATGTGCATAAATTGATGCCATGGTCTGCTGCAACACGCGGGGAAATGCACCCTCACTAGGAAACACTGCCCAAAGCGATGCCGGAAGTGCAACCCATTCCAGCTGCTCGCTTATATCTTCCTTGGTAGTCAAAACCCCGATCATATGGGTCAGGCAACCTTCTTCTTTCATGAACTTGGCATCTGCCTCATAGGAAGCATTCAGTATATGATACGGTTCAATGTTCTGTAAGGAGTGCATCTCCTTCCTCTGTTCCTCGGTAATGCTTCTTGCCAATTCCACAATGGCATTATTCACTCCCTCAAACTGCATCGGCACCCGCCGACTCACGCCGACAATCTTACATGCCGGTTTCTCTTCAATTCGGTAGTCCATACGTTCTCCTCCCTCTACGGTAATCTTGAAAGTTACCTTTGGGTAAGCTTTGCTCACACCCTTCTTTCTTACTTCGGAAGGCAACATGCCGCTGAACGCTGTAAAGGCTCTGGTAAACCCATCCAAGGACTGGTATCCATAGGCATAGGCAACGTCGGTAACACTTTCTCCCTGGACCAGCGCCATCCCAGCCTGGGATAACCGTCTCCCCCTGATGTACTGGGAGAGGGAAATTCCACCGGAGAGATAGTAGAAGACCGTTCTAAAATGATAATCTCCAATACCAGAGGTCCGGGCAATATCTTCCGCCGTCAGCTCTTCAGAGAGGTGTTCCTCAATGTAATCCATGACCTTGTTCAACGTTCCAAGCATCTGTTTCCTTCCTTATCTGCCCCCATCCTATACGACCTGCCAGAGGAGTACTCGACATTATTGCAAAACTTATGTCGGATACCATGACACAAACCATGGTTATCGATGATAGAGAAAGGTCTGCATACCCATGTCTTGGGCAGCCTTGATATTGGGCTCTGAATCATCAATGAACAGAATGTGTCGGGGAGGTGTTTGTACAAGATCAATGGTGTGACGAAAGATTGGCTGTTCGGGCTTATTTTTGCCCAGAATTCCAGAGATGACAAATTGGTCGAAGCAGATATCTGCCCAGTACGCACCGTGTACCAGATGCTCATAGGTCTCTGAGGCCATATTTGATACCAATACTGTCTTGATCCCACTTCTACGCATATCATGTACCCACTTCACCATCTTGGGGCGGATATGTGAGAAACCCAGGATATCTATGGTAAAAAGCAATTCCAAGATCTCTTCATCATCCCCTAGTGGACTGCGACAATCAATCAACACCTGATGAAAGTAGGAATATGCGTCATATTCACCTGAATCGAGCTTATCACGCTTTTCCCAGTAAGGAATTTCAAATGCTGTAAGGGGTACCTGAGCAATATCTGATAGAAGCCCAAGGGTCTCCCTATCAATGAAGTCACTCATGACTCCTCCAAAATCGACAGCAAGCGCTTTTACCTGCATTGCAGGTAAATCCATTTGGACTAACTCATCTATGGTTCCCATCATTATCCCCTTCTTTCAACAATTCTAAACGAGTTTCACGATATTGTAGAGCCTTCTTTGCTTCCCTACTCAAATTGTATTCTGCATGAAACAGATGCTGAAATTGTGCCATTATCTCTCTTACTATTTTATCTATCATTAAGCACTTATCTACAAAAACATCTCATAATTCCCTCCCCTCGTGACAAACAAAAGCTTTTTCGCTATGATAAGGCATATTCAATTGGACAAAGGCGTCCATCAGAGGTACCTCGTATGCGTGAGGTGTCTGTGATGGGCGCCTTTTTTCGTATCCAAGGAGACGCCCTATGAACGGCTACCATCACACAACACCTTTGGAAGGAGAAGTCCGCATTCCCAGTGGTTGTGCCATCAGTGGCATCATATCACGGAGTGGAAAACGATTTTCCGGACGAGAAGCCATCTCCTCCATCGCTGTCATGCACGACCGCTCGAACGGACTGGGAGGGGGGTTTGCCGGTTATGGCATCTACCCTGAATATGCTGACTTCTATGCGCTGCATGTCTTCTACTACTCAAGTGAGGCAAAACGAAGCTGTGAGGAGTTCCTTGAAGAACACTTCGATTTGATCAACCTCTCCAAGATTCCTACCACCAAACAGCACGCAATCACTGATGAGCCGCTTATCTGGCGCTACTTCGTCACTCCTCTTCCCACCAAACTTGCCTCCAGCCAGCTGGATGAGAAAGAGTATACCTCAAGGTGTGTGATCAAGGTGAACAAGGAGATTGACGGAGCCTATGTCTTTTCATCAGGAAAGAACATGGGTGTCTTCAAGGCAGTGGGCTACCCTGAAGATGTTGGGGAGTTCTATCGCCTCGATGACTATGAAGGATACAGTTGGACAGTCCACGGTCGTTACCCAACCAATACCCCCGGATGGTGGGGAGGAGCACACCCATTCAGCCTGCTCGACTACAGCGTAGTACACAATGGGGAAATATCGAGCTATGACGCAAATAGACGTTTCATTGAGATGTTCGGCTACGCCTGTACTCTGATGACCGACACCGAGGTCATCACCTATATGATCGACTACCTCCACAGAAAACAAGGCTTGAGTTTTGAAGAGGTAGCCAATGTCATTGCAGCTCCCTTCTGGTCGACCATTGAAGGAAAATCCCAGGAAGAGAGAGAGGTATTCACCTATTTGAGAAATACCTTTGCAAGCATGCTTATCACCGGTCCGTTCTCCATCATCCTTGGCTTCAGCGGAGGGTTGATGGCACTCAACGACCGACTCAAACTCAGGAGCCTTGTGGCTGCAGAGAAAGACGACCGTGTCTACCTGGCAAGTGAGGAAGCAGCCATCAGGGTCATTTGCCCTGAACCCGACCGGCTTTGGTACCCAAGCGGAGGAAAGCCGGTCATCGTCACCCTGGATAGTCAGCAAGGAGGGCAATATGGGCATCAATTACCTGTATCCGGACTTTGAAGTAGTAAGAAACCAAGATAGATGTATAACCTGTAGGGTATGTGAGCGACAATGTGCGAATGAGGTCCACTCATTTGATGAAGCAACAGGTCGCATGAGAGCAGATGAGAGCAAGTGCGTCAACTGCCATCGCTGTGTCTCCCTCTGCCCCACCCATGCACTGAAAATCGTCAAGACTGACCATATCTTCAAGGAAAATGCAAACTGGAAGGGAGAGGTCATCCAGGATATCTATCGGCAGGCAGAGAGTGGCGGAGTCCTGCTGGCGTCCATGGGAACTCCCAAGGATTATCCCGTGTACTGGGACAAGATGCTGGTCAACGCAAGCCAGGTAACCAACCCATCCATCGACCCACTGAGAGAGCCAATGGAGACCAGGACCTACCTCGGGCAGAAAGCATCAGCTGTAGCCAGGGATGAGAAGGGAAGGATCATCACCAAGACCGCACCCCAGTTGAAACTGGAAATCCCGGTCATGTTTAGTGCCATGTCCTATGGTTCCATCTCCTACAATGCCCACAAGTCCCTTGCACTTGCAGCACAAGAACTCGGAATCTACTACAACACAGGGGAAGGTGGCCTCCATGAGGACTTCTACCAGTATGGGAAGAACACCATCGTCCAGGTAGCAAGTGGAAGGTTTGGGGTACATCCCGGCTACTTGAATGCAGGAGAAGCCATTGAGATCAAGATGGGACAGGGGGCAAAACCCGGTATCGGGGGACACCTGCCCGGCTCCAAGATTGGGGAAGATATCTCCAAGACCCGCATGATCCCGCTCCACAGTGATGCGATCAGCCCGGCACCCCACCATGACATCTACTCCATCGAAGACCTCCGCCAGCTGGTCTTTGCACTCAAGGAAGCGACTGCCTATACCAAACCGGTCATCGTAAAAGTGGCTGCCGTTCACAACATCAGTGCAATAGCCAGCGGGATTGCACGTAGTGGAGCAGACATCATCGCAATCGATGGGTTCAGAGGAGGAACTGGAGCAGCCCCAGCAAGGACAAGGGACAACGTTGGCATACCCATCGAATTGGCCTTGGCCAGTGTTGATGAGCGGCTGCGCCAGGAAGGAATACGAGGCAATGTCAGTCTGGTGGTAGGAGGATCAATCCGCAGCAGCAGTGATGTCCTGAAAGCCATAGCACTCGGTGCTGATGCAGTCTATGTGGCCACCAGTGCCTTGATCGCCCTTGGTTGCCACCTCTGCCGGACCTGTCATAGCGGAAAATGCAACTGGGGTATTGCCACCCAGAACCCAGAGCTGGTCAAACGACTCAATCCAGAGATTGGAAGTGAACGATTGGTAAATCTTATCACAGCCTGGAACCACGAACTCAAGGAGATGATGGGAGGGATGGGGATCAACTCCATCGAGGCACTCAGAGGAAACCGGTTGATGCTCAGAGGCATTGGCCTGAACGAAACAGAGCTGCAAATCCTCGGCATCAAGCATGCCGGGGCGTAGGAGGGATCGATGAAGAGAATCTATGTCAATGAACAGTGGTGTTTGGCTTGTCATCTCTGCGAATACTACTGCACATATGCCAATAGCGGGCTCCTTGATATGGTCCAGGCATTGAAGGACAAGCCTTTACATCCAAGGATACAGGTAGAACAGAAGGGAACCATCAGCTTTGCCGTGAACTGTCGTCACTGCAGTGAACCACTCTGCCTGAAGAGTTGCATTGCGGGAGCCATCAGGGAAAAGGATGGCCTGATCGTCATCGACCAGGAGAAGTGTGTCGGTTGCTACAGCTGCATCATGGCATGTCCCTACGGGGCCTTGATGCCAAGTGAAAGTGGAGTGATGCAAAAGTGCGAACTCTGTGCCACAAACAGCCATGGTCTCCCTGTTTGTGTACAAGGATGCCCCAATCAGGCCATCGTTTATGAGGAGCGCTAGTATGCAATATGTAATTATTGGAAATTCCATCACCAGTGTAGGCTGCATTGAGTCCATCAGGAAATATGACTCACAAGGGTCCATTACGGTCATCGGGGAAGAGAACCATCCTATCTATGCCAGACCACTCATCTCCTACCTGCTCCAAGGAAAGACTGACGAGCAAAAAATGACCTACCGCGATGCAGGCTTCTATGAAAAGCATGGTGTGCGTCTCCTTATAGGAAGAAAAGTAGAGAAGATTGAAGCAAAGTCTCGACTACTCACCTTGGATGATGGGGTGGCCATGCAGTATGACAAGCTGCTGATTGCAACCGGCTCTCTTCCTTTCATTCCTCCAATGAAAAATCTTGAAGAGGTAGATAAAAGACACACGTTCCTCTCCTTATCTGATGCTAAGGAGCTTGAAGCAGAGCTGCATCCCACGAGCAGGGTGCTTATCATCGGGGCCGGCTTGATCGGACTGAAGTGTGCCGAAGGAATTCTTGAGCGCGTTCAATCAGTAACGGTTGTCGATTTGGCAGGGAGAATTCTTTCCAGCATCCTGGACGAGGAAGGATCACTTCGTGTGCAAAGACATTTGGAACAAGCAGGAATTCGTTTCCACCTAGGAGACAGCGTACGAGAATTTTGCGGCCAGGAAGCACTCCTGAGCAGTGGTAAGGTAGTGGGATTCGATATCCTGGTTGTAGCTGTTGGAGTAAAGCCAAACATACAGTTGGCAAAAGAGGCAGGGCTTGCGGTAAACAAGGGAATTCTCATTGATCATGCATGCCGAACCAGTGATGCGCATATTTGGGCCGGAGGAGACTGCAGTGAAGGATGGGAGCTCCTAAGTGGAGAGAGACGGAATCTTGCCCTATTGCCGAATGCATACATGCAAGGCGAGAGTGCTGGGTATTCCATGGCCGGAAGTGAGCAACGCTTTGAGAAAGCCATCGCCATGAATGCGATTGGGTTCTTCGGCTTGCACATCATCACAGCTGGGGTGTATGAGGGTGAGGATCTCCTAATTACCACAGAGAGTGGGTACAAGCGGCTCTTCATCAAGGACCATCACCTGGTTGGATGTATCCTGATCGGGGACCAGGTCTCACGCGGAGGCATCTACACTGACCTGATCAGAAACAGAACTGACCTCAGGAATCTAGACTTCGCCATGATCAGTGAGCAACCAGCCTTGATGGCTTTTGCACAGAAGGTGAGAAGTGAACAACTTGGGAGGGCACAATGAAGCAGATAGACGTAGGAATGATGGAGTACCGGCATCTCAATGAACAAATACGAGAGAGTAAGGCAAAGCAGTTCACCCTTTCATCTGTTACTGGTCAGCGCTACATTGGCTGTGCCCAAAAGGATAAGATCATCACCATTAACGGTACAGCAGGCAATGGTCTTGGTTCCTATCTCGATGGTGCGACACTTATTGTGAATGGCAATGCCCAAGATGCAACCGGGGACACCATGAATGAGGGAGCAATCATTGTGCATGGCTCCTCAGGCGATGGGACAGGGTATGCAATGCGCGGGGGAAAACTCTATATCCGCGACAGTGCAGGATACCGCTGTGGCATCCACATGAAAGCATTTGAGGATAAGCAACCACTCCTAATCATCGGAGAGCGGGCAGGCAGCTTTCTTGGTGAGTATCAGGCAGGGGGAACCATCATTGTGTTGGGAAGGAACCAGGAGGGAAAGGCTCCTGTAGGTTATTTCTGTGGAACGGGGATGCATGGTGGCGCAATCTATTTACGCTGTGATACACTTCCTCAGGGGTTGCCACCACAGGTTGCAGTACGTGATGCCGATGAAGAAGATAAAGCACTTCTTTCCAATCTTCTGGATGAGTACTGTACCCTGTTCGAGTTTGACAAAGAACAGTTGCTTGTATCCCATTTTTTTGTACTGAGTGCAAACAGCACCACACCTTATCGGATGATGTATACCCATGTATGACAGAGGGAGGAGAAGGATGATGACCAATACCCAGCAAGAGGTGATGCAGTTCATCAAGGAACAGGATGTTCGGTTCGCCCGACTGGTATTCTGCGATATTTTCGGACAGATCAAGAATATTTCCATCTCGGCAAGTGAGCTGGAGCGGGCTTTTTCCAGTGGCATCAGTTTTGACGCATCCTC
>JAQQAR010000030.1 GCA_028532765.1 Sphaerochaetaceae bacterium | reverse complement strand
TGCCGGCAGGTCCAAGTGAGGTAATGGTCGTTGCTTCTCCTTCCTCCAACCCAGCTTTTGTAGCTAGTGACTTGCTCAGCCAGGCAGAGCATGGAAGAGATAGCCAGGCGATGCTTGTTGTACAGGGAGAAAATGGGGAAGGGAATGCCTTTATCGATCGTGTGGAAGTAGCGATAGCCAAGCAACTTACCAAATTACAGAGAACAACCTTTTTAAAGCAGAGTCTTGCCGGTTCCAGGGCCTTTATTGTTCCTGATATGGACGCCTCAGCGCACATTGTCAATGCATATGCCCCTGAACACCTGATCATCGATCTGGGAGAAGAAGCGGATGATGCATTTCTGGAGAAGGTGGTCAATGCTGGGTCGGTATTCCTCGGGCCCTACTCCTGTGAGAGTGCAGGGGATTATGCAAGCGGCACAAATCACACCCTTCCCACCAATGGATGGGCACGCTCGTACAGCGGGGTGAGTACCGATTCATTCATCAAGAAAATCACCGTACAAAAAATCAGCAAGGAAGGCCTTGCCTCTCTTGCACCAACCCTGCTCTGTATGGCAGAACAGGAACAGCTGGGTGCTCACCGGGGTGCGGTAGCAGTCCGTTTGGGAGAAGAGAAATGAGAGAATTGCTGAGAAAGAATATCGCCAATTTGACCCCGTACAGTTGTGCGCGAAACGATTTTACCGGGAACGCCGAAGTCTATCTCGATGCGAACGAGAATTGGCAGGATTTTGTTGAGAAAGCAGATGCCAACCGCTATCCAGACCCTCTTTCGGTTGCGGTGCGTAAAAAGGTCGAAGAGGTGCTTGGTCTTCCTTTTTCGAAGACTGTTTTGGGTAATGGCAGTGATGAGTTGATCGACAATCTGTTACGCTGTTTCTGTGAACCAGGAAAGGACTCAATCTTGCTCATGCCCCCCACCTATGGTGCATACAAGGTATTTGCAGACATCAATGATGTAGGAGTCTCCACCGTTCCCTTGACCCCTTCCTTTGGAATTGATTTTCCTGCACTCTCTCAGTTCCTGCAGCGGGAGAAGGAGAACAGAAATGGTGTTGGTAGACTGAAGGTTCTCTTTATCTGCAGCCCGAACAACCCCAGTGGAAATGCATTCCCCCTCAGCGAGGTGAGGAAGGTGTGTGAACTTTTTGATGGCATTACCGTGGTTGATGAAGCCTATTATGATTTCAGCGACAAGGAGAGTGCGGCCAAGTTGTTGGATTCCTTCCCTAATCTGGTGGTGCTGAGGACCCTCTCCAAGTGCTGGGCTCTTGCCAGTGCGAGGGTTGGTATTGCGGTGGCTGACGAGGAGATGGTATCAGTCTTCAGAAGTATGAAGTACCCCTATAACCTCGGAACTCCGAGTCAGGAGTTGGCACTCAAGGCTCTTGGCAATGCTGGTGAGGTAGAGAAGGGGCTTCGTCTTATCAAGGAAGAGAGGCTACGTTTGGAAGAGAAGTTGAAAACGCTTGCATGTGTTAGAACGGTCTTTCCCAGTGATGCGAACTTCTTTCTTGTGCGGGTTTCTGATGCCCTTTCAATCTACCACTATCTTGCAGGGCTGGGTATCATCGTACGTAATCGAAGTAAAGAACTGCACTGTGAAAACTGCCTGAGAGTTACCATAGGAAGCAGGAAAGAGAATGACAGACTGCTGGCAGCATTGGCAGCATACAAGGAGCACGAAGATGCATAAGCGAGTACTGTTTTTGGATCGTGACGGAATCATCGTTGAGGAAATGCAGGTAGATAGCCTGGAGAAGATACGCTACATCCCAGGGGTGTTTGGTGCCCTCTCCCGCCTAAGGAAGGATGGGAGCTGGTATTTTGCCATGGTGAGTAACCAGGATGGGGTTGGAACTCCTTCCTTCCCCAAGGAAGCCTTTGAGATTCCCCACCAAAGAATCATGGAGACACTGAATGGGGAGGGCATTACCTTTGATGCCGAGCATATAGATTACTCACTACCTGAGGATAACTGCCCGGGAAGGAAGCCTGAGATTGGAATGCTCACTGAGTACATGGATGGAAGCTACGACCTTGAGCACTCAATTATGATCGGGGATCGACTTACGGATGTACAACTTGCGAAGAACCTTGGATGCAAGGCAATCTGGTTCGCCGAGGAATCAAGAGCAGATGAGTTGGGTGAGGAACTCAAGGAGGTCTGTATCCTGGTCAGCGACAACTGGGCTGCCATTGCATCCTTCCTTCTTGATGAGCACAATCTCTATCCACGTACTGCACGATTGGAAAGAAAAACAAAAGAGACGGAGATCTCACTTAAGCTGAATCTTGATGGAGGATCACTTGGTTCCATCCACACCCACATTCCTTTCTTTGACCATATGCTGGAACAGGTACTACGCCACAGTGGTTGTGACTTGGACCTCCACGCACATGGTGATCTTGTGGTGGATGAACACCACACGGTGGAAGATGTGGGTATCGCCTTGGGTGGGGCATTCCGTGAAGCTTTGGGTGATAAACGGGGTATAAATCGTTATGGTGCTGAGATCCTTCCCATGGATGAGGTGCTTGCCCAGGTGGCAATGGATTTTTCCGGACGACCGTATCTCCAGTGGGATGTTTCCTTCAAACGAGAGTATATAGGGACATTCCCCACTGAAATGGTTGAGCACTTTTTCAAATCTTTCAGCGATAGTGCAGGATGTAATCTTTCGCTCAAGGTAAGCGATGGAAACGCTCACCACCAGTGTGAGGCACTATTCAAGGCTTTTGCACGGGCTATCAAAGAGGCAGTGCATCGAAACCCATATTCGATGGAACTGCCTACAACCAAGGGGATGCTATGAATATCGCAATCGTGAAGTATAATGCGGGGAATACCCGCTCAGTACTCTGTGCACTTCACCGCCTTGGCTATGAAGCAGAGGTTACTGATGACCCAACAAGACTGGCAACTGCCGACAAGGTAATATTCCCTGGGGTAGGGGAAGCCTCCACGGCAATGGCTTACCTTCGTGAGAAAGGGCTCGATGCGGTCCTTACCTCCCTGAAACAACCCTTCTTGGGGATTTGCCTGGGAATGCAACTGATGTGTGCCACCAGTGAGGAGCATGACACCCAGACACTTGGTATTTTCCCCATACCAACGCGTAAGTTTTCCCTTTCCCCTGAGTATAAGATTCCACACATGGGATGGAATACACTCCAGTGCAGGGATGACCGGTTGTTCTTAGGTTTGAAGGAAGAGGCTTGGTGCTATTTTGTACATAGCTATTATGTTCCCCTCTGTGAAGCAACCATTGCAAGCACGGAGTATGGCGGGAAGGTGTTCTCCTCAGTACTGCACAAGGATAACTACTACGGTTGCCAGTTCCACCCTGAGAAGAGTGGGGATGTAGGAGAACAGTTGCTGAGAACATTTTTGGAGGAGATTTAATGCATATCATCCCTGCTATCGATATTATTGATGGAAAAGCAGTCCGCCTCACCCAAGGCGACTATGCATCGAAAAAGATTTATGCTTCTGATCCACTTGATCTTGCAAAGCAGTTCGAGGATGCCAATCTTCGTTATTTGCATGTTGTGGACCTTGATGGGGCTAAGGGGAAAGGCATTGTCAATCTGAAGAGTCTTGAACGTATTGCCAGCAATACCAATCTGATCATCGACTTTGGTGGGGGGATCAAACGAAGTGAGGACCTTGAAGCAGCATTTTCCAGTGGGGCGAGCAAGGTTACCTGTGGTTCTGTTGCCGTGAAGAATCCCTCTCTGTTGATCTCCTGGATTGAGGAATTCGGCTGTGATCGCTTGATCCTTGGAGCCGATGCCAAGAATGGAATGGTCCAGAGTGCGGGGTGGACTGAAGGGAGTGACCAGGAAGTTGCAGCCTTCATCGACCTGTACCGTAGTCAGGGCCTCTATCAGGTAATCTGTACAGATATTGCCAAGGATGGAATGCTCAGTGGCCCCTCAATTGACCTGTATCGTACACTTTTAAAAGATCGAGACGATCTTCATCTCATTGCATCAGGTGGTATAACCACCCTGCAGGACCTACATGACTTACAGGAAGCAGGCTTATCGGGGGCGATCATCGGTAAGGCAATCTATGAAGGCAAAATTACCATCGAAGAGCTTGCAGCCTTCGGGGAGGAATAGTATGTTGGCAAAACGAATCATTCCCTGTCTTGATGTGCGTGATGGACGTACGGTAAAAGGGGTCAACTTCGTGAACTTGCGTGATGCGGGGGATGCAGTGGAACTTGCTCAGGCCTATAGCCGCTGCGGCGCTGATGAGCTTACCTTCCTTGATATCACAGCAACGGTGGAGAACCGTTCAACGTTCCGTTCCTTGGTAAGGAGTATTGCCGACCATATCGGCATTCCTTTTACCGTTGGTGGTGGCATCAGGAATGAGGCAGACGTGGCCTCTCTCCTTGACAGCGGCGCCGACAAGATCTCCATCAATAGCCAGGCCGTGGCAAAACCGGATGTCATCGATGAGCTCGCTCTGCGTTTTGGCAGTCAATGTGTGGTCTGTGCCATCGATGCAAGAAGGAATCCTGCCTTTGACAATGGAGCTGAGGAAGGTTGGGAGGTATACGTCCATGGCGGGAGAAAAGGAACTGGGATAGATGTTATCTCCTGGGCGAAGGAAGCCTACAGCAGGGGAGCAGGAGAAATTCTGCTTACCAGCATGGAACACGACGGAGTGAAGGGAGGGTTTGCTGTTGACCTGACCCGTCGAGTCTCTGAGGCGGTGGGAATTCCTGTCATCGCGAGTGGAGGGGCTGGGACGATGGAACATTTCCATGAAGTATTCACCGATGGCAAGGCCGACGCAGCATTGGCAGCCTCCATCTTTCATTTTCATGAAATTGATATCCCAGAGTTGAAGATTTTTCTTGAACAACATGGTATAACTATGCGTAAGTAGTAGTAAGGAGATGGATTATATGGCTCTTGATTTCGAAAAACAGGGTGGATTGGTTCCCGCAATTATCCAGGATTCTGTGACAAACAAGGTGTTGATGCTCGGTTATATGAGCGATGAGTCGCTCAAAATTACCCGTGACCGTGGGCTTGTCACCTTCTGGTCCAGAAGTCGCAATACGCTTTGGACGAAAGGCGAGACCAGTGGAAATTATCTTGAGGTCAGGGATATCATTGAGGATTGTGACCATGACACCCTCCTGATCAAGGCAATACCCACTGGACCGGTGTGCCACACTGGAAGTGATACCTGTTTTGCAGAAGAAAACAACCCTGAAAAAATTCCAGCAACCGACTTCTTATTCTACCTTGAGCAGGTTATCCATGACCGCCGTGAATTCCCCCAGGAAGGTTCATACACCAACCATCTTTTCAGTAGAGGCATCAACAAGATTGCACAGAAAGTAGGGGAAGAGGCAGTTGAGCTCATCATTGAAAGCAAGGATGACAACAAGGACCTGTTCCTCGGGGAAGCTGCAGACCTTCTCTACCACTTTTTAGTACTTCTTACCCAGAAGGAAGTACGGTTGAGTGAAGTTGTTGAGATTCTCAAGGGAAGACATAGTAGATAGTACAGCCACTTCCACCAAGAAAACCCCCGCCAATATAACATGAAGCGGGGGTTTGTTGTCTCCAATCATATATATGGAATTGAAGGTGAGCTACGATTTCCGTATACGTCTCTTGATAGCCCTTTCTGCCTGGATGATCAGCAGAGGGAGTACGGCTCCTGCAAGCACAAGCAGCCACTGTGTTGCATTGAGTGCCGTGGTGCCAAGCGCGTTGCTTAACAATGGTACATAAATAGCAATTAGCTGCAAGAGAACAGAAATGATGAGCGCAAAGATCAAAAACCGATTTCTCAGGATACCTCTATCGAGACCAAAGGATTCCTTTTCCCGAACGTTGAAGATATGTGCCAGCTGCCCAAAAGCCATGGTGGTGAAGGTGATGGTCTGTGCGACTCGTATCTCCCATCCCATAGCAAGGGAGAGCATAAAGACAGCGAGTGCTCCCAAGCTGATCACGGCTCCATTCCCAAGGACTCCCATTGCGAATGAACGGTTCATGATTCCTCGCCTTGGGTCCCTTGGTTCTCGTTTCATCACTCCTGGCTCCCCTGGTTCCCATGCAAGTGACATTGCCGGCAAGACATCAACCACCAGATTCAGCCAAAGGATTTGCAGGGCAACAATCGGCATCGGCAGTCCCAGCATGATGGAGATGAAGACCACGAAAATCTCAATGAAGTTGCAGGAGAAGAGGAAGTAGATGAATTTTTCGATATTGTCGAAAATAACTCTCCCCTCTCTCACTGCATCGACGATGGTAGAGAAGCGGTCATCGGTAAGGATCATGTCCGATGCTTCCTTCGCGACCTCGGTTCCTCGTATTCCCATAGCCACTCCAATGTCAGCACCATTGAGCGCAGGAGCATCATTCACCCCATCTCCGGTCATTGCGGTTATCTCTTCATCGATCTTCAGGGCCCTGACAATTTGCAATTTATTCTCCGGAGAGACCCGGGCAAAGATGGACGTGTTTTTGATCTTCTCTGCAAGCTCATCCTCACTCATCTGGTCCATTTCCTTTCCGGTGATAACCTCACCTGAAACATCCATTCCTATACGCCCCGCGATAATACCTGCGGTCTTTGGATGATCACCGGTGATCATAATGACGCGGATGCCCGCTTCCCTGGCTTCCTGAATCGCTTGTTTTACATCCTCACGAGGAGGATCGATGATACCTGCGAGGCCCAGGATGGTGAATCCTTGTTGCAGGGCATCTTGCATTGCCTGCTCAGATCCATCTCCCTGATACCCAGGCAACTTTCCGACTGCAAGGACACGTAGACCTTCACTTGCAAGTGTTTCATTGGCTTCCTGGAGCAATTGTTTCTCTTTCTGGTCCATTCCACTCATATCAATCAGGACATCGGGAGCACCCTTGATGAACAGGGTTTTCTCTTTATTGTCCTGTTGGTATGCGGTTGCCATGTACTTGGCTTTGGAGTCGAATGGAATCTCCCCGATACGTTCCCATGCTCCATCTTCCATCTCCTTCCTGTCGATAGAAGCCTTTCTCCCTAAAACGACCAATGCCCCCTCGGTAGGATCTCCTACGATGGAGTAGGTCTCTTCCTTCACCAGCGTTGCGTTGCTGGAAAAGGCGCCAGCGAGCAGAAACTCCTGCAAGAAATCATGTTCTGATGGATCAATTTCACCATCGTCGTTTGAGAATGTTCCCTCTGGTTCATATCCTTTGCCTGTAACCGTATAGACAGATCCATCCTTCAGATGCAAATGGGTGACCGTCATCTGGTTTTCGGTGAGTGTCCCTGTCTTGTCAGTACAGATTACGGTGGTCGATCCCAAGGTCTCCACTGCAGGGAGACTTTTTACCAAGGCATTATGATTTGCCATGGTTTTCATTCCCAGTGCCAGGGTGATGGTGGAGACAGCAGGAAGTGCTTCGGGTACTGCTGCAATGGCAAGAATGATACCTATCTTGATCATCTCATAAAGCTCTCTGCCGGTGATAATCCCTGTAATGGTCACAATCGCTGCTACCGCAAAAGAGATCACCATCAAGGATTTTCCCAGGGTGTTGAGCTGTTTTTCCAATGGTGTATCGGACTGTTCTTCTTCCTCGAGCATGGAACTGATTCGTCCCAACTCGCTGTTCATGCCGGTACCGGTAACAATGGCATAGGCATTGCCCCGTGTGGCTGCGGTGCCAGCGTGCACCATGTTCTTTCTATCCCCGATTGGGACATCCTGCTCGTCTATGGTCAGCGTATCTTTGTCTATTGCCTCTGATTCCCCGGTCAACGCCGATTCATTGGTTGCAAAGTTTTTCGTGCTGGTCAGGCGGCCATCAATGGTGATTGAATCCCCCTCTTCGATATATATCAAGTCACCGATAACAAGACCTGAGGACTCAATTTCCGTGAGAGAGCCACCGCGAATGACCTTGGCGGTGGTTTTTACCATGTTTTGCAGAGATTCCACAGATTTTTGTGCCTTGTATTCACTGATGAACCCGGAGAGTACTGCAATGAGAATTGCGATGATGATGGCGATTCCCTCTACCGTATCTCCCATGATGAAGGCTACAGCACCGGCGACCATGAGTAGGTAGACGATGATGTTGTTCAGGTTTGAAAGCAAGATTTTCCAAGCAGAGACCTTGCTTCCTGACTCAATCGTATTTGGGCCAAACTCATCGAATCGCCTCTGGGCTTCTCCTGGGGAGAGGCCCTCTTTGGCATCAGTAGAGAGTGTTTCTATGAGCTCTTGTTCGCTGTATGCATAGGGTTTCTTTTCCAGGTTTTGCAACTGCTTCCCCCTTCATTGTGGATGGCGAAAGTATAGCATGGGAGCAATCACACAGCAAAATAATACAGGAAAAGCTCAGTCATTCGCATCCTATTCCATAGTTTTTTAGGACAGAGAGCGCTTTATAGGTGATGAATCGGCTTCTTTCACGTTTCTGTTCATACACCAAATGGACTGCACCCGGATGTATATATTCCAGGTCCCAGAATCCATCCTTTTCTTTGGTTTTCAACCAATGAAGAGCATTGCGTATATGTTTATCACAGGGGTAGTTGAAACGTGAGGCAGCAACGAGGAAGCGAAGTATGTCATAGTGGTAATAGTGAGGATAGGTGAGTTTCTGATAGCGTTTATCATCATCCCAGAATAGGTCATGAGCAAGGATAAACTCTATGGCCTCTTGCACAGCTTCGTGAACAAGATGGTGTTGAATTTGTAATCCATTTTCAAGATAGGAGAGAAATCCCTCGATCACACAGATGGTTGTGTGTGAATCCCCTATGGGAGAATCATAATTCCAGCTATAGCCGCCTTGGGGTTTTTTCTGTGAAAGGAGGTAGGTGACAAGGCTTTCAACTCGATCATCATCTGGGCAGAAGTAGGCTGCATAGTCCAAGAACATGCCATCGATGGCAATATCACTTGGCATGATACTCTTCGCCAGGTTCATTCCCCCGCTGGGAAGCATGCATTCATTGAAAGTCCTGGTTACCATTTCCTGACAAGCTTTTACTCCAGGGTGAATTCCGAGCTGTCTCAATGCATAGAGCGTGTAGTGTGTGCTGGTCCATTTTGGTTGATAGAACCTGAGGCCCCAATGCCCTGTTTCGGTCTGGCAAGAGAGTAGTTTTTTTCCGTACCCCTCTCTCTCAATCCTTTTCTGGAGCGATTCGACCACTGAGGCTTCACTGTCAAGGAGTGTAGTATGGGTGAGGTATTGAATGGAAACATCTCCATCCAGTAACCACCTGATCACTGTATCTTGCATGGACCCTCCAAGAGGAGTGCTGGCTCTATGTAGTGTACTGCTCTCATTGTACTATGCAAAGGGTTTTTATCTATATGGTTATATAACAGTGTGTTAGATATTTTGTTCTCTATGTAACTTTTCATTTGACAGATATGAAAAGGTGTGAAACAATATATGTATGGAAACGCTTCCACGGTATGAAGTATCTTGTTTCCCCAGTGTTCTGCTCTCTCATATCGCTGTGAAGTGTGTGATGCGTTTAACGCAATAGGTAATCATACCGCTTGGGAAAACCAAGCAAAAGGAGAGGAGAATGAAGAAAGCAGTAGTAGTAGTGTTACTCATTGCATTGGTGGTTCTACCATCAGCATTTGCTGCTGGACAAGCTGACACCAAAGAAGACGACAAGAAGGTCGTACAGGTGTTTGGAGCTTTCGTAGATGAGGAACTGAGACGTTTTGAAGAGGCAATTGTGCCATTCGAGGAACGGACAGGAATCGATGTAATCTACGAAGGATCGAAGGACTTTGAGACGCTGATCAGTGTACGTGTTGAGGGTGGTAATCCCCCAGATATCGCTGCACTTCCCCAGCCTGGTCTCATGTATAACTTTGCTTCCCAGGGATATCTGGTTCCAATGTGGGACTCCCTGCTGGAAACAGTCGAAGCAAACTATGCACCGGTTTGGAAGGACCTGGGTTCCTATGATGGCACCCCCTACGGCGTATTCCATCGTGTAAATGCAAAGAGTTTTGTGTGGTATCCCAAGAAAGCTTGGGCAAGGGAAGGCTATGAAGTTCCTACCACATGGGACGAATTGATCGCCCTGATGGACAAAATGGTCGCCAATGGTCATACCCCTTGGTCAATCGGTATTGAAGCCGGTGGAGCCACAGGTTGGGTTGGTACCGACTGGGTTGAGGATGTCATGCTCAGAACCGCTGGTCCTGAAGTGTATGACAAATGGGTAAACCACGAGATTGCATTCAATGCACCTGAGGTTCGAGAAGCCTTCGAGGTAATTGGCGATATTTGGTTGAATCCAAAATATGTCTATGGTGGAACCAATACCATTCTTACCCAGAGTTATACTGATTCCCCACGAACCATGTTTGAGAATCCTCCACGCTCTTGGATGCATCGACAGGGTAACTTTGTCACCTCGTTCCTCCAGGATGACATTCAGGCAAATCTTGAGGAAGAAGTAGGAGTATTCCCACTTCCTGGTATCAATGATGAGTTTGGTATTCCTATTCTTGGTGGTGGTGACCAGTTTGTTGTCTTCAATGACCGCCCTGAAGTCCGTGAGTTCATGGAATTCCTGGCAACTTGGGAATCTGGTGAGATCTGGGCAAAGAGAGGCGGAGCTCTCTTCCCCTATCTTAATCAGGATATAAATGCCTACCCGAACGAGATTGAACGCTCACTTGCTGAATCCCTGGTGAATGCCAAGGTCTTCAGATTTGATGCTTCCGATCTGATGCCGGGCCAAGTTGGAGCGGGCTCTTTCTGGACTGGTATTGTTGACTGGGTCAACGGCAAGAGCCTTGATGCCATGTTGAACGATGTTCAGAAATCCTGGCCGGAATAAGTAGACGATGTGTTGCACCGGCAGAGAAGTAGTACTTCCTGCCGGTGCTCTTGTATCGTACTCTCAAAGGGGAACGTACATGACAACAATTGAAAGACAAGGGAAACCTACATCACCCCTCGCAAAACTTGGTCGTATAGCATTTTCTGTTCTTGTGCTTGTTGGGGTGTTCTTTGTATTGTGGGTTGGTTTTATCTTCTTACGGGATAGCAATGCTCCACAAGGAATAATTGCAATCATCGCTATTGTGTGGGGTGTTGGTGGGATTGCTCTTCTGTTCTGGGTTGCTGATTGGGTTATCAATAGAACCAGTGTTACGACAGCTAAGAAGCTGCAACCGATCATATTTGTAGGACCAGCATTGCTGATCCTCGCTTGGTATCTTTTTATCCCTACCGTGAGATCACTCTATTTGAGTTTCTTTGATGCTCAGTCGAAGAATTTCGTAGGGCTTGCGAACTATGTGTTCGCTTTTACCGATTCCAAGATGCGTGAATCATTCATGAACAATCTCCTGTGGTTGATCATCGGAACCGGCGGGGCAGTCGGCTTCGGTCTTATCATCGCACTACTCGCTGATCGAGTGAAAATGGAGAAAGTATTCAAGAGCATCATTTTCATGCCAATGGCAATCTCCTTCGTAGGTGCAGGTGTTATCTGGAGATTTATTTATTCGTACAAACCCGCAGGAGAGGATCAGATAGGTTTGCTCAATGCGATTGTTACCTTTTTCGGAGGTGAACCACAAGCCTGGTTTACCATGCCGGTCTGGAACAATATCTTCCTGATTGCCATCTTGGTATGGCTGCAAACCGGCTATGCCATGGTTATCATCAGCTCTGCACTCAAGGGTGTTCCCTCTACGATTATTGAAGCAGGTCGTATTGATGGGGCAGGGGAGTTCAGGATTATCAGGAGTATTATCATACCCTTCATTGCTCCCACCCTTATCACAGTATCAACAACGATTATCATTATTACGTTGAAGATATTCGATATTGTATTCACCATGACCAACGGTAACTATGGGACCGAGGTTATTGCAAGCATGCAGTACAAGCAGATGTTCCGTTTCTACCACTATGGACGAGGCTCTGCAATCGCCATTGTTCTGGTTCTGGCCGTCATACCTGTCATGTGGTACAACCTGCATCAGTTCAGTAAAAGGGAGGGCTTCTAATATGATTTCCCTTGCAAGAAAAAGACAAAACAAGTGGACCATGGTGGTCAATATCATTCTGATTGTACTGGTCATCATCTGGAGTATCCCGATCATAGGCCTACTTATCTCATCACTGAGACCGCAGGATGATGTGTTGAATACCGGATGGTGGACAATTTTTAAAGGTGACGGAGATTTCACCTTGAACAACTATCGACGTGTTTTGGGAGGTAGACAAGCCACATTTACTGACGCGGAAGGGAATGTTCTTCGCGCAAGTGGGGACAACCTCTCCCAAGCCTTCATCAATAGTTTTACTGTCACTATTCCCTCGGTGATCATTCCGATTCTTATTGCAACAGCAGCAGCTTTTGGGTTTGCCTGGATGGTATTTCCCGGTAGGAAACTATTCTTTACCATTGTTGTTGCCCTGTTGGTGGTTCCATTGCAGATATCCTTGATTCCTATCCTTCGTGATTACATGAAGATTGGACTCACCGGCTCCTATCTGGGGATATGGCTTGCCCATACAGGCTTCGGTCTGCCGCTTGGAATCTACCTGCTCTATAACTATGTTTCCACCATCCCTCGGGATGTGTTTGAATCAGCATTCCTTGATGGAGCAAGGCCAATGGTGATCTTCGTACGGCTGGTGCTTCCTCTCTCTGTTCCTGCTATTGCATCGTTGGGTATTTTCCAGTTTCTTTGGGTTTGGAATGACCTGCTGGTAGCATTGGTCTTCCTCGGTGGTACCAGTGATGTAGCTGTATTGACCCAGCGTCTGGCGAATATGGTGGGATCACGTGGACAGGACTGGCATTTGCTTACTGCAGGGGCCTTCATTGTCATGATTGTCCCAATTCTCGTATTTTTCTTCCTGCAACGGTACTTTGTACAGGGACTTATGGCAGGATCAGTCAAGGGGTAATACATGGCTTTGGATACTTGGAGTCTCGAAGAAACCGGGTTTGATGAAGAGCACATCGCCCAGGGTGAGAGCTTATTCTCAATTGGAAACGGATATATCGGCTATCGTGGGTTTCCCTGTGAACGGGAACCTGCGCACCACAGTGGATGTTTCATCAACGGATTCTACGAGATATCTCCGATTATCTATGGAGAGGATGCCTATGGGTTCGCACGCATCAACCAGAGTATGCTTGATCTTCCCGACTGCCGGTATCTGGTGATTACCATCGATGGTATTCAGGTCAATGTAGCTGATAGCCGGGTGCAGTTCTACCGTAGGCGACTTGATTTCCGTACAGGAATCCTTGAACAGCATATGCAGTGGCTTACCGATGAAGGTAAGCTGGTGCATATTACCTGGGAGACCCTGCTCAGCATGCAACAGCACCATATAGGAGCCCTGCGGGTTCGCATTCACTGTACTGATGAGGTTCATGCCAACCTGTACTCTACCATAGGGATGCCTGTTCAGCGTGCAAATACTGAGCTTGATCCCCGTATGGGCAGTACACTCTCCACCTCCTCCCTGGTTTGTGAAGATTATGGCTATTATGGAGAAGGTGAGGAGGTACGCCCAGGATTCCAGGCTACCTTCAAGACTTTGGAAAGTGCCCTTGATCTCTCCTGTGGTGCTGTGCATGAGAGTTCAGAACCGCTTCAGGTTGAGCGAGGTGACCTGGAGGAGGGGCATCTCCCGGCACTGGCCTTCACATGGAGTGGGACAGATCTTAGTCTCACGAAGTATTTCTACTATCATACCTCTGGACGTCCTGGAGAGACCCTTCCGCTTGAGTTGGCCCAGCAGTATCGAGAGGAGGTGGCAAACGCCAGTTGGCAAACCTTGGTAGAGATGCAACGGACCTGGTATGAGTCCTTCTGGGCCCATGCCGATATCGAGATTACCGGGGAAGAGAAACTCCAGCAGGCCCTCAGGTTCAACTTTTTCCAGCTCCAGCAGAGCACCGGTAGAGACGGTAAGTCCGCACTAGCTGCCAAAGGACTGACTGGAAGTGGGTATGAAGGCCATTATTTCTGGGATACGGAAATTTATGGAATGGCACTCTTCAACCATACCCTTCCTGATACCGCACGCGCCTTGATCAAATACAGGATCTCTACACTCGACCGAGCTCGTGCAAGAGCCAGGGAGATGAACCAGAGGGGTGCGCTCTACCCTTGGAGAACCATCAATGGATTGGAAGCTTCGGCATACTTTCCTGCCGGCACGGCCCAGTACCATATCAATGCAGATATTGCCTATGCGATATTCCAATACCTGGAGGTGACAGGTGATGACACCATCCTGGAAGAGGGTGCTGCTGAGGTGCTGATAGAGACTGCACGTCTGTTCCTCGACCTTGGGTTTTTCAATCCAGAAAAGGGTGGTAAGTTCTGTATCAATGAGGTAACTGGCCCGGATGAGTATTCAGCGCTCTCCGATAACAATTGCTATACCAATGTCATGGTCCAACATCACTTGGAGGGGGTGTCCAAGCTAGCTTCCCGTCTGCAAAACGAGAATCCTAAGCTATGGAGCCATCTGGTTGAAGAACTTTCCATACGTGATGAAGAGCTGGGTCTCTTTGCCCGTGCAGCAGAGCAGATGTATATCCCCTATGACAGAAAACGGGGTATTCATATGCAGGATGACTATTTCCTCAACAAGGAACCGTGGGATACCCAAAAGCGAGGAGAGATACGCCATCCCATGCTTCTCCACTACCATCCGTTGGTAATCTACCGACACCAGGTCATCAAGCAAGCCGATACCGTGCTTGGTATGCTTCTGCAGCATCATCGCTTCCCCTGGTACCAGAGAAAGAGAAACTTTGCGTTCTATGAACCCCTGACCACTGGGGACAGTTCCCTTTCTGCATGTATTCAGGGAATTGTTGCATACGATTGTGGATTCTTGGATCTTGGTAGTTCCTATATCCGCCAGACAGCACTCTTGGATATTGAAGATCTGCATCACAATACCAAGGATGGCTTGCATACCGCGGCGATGGCTGGTTCATGGATGGCTATGGTCTATGGGTTGGGAGGATTCCGTATGAAAGATGGAATTCCTACATTCAGACCTCAGCTTCCAAAGGAGCTGCAGCGACTGAAATTCCATCTGACCTTCAGGGGAATAGTGCTTACCGTTACGATTGAGCCTGAGATTACCACCTATGAAGCCAAGGGTGGCAATCTTACCGTGCATCATCGCTCTGATGTACTCATTGTTGGCAAAGAAGCTGTACAGTGTCCCACGCGAGCCGCATGCAAGGCTGTTATTTTTGATCTTGATGGGGTAATAACCTCCACCGATGGGTACCATTATCGGGCATGGAAACGTCTTTCTGATGCCCACCAATGGGCTTTTAATGAGGAGATAAACCAAAAGCTGAGAGGTATTTCCAGGAGACAATCTCTACAGGTAATCCTTGACCACAACAGGGTGACTGTGCCTGAGGAGGAGATGCAAGAATACACTGACCAGAAGAATACCTGGTATCGTGAATCGCTGGAGGAATTAACCCCAGAGGATATACTTCCCGGTATTCCTGCATTGCTGGAACAATTGAAGCAACGAAAAGTCCATACCGCCATCGCATCGGCAAGCCGGAATGCACTATTCATCCTTGATAGGTTGGGTCTTTCAGATTCATTTGATGCAGTTGTTCCAGCTGGTGAGGTAGTGCTGGGAAAACCCAATCCAGAGGTATTTGGACGTGCTGCTGATATGCTGGGTTTGTATCCAGAGGAGTGTACTGGCGTAGAGGATGCTCCCGCAGGCATTACAGCCATCAAGGAGGCGTTGATGAAGGCAGTTGGGGTTGGCAGTGCTGTCGATCCTGATCTTTGTGATCAACACGTACTTACAACTGCTGATCTGACCGTGGATATGTTGCTCTGGTAATTAACTGTTTCGGTCAATGAGGACAGGAATGATTCGATGATGTATGGGTGGTCGCTCCTGGTGAGCCTCCATGAGGTTCACGATAAAGGAGGCGGCTTGTGTGCCGATGGCTCCCGGTTCCTGGCTAACCGTCGAGATACCCAGGTGCTCAGTAGCACGAACTCCATCGAATCCTATGATACGGATTGAGCTTCCCCTCTCTTTCACTGCCTTATACACTCCTACGGCTATGTCGTCACAGTAGCAGAAGACTCCGTCACAGGTTTGTTCATCGATGATTTGCATGCCGATTTGGTAGCCCATCTCCTCTGATATCTCAGAGTTGTAGAGTGCACACTCCTTATAACCATAGAGAGCGAGTTCACTGATAAATCCTGTATGTCGGTCTGTGTCAGTTTGCCCTGGAGGGTCCATTGCGATATATCCAGGGTGTTTTACCCCTTTAGAGAGAAGATATCGGGCGGCAAGACGCCCTCCCTGTTCATTGTCTGTGTACATGCAGTGCTCGTCATCACGAGAGTAGTCGATATATAGGTAGGGTACATTGCGTCTTCTCAGCAGTTCTCTCTCTGTTTCATCAAGCTGGAAAGCAAAGATCAGGAGGGCGGAGAGTTGGGCTCCCAGTACTTTCTGGATAAATTGTGGGTTATGCTTCTCATAGTTGAATATGAGGAGGTCCACTCCCAACCCCCGGAATTTTCTGTAGATGGTCTCAAATATTTCAAAAAAGTAGTGGTTTCCAATATCTGGCAGGAGTAATCCCACTGTTGACTCGATGGCGTCATTACGCGCAAGTCGGCTTGCAGCGCCACTTGGAGAGTATTGTCGAGCCTTAACCACATCAAGAACCCGCTTACGGGTGTCTTCTGCAACATGGGAGCTGTTGTTGAGAACACGTGAAACAGTGCCGATTCCTACATTAGCTTCACGGGCAATGTCTTCGATCGTTATTTTATTCCTGCCCATAGGGAAAATGTAGAGCTTTTTGCTCTATCAGTCAATAAAGGACGAGGATTGAGCAAGTCTATGGGCTGTCCGAATAATGGATTATTCCTATGAGAATCGCTTAAATGGAATGATGGATATGGTAATCATGCATTATCAATTAAAAGAGAAGACTTACTGTTGCTCTATCATTTCCAGGAATGCTTGGGCAAGTTCGGGGTCGAACTGTGTTCCAGCTCCCTCCTGTATTTCTTTGATTGCCTCTTCTCTTGAATGACTTCTCTCCACAATCCGCTCATATGCTTCCGCGATGGAGAGAATGCGGGAGATGTACGGAATTTGATCATGTTTCAAGCCCCTAGGATAACCTGAACCATCCCACCGTTCGTGATGGCCGTAAACATATTCAGCTATATCAAGCGTATCATCAAAAAGATTCAAGATTCGATACCCGATAGCAGGGTGTTGGCGCATTTGTTCTCGTTCGTCGTCACTCAATTCTTTGGCATTCAAGATATGTGGGTCGAGCACAATTTTTCCAATGTCATGTAGGTATGCCGTGCGTTCCAAAGAACTGATCTCTGCCTCATTAAGATGGAGTGAAGAGCCAAACCTACTTGCAATGTCCTTAACTTTTTCTGCGTGGTCCTTTTCTCGAGGGCTTCGGGTGTGCAGAGTTTCCTGTAGTGCATTGATGATTGCCCTGTTAACCGTACCTCTGTTCCTTGTCTTATCCTGATACATTTGATTCTCAGCAGTCACAATGGTATCACTGAGAGACTGTTCTTGGTGTACCTTGGTGCAACTTCCCAGTGATATGCTACAGCGCATGGCTTCCACTTTCGTTTGGGAGAACTCCAGCTGGATCTGCCCAATAATCCTCGCCGCATCATCCGTTGTTGTGTTCGGTAATACGATAATGAATTCATCACCCCCAAGGCGGGCGATTATGCCGGAATCTCTGCATACATGCTTGAGGATTTCTGCTGATTTCTTGATCAGTTCATCCCCTGCACTGTGGCCAAAAATATCGTTGGTTAATTTAAGGGCATTGATATCGGCAAAGATAATGGAAAGCGGCAGATTTTCAGGCACGTCCAATGTTGTGTGCTTTTCCTCAAAGCAATTACGGTTATGAAGACCTGTAAGGGAATCATGACAACGCATATACTCAATTTGTTGTTCATGTTGCCTGCGTTCAGTTATATCAGTAAATGTAATGACTGCTCCGATGACCTGTTCATTGCGTATTTGTGGAAAAGCATGGTAGGAGACAGGAAAATTCGAACCATTCTTTTTCCAGAACACTTCTCCATTTTCCGAGTATCCAATGCCGGTTTGGATTGCTCTAAATACCTTACAGGAATCCAAAGGGAATTTGGAACCATCCTCATAGCTGTGATGGATCAGATCATGCATGTTCTTTCCCAGCAAATCTTCTTCTCTCTCATATCCCAATAGAAGCAGTGAGCTACGGTTGCAGAAGGTGCAATTTCCTTCACTGTCAATTCCATAGATACCCTCTGCTGCAGAGTTCAGGATCAAGCTGAGCTGATCCCTGTTTGCTTCCAATTGGGTGTTGGTTTCGTGCAGTTCATGGGTACGCTTCTCCACACTGTTTTCAAGGTTGAAGAAAAGCTGTTGCAGGCTATTAGCCACATGGTTGAGGCTGCTTGCAATGCTGCCGATTTCATCGTCTCTTGCAACGGTGACGCGTCTGGAAAGATCTCCTTCAGCGATGGCTTTTGATACATCCAGTAGTTCCCGTATCGGTCTGAAGAGTCGGGAAGTAATGAGTTGATAAATGAGCACAATTACCAAGATTGTAATAATTATCAGTAGTATCGTAAGGGAGATACTTTCTTGTACTTCATCGAGAAGGAATCCCCCGGTTACCGCCGAGATGATAACCCAATCAACTCCCTCGGCCTTGAATCCCTGGATGTCTGCGAACATATGTTCGATACCCTGCCTATAGGTTAATTGGGATTTTCCAGTAGAGGTGAATTGCTCGAAGGCATTATACAGGGCTTCATTGGTAATTTGCTCTATATGGAGTCTTTCCAGCGATCGGTCTGGACGTATTGTAAAATTCTGTAATCCTTGTGAGTTTGCGATTACATATCCGCTCTCCCGCTCTACGATGAGGGCCATTCCCTCATAGGGCGTGACCGTCTTCTCGAGGAATGACCCAATCTTTGAGAGAAGCATATGTGTACCCAGAACCCCTTTCAGGACTCCCTCGCTGCTATAGACAGGTGTTGCTACGGATACCGTTAAGTCGTCCATGACAAAATGCTTATAGAGAGGGGAGAATGCCGGTGCCCCGGCCTCTACTGCCGCTTGGAACCAAGGACGAGTGCGTGGGTCGAATTGCCCGAGTTTAACTGCTATGTCTCCTGCACGGTAGTCGTCATCTACCGAAAAATACCAAGAATTACCACCAGTGGAGTGATCATTCCTCATGATCTCCAGATCTCCCGTTTCATTACGACGGGCGCCGTAGTATGCTCCCTCAGCGGTTCCATAGCTATAGCTGTAGATTTCTTCATTGAAGGAATCCAGTGCCCCAAGAAAGTATCGCTCTCGTTCTTCTTCATTCTGGATGTCTACAATACCATCACGTATAAGTTTATGGTTCTCATTGTTGATAGAGACGGGGCTTTCCATGAATGATGCAACCTGTTCATAGATATGATTGTTGATGCTGTGGGAAATCTTCATCACGGTGGATTCAGCGGAACTGTACCAGCGAGAAAAGATGAGATAGGCGATAACTGCTACTGCAATCATGATAACAAGGACAAATGTCGTGATGATAATCGTCTTGATTGATAGATCATGGGTATCACGTGTCATACGTCCTCCTCTCTATTGATTTCGTAACTCCATTCAATGAAATAGAATATAAATAGGGCTTATTGCAATGAACAAAATAAACCAGATTTGTATTCAATTATATGGAGTATTATGACGTAAGTTGCAGAAATTTCAAGAGATACTGACACATAGGATCAAAATTGTCGAAAAAGTTCAAATCAAACCGACTGAGACTTATTGGATTGATATGTTTGTGATAAAGAGCAGGAGGAGCTACCTCATCCTACAGTGAGGTCTCCTGAGTTCAAGATATTGCATCAGTCGTGGAGCATGTTTAACAGGTCGATCCGGCTTTGGGCTCCGACTTTCTGGAAGAGATTGTATATGTGGGTTCGCACAGTAGCTTCAGAAATCCCCAGGTTGCGGGCAATCTCCTTGTTTGACTGTCCTTGTGCGATAAGGGTTGCCATCTCCCGTTCTCGCGGAGTCAAGGAAAAGCGTGTCCATGTTGATTCCTGTATGGGTCCAAAAGCCGATGTACTTGTAGGGTCCTTTCCCAATGAGCGGAGTGAGGAGATAAGCACAACCACATTGATACCAAGATAGAACAAGTACTCGAGTGAGAGTGGGCGAAGAGTTTCTCCCAATGATCTGCTCAAGAGCAACTCCAGTAGACTGAGGGGAACATATGCCAATGAACTGTATCCAATGCCATGAACCAGAAATCGGTATGCACTATGTTGTTGTTTCATTGTAGCTTTTACCAGGGTAATAGCAAATAGAGAGAGGGTAATTGCAACTACGATATACACGAAAGCTTGCCAGATGCTAGAGGTTGTTAGCGTGCTTGTAGATAACAGGGACCCTGCCATCCCGATTACCATCAGTACAGCAGAAACAAAGCAGCTTATGCGGGCATACAGAAACAGATTCCCTGATCCTTTTTGCAATTCCCGTATTCCCAATATCCACCATAATCCAAGATACAGTCCCATGGTGAGCAAAGAAGAGATTACCCCGAATACGGCCTCCACTGTTGTTTGCCTTGGCCCGATCAGCTCCAACACCTGCATAAGATAGTAATAGATTGCCACCACTGCAAGACTGGCGATGAACAGTCCCTGTACTACTGCCATACACTTGGTGAACGGTTGCTTGAGTCGTACAGATAGCATCAAAAGTACCGCGAGGGCACCAAATCCAGTTGAGAAAATGATGATGTAACTCAGCAATATCAGATGTTTCACGGAAAGACTATCCCATCGTAGAGGCCGTCAAGCAAGATGAGTATCGTGTTTTCAGCAACATACGAATATATTCGTATGGTTATCAGTGAATCTTAACAGTATCAATTTACCAGAGGTATCGTATGAAACAAAATAGAAGAGGATCTAGACTGGTGTTTCTTGTTGGGGTGGTGATGCTGTTCAGCCTTTCGTGTTCGTTATTTCCCATTGGCTCTGGGAAACGCTTCTCGAGAGAACAATGTGAAGATCCTGCTTGGATATCCCAAGTGGGTGATTCGTACTCCTACCAGCACCGTAGTTCACATACCATAGATGATTCAATCACCATTCATTTCAAAGGGTTTTTTGGTCGTGATACGGTATTTGAAATATCTACCGATCATACAGTTCTGCTACCCTATGAACTAGATAGAGCAGATGTACAGGCAGAGGTGTACAAAGTGGTGTTGGTCCATGAGGAAACTGGTGAAGTCGAGATACTGTCCGAGGTAGCCGATGATGCCCCTGGCCATCTTACGTTGCGCCCAGGGAAACATACAATCAAATTGGTCGGTTACAACGCTCATGGACGATTATATTTGAAACTGAATGTTCCCCAAGGAGTATTGGTTGTGGACCGCTTCTCTGAGCAGTGGTGAATGTTGTATGCAAGGCTATTGATCAGAGAGTACAGCATGCAGGTTTATGATAGTGCAACCTTTGCTCTCGTAGTAATGCAGCATCTCGTAACTGGTTATGCAATCTGATAGTATCTTGACTTCGTACTGTGCCTTGCAAAGGTTGTAGCATGTTGACTTAACACAAGCGACAGCATCAGCCCCTGCTATATAGAACTCTCTTATGTCATTTTCAGTAATGAAGGTTAAAAAAGCTTCAGAGGTTAAAGCATTCCCTTTATCTTTGGTAAATATATTCTCTGATACTATGTGCAAGTCTGGAGCCAATTCAGCCCCACGTGTTCCTCTTTTAAATGTCCTCGTTCCGTCTGATAGGTTTTCATGTCGTATGTAAACAACGTGAATATTCGTTTTCACTGCCCAATCAATGACTTTATTGATATTGCCGATAACTTGCTTGTAGTTTTTGGTTATGTCGTTTTGGATATCGATTACGACCAAGGCTTTCTTCTGCATAGTGGATCTCCCTGTTAGGTTGCTTTGTTGGTATCACTATAGAATGCAATTGTTGACAACACTGTGGCGACAATCCACAATACCTATACAAACTACAGGAAGATTGTAATCAGATGAAAGTAGATAGGCTTGTAAGCATAATAATGATACTCCTTGATAAAAATCGTATCGGGGCACAGGAGTTGGCCGATATGTTTGAAGTTTCGCTTAGAACATTCTACCGTGACATTGAGGCAATCGGAATGGCTGGTATTCCTGTACGTTCAACTTCGGGAGTGGGTGGTGGCTTTGAAATCATGCCGGGATACAAGGTCGATCGGAAGGTTTTCTCGACTACCGACCTTTCCTCTATCTTGATGGGGCTATCCAGCCTTTCTGGCATGATCCGAGGTGATGAGCTGGTTGGTGCCCTTGCGAAGGTGAAGAGTTTCATACCTCCCGATAGGGCTAAAGAGATTACACTGAAAGCAAATCAGATACACATCGACTTGAGTCCGTGGATGGGCAACAGGAATATACAAGCATATCTGGAAATAGCAAAACAGCCTTACACGAAACCAAATTGCTTTCCTTTGTCTATGCAGACCGCTATGGTAATACAACCACACGCACAGCTGAGCCATACCAATTGGTATTGAAGGGTAGTAGGTGGTATGTCCATGGGTACTGCTATAGAAGAAATGACTATCGGCTGTTCAGGGTATCACGTATTTCTGGTTTGCAGATATCTGAAAAGCGCTTTATTCCACGAGCGTATCATGAACCACAGTTGGATGTTTCAAATACCTTGGAAATGATGCATAACCCAATCAAGATACGTATTCATGCATCAGCTAAGGAACGAGTGCTTGATTTTTGTACGTCTGAACAGATTTCACCAGATGGGGCAGAGCATTACCTTGTTGATTTCCCCTTCATAGAGAATGATTACTATTACAATATCCTACTCAGTTTTGGAGATGCCTGCGAGTGTTTGGAACCCATGCATATCCGATTGGAGATGAAGCGTCGGATTCATCGTATAGCAACCTTATACGAAAGCTCGGACTAGGATCCCTTTCTCACAAGAGGAGCTGGTTTAGTACCTTGCTAGCGAGGATATTTCCTCTCTGTTCTGATGAAGAAAACCCTTTTTGGGTTAAAAAAGGGGATGCTGTATGATAACAATCAACAGGCGTACATGCTCAAGTAGATTGCTATGGGTGCGCTTTGGTATACACTTTCTTGCTGCGACCGTTACTGGTTTCCAAATTCATTCAGCTTACCATCGGTAGTGAGCATGATGGTTCAACATTAGTGTTTTACTTGCAAACCAAGAATCTCTTTCATCGGTTCAAAATCCCTGTCATTATGAAGAAGCTCAAATCCATGTTCAATGCAAAACGTTGCTATAAGAACATCGATGGTCTTACGAACGGTAATACCTTTCTTTCTTAGCAACCGGATGTTCTCAGCCGCCTTGATGGCCATCTCCTTTCCGGCAAAGTCATAATACTCAAGTGAGTTCATAAGCATCCTGGCAGTTTGGAACTGTTTGTTGTCTCGAAACCCTTGGAGAAACTCCACCATTATCACATCACCTGTAACAACTCGACTCTCCTGTAATTCTTTGTCCAAGATATCAGTTTGGGCTGTATGCACTCCATTCACATAGTCAATCCAGACAGAGGTATCTACGACGATCATACGTCGGTCCTCATTGCAGCAAGGTCTCCTTCCCAAGATAACTTACCCCTGAGTTCCCGAATCTTTTCTTGCTTCTTCATGATAATGAGGAGTTTCAACGCTTGTTCCACGGCTTCTTTTTTCGTTTTGCAGCCTGAAATCATCAAAGCCTCGCTCATCAGCTGATCATCAATGACGATATTCGTCCGCATTGCAGCCTCCTGTGTAATATGTGTATAAATATTAGATATCACACACATCATCCCTAAAAGCGTCAATCTTATTGCTTTGTTTGGATAAGAACTGTTGTTTCATAATCATCGCCTTATACTCTAATAATGTTTCTATCGACTGTTCTGTACCTTTGAGCATTTCATAAGAAAACCAGGTGCAAGCCAAAAACCAGTAGAGAAAATTTGGTTTTGTGGCAACCGAAAGGAGCTTGCACCTGGTAGTTTTCATTTCTTCTTTAGAACAGATTACCCTCCAACATCGATAAATATCCCTCTTCGCTGAAGATTAAATGATCCAGTACCTTAATACCCAGAATATCCCCAGCTTGCTTCAGCCTCCTTGTTACATCCTTATCCTCCACACTCGGTTCAAGATTGCCACTGGGGTGATTATGGGCTACCAGGATGGCCGTGGCACGCTGACGCACTGCTTCCCCGAAAACTTCACGAGGATGGACAAGTGTTCTGTTGACCAAGCCTATAGAGCATACATTCACCGAGAGTACCTCATGGGCTCCGTTCAAACAGATACTCAGGAAGTGTTCCTGCATACGTCCTGCATAGTGCCTGATCAGGGGAAAGATGTCCCCTGGAGTGGAAATTTGCCTTCGTTTGGCAGGGAGCCTTCTCCTTCCAAGCTCCAGGGCTGCCCCTATGAGGGTGGCCTTCGCCATACCAAGTCCTCCTATGGCCATAAGGTCTTCGTTGTTGGCCATAGGCTTTCGGTCCAGGAGTTCCAGAAGATCCTTGGCAATCGCGTTCACCGGGCGGTCACGATTCCCGCTCCCGATGAGAATGGAGAGAAGTTCCTGGTCGCTGAGTGCCTCAGCCCCACGCTGGATCAGTCGCTCCCTTGGCCGGTCGCAGACAGCCATCTCCTTGATTCGTCGATCAGTTGGTTGGTTTATTTTGTATTTCATACTTAGCTAAGATGCAAAACCCTCTTGTTTGCTTGAGCTCTGAGGTAGAGCTGTGGTACAACTAAGGCATGCAGGAAAATACCTATCGTATCGGAGAATTGGCTAGAAAATGCAATGTTACCGCACGGACCATCAGATACTATGAGTCCCTGGGGTTGCTGAAAACCAATTCCCGCTCTGAAGGTGGTCAACGCTACTATACCGATGCAGATGTGGTGTATCTAAACAGAATTGCAGAGTTGAAGGAATTGGACTTCTCTCTGAATGAGATTCGTTCCATCATCCTTATGGGCAGTGATGACGCAACTGGAGAGAAGCGTCGTAATGAGTTGCTTAAACAATACCGGAGCAAGCTTAGTGAAGCCCTGGAGAGACAAGCTGCACTGGAAAAACGTGTCTCTGATCTTACCTGGCATGTACAGCAGCTGGAAACCAATGATGACTTCCAGCAATGTCCCGGCCTGATGTGCAAGAACTGCACCTTCCGGGAACGATGTAGGTTCAAGGAACTATCGTAAATGAGAAAAGGCTGTCTCCCCACAAAAGGAAGCAGCCTATTTTGTTTATTCTCCCTGCATCCTTAGGTACTCTTCAAAATACCCATTGATCTCTTGTGCAAGGGCCTTGCTGGTCTCACCGGGAGAGAGGTCCTCTTCCAGCATCCTGAGTATTCCACTCTGGAATGCATAGTAGATCTGATAAGCACTGGGTACCCAAATCCCCTGCATTTTTGGATTGCTCTCCATCAGTTGTTCGATTGCTACCCTGTAGTGAGGATTCTCTTCAATGTGGTTCTGGAAAGCCTCCATGCCGTATGTATCATGGTGGACCGGGAAGTACCCGGTTGCGATATGCCAATTGAACTGTTGTTCAGGGCTGGTAGCAAACTTTACAAATTCCCACGCAGCATCTTCGTTGCCTGACTGATTGTCAAACGCATAGATGGCACCACCACCAACATTCACCCCTCCGGTTGCCTGCTCATCAACGGCTGGGAAGTTGGCAACTCCTACCTCAAACCGGTCAGCAACCATGGAGTGGATGGTGGTAAGCTTACTGGTGGAGGCAACGATCATTGCAACACGACCGCTGGCGAAGGCTCCATTCACATCACTGGTAAGATTTTCTACCGCTCCTGTGGCGTAGAGCTCCTTCCATCGGGTGAGGAAGTTCACCATGGTCCCATTCTCATCAAAGAGTACCTTTGTAGGATTGCCGAGGTGTCCATTTTCATTGTCGGTGATATAACTCAGCCCATTTTGTTGCCCGAGCCACACGATCAACTCATAGGTGGTTGGGACATTTGCAAACCCATAGCGAGTGATGTTTCCTTTCTCATCCTTCTGCACCAGTGCCTTGGCAACATTGCCAAGTTCCGCAAGGGTTGTTGGAGGGGTAGTTATACCAGCTTCCTCAAATGCAGTCTTGTTGTAGTAAAGAAGAATGGTTGAGCTGTTGAATGGCATGGCTATCATCTTATTCTTATAGGTTACCGAGAGAAGGGCAGCCTCGAGGAGTTGGGTAAGGTCATACCCGTCCTGTACTGCCAGATCTTCCATAGGAATCAGGGAAGGTACATCGCGGATATCCAACACTGCCGATCCATCGAACTGGGCCAGATCGGGCAGGTCCTTCGTGCTTCCTGACTGTAAGATGGCCTTGGTCTTGGTAAGAACATCGTTTGCCTTTCCCTGGAAGACTGCATTGACCTGGATGTGTTTCTCCTTTCCAACGGTTTCGTTGAACTCCTGCACAATGGAATCGACTGCTTTTCCGGCAAGTCCACTTCCATAATGCCACCAGGTAAGGGTGGTCACTCCGGCCTCTGGGGCCTCCTCCTGACCAAGAGCGAAAAGCCCCTGGGTAGCCAACATGACAAGCAGTAACAAAGCTAGTAATCGTTTCATGGTATTATCTCCCTGCGAAGCGTGAACTCACGCTATTTTGTATTGGTGAATGCATTATGATGAATGCAATAACAATCGGAATCATAAGAAGTGCAATGGCAGCAAACTGAGGACCGTAGTCGAGGTTCTCACTGAAACCAAGCATCGTGAGTCCTACCTGCACGGTTCTCATTCCCTCCTTGTTTGTAACCAGAAGAGGCCAGAGATAGTCGTTGAATATGTTGCTGAAGCTGTGGATTCCCAAGGTAATAACCACGGCTTTGCTGATCGGAAGTAGGAGGGTGGTGATGAACCGAGCATCGTTGCATCCCTCGATAAGGGCTGCCTCACGGTACTCCCTGCTCATGGTCTTGAAGTATTGGCGCAACATGAATATATGGGTTGGGCTAAGCAGCTTGGTGCTGATAATTCCCAAATAGGTATCGGTCAACCCCAGTGTCCTGATGGTTGAGTAGTTGGCAAGGATCAAGGCATCAGAGGGGAGCAGCATGGTTGCAATGACGACAAAGAAGAGAAGGTCTCTTCCCTTGAACGTGAAGAATGTGAATGCATACGCTGCCCCTATGCTGATACCCATCCTGAGCAACATCCCCAATGTTGCTGTAACGAAGGAGTTTGCCAGAAAGCGTGCCAAACTGGTTTCAGCAAATGCACGGACATAGTTCTCCAGATAAAAACTGGATGGCAGCAGTCTTGCTGGGATTGAGGTGAAGTCTGCATAGGTGAAGAAGGACGCACTGATGGTATACATGATGGGGAATATCACCACCAGAGAGAAAAGGGTTGCTATGCTTGCTTTGATGAATCTCATTGGTAGTACACCCTCCTTCGTTGTAAGTGCATCAAGATGAGGAGGATGCTGAAGGTTAGGAGGAAGACCACCGTTGCAATGGAGGACCCCACTGCATAGTTTCCGCTCTTGAAGCCCTCAAGATACATCTGGTAGACCAGCGTCTGTGTTGAGCGGAACGGCCCCCCTTCGGTGAGGATGAGCACAGGGGATGAAATAAGCATGGCATCCTTTATATTGGTGATCAAAACGAATACCACAGTTGGGCCGATCAGAGGAAAAATAAGGTAGCGAAAGGTTTGAAAAGGTGAAGCCCCTTCAATCTGTGCTACCTCGATCAAATCCTTGGGGACATTGCGAAGAGCAGCATGGAACAACAAGAAGTTGAACCCAAAATCAAGATACACCCCTGCGATGACCAAGAGAGCCATTGCAGCTTTGGGGTTGTTGAACCACTGGATACTGGCTCCAAGTAAATGATTCACGATACCAAGCGAGGGATTGAAGATCATCTTGAAAATCATCATGGCAGAGGAGAGCCCGACTGCAAGGGGGAGGAAGAAAAATACCTGATTCAAGGTAGCAAGCTTTCCTTTCCTGTTTGCAAGCAGGGCTGCAGAAAGGCAGAGGAACATATTTGCCGGGACAAAAAAAAGCGTAAACCGGAGGGTGTTGGACAGACTGTCTTGAAAGGATTGACTGGCGAAGAGCCGGCAATAGTTTTCCAGCCCAACAAACTTGAGTCTCTCTCCCATGATCGATACGGTATGAAAGCTGTTGAGGATGGTTACAAGAAAAGGACGATAGCTGAAAACCATCGCCAAGATCAAAGCTGGGAGTATGAGTAAGTAAGGCCGAGCCTTGTGTGTCCATCGTCTGTTCATGAATATACGTTCCTCTGACGATACTACCTCCTTTTGGTAGGGAGGGGCAAGGTTTAGGAAGGTGTAAATGCTGTATTTGGAAAGAAATAGTTTACGTTGATAACCAGTACGTCAAGTTTTTGTATGCAATACTTGACGTACTGGTTTCTCGGTTAAGTTTATTCAGTGGTATGGGCACAAGGCCAGAAATACCAAGCAGTGGGGTAAGAAAAAAACCGGCTAGAAGCGTTTGGTCACCCCAAAGACTATCTGGAAATCATCAGCATACCCGCTCGCACTTCCACTCGGGCGGTCGTATGTCCTTCTTCCAATCCAATTGACCTGACCAAACAATTCCAGGTTTGGAATATCTATATAGTAGGTGCAGCCAAGGCCAACGATCAAGCGCTCTGTGATGGTGTCCCCGGAAGGAGAGGGACCAGAGATATTGGGCTCTCCATCATTATTGTTGGTATCGTCTCCGTCGGTATCTTCACTGTGGGCTGCAAGATAGTCCAGCTCCCCCTGACGGTGAATGGTTACTGAGGTTGCAATGTTCACACTCTCAGGGAGGAGGTAGTTGAATCTTGCTTGGTAGACCTTGCTGTCAGAACCCCAACTGTAACCCAAGTAGTCTATAATGACTGGACGCAGGTGTGCCTGGTTCTTTATCAGATCCCGTGCAACCAAGAAGTCGACGGATTGTCTTCTATACATCGCTGGATCTGTAGATGCTGCTTCAAGACCGAATGTAAAATATCCCTTTTTCACACCCCATGAATATGACCCAGAAACCAGGTATGCTATAGCGTTTGCAGTATTAGCTCCCTCGCTGGATAGTTGAAGCTGGTCCAATGCAAACTGACCATGGAAGGTGAGCCCCGGGAGGGGAGTGATGTCAGCTTCGATACTGGCAATTGAGTTTACCTGTTTAACGTGAAAGAGGTTGTGGTAGATATAGGTCGGGTCAACATATTGCAGGCTCAGTCCATCCTGGTTTGCCATTACATTCTCACTGATGGAGATTCTTGCCCACGATGCTGGGTTGAACTCAAAACGGTGTGCGAGGAAGATACGAGGGCTTTTTCCACTCTGGCTCACATCGGGAAAGAATAGGTAGAGCAATTGAGCCTTGAATTTCTGGTTGAAGAAGGAGGCAGTGAGTCCACTATGGTTGGATATATGGTCTCCCACTACCAGGTTGCCACTCTTACCTGCTCCCCAGGAGTAGGCACCTCGTCCTAGGCTGATGGCCCACCAGGGACCTGCATAGGTCATCTGGGAGTGACGGGGGAAGTCTGGCTCAAGAGGGGATCCAAAGAATGGGAGGTTGCTGCTGAATGTTCTTCTGTAGAGGGTCGCATCGGGAACAAGGAAAGCATCACCATAATCGAGGATGGCCCCAATCCCCCAACTCTCGATTTCAGAATCACTGGTAGGATCTTCTCCTTCTATATACGCCCCAACTCCTGCCTGCAGGGATGTCTCGAAGAGGAAGGAGGAGGAGAACTGCATGGAAAAGGTAAGGTCGAGGAAGGGTTTCCTTTCATCATAGCTGTAGATCCAGTCATCGTAGGAAGTGAAATCCTGGTCATTGGAATGGACGTACGATTCAAGATTAATGGTAGGGGACATACGGTAAGAGAAGGTCTCATCTACCTGGTGAAATGAAGTTCCTTCCATTCTCTGGTATGCTGTATCCCATAGGTCATGATAGGGGGTGTCTTCCTCGATTGCCTCTAGGATTGCTAGTGCCTCATAGGTGTTCCATGGACGACTCGTGGAGGGAAGTGCACGGCCTGCAAGCTGGTAGAGTAAATCAATTTCCTCATAGATGGGGGAGGAGAGAGGAATCTGGGCAGGGGATACCGCAGCCAAGGGGAATATTCCTATACATAGAAGAATTATCAGTACTACAACACGACATTTCATGAATTACACCTTCCGTACTATTCTTCCTCTACTGTAGAACATGGGTGGTAAAAAGAAAAGTACAGATATGATTCTGGAGTACTCCTCCCTGAGAAATAATGCTCACAGAAAGAGAGGCCTGTACACGGTACAAGCCTCATCCTTCTTGAAATCAATTATCTCCCCAATAGGTTAATCTTCGGTGTAAAAATAGGTCTTTGGTTTGATGAATGCACGTTTCTTGGCAATGATCAGATAGGAGAGGAATGAAGCGAGCAAGTAGACTCCACTGATCACAATAGCCCATGTAAAGAGGATTGGGTTATTCTTGGTAACACTGAATGCAGGAAGGTTGATACTCAGGATGATGGGAATGGCCAGAATAAAGACAATTCCTACCGAATAGAGATAGTCTGTGGCAACCGGTGTCTCAAACTCCTTATCGACCACACGTAGCAGTGCCAGCCCGGTGGGGAGTGTTCCTGTTGCTGAACCGTAGATGATCAACATTCTGAAGAATTGATGGTCATCATAGAGCCTTGAACAGTACCAGGGCAGAATAACCACGGTGATGAAGAGTCCTACCAGGGTGAGAATAAGGATAGGGATCCAATATCCCTGTATAGCAACCAAGCTGATCGCACCGAGTGAAGATGCAACGGTCAAGTCGACAGAGAGTCCACTGAGACGGTTGCATGTTGCGTTATCAATGGTGGTCTCGACCTTGAACAGCTTCATGAGCATCTTGACGCCTAGTGCACTGAATGAGCTGAAAACAAAGTTGATACCCCAAAGGCTGTCTGCAAGTTCAGTGCCCAGAGGACCTATGAGACCGAGCAGGGCAGATAGACCGGTAAGGAAGGACCAGCTGACCAGGTAGGTCATCATGATCAGTGCAATGTGGTAGGTCATGGAGTCCAGCGACTCTCCGTCGGTGGAAAGATATGACCCTACAGGGCGCTCATGTTGTGCTCTACTGAAAAATCCGGTTCTTACACTTCGGTCATTGATGTTCTTTGCCTGTTCCTTTCCGATCCAGCCACGCTTGAGTCCTTGGTTGATCAAGATCACGCCACCAAAACTACCAAGCAAAAATCCGATGGCTGCCATGGTAAGTCCCACTGAGGAACCTCCCCTGAATCCCATCGCTTCCCAGCCAACTCCAATCGAATATGCCTGCCCGGGGCCCAGCTCGAACCCGAGGGGGAGGGTAAAACCAAATGCTGGGAACAGGTCTGGTTTGAATGTAGAGATAATCAAAGCGGTTGCAAGGAGACCGAAGAAACATTGCAGGCCATACTGAGCCAAGACAGCAGTCACATTTGCTGCCAGGGTTCGCTTCGCCCTTCCTTCTGTATGAGCTTTTGGCGTAACCCTCAGCAACATGGAAATAAAGCTGATATTCAGTAAGTGGTAGACTATCTCTCCGAGAAAGTCATTTCTCAGTCCCCACCTTGGTGCGATGAAGTTGTAGAAAACCAGGAGCATGAGACCAGAGAGGATGGGCACGGGGATCAGGAACCGTTGGAAAAACCGCACTCGGGCACGAATGAGCGCTGCAAGCAGAAGTGATACTGAGATGATTCCGATATGGAAAAAGAAGTTCCAGTTCATAAGGTTGCCCCCTTCTGGATCAGTTTGTTTCGCTGGTACGCTTCCACGTATTTGAGGATACAACCTCGTTTGTGGATCCGTATCCTGTACAGAGTATGAAGATGGTAGAGTTCCACCGTGTTCTTTGCGTTGATAATCATGGATTGGATATCAGAAAAAGCCATGTGATATTCTTTTCCGCTTCGTTCCACAAGACGCATTCCCTCTTGTTCCAGAGAGAGGGTGAAATCCTTTGAGATCCGCTTGAGATGTCGCTCATCAGCTGTCTGGAACAGGATCCCCTTATCAGGTGGGAATGTTAATGATTGTCCCTCGCTTGAGGCGCTGTACTCTCTCTCCCAGGAGTGCCAGGCAGCGACATCTAGGAAGTTGGTCTTCCCTTTGATTGTGTGCAGCTTGTCATGGTTGTCCAGCTCCATGGTAAGTGAGCATTGCCTGCAGGTAATCAGCTTCCCCTTGGAATGGATGGTACTGGTTGCGTGACAATCTGGGCAGAGATAGAGGATTTTCTCCACTCCTTCAGCCGATTTCCCCGAGATATAGTCAAACTGCATCTCATCCTGCCAGGAACGGTAGCTATAGTACAGCTTCTCCTTGAGAAACGCATAGAGCTCTTTCACCGAGAGTTGGTCGATCACATCGGTATGAACTGGGGGGAGAACCCTGAGAATTGCTGTTCCCTTTCTTTTCTTTTCCGCCCATCGGGGTTTCAGTCCATAAACCCCTTCCAGGTTGATGAGTACGATAGGGACCTTGAATATCTTTACCAGTTTAGCGATTGCTTCATCAAAACCAGCGGGCTCTCCATCCCATGTACGTGTTCCTTCAGGGAATACACCGACGATGTCTCCCTGTTTCAGGGATTCTGAGATTGCCCTGATGGTGAATAAGTCACTCCTGCCTTGCTGCTTTGCGATGGCTCCAATCCATTTCTCCATCATGCTCCTCATTCCCTTCATTTTGAAGAGATAGGCTCCCGCTACCCATCGGATATGAACCGGGGATGCTGAGGAGATGAAAAATGGGTCAAAGGTGTGTGCATGATTTGCCATTACTAAAAAAGGAGGTTTCAGTTCTGACAAATATTCCATTCCAACAACTTGGATCTTATTACGCTTTAAAATCATGGCCCCATACGTTGGTTGGGCCAAGCGGATAAAAAGTGGTTTTTTAGACACTTGCTTCCTCTCTGTAAAAGAGTACCTCACGAGAGGTGCTCTTGTCCACCTTGAATATATGAAGAAAGTAAGAAGTACGGTTGGTGTCAGCTGATAGTGGGATTATTTCATAGATGCTTAAAAAAAGTATTTGATGAAGCAACGGTTTTTCTTGCATTGAATGCTTAATACTGTTTAATATTGAATCACTGGTAAGAGAGGCAGATGAATGAGAAGAAAAACCGTGACATTGCAGGATATTGCTGAGAAAGTAGGGCTATCGACGGCAAGTGTTTCCATGATCCTTGCGGGGAAGAGCCTTTCACGCTTTCCTGATGAAACAATCGATACTGTCTATAGGGTAAGCAAGGAGCTTGGGTATGTAAGTAAACGGGCAAAGAAAGATCGACGTATTCTTCTAATTGTATGCCCCTCGGTCATAAATCCTTACTTTGCTACGCTCATCCAAGGGATGGAGCAAGAGGCTCATGTGCAAGGACTGGGGACCATGCTCTGCACTACGTACTGGGATACAGAGAAGGAGAAGCGGGTATGTGAATTTGCCAAGGAACCTACCGTTGGAGGAGTTGTTTTTGCCATGATCCCCCAGCAACCGGAATTGGTGCGGGAGTTAAGTGCCACCGTGCCCGTGGTAGCAGTAGGGGACAAGCAGAATGAACTTGGCCTGGATACGGTCGATGTGAATAACTATAACGCTGGTGTTTTGGTTGCTCGGCATCTTCTTGAATTGGGGCATCGGAATATTGCCTATCTTTGTACCAGTCTCAACAGTGAGCATAGTGCCCGTGTACGCCGCTATGAAGGGTTGAAAGCTCAGATCAAGCAAGCAGGAGGAAATGCGAAGCTTACCCTGTTTACGCGTGAGATTCCCTCCCTTACAGAGTTGAATACCATCGATATTGAGCATGAAACAGGATATGTGCTTGCCGAGCGCTGTATTGCTGAAGCTCCCGAGGTAACAGCAATGGTTGCAATAAACGACATGGTAGCATACGGCGTCATGGATGCAGTAAAGGATGGAGGTTTTTCAATCCCCGGTGATTACAGTGTCTGTGGGTTTGACAACATCTATCCATCTTCCTTCGGTGGGGTAGGCTTGACCAGTGTTGAGCATTTCATCGTCCAAGGAGGGAGAAGTGCAGTGAGACTGGTTTGTGAGAAGATGAGCAAGAAGCCGTCTCGGGTATTTGAGGGGAGTGGAGTAACCAGAATTGAGTATCATAATCGCCTGATCGTCCGCGCATCTACCGGTATCCCTAAATCTGAGTAGTATACTGGTTTGACAGCTAACCCTTTCGGTGGTACATCTCTCAAGAGAGAGTGGGAAGATGGCAAAGACAGGATTTGAGAGAAACTTGCAGTACGCCAAGTTTAGTGCATATGGGTTCTTAAAGAATCTGCGGTTCTATGAACCGTTCATGATGTTGGTGTTCTTGGACAAGGGGTTGTCCTATCTGGAGATCGGGACGCTGTATGCGGTAAGAGAAATATTGATCAACATCACAGAGATTCCCTCCGGGGTATTTGCTGACAGTCTGGGTAGGAGACTGACAATGGTCTTCTCTTTTCTTGCCTACATCTTTAGTTTCATTGTCTTTTTTGTTGCCCAAGAGTTTGGAATTCTGCTTATGGCCATGGTTCTCTATGCATTTGGTGATGCGTTTAGAACGGGTACCCACAAGGCCATGATCTTCGACTATCTGAGGATGAGGGGGTGGGAAGACCAGAAAACCCACTACTATGGAAATACTCGGGCTTGGTCACAACGTGGAGCTGCCCTCTCCGCGTTGATCGCTGCTTTCCTGGTTTTCTACAATGGTTCATATGCCCCAATCTTTCTCTTTACCATTATCCCCTATGTCCTGAACTTGCTTCTGATAGTTAGCTATCCAAAGGACTTGGATGGACCCAGACATACTAGTGATAAGCGAATAAGGGATGAGTTTGCTGCAGTTCTACAGTCCTTGGCGAAAACAATGAAGAGTTGGTCCATGGTGCGCACTATCTCCAGCCAGGCGCTCTTCAGTGGGTACTACAAGGCATTCAAGGACTATTTACAGCCGATACTGCAAACATTTGCTCTCAGCCTTCCAATATTGTTGGCGTATGAGGATCAAGAGAGAACAGCATTGATAGTGGGAATTGTATATTCAATTCTCTATGCGACCACTGCGATTGCATCCAGCAATTCCGGTAAGTTTTCAGAGCGGTTCAACCAGCTTGCATCTCCCCTTAATATCACATTGGTTGTCGGTATATCCCTTGGTTTGGTAAGTGGCCTGCTCTTGCACCTAACCTATGCAACATTGGCAGTGGTGTTGTACTTGGGAATCTATATCCTTGAGAATTTGCGAAAACCCATGAGTATTCACTATGTGAGCGACCAGATGGATCAAGCTTCACTTGCTAGTGCGCTCTCGGTGGAATCCCAAGCTGAGTCCCTTTTTGCAGCAGGTATCGCGCTCCTCTTGGGTTGGATGAGCACCTTGCTTGGTGTTGGACTTGGAATCTTGGTGGTTTCTGGAATCTGTTTACTGTTGGGACTGGTGCTAAGATTGCCTACTCAGGAGAATCGCCAAAGGCAATAAACCGCTCAACATCAATGCAGAAGGCAATTCCAGAACCTGGTTCGGTAAGAAGCGGTAGGTTCTTGATTGTTTCCAATACTTCTCCTGTCAAACCCGACCCGACAAGTATAAGCAACATGTCTTTTTCAGGGACCAATGGGTGACCGAAGAACTTGACGTCTTCTTCTTTCCCGGTTCCTCGTGCAGGGAGAATGGTACCGCCTGTGGCTCCTGCTTTTCTGGCGGCATCCATGACGGTTTCTGCCATACCTTTGTTCACAATACAGGTAATCAGGGTGTGGGGTGTTCCCATTGGGTGCCTCCTGTTCTTCCAAGTACCCATCATACAATGAAAAAGAGTGATGGGAAAGTGGTTGTCTTTCGAAAAAGAATTGAGAAAATCTACACTGTGACAATATAGGTCACTCCAGAGGGCTTATCCTAAGGATGTAAGGAGGCTCCCATGAAAACTTGGAGAGAGGACCAGATAGCGATTACGAGGGAAATCATCGAGAATGTAGACATTATTGCATTTACCTTTTCCCTCATCGGGACAAACAAGGGTTGTTATCTTGATCACCTGGACGGAAGGTTTGGTTATATTACCATGGAAGATGCGCTTTCCTACCGCTATCGTGTATTCAATTATGAAAGTGATGCACTGGAAGGGGAGTACAACTCGCTTGATGCATTGATAGAGGATGGATGGAAGGTAAGTACATGAAAAGAAAACGATCGTCATACATTCCCTTTGTTTCAGAAAAGTATCCACCTGAGTATGTACAGCTGGCACACAAGGCTACCTTCGCCAATGAAAGCCAGATTCTGGAAAGTGACAGCTGTACATGTTTTTATTGTGGCCATACGTTCAATCCACAGACAGAAGAGAAGCTGTATTGGATTACCGAGAGAGAACCGAAAGAGAAGACCCTGCAGTGTCCCATGTGCGGTATTGATTGTTTGGTAGGAAGTGCTTCTGGGTTTCCAATCCACGATCCAGAGTTTGTAAAAATCTGTACAGAGTCGTGGTTTGGAGGTATCAGCAGGATCAGTGACGGGCTTACAGTAGAGAGGCTTGCCTTGGCTGATATTCTCTTGGAAGACTAGAAACCCCTGCAACCAAAGAGGGCTACAGGGGATTCTCTTCAGCTTTTGCAATTGAGAATCATGCCACCTTGGATGACCTTGATTTCGAATAGAGGTCGAATGCAACGGCTGCAAGCAATACAAACCCCTTGATAGCTTGCTGCCAGTCCGTACTGACACCAATGATTGACATTCCGTTGTTCAGGACTCCAATGAAGAGCCCTCCGACGACTGCACCAATCACCGTACCCACTCCACCTGAGACAGCCGATCCACCGACGTAACAAGCTGCGATGGCATCCATTTCAAAGTTCTGTCCAGCTTTTGGCGTGGCTGAGTTGAGGCGTGCGGTAAATACCATTGCAGCAACCGTAGCCAGGATAGCCATATTCGTATAAATCCAGAACATTACCCATTTTACTTTTACACCGGACAGCTCAGCGGCTTTCCTGTTTCCCCCAAGGGCGTAGATATGACGACCTTGGACTGTCTTGGATGCAACGAACTGATATCCTACAACGAGTACTCCCAGCAGGATCAAGACATTGGGAAACCCTTTGTAGATTGCGAACACAACGGTAAAAGCTATCAAGACAGAAGCAATAAAGATTACCTTCGCAAGCCAGATTCCAGGAGGGAGTAGGTCAAAGGCATATTTCTTCTGTTTTTTTCGTTTCTGAATTTCTCCGAAGATAATCAGCCCTACAATCACAAACCCAATAAGGAGTGTGAAAATGTGAAACGTCACATTTCCTACAGTGGCCCCTCCAAATGGATCAGGGATATAGCCGCTTGAAATCTTTTGGAACGCCTCTGGGAAAGGTGCCTTGGTCTGGCCTTTCATGATGACCTGTCCCAAACCTCTAAAGACCAACATGCCTGCCAGGGTGGCAATGAATGGTGGGACATTCACGAATGCTATCCAGAACCCTTGCCACATTCCAATTAAAGCGCCACATGCCAATGCAATAATCATGGCAAGATACGGATTCCATTGGAGGTCTACCATCATGACTCCGCAAAGGGCACCAATGAAAGCGACCATGGATCCAACAGAAAGGTCGATGTTACCGGTCAATGTACACAGCAACATACCAACGGCAAGAATCAAAACATAGCTGTTCTGAAGTACCAGATTCGTCAGATTCACTGGTCTGAAAAAGATACCGTCCGTCAAGAGACCAAACGCAATCATCGCCACAGCCAAGGCGATGACCATCATATACTGCCTCACATTCTTTTTCAAAATTTCAATCAAGCCACTCATCCCATACTCCTTATCGCATGTACTCAGTAAAATTATTATCGGATCCCAAGTCTCTACATCGCTGGGTGACAGCGATGTCTTAGTTGTTGAGGATATTACGCATAATATCCTCTTGGGTCGCGGTCTCTCCAGAAAGTTCTGCAGTAATCTTTCCTTCACTCATTACATAGATTCTATCACTCATTCCAATAATCTCCGGCATTTCACTGGAGATCAGGATACATGCATATCCTTGTTTGGCGAGTGAATTGATGATTGTGTAGATTTCATGCTTTGTCCCAACATCAATACCTCGCGTAGGTTCATCGAGAATCAATACCTTTGGGTCAGTGAACAACCATTTGGACAACACAACTTTCTGCTGATTGCCTCCAGAAAGGTTCCCCGTCTTTTGGAGAATTGTCGGTGTCTTTGTGTTAAGTCGCTTGCAGTAATCTTCTGCGACAATATTCTCTTCATGTTCGTTGATCACTGAAGCATTTGCAATCTTCTTAAGCTTGGCAATTGTGGTATTTTCCTTGATGTTCTGGATCAATACCAAACCCAGTTCCTTGCGGTCCTCAGGCACATAGGCAACACCGTTTTCGATTGCCTTGGAAATTGTACTGATGTCAACTTCCTTTCCTTCAAGAAACGTTTTTCCGGTGATGTTTTCCCCATATGCACGACCAAATACACTCATAGCGAATTCAGTACGTCCAGCACCAACCAGACCAGCTAGGCCGACAACTTCTCCAGAGCGAACATTGATGTTTATCCCTTCGAGTTTATTTCGTTCGGGATTGTCAGGATTCTGAACCGTCCAGTCCCTGACCTCGAATAGGATATCCCCGACTGGGTTGTCCCGCTTTGGGAACATGTCGGTAATTTCCCTTCCGACCATACCCTTGATGATTCTCTCTTCACTGATTGATACGGGGGTATTTTTCTTACGTACTACATCAAGTGTCTCAATAGTCTTACCGTCCCGAAGGATGGTAATGGAATCGGCAACAGAAGCAACTTCGTTCAGTTTATGGGAGATCAAGACAGAGGAAATATTGCTCTTGTCACGCAACTCCTTGAGAATATCAAGTAGATGTTGGCTATCTCTCTCATTGAGTGCTGAAGTAGGTTCGTCGAGAATCAGCAGCTTTGCATGCTTTGCCAATGCCTTGGCGATCTCGACCATCTGTTGTTTGCCCACCCCAAGCTTATTTACCGGAGTGTTTGGATTTTCATTGAGCCCGATTCGCTTCATATATGTTATTGCGTCTTCTCGGGTCTTATCCCAATTGATGATATTGAATTTAGCCCGTTCATCACCAATGAACATATTCTCAGCAATGGAAAGATAGGGGCTTAATGCCAGCTCCTGGTGGATGATGACAATTCCCGCTTGTTCACTCTGCCTGATGCTGGAGAACTTGCAGTGATTGCCTTCGAAAAAGATGTCCCCATCATAGGTTCCGTATGGGTACACACCTGAGAGAACTTTCATCAAGGTTGATTTCCCAGCTCCATTCTCGCCAACCAAGGCATGAATTTCAGATGGTTTTACATCTAGGCTGACATCATCAAGCGCTCTCACCCCCGGGAAAGTCTTGGTGATATGCTTCATCGACAGCAGAATAGAATTGTTTGGCATACATGGCTCCCCACAATATAGACTAGAACCCGATTCCAAATCACCCGTAGGCAGGTGGCACCGGGTTCGAGATCATGCGATACAATTCCGGCCTCACTGCTGAGGCCGGGCAAATACATTTACAGTCCAAGATCTTCGGCTGAGTGGTAACCGGTATCGACTACTTCAGCTACGAGATTGTCCTTGGTGACGATGACTGATTCCAACAAAACGGAAGGAACGATATAGGGTTTGCCGTTCTTGATGGAGTCATTATCGTACGTGGTGGTATTCAGTCCCTGGGGTACTTCACCGCGCATGATGGTGTCAACGAGTTCTACAGTAGCCATACCGAGTACACGGGTATCCTTGAGAACGGTTGCATACTGTTCACCAGCGAGGATTGACTTACAGGAAGCTACAATACAATCCTGTCCACCGACGACCGGCAGTGGTTTTCCAGGTGTTCCATAACCGACAGCCTTGCATGCTTCAAGCGTGGAGAGACTGATTGGATCATAAGGAGACAGAATTCCGTCGAGCGTCTGGTTTGTATAATGGGCAGAGAGGAGGTTTTCCATTCTGGACATTGCCAACTCATTACTCCAGCGGAGTGTTCCTACTGTGTCCATGCCCTGCTGGCCTGAACCAATCTTGAGGGTGCCATTGTCAAAATAGGGCTTAAGCTTGTCCATGGCGCCGTTGTAGAAGAAATATGCATTGTTGTCGTCAGGTGATCCACCAAACAACTCAATGAGCAAGGGCTTCTTAGCAGGATTGTCCAAGTTCATTCCCTGGATGAGGATATCACCCATCTGCTGGCCGACTGCATAGTTGTCAAATGACAGGTAGTAGTCTACGTGTGGTGATTTCATGATCAAGCGGTCATAAGCAATTACGGGAATTCCTTCGTCCGCAGCTTTTGCCAGTACATCAGTCAAGGCCGATCCATCGATGGAAGCAATGACGAGTACTTTTGCTCTCTTGGTGATCAGGTCTTCAATTTGACGAACCTGGGTAGGAATGTCGTCGTCTGAGAATTGCAGGTCGACCTCATAACCGAGTTCTTCCAAACCAGATTTGACCGCTGCTCCATCCTTATTCCAACGTTCCTCTGATCTGGTAGGCATGACTACTCCGACCATTCCTTTTGACGAAGTTTCAGCAGCCCCCCCTGCAAAAACCATGTTCATGGCAATGAGTAGAACCATTGCCGCTACGAGCATCTTTTTCATATGTAGCCTCCTTAAGGTTTTCTGCGTTTACGTTAACGCATCACACTCTTTATTGTTAAATCATTTCGTATAGAAGTCAAGAAAATTATTGGGTAATCTTTAATTATCAATACTAAATACTAATAATAACTATAAATAAAGCATGCTTACAGATGATGATTTTCCTAGCTTAAGGATGAAAGGATTTTCATCTGAGTGCGTTAACGTACTGTAGGTTTGTTGGAGAGGCTTACAAGAGTAAACAAAGACAATTATACATGGCAGATGGAAATAGGTTTGCTGGGCATCTATTTGGTCTTCGTAAGTTCGAATGTCTGATAGGGATAGTCCAACGTATACCCAAGCTTTTCAGCCAAGTGAAGTGATAGTTCTGTGTGGGCATCCCAAGAGGGAAAAAGATCACGTTCCATACAGGCAAGGATGAGCTTTGCACTGCAAGCCAATGCAAGACCTTTTCTTCGATAAGGAGTTTTTGTATCCACTTCAACTTCTATTCCGTTGTGATACCTGCAGTACGAAGAGGCTCCTGCTACAACCTCAGTGCCCTTGAGTATGACAAAGCCCAGTCCCAGGTCGCGAAATCGCTCATACGTGGGGAACTGTCCAACCAGATCACGGCACCAAGACTCTGAAAGGAGAAAGTGGTACAGGATTTCATCTATCTCAACGATTCGGAATGCCGGGGGGAGAGAATCGACAAGGCTGCTCAGATGGGCTTTATCAAACGAAGCCTCCTTCTTAAGAGCATAGCGGGTGAATTCCCTAGCCTTGGGTCCAAAGGTCTCCCTGATAGCCCGTTCCCACAATTCGCCCTTGGGGACAAGGAGACGGGTCTGCCATCGACCAAGATCATACTGGAAAAGTAAGAGTTCTCTTGACGGCTCGCCAGCGAGTAGACAGAAGTCTCCGAGCAGAGCAAAAGCAGAGCGAGGCTCGTTTTGGTCATCTACATAGATTTCTCCCATGATACCTTGCATACATGAACGTAAAAGGGTGTCATGCCATCCTTGAAAGAGAGGAACTGCCTTTTTCATTTCGACAAGTCTCTGCATCATAAAGCCCCTTTGTAGTATCGAGCAGCTTTATGAGGAACACAAGAGAAAAGATGAAATTCAGAGCGCTGTAATGTTGTAGTGCTTGAGAATGGCGATGAGAAGGAAGTAGAGCACAATCGTTGCTCCACTTGCAAGCATGAAACTTCCCCAGAAAGCCATTCCGCGATGAAGCAAGAAGGGGAAAAGGGCAAAGAATGCCAGAGAAGGAAGCACCAGAAAGAAGATTGACTGGGAAAGCTGCGCTATGGCGGTGTCCTCGGTTTTCTCAAAATGCATCCAGAGGATTGCCAAGAGTGAGGTCAATGGGAGAGATGCAATCAAGGCACCGAATAGGGAACTGCGTTTGGCTATTTCGCTGACTAGGGTGATTGTAAGAGCTGAAATCCCAATTTTGATGATGTAGTACCACATGCTGTCCTCCGTAGTATCATCAATCTTTCATTCCATGTGATTACCGGAAATTTGCTCTATAGGAATGAGCAAATTGGTACTATACTTGGAACTACCATGAAAAGAACGATGATATTTTCCACTATTGTGCTCTTTCTTCTACTGGGTTGCAACCAGTTCCTATTCTCTGGAACCTTCCCCGAGGAAAAAGTGAAGAGTTTTGCTGATGTTGATTTTACATTCCCTGCAGATCTCATCAAAGATTCCCCTGTCCTGATTGCCTTGAATATTGGTACCTCCAGGGAAAATGGGGAGGTACAGCAAGAAGCGCTAATCGCTTGGCAAGATGCGGTTGAAGGGAGTGATGCTTCACTACGCTATGCCCCGTTCTACCACATCTCCGTCATAGAAGGAGCTCCCTTCTTTGTCCGTGGGGCTATCCGCAGGGGGCTTGCTGAAAGTTTTGAAGGATTGATTGACCCAGAGCGAGGTGGTGTGTTGTTTCTCTCCAAAGCAGAGAAATTTGCCGAGCAGGCAGAGATCCCCATCGATGGGGAGCCAACACTGGTGGTAGTCAGTACCGATGGTACGATTACAGGCTATGTGAAGGGGCAGGTGAATTCTCTTACGCTTTCCACACTTGTTGCTCTCTGGGAGAAGGCAACGTGAACCACTCCTTCTTTGCCCAAGTCTATGAAATCGTAGGCCGAATTCCAGAGGGGAAGGTAGCCTCCTATGGGCAGATCGCCTGCATGCTTGGTAGTCCAAGTAATGCCCGAATTGTGGGGTGGGCCATGCGAAAGTGCTCCTCTGCGCTCCCATGGCATCGGGTAATCCGATCAGATGGAAGCCTCGCAAACAAAGACTTCTATGAGCTCCAACGAGTAATGCTTGAGTCAGAGGGAATATCCTTTCTCTCTGATGGAACGATTGCCATGGAAATGTATCAGTGGAATCCTGGTTTTCAGGATTGAGGTGTAGGAAACCAGCGCTTGGTTCGGTTTGCTATACCCACCAAGGTCAACATTACGGGAACCTCCACCAAAACCCCAACTACGGTCGCTATGGTAGCTCCTGATTGTAGTCCAAAGACTGAGATAGCGACTGCTACAGCTAATTCAAAGAAGTTCGAGGCCCCAATCATTCCAGCTGGTGCTGCCACATCATGGGGCAATTTCCATGCTTTGGCCCAAAGATAGGCTATGAAGAAGATGAGGAATGTCTGGATGATGAGTGGTATGGCTATCAACACGATATTAAGCGGGTTGTCTATGATTGTCTGACCTTGGAATGAGAAAATGATAATCAGGGTAAGAAGCAAGCCGGTAATGGTCACATTGCTGAATTTGGGAATGAAGGTATTCTCAAAGTATTCGAGGCCATGACTGCGTGTGATCAGCACACGACTGAACCATCCAGCCCCAAGGGGAATGACCACAAAGAGCACCACCGAGAGGAAGAGGGTCATCCAGGGGATGCTTATGCCACTTATTCCGAGTAGCAGTCCCACGATGGGTACGAATGCTGCAAGAATGATGAGATCGTTGGTTGCAACCTGAACTAAGGTATACGCTGGATTACCTCTGGTGAGATGGCTCCATACAAATACCATTGCAGTACAGGGCGCAGCCCCCAGGAGAACAGCCCCTGCCAGGTACTCCCTGGCAAGGCTTTCGGGAATGATGGCCTTGTACACGATAAAGAAAAAGAAGAAAGCGATGGCATACATGCTGAAAGGCTTGATAAGCCAGTTGGTTATCCAGGTAATCATAAGGCCTTTTGGATTTTGCCCAACTTGCTTGATGCTATGAAAATCGACCTTGAGCATCATGGGGTAGATCATGAGCCAGATCAGGATAGCTACAGGAATTGATACATTTGCATATTCAAACCGGGAGAGAAAATGAGGAATCTGGGGAAGATATACACCGATCAATACACCTGTGGCCATGCAAAGAAGCACCCATAGAGTCAGGTATCGTTCAAAGAAGCTGATCCCTGTTATATTGTTCTTGTTGCTCACAAAACACCCCCCTCCGCAATAATGTCTAGCAAAACTATAGGATTATATATAGAAGTTTGTCAATATAACTCTGAATAAGATAGTATGTAGATCAATTTATACTACAAACAAATATATACATTAAAATATAATAAAAAATTTTTAAGTGTTACTTCATGACATGTGATATGCTATATATATTGACATCTATCTATTTATATTTCATGATTTTTATAGAGGTTGCAATGAACATCGATTTTGAAAACGGTTCCCATTTATTGAAGGCCATCGCAGACCCAACGAGGATATGTATTGTCCATATTCTCAGTTGTGGAGAGTTGTGTGTTTGTGAGATACAGAAGTATTTCAATATAAGCCAACCGACCCTCTCCCATCATTTAACCATACTCAAAAATGTAGGAATCATCACCGCATCGAGAAAGGGCAAATGGATGTATTATGGGATCAACAGGGAGAAGGTGAAGCTTCTCACAGGGTTCTTGGATACGGTATTCTTGCCAGGTGATGCATGTCTATGCAAAGTGCTCAATGAAGATGGTCCCTCCTGCTAATGCACAGCATAGTTTACATGGAACAGCCTAAGTAACCCTCCGTGCTCTACGGGTGTTGAAACGATATAATCAGGTATAGGTCTATTCAACAAAAAGGGGCACATTTGGATGTGCCCACAATCCTAGACATATTGTAGATTCAGCTGTTTTCCTGCGCATCCACAAACGCCCTGCACACATCAGGGTAGTTGGTGAAAACGCCATCACATCCCCAATTGTAGCAGTCTATAAGTTCATGCATGGTGTTTACCGTCCAGACATTAACCTGAATCTGGTGATCGTGACACTCCTGTACTGCCTCCTTGCTCATGGTGCAGTAAGGTGGGTGGAAACACTCAAACCCAAACTTCTGGGCAGCATGACCTGCATTGACCAACCCGGTCTCAGGAACAAGAGCTCCACACAGGATGGAAGGGGCAATAGCCTTCACGGCACATAAACTGAGATGGTTGAAAGAGGAGATCAGGGTTCTCTCTTCCAGCTGGTAACGGCTTACCATCTCCAGGGTCTTCTCCTCAATCTCAGGGTAATAAATGACACTGCTCTTGATTTCGATGTTGGTAACCAGATTTGTGGTTGCCACCCATGTGCAGTACTCCTCAAAGGTGGGGATGGTCATGAATGTATTTGCTAGTTGGCTCTTTGCAGCTGCATTACACGTTTTCAGTTCTTCCAGTGTATAGTCACAAACGCGTCCTGTGTGGTCTGTGGTTCTATCAAGGGTTTCATCATGGATTACCACCAACTCACCGTCCTTGGTCAGTTGGACATCGAGTTCAATGCCATCACTGCCTGCTTCCCAGGCCTTCTGGAAAGCAAGCATGGTGTTCTCTGGGTAAAACCCACTATACCCTCGGTGGGCGAAAATCTTCACAATAGGTACCTCCAATAGTAATCAGGCAACCCCATAGAGCAAGTTAGGCACGATGAGGGTGATAATGGGAATATACGTTACAAGAATCAGTGAGATCAGCAGGGCAACAATGAAAGGAATGACCTCCTTCACGAAATCCTGCAAACTGCATCGGGTGATGCTGCAGCAGGTAAACATCATTGAACCGAATGGGGGTGTAAGTCCTCCGATCATGATATTCACAATGCAGATCAAACCAAAATGGATAACATCAATACCGAGCTGGGTCACCACCGGCACGAGCAAGGGAGCGAGAATGATCATTGCAGCTCCTCCCTCAAGGAACATTCCCATTACAAGGAAGAGGACGTTGATGATCATCAGCATCAGGTACTTATTCTGGGTGATGGTAAGCAGTCCACTTGCCATTGCCTGAGGGATGCGTTCCCAGTTCAGGTAGTATCCAAAGACAGAGGCAGAGACGATGATCAGAACTACACCGCTGGTTCCAAAGATGGTTTCTCTTAATACAGGGATGATGTGTTCCTTTCTCAGTTCCTTGTAGATAAACTTTCCTACGATGATGCAGTACAGCACTGCTACTGCTCCAGCCTCGGAAGGAGTAAACATGCCGATTCGAAGTCCTGCAATGATACCAAAGGGGAATAGCAGGGCCCATATGGAATCGCGAAGCTGATGAACAACTTCCTTTGTCCCAGCTTTCTTCTCTCGTACAGGCTGGTAGCCACGACGCTTTGAGATGATGGAGACAGTCACCATCAAGCTGATGGTCATAATCAGGCCAGGGACATATCCTGCAGCAAACATCCGTCCAACCGATGCATTGGCGATCAAGGCATAGATGATCAGGTTGATCCCAGGTGGAATGACCGGAGTGACAGCAGAGGATGCAGCGGTAATCGCTGTAGAGAATGCCCTGTCGTACCCTCTTTTTTCCATCTCGGGAACCAGCATCTTGCTCTGCATTGCCGCGTCAGCATTTGCTGAACCGGAAACCCCTCCCATAAGCAGGCTCAACAGTACATTGACCTGCGCCATGCCTCCTGCCATATGGCCGGTAAGGACATCAGCGAACTGCATCAATTTCTTGCTGATGCCAGCATAGTTCATGATCGATCCTGCCATTACAAAGAAGGGGATGGCTAGAAGCGGGAAGGATTGGGTGCTGGTGACAAACTTCTGGAGGATCAAGTCAACCGGACTGCTGGTATCGATTACCGCAAAGTAGAAGAGTGAGGACCCAAACAGTGCATAGGCGATGGGAATGCTTGAGAAGTACAGGATGAATACCAGGATGATGGGGAGGTAGGCAATCATGTGGTACCTCCTTGTGCAGGCTGTTTAATATCCTTGACCAGGAAATAGATTGAATAGATGGTTGTCAGTGCAAAGCTGACGAGAATCGATGAACTGATGTATGCAGTCGAAATTCCCAGTACCGGTGTGGGTTTCTTATAGGAGAGCGAGAGATAAATGACTGCAATATAGGTTATATATCCATTGATCAACAGTAGGACAAGATCAACGATGATGGTGATTGTTTTCTTTGTTTTAGGGGGGCAGAGATTGACCAGCATATCGACACCTACATGGGCTCGATGCTTGTATCCTGCGGCAGCGCCTATGAAGACCGACCAGACAAAGCAGGCGGTTGCAACTTCCTCTGACCAGTAAATGCCGGTTTTCAGGAAGTAGCGCGTGAAGACATTGAGCATGACCAAGACAGTGGTGACAATAATGGCAGCACTGGCGATGACGAGCTCAAGGTTGGATAGCACTTTCTTTACGGCTTGGTGCATTGATCACGTTCTCCTTGAAGATAAAGTACAGGTCGAAGACGACCAGTGTTTTGTAGCATACACCGACAATCCTCGACCTGTATAGGACAGATACACTTACTTGGGCATCTTGGCCAATTCGTCCTGCAGAATCTGATAGATGCCAGGAGTGACACCCTTCATGTTCTCGTAGACGCTGGTAACAGTGGCAGCAAATGCAGCAGAGTCAACTTCGTTGAACTTGTTGCCTTGAGCCTCGAGTTTTGCTTTTGTGGCCTCATAATTGTTGGAAATCTCACCGATCATGTGCTTTGCACCAGCGGTGAACTCTTCCTCGATAATGGTCTGATACTCTTCAGGAATTGCGTTGAAGACATCAACATTGATGTATACACCACAAGTTCCGAGGAAATGCTGGGTAAGAGCCATGTTCTTGGCAACTTCAGCACTACCATTGGACCCATACGCATCCATGGTGCCTTCCAGGCCGTCAACAACACCCTGCTGTACTGCGCTCAGGGTTTCGCTGAACCCGAGGGGGGTAGCGGTTGCACCCATTGCATTGATGGTATCGATGAACAACTGGCTTCCAGGAGTCCTGATTTTCATTCCCTGGAGATCAGCAGGGGTGGTGATGACCTTGTTGGTCTTCATATTCCTGAAACCAAAGATGTAATCCAGAGCGAGAACCTTGATTCTGTGCTCTTCTTCCAGTTCTTTCAGCATGCCTTTCACCAAATCGGTCTGGATCATGTACTCATACTCGTCAAAACTCTTGTAGAGCATTGGTCCAACCAAAGCGTTGAAATCGGGAACATAGTCACCAAGGTAAGATGGGTCTTCAACACTGATGAAGTCCGCACCACGGGCAACCTGCTCAACGCCGTCTTTGTAGACAGCCAGCTGGCTCTGTGGGTAGTGTTGTATCTCAATTGCACCATTAGTGCGATCGCTGATATTCTTGACAACCATGTCGAGGGATTTTGTCAGCTGTTCATTGGGTGCGAATACATGGCTCATTTTCAATACGAGCTTATAATCGTCCCCACTTGCTGCTTCCTTGCTTCCTTGGGCCATGACCGGCATGACTACCAGAGCCAGAACCAATAGGGTAAATAGAACTTTTTTCATTCTTTCCTCCTGAATGTATTTTGAGTTAAAGATTAAGCAGAATTAAGCTTAATTTCTACAACTCTTTTTTCTTTAGCATACGGGACGAATTTCCAAATGTCAAAACAGTTTTTATGAAAAAAGTATGAATAGCGAAATATTGGTACTTTTGGATACAAAAATTACGGAAAATTAAAAAAATATTGTTTAAAAATGGTGAATATATTACACGCGTATAATTCCAAGAGTATATTCTTCTTGAATGATTTTGTACATTTTTCGATAATTGGCTAGTTCATTCTCTAGCTTGTACCAATTTCTACTGATAGTATTTTTCCTTGGCAGGTCTGGGAGGCCTGAATCATGAAACTACTTCGTATCATTTTGTTACTCATAAATTTGATCGTTGGACTGGGTGCGCTTGCTGGTGGGTATGCTTGCTTGGTTGATCCTGTAACCCCTCTTGGTGCCACAATCGAGATGCTGCAGGGATCCCCGCTCTCTACGTTTCTGATTCCTTGGATTGTTCTATTTGGACTGTTTGGAGTCGGCAATCTGTTCAGTATCATACTCTTGTTAAAGCAGAACAAGTATCTTGGGTATGTTGCTGGCCTGCTTGGAGGATCCATGATTGTGTGGATTGTGGTACAGGTACTTATTATTAAGACAGTGGTATTTCTTCATGTACTCTTCTTCATCATCGGAGCAGTCCAGGGCTTGATAGCTCTTGCCTTGCTGTACAAAGAGGGATTGTTTCCTTGGAACTTGATCAAAGGCAAGAGATCTTAGGGAATTGGATTTTTACTACTTAGGGTTGGTCTGGGTTTGATGTAGTACCATTCTTCCTGTTCACAACATACTAGGATGGACCACTAAGGACATAGCAAAAAATATGGGTATGTTGGTTGCTCCAAACATACCCATACACTAGTCAGTCTATAAAAAACAGTTATTTCAGGAAGGTGATGGTATGGCTTGCATAGGTGACGTGCTTGCTCCTGAGATTATCCTGATTACCATAGGCGACAATAAGGCGCAGATTTCTTCCTGAATCAAACTGTGAGGTAGGTACAGTGAATTCAAGGGTAGTCTTGCCCCCTGCCTCCTTGATCTTACTCTGTACAAGCATCTTTGATGAGGAAGGGCTGTGGCTGTGTCCACGGCCAGTTTCCTCGCTGATGACTTGGCTGGTAATTGCATCATAGCCTATGATGATATGAGCACCATGCATCCTATTGGATCCAAGGCCCACGGATACCCATCCTGTGGTTGGCGCTTCGAGAATGAAGTGCAGATTGCGGGAATCCCGACTCTGGGCATACCCGAGGCGCATATCTTTGAGTTGTACAATCTCGGGGTATTCATTGGTCCCGAAAGACCCATCAACCACTGGATTGGATGGAGAGGTTGGGAATATCTGAGCTGCCAGTGGCAGGCTGAAGAGCAGTGATATGATAAGAATTATTGAGAATTTTTTCATGATTTTCTCCTTGGTTTCCGGCCAGAGAGCCGGTAGTTCGCATAAGAGACAAGGGAGAAAGCCATCCAAGCGACCAGGATGCCAATCCCCCATGGGTTATAGGTGAAAGAAGACGTGGAGGCACGTAAGACATGGAACAAGACCACAAGCCCAGCTACGACCATCAGGTTGTGCAATGCACGGGCTTTCTGATGGGTGAGACCGGTTTTTTTAAATGTGCTTGTTCTCAGTTGCGCAAATTTCTTCTGCTTGGTAAGCAAGGTATTTGCAAAGAAGAGTAAGGCAGCAATCGTTCCCACAAAGAATAGGATAAGTGCAACCAACCCGATAAGCGCTTGTGAAGTGGAGAGAGTGAAACCGTTGGCGAGCTTGAGCAAGGCATGGATAAGAGCAAGGAGAATAATGAGCAGTGGAGAACTTCCATGCAATGAGCGAACCGACTTTGCTCCCAGCAGGGAGACCATCCAGGCTGGTTGTGAGGCAAGGTAGAACTGGTTACAGACGAGGACGAAAGCGTAGACACCGAAGATGATTGACACTGAATATGAATCGACAAGCGCACCTACAGAGTACAGATATAGGATGACAGGAATGAGAGGGGAGAGGAAAAATCCAAGATGGAATAAGCTTCGTTTCATTGGAACCTCCAGTACAGGTATAGCACCTATTGTTAGACTAAATTAACATTTAGATTATATTGCGGTCAATACATTGATGGGCAGTTCTGATGCAATTCTTTTGAATGATTAATTCTAGAGAGAGACGTTTGCCTATTCTTTCCCGGTTTTGCATTCTGTTTTGCAATCTATGTTTTTATTACATTCCAGGGCACGGGTATGTATCTTGAGTAAAATGCTAGGATATAGATACACTATGTTTGATACCGCTGATCAAGTGAAATAGGAGATGCTGTATGGATATAATTAAGACTACGTTAACTTCAGAACAAAAAACATCACTCATTGCTGTTCTTCATAAAAGATTTGAGGAAAACTTGTCCAGACACAAAGATCTTGATTGGAAAGCTATTGAAAAGAGACTTACCCAAGACCCAAAGAAACTCTCATCGCTCCTTAAGATGGATCGCACCGGTGGAGAGCCAGATGTAATCGGGTACGATGAAACCTCTGACGTATACCTATTCGTCGATTGTTCTGCTGAGAGTCCTGTTGGCCGGAGAAGTCTCTGTTATGACCAGGTAGCCCTTGAGAACCGGAAAAAGAATCCACCAACAGGTAGCGCAGGTTCTCTTGCAGCAGAAATGGGGATAGAGCTTCTCGACGAGGAACAGTACCGCAATCTCCAGAAGCTGGGTGTTTTTGATGTAAAATCTTCCAGTTGGATTCGTACTCCTGAGTCTATGAGAAAGCTTGGGGGCGCTCTCTTTGGTGACTGTCGTTATGACAGGGTATTCATCTATCACAACGGAGCAGACTCCTACTATGCTTCCAGGGGATTCAGGGGTTTGATCAGGGTATAGGATCAGAGACACATCGTAGAACATGTAATGTCTGTGTGTTCACATATGGTTCCATCTGGTCCTGATTTTATGCTATTCAATTTTCTGCATGCTCATGATACGGTAGGTGCTTGGTGGCCTCAATCGCTCTGATAATTCCTTAACTTCAATGCTTACTGTGTCAATAACTGTGCACAGTACTCAGTTCAGGACTGGTATGGGAGATGGTTTTTGACAAAAGAAAAAGGCAAACCCTTTATGTTAAAAGATTTGCCTTTCTGCCCAGAACAAGATTTGAACTTGCACAGTCTTAACGACCGCTAGGACCTGAACCCAAATATGGGGTATGTAGCATACTGTATGATACTGCATAAAACCCTATATTGGAAACCTTTACTATGTTTTCCTATGAACAGCTATGACACTAAATGTAGTTTTATTGAGTCCATAACTGTGTACACCAAAAATATACAACATCACTATTGTTGAAGCAAGAGTTAATAGTGCATCCTTGTTCCCTTGAAGAATATCGGGTACTAATATGATTCATTCTATTTTACGAGGTGGGGATGATAAAGTTTCGGATAAATGACAAAACTCAGGAGATATTGAACAGTCTCGGTCTTGAGTACCAATATGCTTGTCAAATGAATGGGGGAGGGCAGTCTCATCGAAATCGCTTCTGCTTACTGGATGGTACGGTTGTTTTAGAAGTAAGCATAATGGATCAGAACGGTAGCGGAACAGTTTGTTTAAAAGACTCAGGTGGGAAACGCAATTATTCCTGTTCAGACCTGGAGCAGCTAAACCTTCTTGT